>JADHSV010000014.1 GCA_016776725.1 Rhodospirillales bacterium
CCTTTTTCATCAGGTGACCGACCTCGTCGCAATGATCCAGACCCGGCGGCGAACCCACGTAGCCGCTGGTGAGGATGCGGTTATCCCTGACGATCACGCAGCCGCTGCGGCCCCTATCGCAGGTCGCCCGTTTGGCCACGGTATCGATCATTTCCAGGAAATATTCGTCCCAGGATGGTCTACTCATGGGCTGCGCGCCTCCCTTGTTCTCGCCAACGCCGACGCTAAACCGTTTCGTTCCCCGAAGGAAGGGGCTCTGTAAGCCTGCCGATATCCGCCCGCGCCACCACGAATTCACCGGACGGCGCGTTGCGCAGTTTCAGCCGCGCGCGCAAAACCGCCCAGACAGCGTTTTCATCGTCACCGCAAATAGCCCGGCGGATGGTCCGGGGATCCAGAAGCTCCTTGGAAACACGGTGCAGTTCGCCATCCATGCTAAGGGCGAACACCCGCAAGGACCCGTCGCACGCCCGTTGCTCCAGTTCAGCGCTGACCGACCGCCACGCATTTACCGCGGCATCTCCCGGCAACGGGTGCCGGTGGAATAAGCCGTGCCGACGGACCAGCCCGACCACACTCCATAAGCCGACAGCACAAGGCCGCACGCCAGCGCCAGCCCATAGAACGCCGTAAGCGCCGGCACATACTGGATCAGCACCCGGTCGATCATCACGTAAAAAAAGATCGAGCTCGCCACAAGAAGCCCAGGCCCGATCAGGACACCCAGCGTATACTTCGCTTTTTCCCTTTGGATGGCGACGTCCGGCCCGGTTCCCAATGCGCGGTTGAAACAGATCGGACAAAAAGGAGCCCAGACGTTTGCGAACCGGCTGCGCCCCATAAGGTTAACCGCCTCGCGCACAGGCAGGCAGGATTTCGGGAAACGGCTTACGGGTATCTGATGTTTGTTTCTATCCACGGGGGAATTATGGGGTAAGATGGCGCACCATGCCACGCCCATTCATTCATCCGGTCCTTCTGTTTTCCTTCATCGGTCACAGTCTAGACCATCTGTTTATGCTGATTTTTCCCACCGCCGTTCTGGCCATGGGGAGTGATTTCGGCATGGAATTCGCCGAGCTGATCCCGCTGATGCTGCCGTCGGTCATTCTGTTCGGCGCGGGCGCAATTCCCGCCGGGTGGCTGGGGGACCGCTGGAGCGCGCGCGGTACGTTAATCATCATGTTTTTCGGCCTGGGCGCTTCGTCCATTGCCACGGGACTGGCGCAAAGCCCGCTGCAACTGGCGCTGGGATTGGCGGCCATCGGCCTGTTCGCCTCCATTTATCATCCGGTCGCCACCGCCGTGGTCGTGCGCTACGCCACCCGCAGGGGCCGTGATCTGGGAATAAACGGAATTTTCGGTGGATTGGGCATCGCTGCGGGGCCTTTTGTCGCAGGATTGCTGACGGCGGCTTATGGCTGGCGCGCGGCGTTTATCGTTCCGGGTGTGTTTGGCATTGCTGTCGGCCTGGCATTCGTTTGGTTCGTCCGCGAGATTACCCCCGTCGCGAAAACGGAGGGCAGGCAGGCGGAAAACGGCGGCAACGGCGGGTCCGTTTTGCCGGTGTTCATCGCCATCGTCGTTGCGGGCGTCTGCGTGGGCTTTCTGTATCAAACGGAAACCATCGCCATTCCCAAAGTGTTTGAGCAGCGCCTCACCTTCCTGGAAGGGTCCTTGTCGGCAGTCGGGATGATGGCGGCGGCCATCTTCGTTTTCGGCGCCGCCGCGCAATACGGCGGCGGGCTTCTGTCAGACCGCTTCTCCATGAAGCGCCTTCTGGCCCTGGCTCTGGCCGTGCAGATTCCGATCACACTCATGGCGGCGCGGGCATGGGAAATGCCGCTGTTCGCCATCGCCATTTTGATGGTCGTGTTTACCCTGGGCCTTCAGCCCGTGGTCGACAGTCTGGTCGCCCATTACGTGCCGCCCGCATGGCACGCGCGAGCCTACGGCGCGCGTTTTCTGGCGGCCATTGTGGTCAGTTCGGCTTCGGTCCCGGCCATAGCATGGGTTTTCGATGCGACCGGCGCTTTCGACTGGCTGTTCTACGGGCTTATGGGAATTGCCGCATTCGGGGCAATAACGGCGATGACCCTGCCCAGCGAACGGCGGCTGAAAAAAGCGCGCTGAACACGCTGAACACGCCGGGCGTTGTCAATTTCTTAAAGAAAATAGGTCAAAAGGTTGGGTCGGGTTAAATTCCAGGGGAGTTTGCCGGCCATGGCCTTTGTGAAGCGTGATGAAGAAAGCGGGGAAATCGTTGGCGTCTTTCATCAGCCGATGCAAGAAGGCCTTGAAGAGGTCGATTCCCGCGACCCGGAACTAAGCAATTTCCTTTACGACGTGCTGCTCGATTATGGCGTGCGGCGTGATTGGATATCCTCGGATTTAAGCCTTGTGCGTGTGCTGGAAGATCTTGTCGACACGCTCATCGAAAACGGAACGTTCATGTTCACCGACCTGCCCGACGCCGCCCAGGAAAAGCTGCGCGGACGGCGCGGCCTGCGTAAGGAATTCGCCTACGTCGAGACGCTGTTTGGCAGTGCCGAGGAAGGCATGGACGACACCGCCGTCGACTTCGGCAACGGCGATTTCGGCGACGACGACGGTATTCTTTAATACTGGCCTAAATACTGAAAATCAGTCCTCAGGCGGCAGCCAGCGCAAGACCGGTTTGCGCGCGGCCGCCGTTTCGTCCAGTCGCCTTCGCGGCGTCAGGTGCGGGGCTTCATGGAAAAGCTCCGCATCACCGGCCTTGGCCTTCTCCGCCAGGCTGCGCACGGTGCCGATGAAGCTGTCCAGCGCGGCCTTGCTTTCGGTCTCGGTCGGTTCCATCAACAAGGCGCCGTGAACGACCAGCGGGAAGTACATGGTCATGGGGTGGAAACCCTCGTCGATCATGGCCTTGGCGAAATCCAGCGTGGAAACGCCGCTATCGGCCAAAAACCGGTCATCGAACAGAACTTCATGCATACACGGCCCGGCAAAGGGCGCGCTTAACACATCTTCCAAGCTGGCCATCAGGTAGTTGGCATTCAGCACGGCATCTTCGGCGACCTGCTTCAGGCCGTCCGCGCCCAGGCTCATCATGTAGGCCAACGCGCGCACGAACACGCCGAATTGCCCGTGGAACCCCTTGATGCGGCCAAAGGGTTTGGCATCCGACGCGCCCTCGTCCTCGATCAGGCGGAAGCGATTGCCGTCGCGCACAACATAAGGAACCGGCGCATACGGCGTCAGGGCTTCGGACAGAACCACCGGACCGCTGCCCGGGCCGCCGCCGCCGTGCGGCGTCGAGAACGTTTTGTGCAGGTTGATATGCATGCAGTCGATACCAAGGTCGCCCGGCCGGACACGGCCGACGATGGCATTGAAGTTGGCCCCGTCGCAATAGAAAAACGCGCCCGCCTCGTGGACCGCTTCGGCGATCTCGATGATCTCGTCCTCAAACAGGCCGCAGGTGTTGGGATTGGTCAGCATCAAGGCGGCGACATCGGTATCGAGGGCCGCGCGAAAGGCGTCTAAATCGACCCGTCCGCGATCGTTGGCCGGGATGGATTCGACCGCATAACCGCAGGCGTGCGCACTGGCCGGATTGGTGCCATGGGCGGATTCCGGAACCAATACGCGCTTGCGCGCATCCCCCCGGTCTTCAAGGGCGGCGCGGATGGTCATCAAGCCGGCAAACTCGCCATGCGCGCCCGCGGCGGGCGACATGGCAACACCGGGCAAGCCGGTCAGCACCGACAGCCAGTGCGCCGTCGCGTCGATCAGTTCCAACGCGCCCTGCGTGGTGGTTTCGGGCTGCAACGGATGAAGCCCGGCAAAACCCGGCAGGCGGGCCAGCTTTTCGTTAAGGCGCGGGTTATGCTTCATGGTGCACGAACCCAACGGGTAAAACCCGGCGTCGATGGAATAGTTTTTCTGGCTCAGCCGCAAATAGTGCCGCACCACTTGCGGTTCCGCCATTCCGGGCAGGCCGATGTCGCCTTCGCGCTTAACGCCGCCAAGGCGGTCCGAGGTTATATCGGCGTCTGGAAAATCAACCCCGCAAAGGCCGGGGGAATCGGCTTCAAAGATCAGCGGCTCTTCCATCTGAAGGCCGCGATTGCCCGTATATGTTTCAGGCGCGCTCATCGCAGGGCCTCCTCCAGCTCATTCACGAGCCGGTCCATATCGTCATCGGAATTAAGTTCGGTAACCGCCACCAGCAAAAGCTGCTCGGCGTCAGGAAGCAGCCGCGATACCGGCACCCCCGCAAACACGCCTTTTTCGGCCAATGCATCGACAACGCCCGAGGCAGGTTTCGACAAGCGCACGGTGAACTCGTTGAAGAAGCTTTCGTTCAAAACCTCGACACCGGCCATGCCCGCAAGCCGTTCGGCAAGACGCATCGCGCCCGCGTGGTTCAGCGCAGCCATCTTGCGCAAGCCCACCTCGCCCAGCATGGTCAGATGAATGGTAAAGGCCAGGGCGCAAAGTCCGGAATTTGTGCAGATGTTGCTGGTCGCCTTGTCGCGCCGGATGTGCTGCTCGCGCGTCGAAAGCGTCAGCACGAAGCCGCGCTGGCCGTCAACGTCGGTGGTCTGGCCGACCAGCCGTCCGGGAAGCTGACGGACAAATTTCTGGCGCGTCGCCATAAGGCCCACCGTGGGGCCGCCGAAATTCAGCGCATTGCCCAGCGACTGACCTTCCCCGGCAACGATATCGGCGCCCATTTCGCCGGGCGACTTGATCAGGCCCAGCGCCACAATTTCGGTCACCACGACCACCAGCAACGCGCCCTGCGCGTGACAGGCATCGGCCAGGGCCGTCAGATCGCGCACCCGCCCGAAGAAATCCGGGTTCTGCACGACAACGCAGGCCGTATCGCCGCCTATCATGGCGGACAGGTCTTCCTCGCCCGTCAAATCGGGATTGGGCGTGACGAGTTCGAGGCCCAGAAATTCCGTACTGGTCGCCGTTACAGCGGCGTAATGAGGATGCAGCGCGCCCGACACAACCGCCTTTTTTCGCTTGGTGATACGCCCCGCCATAATGACCGCCTCGGCGCATGCCGTGGCCCCGTCGTACATGGACGCGTTGGCCACGTCGCAGCCCGTCAGCAGCGCAACCTGGGTCTGGAATTCAAACAGGTATTGCAGCGTGCCTTGCGAAACTTCGGGCTGGTACGGCGTATAGGCGGTCAGAAATTCACCGCGCTGGATCAGATGATCAACCGCCGCCGGAACAAAGTGCCGATAGATACCGCCCCCCAGGAATGACGGCGCGCCTCCCGCCGGAGTGTTCCTGGCGGCCATGGATGTCAGCGCCCGCTCCACCTCGATCTCACCGGTATGGCCCGGCAGCTCGATGGGCGATGTCAGCCGCCCGCCCGCGGGCACATCGCGGTAGAGATCATCGACGGAATCAACACCGATCGCCGCCAGCATCTGGCCGCGGTCATCGGCGCTCAGGGGCAGATAACGCATCAGGCATCACCCTCGGCAAGTTCTTTGTAGGCGGCTTCGTCAAGCAACCCGTCAAGCTGCGCGGAATCGGCAATTTTGATCTTGAAAATCCAGCCCTCGCCCATGGGATCGGAATTAACCTTGGCCGGCTCGTCACCAAGGGCTTCGTTAACCTCAACCACTTCGCCGCCGATGGGCGCGTAAACCTCGCTCGCCGCCTTCACAGACTCGATCACCGCGATTTCGTCACCCTGATCGACGGTTTTGCCGACATCGGGAAGTTCGATGAAAACCATATCACCCAATTGTTCCTGGGCGTGGTCCGTGATTCCGATGGTGCCGATATCACCTTCGACGCGCACCCATTCGTGTTCTTTGGTGTATTTGACGTCAGCCATAATAGTTTCCTTCCTAGCCCCTGTAGTAACGATGTTGCGTAAACGGCAGTTTGATGACGCGGGCGGGCAGGGCGCGCCCGCGCACGATCAACTGCAACGGTGTATCGGGTTTGGCGAATTCGGTTTTAACGTACCCCATGGCGACCGGGCCGCCGACGCTGGGGCCGTAACCGCCGCTGGTAATTTCGCCGATGGTGTTTCCCGCACCGTCCTGAATTTCGGTGTGCGCGCGGGCAGGCGCTTTGCCATCGGGTTTGATGCCCACAATCCTGCGCGCCGGGCCTTCGGCAATTTGCCCGAGGATGGTGTCGGCGCCGGGGAAGCCGGCTTCCTCGCGGCGGCGCTTGTTGACGATCCATCCAAGCGAGGCCTCGATGGGGGTGGTGGTTTCGTCGATATCGCTGCCGTACAGGCTCAGGCCCGCCTCAAGACGCAGCGAATCGCGCGCGCCCAGTCCCGCCGGTTTGACGCCCGGCTGATCCAAAAGGGCGCGGGCCAGATCCTCGGCCCGATCCGCCGCGACCGAAATTTCGTAGCCGTCTTCGCCGGTGTAGCCCGAACGCGTGGCCTCGCAATCAATCCCGTTCACGGCCAGGGGCCGTGCCGTCATGAAAGCCATATGGGCGCATTCGGGAGCAAGGCGGGCCAGCGCGGCCGCCGCCGTCGGCCCCTGCAACGCCATTAGGGCGCGGTCGGGAAGGATTTCCAGATCGGCCTGGCCCTTGAGCCGTTCGGCAATAAACGGGAAGTCATCGTCCTTGCATGCCGCGTTAACCACCAAGAACAAGTGGTCGCCGCGTTGCGTCACCATCAAATCGTCGAGGATGCCGCCCAACTCGTTGAGCAGAACGGTGTAACGCATCTTGCCGTCGGGAAGATCGTAAATTGCACCCGGGACCAGGGTTTCCAGTGCCTTGCCGGGATTTTCACCCGTCAGCCGGGCCTGCCCCATGTGCGAGACGTCAAACAACACGGCTTGATCTCGCGCATGCAGATGTTCGGCCAGAATACCCTCGTACTGGACAGGCATTTCATAACCGGCGAACGGCACCATTTTGCCGCCCAGTTCAAGATGAAGCGAATAAAGCGGGGTGCGCTTCAGGTCGCAAGATTGGGCATCGGTCATCGTACCTCCTCAGGCTCGACCGCTAACACGATGCCCCCTCTGTCCTGGAACCTGAAAGATTCCCCCGCCCGCAAGCGGGGTTACATCTTCGGTGGGACATATTGCCGTCCAAAGCGGCCGTCCACTCTCCAGAGTTTGGTCTCTTCTGCGGTCCGTTTGCCTGAGAGTTTCCGGGGCGGTTGCTCCTTCGGCGACGACTGCGGGCCGATGGCCCCGCCGTTCTCTCCCACAAAAGATGTCGTCGTAACACCTCGTAGTTTATTGAGTTGCCGCCCAACGTCAACCACGACGACGTGTCACTTGCGCCGGGTATCTTCAATTTGCTTGCGATTAAACTTCAACTGGTCGGGCGTAACGCCGAAACCAACGTAAATATTAAAGTCTGTCCCGGTTTTCCCGCCTTTTAGCGGAATACTCAGATAGACGGGTTCGTCGGTCCATCGAAGCCGGTTTTTGTTGCCGGGGAAAGCAACGACGCCGGAAAAATCCTTTTTTTGGAGGATTCGGCGTTCCGAATCGGTGATGCCGACGAAGTAGGCAACCTCGGCCTTGCGATCCTTATTGGCCGGTCCCCGGGCCAATTCCATGGTTACCAGGAGTTCAACGGCGAGGTTCCCTTCGCCCGTGTCGTCGTCAACATCGTATTCGCACATTCCGGTGGGATTCAGGACCTCTCCCTCGTAGACGACATCAATCAGGTCGCGGCCGACTCCGGGAAGGAATTTCGTGATCTTCGCCAAATCGTTGATTACCGAAACGTTCGGGCACGGCGGGGCCGGCTCGCTTTCCAGCATGGTGCATGCCGAGGCGAAAAAGGCCGCCGCGGCCAGACCCGAAACCCACCCAACTCGATTAGCCATTAACTTCCCCGCTCCCGCGCACAGCGTTTCAACCCAGCCCTTATATCAAGGATCACTCGGCATTACGAGGCCGACACGAAGGCGGTTCGGTCAGTTCTATCATGGTCGCGGCCATACGGCCGAAGGCGCGGGCCCTGGCCCACGCGTTGCGGATTTCCGAGGCCAGTTTCATTCCGTCGGCAAACGCCGCCCACCCGGATTGCGTCTCCTTCAAGGCGGCGTGACGAATTCCGATATCACCGAACATCCACACCCGGCTGAACGGACTTTTCATTTCAGCCGTCGCAACGAGCGCCAGTTCGCGAGTGGCTGCCGCGCCCGCCTCGTCACCGGCGCGGCGCTGATCGGCGGCAAGCGCCCAAAGGGTGTGGGCACGCAGGCGGTTGTCGGCAATTTCGCCCGTTTTATGGATGGCACGCGCGAATCCTCCGGTCTGGGCCTGGCGGGAAATATTGGCCAATGCCAGCGAAATGCGGCTGTTGGCGAAGTCCCTGGCGAAGGGAAGCTCAATCTTCGCCACCTTTTCGTAGGCCGATCGGATGGTCGCAGCCGCGCGCTCGGCGTTCCCGGCTTTCGCTTCGGCCAGCGCAATACGGCTTAACACGACCGCCCGGTAGCGGGCCGTCTCAATCGCAGAAGCCGTTTCCAATGCGCGGTCCGGCTCGCCGGCTTCGGCCTGCGCTTTGGCGGCGGCCACCAGAACCGGCGTGTGATCGCCATCGCGTTTGGCCTTTCCCAGAACTTCAAGCGCGCGATCGGGTTTTCCCATCTCGGCCAGCGCCAGGGCGACATGGCGGGAAGCGGTTTCGCGATCAAGCCTGCCGACCAGGTTTCGCGACAGGGTTTCGGCCCTCTCGATTTCCCGCTCGGCGTCTTCGACAGCGCCCGATTGCGCAAGGATTGCCGCCCTGCGGCATATCAGCGGCACCCGCCGCGATCTTTTGCCGATCCGGCCAATGGCCTCGTTCAACTGTTCAAGGGCCGCAGCAAGCACGGTGGCGTCGCAGCGCAAAAGCGCTTCTGCGATAGCCGCAAAGGCTTCGGCCTGTTTTTCGGGATCGGGAATAATGGATGCGGCCTCCACCGCGTCCGCCACGCGTCCGGCCTTGGCCATGGCTTCGGCAATATCGCGAAGGGCGACCATGATCAGACGCGGATCGCCAATGCGCCGCGCCGATCCCATGGCCGCGCCGGCCAGCCCGGCCCGCGCCTGAACGACCAGAATTTCGCCCAGCGCCCAATCGCGCAATTCGTCCTTGGCGACGGCCTTTGCGCTTTCGGACGATTCGGCCAGCAGGCACGCGACCGTAGGGTTTTGAAAACATGCGGAGAAATCGCGGGTGGGATCGGCGGCCTCCGATGGATCGGTTTCAATCAACGCCTTGGTGGCCGGGTTGCTTAGCAGCGCGCGGCGCGCCGCTTCGCTGTTTTCCTCGCGCGTGCGTTCCAGTTTTTGCAAGAGCGAATCCACCTTGCGGCCGGTTTCCATATGATCGGCCAATTCCGCCGACACCCTGCCGTTGACCTCGAAACCGGCGCTTTTTTGATAGCGGCGGATGGCGTCGCGGGTGGCCTCGTTCATACGGCCGTGGATACTTCCGCGATAAAGCTTCAGGGTCGAAAGAGCTTTCTGGATGCGCTCCACAAGGGGATCGGATTTAATGGTACTGCGACTGCCAAGGTCGGTGGGCGCGCGGGCCTCAAGCGGAGCGGAAAGCGAAACAAGACTGGCAACAAGAAAAGCGCCGCACACGGCCTTCCAAATGGAAATATGCCGAACGTTGGCGTTTTTCTTCATGGTTTCATTCACTCAAATGGTTTCGCCTGAAATATGTGTTTTTCAACGATGCCACGCAATAGGGCATCATGGGCAAGTGTGAACGAGTTCATTGATCCGGGCCGCACAAACCTGCATATGCAATATCAACAAAAGGTCGTCAGGAGGCAGAATGCGTCAAAAAGCGGGTTTCCTTTGCAGGCTTGGGCAAATTTCCACGGTCGTCCTTTTGGCCACGGCAGCGCTTATCGCCGCGTGCTCGACACCCGAACATCAGGCAGGCGCGCCCTATCATCATACCACCTCGGGCTTCAGAAATCCCGAAGGCAGCCCCCAGGGGTATTCGACATGGGAACGCCTTCCGGCGCTGGGCAAGCACATTTTCGGCAGATTGGGTGAGCTTGAAGCGCCCCCCGGCAATGTTGTTCCGCCGGTAGAAGCGTTGGCTTCCCTGAAGGCCATGAACGGCGCCGACAGCATAACCTGGATCGGCCACATGACGGCGCTTTTGCGCCTGAACGGCAAGGTCGTTTTGACCGATCCGTGGTTCTCGCAATACGCCTCGCCCATCGCCCCGCTCGGTCCGCAACGTATCGCCGCCCCCGGTATCGCCATTGAAGACCTTCCGCCCATCGACATCGTGATCGTTTCCCATAGTCATTATGACCATCTGGATCTGGACACCATTGCGCGGCTTCCCAACCGTGAAGATATTACCGCCGTCGTGCCATTGGGTCTGGGCCACTATTTTTCCGAAACCGGATACGGGCGCGTGGTCGAACTGGACTGGAGGGAGAAAACCCAGGCCGCGGGGCTTTCCATTACGGCCATGCCCGTCATTCATTGGTCGAAACGTTCTTTCTTCGACAAAAACGACACCCTTTGGGCGGCCTACGCCATCGAAGCGCCAAACGGCCTGCGCGTCTACTTCGGCGGGGATGCCGAATACGGTCCCGTCTACAAAACCCTTCGTGATCAGCTGGGCGGCTTCGACGCGGCAATTCTTTCGGTGGGAGCCTTCCGCCCACGCGTGATCATGCAGGGCAACCACTGCATCCCGGAAACGTGCCTGCAAATCGGCCTGGACCTGGACGCCCACACCCTGATTGCCATGCATTGGGGAACCATCGGACTGGGCAGCGAAGGGTTTTGGGAACCGGTCGAGGGCTTCCGGGCCGCAGGCCGGAAGGCGGAAATCGCCGATGACCGTATATGGATCATGAAAATCGGCGAAACGCGCAAACTCAGCGCTCGCCCCGACCCGGCCCTTGCAAGTAAGCCCGCCACCCCTTAAACGATGGCCATTGAGGAGAGCAGATGGCCGTCTATACGGAAGTGTCGGATGAAGACCTGATCGCGTTTGCCGCTGATTACGGCATCGGCGAGGTGCTGTCGTGCAAGGGCATCGCCGAAGGCATCGAAAACACCAACTATCTGGTCGAGACCGAGCAAAACCGGTTTATCCTGACCCTCTATGAAAAGCGTGTGAAGCGCGACGACCTGCCCTTTTATCTGGGCCTGATGGAACACCTGGCGGGCAAGGGAATTCCCTGCCCGACCCCGCTGCGCACCCATGACGGACAGGTGCTGCGCGAACTGTGCGGCCGTCCGGCGGTGATGGTGTCGTTTCTGCCGGGAATGTGGCCCAAGCGGCCCGGCCCCGCCCATTGCGCCGCCCTTGGCGAAGCTTTGGCGAACATGCATGTGGCGGGAGCCGATTTTACCATCCGCCGCCCCAACGACCTGACGGTCGGCGACTGGAGGCCGCTTTTGCAGGCCTCGCGCGGCCACGCCGATCTGGTGCGCCCCGGCCTGACGGCGGAACTCGAATCCGAACTGACATTTCTTGAGGCCAACTGGCCCACGGAGCTGCCCGCCGGGGTCATTCACGCGGACCTGTTCCCGGACAACGTCTTTTTCCGGGGCGCCGCACTTTCGGGCCTGATCGATTTCTATTTTGCCTGCAACGATTTCTTTGCCTACGACGTGGCCGTTTGCATGAACGCCTGGTGTTTCGAGGCGGATGGAGAGTTCAACGCCACCAAGGCGCGGCGAATGCTGCGCGCCTACCGCCGTGTGCGGGAGTTTTCGCCAGACGAGATGGCGGCGTTGCCCATGATGGCGCGGGGCAGCGCGCTGCGGTTCGTGCTGACCCGTCTGTACGATTGGGTGAACACGCCGAAGGACGCCCTGGTCACGCCGAAGGACCCGCTGGAGTTCTTTGGCCTTTTGCGTTTCCATCAGGGTGTCAAAAGCCCCGGCGAGTATGGATTGGAGTAAGCCCTGTGCCCCCCAAGAAAACTAAGGACAAGACGGTCGAAATCTTTACCGACGGGGCATGCAGCGGCAATCCCGGTCCCGGCGGATGGGGCGTTCTGTTGCGCTGGCGCGGGCTCGAGAAGGAACTGAACGGCGGCGAAGCCGCGACCACCAACAACCGCATGGAAATGACGGCGGCCATCCGCGCCTTGGAAGCGCTGGAGCGCCCCATCGCCGTGCGCCTGCATACCGACAGCACCTATGTGCGCGACGGCATTACAAAGTGGATTCACGCCTGGAAGAAAAACGGCTGGAAAACGGCGGCCAAAAAACCGGTGAAAAACGTCGATCTATGGCAGCAACTGGACGACCTTATTACCCGCCATCAGGTGGAATGGATTTGGGTAAAGGGCCACGCCGGAAACGCGGACAACGAACGGGTGGACGAGCTGGCCCGGAACGGAATTCCGGGCAGCGGGTAAAAACTCAGGTTTTCTGGTTCCCAACCTACCCCATTTTCAAAGCGCATCTCACAATCTATAATTGACCATACTTCGCATGGTGATTCTGGGAGTGGAAAATGCGTCTGGACAAAAGCCAGTGGGCAGTAGAGAACGTTTCTCCATTAGAATTAACGTTGGATCAAAAAAACGCTCGTATATATTTAGACGAAAATGCCTCCCAAACAGCAATTCGAAATCGTTTGATTGAGAAAGAAGATGTGCTCGGTTTGGCGGCAAGGATAGCCGCATACGGCGGATTGTTTCCTGCAGAATCAATAATCGCCTTCCCTGAGAATGGAAACCTTGTCGTGGTTGAGGGCAACCGCCGGGTATGTGCATGCCAAATTTTGCTCAAGAATAATTTGATCGCCGATGATGACCTGATGCGGCAAATCCCCGTAATTGATTCGAACACTCAAAAGAACATTGAAATTGTCCGAGTTGAGATAGCGACAACTCGAGATATTAGCGATCCCGTCGTTGCGAATTTTCATGCCGCGTCACTTAGAAGGCCCTGGTCTTCACTGGCGATAATGAAATACGTCCATCGAAAATTACAAGAAGGCAGCACAGTATTTGACGTTGCCGAACACTTGAATTTTGACCCCAAACAAATTCGAAAATTATCAACCTGTTTTCGGATATGCCATTTTGCAAACACTCTCTCGGAGTGGACCGCCATGGAAAGGGAGCTTCTCTGGTCGCACGATTTGGACTACGAACCCTTCCTTTATGTTGTGCTATCACCAATAACTGAACAACATTTTGGGGAGCCATTGTTTTTCGACAATGGTGAACCAAACTTTCCTTTCCATAACGAATTGTTCCAAATCATAAAAAAAATAGCTCTCCACAGCCTTTTCGCGCAAAAAAAACAACAAGATCACCGCGTGACCAAAAGTTCAAATGTTCAGCAATACCTTTTGGCGGCCTTTCCAGAATACAAACGGGCAAGTCCGCAAATCTCTTTCTTGGATGATGACATTGCCCAAGCTGAGTCGGCGACGGCAGTTCACGCCCCTGAGTCGGCAAAGAAACGGGGCACATCTGCTGAATCTCGGGCGGAGAAACTTCAGGGAGAATCACGTTTTCGCCATGATCCTGTAAAGTTCTTCGAAAAACTGCAGTGCAAGAGAATTGAAGATGAACGTTTGATGCAACTATGCAAAGAGACACGACGAATTAGCAGGGACCTCAATAAGTTACCATTGGCAGCATCGATGCTGTTGCGTTCGCTGATAGAGTGGAGCCTGACATACCATCTAAAAAAAATCGGAAAGTGGGAAGAGTTAAATGGCGTTAAGAAAAGACGTCATGGACCAACTCTTGATGACATAATGAGGTTTTGCTCCAACAAATCAAATAATGTTTTTGCAAATGACAAATTTAGAAGACGAATTTCTATGGCATTGCAGGAAAAAACCATTGATGAATTGAATTGGAACACGCACTCAGATGATGGAAATTACTCAGTGTTGCTATTGAGTAAAATCGCGGGTGATTTTCGAAGCATAATACTTTATATCAACGTGACGGCCGAATACGATTAGTCGCGTCAAAATGATCGGGAAAACGCGAAAACGAGGCCGAACAGGCCCCGTCTCGCATAAGCCATCGAATTAATAGAGCCTAAAGCTGTTCCAGCATTATTTCGGCGCTGGAGACTTCAAAGGCGCCGGGTTCATCCAGATTGAACTCTGAAACGACGCCGTCGTCGATGACGGCGGAATAGCGCTGGTTGCGCACGCCCAGGCCTTTTTCCGAAAGATCGAACACCAGACCGGTAACCTTGGCGAAGTCGCCGCTGCCATCGGCCAGCATCAGAACATCGTCGCCGACGCCCTGATCCTTGCCCCAGGCATTCATGACGAAGACGTCGTTGACGGACACACAGGCAATGGTGTCCACACCCTTGGCCTTCAACGCGCCCGCGTTTTTGACAAAGCCCGGAAGGTGGGAAGCCGAGCAGGTCGGCGTAAATGCGCCGGGGATGCCGAACAGGGCGACCTTTTTGCCGCCGAACAATTCGGCGCTGCTGACGGGCTTGATTTCACCCTCTTCCATTACGAGAAACACGGCTTCAGGAACGCGATCGCCAACTTTGATGGTCATGGCAGGAAATCCTCCAAAAACGAAAATTGATAAAATCGGGCTTGCCGCCCAGACGTTAGATAGGGATCGTTTGGAACGTTTCCAGAAAAAAGTTAGGGTTTTTTGGCCGCCTTGGCGAAAGCACCCATGACGGCGTCCTCGGACAGCAACTCGGGCAGCACGACGCCCTTTGGCGCGCCCGGTCCGTAAACCACGTCAAAGGGGATGCCATAGCGCCCGAAGCCCGCCAGATAGTGTGCGATATCATCGCTGGGGCGGGTCCAGTCGGCCTGCATGGCGACAACGTTGGGAGCCTTCAGGCGGGCCATCACACTATCGCGCCCCAGAATGAACGCCTTGTTGACCTGACAGGTGACGCACCAGTCGGCGGTGACATCGACGAATACCGTTTTGCCATCGGCCACGTGGGTCTGAATGGCGACTTCATCGAAGGGTTTCCACAGTTTCGACAGCTCCGTCGCATCTCCGCCCGCCGGGTGCCCGCCACCGGCGGTCACCGGCACGGCCAGCGACATGATGGACAGAACCGCCACCGCCGCCCCCGCGGGTTTCTTGAAATCCGCGCCGAAATGATTGGCCGCGCCCAGAAAACACACGATCAGGATGAACATAAAGGCGATCCCGCCCGCCGGAATCGTGCCCAGAACACGGCGATCACCGTAATCAGCCAAACGGCTGTAGCCGCCAGCGCAAAGCCCAAGACCTGCCGAAGACGCACCATCCACGGACCCGGACGGGGCAGGCGTGTGGCCAGCACCGGCACCGCCGCCACCGCCAGATACGGCAACGCCAACCCAACGCCCAGGGCGGCGAAAACCCAAAGAATTTCAGCCGGACCGCGCGACAGAGCGAAGCCCACGGCGGTTCCCAGGAATGGCGCCGAACACGGCGTCGCCAGCAATGTGGCAAAAGCGCCAGTCAGAAAGTGGCCGACGAGGCCGTCGTTGTTTCCTGCAGTCGCGCCCACGGAGGCCAACCCGGACGGCAGTCTGAATTCGAAAAAGCCCCACAGATTACAGGCAAACAGCACGACGATCAGGCCCATGGCGATGAGGAACCAGGGCTGCTGGAACTGTATGCCCCAGCCGATGGCCCCGCCCGCCGCCTTCAGCGCAATCAGGCCGCCCGCCAGAACCAGGAAGGAACAAATAATACCGGCGGCCGACGCGATAAAGCTCATGCGTACATCGCGGGACTTGCCGCCGCCGTGGCTGACCACACCCAACAGCTTGATGGACAACACCGGCAGCACGCAGGGCATCAAATTAAGGATCAGCCCGCCCAGCAACGCCAGTCCCAGAACCGCGGCGATGGACAAACCGGCCTCGCCCCCATCCGCCGACACGGCGATTGCGCCGGGCGCGAACGTGCGTTCGGCGCTGCGCGGGCCATCCACCACGGTGATGGTCAGCGGCGCGCCGGTTAATCCGCCTTCCACGTATTGAATGCCGTCCACCGCGATTTCGGCGCTTGCGGTGCGGCGGCCATCCTTGAAGGTCAATTTCGGTTTCGAGAAAAACAGCTCGACCGGGCCTTCGACAAAAACGTCCGGCGCGTCAAAAGGCGTGGTGCTTGCCGCCGCAATGCGCAGGCTCGCACCCTTATCCCGGCCCAACGCTTCAAGCCCCAAAATTCGAAGGCCATGCGCCCCACCGTCACCCGGAACGGCAGACGAAAAGCGGTTGATCAAATGGGCGAAGCTGCTGGGCGACGCCTTTCCGGCAGGCAGGTCCAGCGCCAGCTTCGCGGTGTAGGGAATGCAGATGTCGTCGCACGTCAAATAGTCCACCTTCAGGCGGATGCTCAGCGCCTGCCCCGGCTCGGACACTTCTGCGTCAATGGGCAGGACCACCTCGTCCTTGTATCCCAGCGTCTGCATGCCCAGGACCGAAAAGCGTTCCGGTGCCGGCCAGCGCAAGGAAGCGCTCGCCAGATTGGTGGAACCCGACCAATCGGGCCTTGGCGGGAACCCGGCGTCTCCCGGGCTTCGCCAGTATATCTTCCATCCCTTTTGAAGCTTGAAATGCAGGCCCAGCGGCGCCCCAGACGCATCGCCAACCGCCGTCACCGCCGAAATCAGGCGGACCGCCGTTTGCTCGGTTTCGGCCCACGGCGAGGCGGGCTCCTGCGCCGCCGCCACCGTCACCGCGAAAAAAGCCGCGACGAAACTTATTCCAAACATCATGTGATTCTTCAGCATTTCCATAAGATAGCTTCTTTTTCGGAATATTTCAGTTCAAACGGATGAAATCACGGAAACTTGAGCCCATTTTAAGTATTGGGATAAACTATGGGGCTCGAATTGAAAGATCCGATGATGGCTGATCAGGATCAAAATGCGGGAACGTTGACGGGCCAGTTGCTTGTCGCCATGCCCGGCATGCAGGACCCACGGTTCGCCAAGACCGTGATCTACATGTGCGCCCATAATAACGAAGGCGCCATGGGCCTGGTGGTCAACAAGATCATCGATTCCATCACGTTTCCGGACCTTCTTGCCCAACTGGGCATCGAAAGCATCGGATACGGCGATCAGATCCGTATCCATTTCGGCGGACCGGTCGAATCGAGCCGCGGCTTCGTCCTTCATTCACCCGATTACCACCGCGACACCACCATGGTGGTGGACGACACGCTGGCCCTGACCGCGACGATCGATATTCTAAAGGCGATCGCCACGGGCGGCGGCCCGGAACGTTCCATGCTGGCGCTGGGGTATGCCGGTTGGGGGCCGGGCCAGCTGGATCAGGAAATCATCGCCAACGGATGGCTTCACGCGCCTTCCGATCCCGATATCGTGTTCGGCGAAGATGAAACAGCCGTCAAATGGGAAAAAGCGATTGGAAAACTGGGCATCGATCCAAGAATGCTGTCGGACACCGCCGGACACGCGTAAAACCACAATCCCAACATATTGAAATGAATTGGGAGGACAATGCCGGTGGCTGAACCCTCGACTGCGTCATGCGTTTTTGGTGCTTTTTTCCGGCGAATTTGATATTACTACCCACGCAATTTGCGACCCAAGAACTAAAAATGGAGATTTTTTGACTGTCGTTGTGTTTCTCAAAGCGGTCGGAGACCGGATAACCCTCTAACCGACGCGGAATGCCAAAGAGGGCAGCGACCCCTCTGGCAATCGTCTCGTTATCCGTATTCTCTCGACCTAGCCGAAAATCAGATGTCCGTGCTCCACGCAATGGGCTCTGGTGAGTTGTGCCTTTTTTCCAAGCGGGCGTCGTTGACGTCGAGCAGGATATGGTGAGAGACAAATGACATTCCAAATTTCCGATCTGGCCGATTTCGGCTGGAATTCCACGTTTACTTCCCAACTTGAAACCAGCGACTTAACCTCTGCTATTCCGGCGCGCGTGGTAGCGGTCCACCGCAGCGGCATTCGGGTGACCGGACCTGCGGGCGACCGACTGATTCCCCCGTTCATATCGAAGGACGGCAACGACGAAATGGTTGCCACTGTCGGCGACTGGCTAATGCTCGACCCACAGACCTTCTGGGCGCAACGCCTTTTGCGGCGCAAGAGCCTGTTCAAGCGCAGGGCTCCGGGAACCGGGCGCAAGTTGCAACTCATTGCAGCCAATATCGATACGCTGTTCATCGTCTCGTCGTGCAATCAGGATTTCAACACGGCACGCTTGGAGCGCTATCTGGCAATGGCGCGCGATGCCGATGTCACGCCGGTTATCGTTCTCACCAAGGCTGATCAGACAGACACTCCGGAAGAATTTGCCGACGCCGCAGCCAAGCTGTTGCCAGGTCTTTTGGTCGAGGTCCTGGACGCCCGCGATCCCGATAGTGTTGCCCGGCTTGCCGTTTGGTGCGCGCGGGGCCAGACGGTGGCGCTGGTCGGCTCTTCGGGGGTGGGAAAATCAACGCTGATCAACACACTGACCGGCGTTGATCAGATTGCGACACAAGGCGTTCGCGAGGATGACGACAAAGGGCGGCACACGACATCCGGTCGCGCGTTTCATCGCCTGCCCGCTGGTGGCTGGCTCTTGGACACGCCCGGCATGCGCGAGTTGCAGCTGACCGAGGTGCGGGCGGGGCTTGAAGAGGTGTTTGCCGACGTTGTCGCCTTGGCGAACACCTGCCGTTTTAGCAACTGTCAACACACGACCGAACCAGGCTGCGCGGTTCAAGCGGCAATCGAATTGGGAACGCTTGACGCCGAGCGCCTGAGGCACTGGCAAAAACTCTCGGCGGAAGAAGCCTATAACAATGAAAATCTTGCCGACCGCCGCGCCCGAGACAAGGCTTTCGGTAAAATGGTCAAGCGCGTCATGGGAGACAAGCGACGACGAGATGGAGGGTGAGAAAAGTGCCGTGGCCGGTATATCAGGCCAAGCGTTTGGCGATGGCGTCGTAGTCCTCGATCTTTGAGACCGGGCCGAGGGTGGTGAAGGTCAGGGTGCTGGCCAGCAACCGGCTCGCCACCCGCATGACGCTTTGGGCATCCACCGCCTCGACACTTTCGATAATTTCGGGGATCGGCAGCGGGCGGCCGAAAACCATGAGCTGGCGGGCAAGCTGTTCGGCCCGCGACGAGGTGCTTTCCAGGGCCATCATCAAGCTTGCCTTGAGCTGTGCGCGAGCGCGGGCGACTTCGTCGTCGCGCACCGTGTCGCACACCTTGCGCAACTCGTCGCAAATCACCGGCATCAGTTCCTCGACCTCGTTTTCGCCGGTTCCGGCATAGACGCCGAAAACGCCGCCGTCGGCGTAAAACGAGTGGAAGGATTGTATGGCGTAGACAAGACCGCGCTTTTCGCGCGCTTCCTGGAAAAGCCGCGACGACATGCCGCCGCCCAGAATGGTTGAAAGCACCGAAACCGCATAGAAATCGTCGTCCGAGTAGGACAACCCTTCCAGACCAAGAAGAACGTGCACCTGTTCCAACTCGCGCGGTTCACGGAAATCCCCGCCCACGTATTTAACCGCCACACGTTCCTCCGGCGTAAAGCTCGCCAGCCCGCCGAAGGCTCCTTTGCCAAGGGCTACGAAGGCATCGTGATCGACCTTGCCGGATGCCGTCAGGATCATGTTGGACGCGGCATAATGGTCGCTCATGTACCCTTTGACGGCCTCACGCGGCATATTGCCGATAATTTCGGCCGAACCCATCACCGGCCGCCCGATGGCCTGCTCCGGATATGCGGTTTCCTGAAAATGATCGAAAACCACATCATCCGGCGTATCGCGCGACTGGTTGATTTCCTGAATAATGACCGTGCGTTCGCGGGCCAGCTCATCGGCGTCCAGCTTCGAGTTTTGAAGAATGTCGGCGATGATATCGACCGCCAGCGGCAGGTCTTCCTTGAGAACCTTGGCGTAATAGGCCGTGTGTTCGCGCGACGTATAGGCGTTGAGATGCCCGCCCACCGCTTCGATTTCTTCGGCGATGGCGCGGGCGTCGCGCCGCGCCGTGCCCTTGAAGGCCATGTGTTCCAGCAGGTGCGAGACGCCGTTGATCTCGGACGCTTCGTCACGGGTTCCGGTCCCGACCCACACGCCGACCGAAGCCGTCTCCACCGAATTCATGGTATCGGTGGCGACGCGCAGGCCGTTCTCAAGCGTTGTGACCTGAACGCTCATGCGCTGGCCACGCGCGCGGCAACCAGTTCCTTGACGGCTTCAACGTCGCCTTCCAGCACGTCGTAGCGTTCTTCGCGCTCCATCAGGTCGGCCAGCCTGGGCGGCAACTGAGGCCGCACGCCGGTCGCTTCCTCGACGGCATCGGGGAACTTGGCCGGATGCGCCGTGGCGACGCCGACAAAGGCGCATTCGCTGGTGTCGCACAGGGTTTCACCGGCCACGTAGCCGATGACGCCGTGCGGGTCCAGCATCTCGCCGGTTTCTTCATAGATGCGCTTGATCTGGCGTTTGGTTTCGGTGTCGTCCATGCGGTGGCCGCTGAACAGCGCGCGCATTTTATTCCAGCGTTCGTCGCCGAAGTCGACCGTTCCGTGTTTACGGAAACTGTCCATCACGCTGGCGAGCTCGGCCCCGTCGCGATCATAAAGATCGAACAAAAGCCGCTCGAAATTGCTGGAAATCTGAATATCCATGCTGGGCGATAATGTGGGGACGACCGGCGCCGTTTCCATCACCCCGCCGGTGATGAAACGTGTCAGGATGTCGTTGCTGTTGGACCCGATGATCAGCCTGGGAATATCCAGGCCCATCTCGCGCGCGCCGTAGGCGGCGAAGACGTTACCGAAGTTCCCGGTGGGAACGGCGAAGGTGATCTTGCGGTCGGGCGCGCCCAGGGCCACCGCAGTGGCGAAGTAATAGGCGATCTGGACCATGATCCGGGCCCAGTTGATGGAATTGACGGCCGACAGGCCGTAGCGGTCGCGAAACGCGGTGTCGCTGAACGCCGCCTTCACGATGTCCTGACAATCATCGAAGTTTCCTTCGATGGCCACGTTATGCACGTTGGGAGACATCACCGTGGTCATCTGCCGGCGCTGCACATCCGAAACCCGTCCCTCGGGATGAAGGATGAAAATATCGATGGCGTCGCGGTCGCGGCAGGCTTCAATGGCTGCCGAGCCGGTGTCGCCCGAGGTGGCGCCGATAATGGTGACCCGTTCGCCGCGCGCTTTCAGCACATAATCGAACAGCCGCCCGACCACCTGCAAGGCGTAGTCCTTGAACGAAAGCGTCGGCCCGTGAAACAGTTCCAGCAGCCAGCGGTCCGGCCCCAATTGCTTGATGGGCGCGATGGCGGTGTGGTCGAACTGCGCATAGGCGTCTTCGACGATGGCCGCAAAATCATCTTCGGGAATCGTATCGCCGATAAACGGCTTCATGACCCG
The DNA here is from genome assembly GCA_016776725.1 of Rhodospirillales bacterium. GTDB lineage: Bacteria > Pseudomonadota > Alphaproteobacteria > Rhodospirillales > Shumkoniaceae > JABGRG01. Next base: position 21,328 of record JADHSV010000014.1, read on the forward strand.
TACGGCGATTTGCGCGAACGTCAGACCGCGCAAATCGCGGATGTCGGCCTGGCTGAACTGCGGCCAGGTCTCGGGTACATACAAACCACCGTCACGCGCCAAACCGGCAAGCAACACGTCATCAAATTCCAACACAGGTGCTGCGCCCCGGGTACTAATGTATTTCACGAACGTCTCCCGATGAATCCAAATAATAGATCGATTGCGCGCCTAACCTATCGTCACGGATAGCCGGCGTAAACAAATTCGCAACCTTTTCCTTCCATTCTTAGTTCCAAGTGCCGGCCCCGCCCAGAAACGAAAAGCGCGGGGCTACGGTCGAGGCGCACCGGCCAGCTACGAAACTCACAGAAGTGAAGGAACCATCGATATGTACAGATATGAAATTCAGTTTCTTGGCCGAACCAAAGGCGACTACGATCGGCATATGGCTGCTGCGTCAAACACCAGACCGAAGGGAAAGATGGGGTTCAAGAGCTATTATTTCGCGGGCATCAAGGGATTGATCGTGTTTCTCGAAAAAGAAAGAGACCGCGACGCCATCCTCAGCGCGGTTCCCAGAAACGAACTTGTCGGCGCGTGGCAAATCGGCGCCGCCGCCTGACCCTTCCAACCCCATAATCCGGTTTTTTCAAAAGGGCCTGGACGGCAAATCGTCCGGGCCCGTCGCACGTTCCAGCCAGCGAAGCGTATCGGCATCGACCAGCGGTCCGATCTCGGCCAGCACCCTGGCGTGGTAATTATTCAGCCAGTCAATTTCCGTGCGATTTAGAAGTTCCGGCGCGATCAGCGCCTTATCAATGGGAACAAGGGTCAGCGTTTCAAAGCCCAGAAATGCCTGACCGTCCGCCACCACCACATCGTCACGCGATTGCACGGCCACCAGATTTTCGATGCGGATGCCGAATTCACCGGCCTTGTAAAAACCCGGCTCGTTGGACAGCACCATTCCCGGCTCCAGCGCCACGCGGTTGGGTATTTTGCTGATCCGCGCCGGTCCTTCGTGGACGCCCAGATAGCTGCCGACCCCGTGCCCGGTGCCATGATCGAAATCGAGGCCCGCGTCCCAAAGCGGTTTGCGGGCGATGGCGTCAAGCTGCGATCCCGTGGTCCCTTTCGGGAAAATGGCCGTGCCCAACGCGATATGCCCCTTGAGCACCCGCGTGAAGCGGTCCCGCATCTCAGCCGTGGGGGTTCCGATGGCTATCGTTCGGGTGACATCGGTGGTGCCGTCCAGATACTGCCCGCCGGAATCAACCAGATACAGCGATCCGGGCTCCAGGTCGCGGTTGGTTTCTTCGTTACAGCGGTAATGGCAGATCGCGCTGTTGGACCCGGCCCCCGATATGGTCTCGAAACTGGGCCCCCGGTACAAATCGACCTCGCACCGGAAGGCTTCCAGCCTGGCCGCCGCCGACAACTCGTTCAGGCCGCCCTCGCCCGATGCTGCCGCAAGCCAGGCCAAAAAGCGGGCCATGGCGGCCCCGTCGCGCCGGTGGGCGGCGCGCGCGCCTTCCAACTCCTGCGCGTTTTTCTTGGCCCGCGGCAACAGGCAGGGATCGGCCCCGGCAACCGCCTCGGCCCCGCCTTCGACCAACCGGTGCCAGACCCAAACGGGGGCTGCGTCCTTGTCCACCCGCACCGTCTTTTTCTGCGATCCAAGACCGTCAAGCACCCCACCCAGCCCATCCATGGGGTGAATCCGCACCGCGTTTCCCAAATGGCGGCGGGTCGCCGCAGGCAGTTTTTGTTCGTCCATAAACAGATCAACGGTCGCATCCGCGTGGATGATCGCAAACGACAGGACCAACGGCGTATAGGGCACGTCGCCGCCACGGATATTCAGAAGCCAGGCAACCGAATCGGGGGCGGCAATGAATGCCGCATCGGCCTGATCGCGTTTCAACTCGTCGGCCAGGCGCCGCTGTTTTTGGCCGGCGTCTTCTCCGGCGTAGTCGATGTCGTGGACAACCGCGGGTGCTGACGGCGGCGCGGGTCGGTCCGGCCAGATGTCATCAATGGGATTTTGCGAAACGGCCACCAGTTTGGCCCCGGCCTTCTGGCAAGCGGTGTGATAGCGCGCCGCCTGATTAGGTGTATGAAGCCACGGGTCGTACCCCAGCCGCGCGTCCTTGGCCAGATTGTCGGCAAGCCACGCATCGGCGGGTTCTTCGATCAGGTGCCTGAAAACGAAAAGCCCGGCCACGACCTGATCGCGGACCTGCAACGTATAGCGGCCATCAACGAAAATGGCGGCCCGGTCATGCAAAACCACCGCCAGCCCGGCCGAGCCGGTAAATCCGCTTAGCCACGCCAGACGTTCGGCGCTGGGTGGCAGGTATTCGCCCTGATGCGGATCGGCCCTGGGAACGATAAACCCGTCAAGTTCGCGCGCTGCAAGTTGCTCACGTAACCGCTCAACCCTGTCCTTCAGTGCCAATTCCAGCTTCCTTTTCGGGCCATGCGCGCACGGCAACGCTGCACTGCAATAAATGCGCTACATCAATTTCGTGAGAGGACTATATCACAAGGCAAGCATTGACACCCTTTAAGGAACTAAAACGATGAATACCGCCCACAATGAAAACCAAGAAACCTTTTCATTCGTTGATCAGGCATTTCCCAGGCACGTGAACACGCAGGAAATCCTGATCCAGGCCAACCAGATCCGCTCCGAAGAAATTGCGCGCCTCGGCAAGGCTTTCGGAAAGTTCATCAGCCGCACCGTCATTGCCCCGATGGTTATCGCGTTCGAACGCCGGCGCATGTATGAAGAGCTGAGCCAATTGAGCGATCGCGTGCTGGACGATATCGGCCTGACCCGCGGCAGTATTGCGCAAGCCGTTGCGGACGCCTTCCCCCGCGAGACGGCGCAACCGGCGAAGACCGCGAAAGCGACGCTTCATTCCCTCGTCGCCAATCAGGGTGCGCAGGTTGCGTCCACGGTGTCGAACGACCATTCGCACCATCCGCTGGCCGCCTGATCAAAAAGCGCCTGCGTTATTTTTTGCGCGAGGAATACCCCTTGCGCTTCATGCAGTCGGCAAATATCCGGTCGCGGCGCCCAATGGCGTCGTGACGCGCCATCGTCGTGTGGAAACCCGCACCGACACCGCTGTCACCGAAATCCACGCCGGGAACATCGCGATCATAGATGCGCCCGGCCTCGGCATCGGCAAATCCCTTGCAGGTGGCCGTGTCGGCGCGACGCCCGGCCTTGTCGCCGTCCGATTTTTCCCAAACGGCGGGGACCGAGCATCCCACGGCAAGCAGCGCCGAAAAAACGGCGATTGCGGTTCCGATCTTCATCATTTTTTTGAAAAACACCCCCGAATCAGCGTCAAGGCGTCCTGCGAATCCCATTCGGCTGCGCCCACCAATCTTCCCACATCATAGCCATCGGCATCTATTAGCACCGTGGTCGGCAACCCGCGAACGCCGAGCGCGCGCGCCGAGCGCAATCCTTCATCAAGGGTAATCGGCAGGTTTTCGATACCGTTGGCGGAAAAGAATTTTTCGACGACGGCAACCCCGCCGCGATCGCTGGATAGCGCCAGCACTTCAATACCGTCGGTTTCCAGCGCCGCCCGCAGGCGGTCCAAAGCGGGCATTTCACGTACACACGGCGCACACCAGGTCGCCCAGAAATTAAGGACGACGGCCTTTCCGGCATAGTCCGACAGTGCCCTTTTGCCGCCTTTGAAATCGGTGAATTCCACGCCGGAAACCTTCGCAGGGTCGGCTGCGGGCTGGAACGCGGCCACCGCTCCCGACGGCGACGGGCATTTTCCCGTTTGCGTGTCGCCCCAGTAGAAGGATATGGTCGCTCCCAACGCGGCGATGACGCCGATGGCGATGAATTGGACGGCACGCGGTTTCACGACAACTCCCTGGCTGAGCGGACCATGACAAAGAAAACGACGGACAACCAAACCAGCACCATGTGGGGCGGACGCTTCTCCAGCGGTCCCGCGTCGATCATGGAGGAAATCAACGCCTCCATCCATATCGACAAGCGGCTTGCCGCGCAGGATATTACGGCGTCCAAGGCCCACTGCGACATGTTGGTTCGCACGGGCATCATATCCGAAACGGACGGCATTGCCATCGTTCGCGGACTTGACGCCGTGGCCCGTGAAATTGCCGAGGGCCGGTTCGAGTTCTCGACGGCCCTTGAAGACATTCATATGAACGTGGAATCACGCCTGGCCGAGATCGTGGGCGAGGCCGCAGGACGGCTGCACACGGCGCGCTCGCGCAACGATCAGGTGGCGACCGATTTCAAGCTGTGGGTCCGCGACGCCGTTGGTGAACTGGACAGCCAGATCCAGGCCCTGCAAGGCGCCCTTATTGATCAGGCCGAAACCCACGCCGGTTCCGTCATGCCCGGCTTCACCCATTTGCAGACAGCCCAGCCCGTCACCCTGGGCCATCATCTGCTGGCCTATGTGGAAATGCTGGGCCGCGACCGCAGCCGCTTTGCCGATTGCGCGGCGCGGCTGAACCAATGCCCGCTGGGCGCCGCCGCGCTGGCCGGAACGTCGTTTCCCATCGACCGCGAAATGACCGCCGCAAGCCTGGGCTTCGACGCCCCTTGCGCCAATTCCATGGACGCGGTGTCCGATCGCGATTTCGCATTGGAGTACTTAAGCGCCGGATCCATTCTTTCGGTCCATCTGTCGCGGCTGGCCGAAGAAATCGTGCTTTGGTGTTCGGACGGCTTCGCGTTTCTGCGCCTGTCCGACGCCTTCTCGACCGGAAGCTCGATCATGCCGCAAAAGCGCAATCCGGACGCGGCCGAACTGGTCCGGGCCAAGGCGGGGCGGGTCATCGGTGATCTAAACGCCTTGCTGATCACCATCAAGGGGCTTCCCATGACCTATGCCAAGGACATGCAGGAAGACAAGGAAACCGTGTTTGACGCCGCCGACACCCTGACCCTTTGCCTGGCCGCCATGACGGGAATGATCGCCCAAGGAACTTTCGATGCGGATCGCATGCGCGAGTTAACCGGGCGCGGCTTCGCCACGGCAACGGATCTGGCCGACTGGCTGGTCAGGGTTTTGGGAATGCCGTTCCGCGAGGCCCACCACGTCACGGGCCGCATCGTCAAACGGGCGGAAACCGGAGAATGCGGTCTGGAAGACTTATCGATCGAGGAAATGCGCGAGGAGGAACCTCGGATTTCCGAAGACGTGTTTGATGTGCTGGGGATCGACAATTCGGTCAAGAGCCGCGCCAGTCTGGGCGGAACGGCGCCGGATAACGTGCGCCGGGCCGTGGCGGCTGCTCGCAAACGATTTCTCGAGCCCGCCGGATGAGCGGAGATAAAGAGATGACATTACGCAAGATTCTGGTCGCAATTTTGGTGTTCGGCATGGTCGCGTCGCTGTCGGCCTGTGGCCGAAAAGGCGCGCTGGAGCCGCCGCCGGACAGCACCTATCCGCGCCAGTACCCCACCCAATAACGAAGAGACCAATTTTATGGACCACTTCCAATATGCGGACGGCCGCCTCCACGCCGAGGCGGTGCCGCTCTCTACCATCGCCGAAGCCGTGGGAACGCCGTTTTACTGCTATTCGACGGCGACGCTGGAGCGGCACTTCCGGGCCTTCGAAACGGCCTTCGCCGATATGGCTCCGACCATCTGTTTCGCGGTGAAATCAAATTCCAACATCGCCGTGCTGCGGTTTCTGGCGGGGCTGGGCGCGGGCGCCGATGTGGTTTCCGGCGGCGAGACGACCCGCGCGCTGGCGGCGGGCGTACCGGCGGACCGCATCGTCTATTCAGGCGTCGGTAAAACGGCGGAAGAAGTCGCAGCCGCGTTGAAGGCCGGTATCTGGCAAATCAACCTCGAATCCGAACCGGAACTGGAAACCGTGGCCCGCGTGGCGCAGTCCCTGGGTGTCACCGCCACCGTTGGAATTCGCATCAACCCGGATGTCGATGCCAACACACATGCGAAAATTTCGACGGGCAAGGCGGAAAACAAGTTCGGCATCGACTGGATGCGCACCCGCGAGGTGTACGCCCGCGCAGCATCCATGCCCAATATACATATCGTCGGTCTGGCCCTTCATATCGGCTCGCAGCTTCTTGATCTCGAGCCCTATCGGGCGGCCTATTCGCGCATGGGCCAGTTGGTGGAAACCTTGCGCGCCGACGGCCAAACGGTGGAACGCCTAGATCTGGGCGGCGGCCTGGGCATCGGCTACGGCCCCAACCCGTCGCAGACGCCCGCCGATTACGCCGAAGTCGTTCGCACCGCGCTGGCGGGGCTGGATTGCGAGCTGACCCTTGAACCCGGACGCGCCATCGCCGGAAACGCGGGCGTTCTGGTAACAAAGGTCATTTACATCAAGGAAGGGGCGACCCGAAAATTCGCCATTGTGGACGCGGCCATGAACGATTTGATGCGGCCCGCCCTGTACGACGCCCATCACGACATTGTTCCTGTGGCAGAGGCCGCTGCCGATGCCCATCTATTTGACATGGATGTGGTTGGACCGATTTGTGAAACCGGCGACACCTTCGCCACCAACCGCCCGTTGCCCGAAATCAAGGCCGGCGATCTTCTTGCGTTGCGCACGGCCGGGGCCTACGGCGCGGTCATGGCGTCGATGTATAACGCCCGGGCATTGCCGCCCGAGGTGCTGGTAAAAGACGACACCTTCCATGTCGTGCGCCAACGTATCGGCGTTGACGACATGCTGGCGCGCGAATCGGTCCCGGACTGGCTGACAGAACCGTGAGATACCCAACGCTCCTGTGGCTGGCCCGAGGGGCGGTCGTTTGGGAGCGGCTTTGGCCGCGGCTGTGGCCGGTGAACGCGTTGATCGCGGTATTTCTGATTATCGCGTTTTTCGATTTGCTTCCCCAATTGCCCGCGTGGCTTCACGCGGGCTTTTTGGTGTTTTTTGTCTTCGGTTTCCTGGACGCGTTGATTTTCGCCCTTCGCGGCCTCGCCGTTCCGCCACACGGTTCGGCAAGGCGTCGGATCGAACGCGATTCGGGGCTTGAGCACCGGCCGCTGGCTGCATTGGAAGACGACCTTGCGGGCGGCCACGATGACCATATGGCGCAATCCCTGTGGCAGGCCCATCGCACGCGTCTGGCCGATGAAGACCGGCGGCTTCGCCTGTCAATGCCCGCAGGCGGGCTTGCGCGCCTTGATCCGTGGGCCATTCGCGCCGCGTTGATCCTGGTTCTGGTGATCGGTCTTGTCGCCGGTCCGGGCGATGTGGGCGAACGTCTGGCGCGTGCCGCCATTCCCGATTTCACCGACGGGCTGTCGGCGCCCCTTCGCGTCGAAGTATGGCTGACGCCGCCCGCCTATACCCAGGCCGCACCGGTCTTTCTGGATTTGAACACGGCCGGCAAGAAAGTCATAGCCGTTCCCGCCGGCACCGCGCTTCTGGCACAGGTTTCCGGATTGCGCGAAACGCCGTCTCTGACCCTGGGCGGCCAATCCCTGCCGTTTGAAACGCTGGGCGAGGCAAGCCACCGCCTGGAAACGGTGCTTGATCCCGGCAGCGGCATGACCATCGGCGCGGAAAAGGAAACAGTGGCCGAATGGCCCGTTCGCGTTATTGCGGATGCGCCGCCGAGCATTACTTTTACCGCCCCGCCCGACGCCACGGACCGAGGCCACCTGCACCTTCGCGCCAAAGCGTCCGACGATTACGGAATCAAACAAATCAGGGCGGAGATTTTGCGTGCCGATAAACCGGTGAAAACGGCCAAGCCGCTGGAACTTGCGATCCCGCTGCCCTCGCGCGCACCGAAAAAACACCGTCTGCGCCATGTGCGGGACTTAACGGCGCATTTGTGGGCAGGGTCCGCCGTGCGCCTGCAACTGGTTGCCCGGGACGCCGCCGGACAATCCGCCCGAACCGATGCGGTCGACCTTATTTTACCCGAACGCGCCTTCCTTCATCCGGTGGCCCGCGCCATTGTCGCCGAGCGCAAGAAACTTGCCGATGCCACGCGGGCCGTGCGCGCCGAGGTGTCGGCGGGACTTGACGCGATTGCCAGAACGCCACAGGGGTTCAAGCACGACACCGTTGTTTTCCTGGCCCTGAGTCTGGCGCAAAGCCGCCTGCGTTATGATGCGCGCGACCGCGCCATTGACGCCGTTGCCGAACTTTTGTGGGAAACGGCATTGCGTCTTGAAGACGGCGGGCTTTCCATCGCCGAGCGGAACCTTCGCCGCGCCGAGGATCGCTTGATGAAAGCCCTCGAACGCGGGGCGGATAACGCAGAAATTGACCGCCTTCTCACCGAACTGCAACGCACGCTCAATCAATTCCTGGCCGAACTTGCGCAGGAACTGTCGCGCTTGGGATTGATGGAAGCGCCCATTGATCCGACAGGTGAGTTTCTGGACAGCGGCGATCTGCGGGACATGATCGACGAGGTGCGCGAGTTGGCGCGCGGGGGCGCCATGGAAGCCGCGCGCCAGCGGTTGGCCGAACTGAAACGCCTGTTGCAGGATTTGCGGGCCGGAGCGCGGCCCGGCGGCAATCCGAAACAGTCGGCGCAGGCCCGCAAGTTAATGAAGGCCCTTCAACGACTAACCCAGCGTCAGCAGGAACTTCTGGACCGCACGTTCCGCCGTCAACTCGAAAGGGAGCCCTCCTTTGAGGAAGATGCGGCTGCCCAGGAAGCGCTGAGACGCGAATTGGGCAACATGATGCTTGATCTCGACGCGCTGCTGGGCGGCATTCCGGAACCGTTGGGAAAAGCGGAAAGGGCCATGCGCGGGGCAGCCGATGCGCTGGGCCGGGGAGAGGCCGGAAAGGCCGTCGAAGCGCAGACCGAAGCCCTGAAACACTTGCGTAGCGGCGGGCAAAGCGCTGCCCGTCAGATGGCGCGAGGACTTGGATTGATGCCGGGATTCGTTCGCGGCAACCAGCCGGTTCTGCCCCTTGGGGCACAACGTAACCGCGATCCCTTTGGCCGCCGCTCAGACGAGACCTCCGGCTTGGGGACGGATAATTCGGTGGAAATTCCCGACAAGGCCCGGCTTCGGCGGGCCGAGCATATTCGCAGAGAGTTGCGCCGCCGCGCAGGCCAGCGCGAACGGCCGCGGCTGGAACTCGACTACATCGAACGCCTTTTGAAGCTTTTTTAGCCGTCCTTGGCTTTCTCGCCGTCTTCGGACTCGCCCGGCACGTCTTCGGTAAACAGCACATGAACCCGGCGCGCCGTTAGCGCCACTTCGCCGACATGGGCCTTGAAATCCAACTGTTCACCGGCCGGAATCTGCGTTTGATCGAGCGGATGGACATAATCCTGCACGATCTCGTCCTGCCCGTCGCGAAGTTCTATCTTGATCATGGGTACGGCGCGTTCGGTATCCGATACGTTTGACACAACGCCGCTGACCACCAGTTCTTTCTTGCCGCCGCTTCCGACCCATTCGTTCCGGATATTGATCAGCTTGAGGCCGGCGCCCAGGTGATCGACTTCAATGCCGACCATGCCATAAATCGGCGCCGCGCCGGACCACAGGTTGACAACGTATGTTCTGCCAAAGAACAGGCCCGCTCCGGACGCCGCCAGGAAAAGAATAAGGCCGAGGCCGATCCAAAGTCCCTTGCGACTGCCGCCGCCAGCTTCGTCCTCATCAGAATCAGGGGCGGTAAATACGCCCGGCAGGGGCTCGGGGTCGGGGATATCCTCGGGATCGATTTCCGTCGTTTCGTCGTCGCGGCCGTCTGTCAGCGACGAAATTTCGTCGGGCTCGACGTCCTCGCCCAGCATCTCGTTAAGTTCGTCATCCGACAACTGTTCGGATTCGGTGTCCGCGGGACTGGGCGGAATACCGTCATCCCGTTCCGGTTCCGGTTCCGGTTCGGGCTCAGGCTCAGGCTCAGGCTCAGGCTCAGGCTCAGGCTCGGGCTCGGGCTCTGGTTCGGGTTCCGGCTCGGGCTCGGGCTCGGGTTCGGGCTCGGGGACGTATACCGGCTCGGGTTCCGGCGCGGGCGGCGGCGGTGGCGGCGCATAGGTTGGCTGCGGTGCCGCGGGAGCCGGTTGCGCGTAAACCGGTTGCGCATAAACCGGTTGAGCCTGTTGCACGGGTGGGGCGGGCGGCGCGACAAAAGGCTGCTGCATCCACTGATGGCTACAGGAGGCGCAACGCACGGTTTTCGCTTGTCCCCCGAAAACCCCCGCATCAACCGAATATTGGGTCGAGCAAGCCGGACAGGTAATAATCATTTAAAGACCCGAAATTTCCTAACTAGATCGTTATATTCGTTCGCAAATCCCAACGCAAGCGATGGACGCAATTTGCGATTCTAGACGCGGGGGTGTGCGTCGTGTAATTCTGCCGCAATCACATGGAGCAAATGAAGTGAATTTTGACGGCAGCGATTATGTGGTTCGGTTTGAAAATGTCGGCTTGCGCTACGGGCTGGGGCCCGAAGTCCTGCAGGATGTTTCCTTTGCGCTGGCTCCGGCGTCCTACCATTTTCTTATCGGTCCCAGCGGGGCGGGCAAGTCGTCGCTGTTGCGACTAATGTATTTGGCGATGAAGCCGTCGCGGGGCCTTATTTCGCTTTTCGGCCGGGATATGGCGAGAACGGCGCGCGAGGATTTGCCGGGATTGCGCCGCCGAATCGGCGTCGTATTTCAGGATTACCGGCTGCTCAATCACCTGAGCGCCTTTGACAACGTCGCGTTGCCCCTTCGTGTCGCGGGCGGCCGGGAAAGGGATATTCAGAAGCACGTTGAAGAATTGCTGTCCTGGGTGGGGCTGGGCGATCATATGAACGCCAGCCTGCCGACCCTGTCGGGCGGCCAGCAACAGCGCGTTTCCATTGCCCGGGCGGTTATCACCAAACCCCAGCTCTTGCTGGCCGACGAACCGACCGGCAACGTGGACGACCGCATCGCCTTGCGACTGATGCACCTGTTCGAGGAGCTGAACAAGCTGGGAACGACGATCGTGATCGCCACCCACAACGAATCACTTGTAAAACGCCTGGGCCATCCGCGCCTTCGCCTGGACGGCGGCCTCTTGCTCGGCGATCCGCAATCGCGCCGCGGACGCAAGGGAAAGGGCGATGAAATGCTAGACGGGTCGCGCCACATGGAGGCCGGATGATCTCGCGCCGCACAGACCTGCCGCTGGATGGCGATGTTCTCGCCGGTTTTCTTCCGTGGCTCATTGCTTTCATGGTGTTTCTTGCGGTCGTGGCGGCCGCCGGAATGTTCATCCTGCACGACGCGACGGCAAACTGGAGCGCGGGTCTGACCCATACGCTTACGGTTCAGGTTCCGCCCACCAAAGGCGAAAAGGCGTTGCCGGCGGCGGAAGACCCGCACGTTCTGGATGCGCTAAAGGTTCTGCGCACGACCGGCGGCATCATCCGCGCCGATCTGGTGCCCCAAACCGAGGTTCTGGAACTGCTGGAACCCTGGCTGGGACGGGACGGCGCGGCGGGCGATCTTCCGCTTCCCTACCTGATCGATGCCGAAGCCGACCCGGATGCCAAGTTCGATATTGCGACCCTGCGGTCCCGGCTGACCAAGGCGCATCCGGGGATTTCGGTGGATAATCACCGCGACTGGCTGGACCGGCTGGTCGGCCTGATTGACGCCGTGGAATGGATCGCGCGCGGGGTTCTGCTTTTGATCGGTCTGGCGACGGTCGGCACGGTGATTTTCACGACCCGAACGGGGCTTTCGGTGCATCGCGATACCATCGAGGTCCTGCACCTGATCGGGGCCCAAGACGATTACGTCGCCAAGCAGTTTGCCTGGCGCGCGCTGACCCTGGGATTGCGTGGCGGGACGATTGGGCTGGCCCTGGCCGCACCGACGGTGTTGGGTATCGGTTATCTGGCGTCGGGCATTGAGACGGGCCTGCTGCCGGACGCGTCGCTGGGCGTGGCACAGTGGATCGCGCTGGCGTTCATTCCCATACTGGCCGCCGCCATCGCCACGCTGACAGCGCGCATCACCGTCACCAAAACCCTGGCCGGTATGTTGTAAATGACGACGGAGCAACCATGATTCCCCCGGGCCCCAGGCGCCAACGCGGAAGCCGCCGGTTTGTTGCCGGTTTTTTGGCGACCTTTGTCGTGCTGATGGCAAGTTGGGGCGCGGGTCTGGTGTGGTTCGCCAACCAGATCCCGGACACGGTGGCCGATCCGCTGACACCCACCGACGCCATTGTGGTGCTGACCGGCGGTCAGGGCCGGCTTGAAACCGGGCTCAATCTTCTGAGCAGCGACAAGGCCGGGAAACTTTTTGTGTCCGGCGTTTACAGAGGGATCGACGTAAAAACCCTTCTGAGAATGTTTCGGCACACCGGTGCGGATATGGAAGAGCGCGTACGCATCGGCGACGCCACCAACACGGCCGGCAACGCCGCTGAAACCTCCGATTGGATTCGCCGCCACGACATCAGGTCGATCCGGCTTGTGACCGCCAGCTATCACATGCCGCGCAGCCTGCTGGAATTTCGCCACGCCATGTCCGACATCGCCATCATTCCGCACCCCGTTTTTTCCGACAACGTCAAACAAAAGAAATGGTGGGCGTGGCGCGGAACCACGGCGTTGATTGCCGGTGAATTTACAAAATATCTTCTGGCCCGCGCCCGCCATGTAATTTCACGAAGCAAAGGTCCGTCATGACCGCTTTTCGTTCATTGCTGTTCAATTTCTATTTTTTTGGCGAATTGGCCATGGCCATGGTTGTCATGTTCCTTTGCCTGCCGTTCCCGCGCCCGGCTATGGAATGGGTCATCCGCACCTGGGCCAAAACCGCGGGCTGGGGCATGCGGGCCATCGCCGGCATCGACTATGAAATCCGCGGCATCGAGAACATCCCCGATGAACCGACGATTTTTGCTTCCAAGCATCAATCCATGTGGGAAACGGTTTCCTTTTGGTGGTTTTTCAGGGCGCCCGTATACGTCATGAAAAAGGAACTCCGTTCCATTCCGTTTTGGGGTTGGTATGCGCGCAAATGCCAACAAGTGTTTGTTGACCGCTCGGGCGGAGCCGGCGCGTTGAAGAAGATGGTGCGCGATAGTCTTGAGGGCCTGAACAGCGGACGTAATTTGATCATTTTTCCCGAAGGAAGCCGTGCCCCAGCTGGCGAAAAACTCCACTATCATCCCGGAATTGCTGCGCTATACAGCCGATTGTCCAGACGGGTTGTTCCGGTGGCGTTGAATTCGGGCGTATTCTGGGGACGTCGCGAATTCTTGAAAAGGCCGGGGAGAATCATCATCGAATTCCTTCCTCCGATAGAAGTCGGATTAACCAGAAAGGAATTCGCGCACGAGCTGGAAAACCAAATAGAATCGGCAACTGACAAGCTGGTCGCCGAAGCTTACGAGTCGCTCAAGGCTCGTTGAAAGCGCCGTTATTGCGAATGATTATGAATGTTGCTTGTGGACAGTTCTGTGGAACGTTTCCACCCGCGTGCTGTGAACTGCGTGAGTAACTTCAAGGATTTAAGGGAACCCGCCGATTCTCCACAGCTTCGTCTGGGGACGGTTTTGTGGAAACATAACCGGAACATTTCTTGACGAACAATGGGAAACGCCTTAGATTTATTGACTGAAAGCCTTTAATCTTGCGGCGTTGCGGCATTTTCCGTCACAATTTCAGGAGCGGAACGGCCGCACACGCCGACATTTGGCGAATTCGGGAATAATCATGGTTCAGGTTGCGACAATTTCCCAGCAAATCTGGGACATGAAATATCGTCTCAAGGGGCCGGACGGCCAGCCTGTGGACAAGAATATCGCCGATTCGTGGCGGCGCGTCGCGCGCAGTCTGGCCGCCGTGGAAGACGATCCCGACCAGTGGGAGCAAAACTTCTTCGAAGCGTTGGAGGATTTCAAATTTCTTCCCGCCGGGCGCATCCTGTCGGGCGCGGAAAGCAAACGCAACGTCACGCTTTTTAATTGCTTCGTCATGGGAACCGTTCCCGACGACATGGGCGGCATTTTCGATAGCTTGAAAGAAGCCGCGCTGACCATGCAGCAGGGCGGCGGCATCGGCTACGATTTTTCCACCCTGCGGCCCAAGGGCGCCGCCGTGAAGGGCGTGGGCGCCGACGCCTCGGGGCCGCTTTCCTTCATGGACGTGTGGGACGCCATGTGCCGCACCATCATGAGCGCAGGCTCGCGCCGCGGCGCCATGATGGCGGTGATGCGCTGCGATCACCCCGACATCGAAGCCTTTATCGAAGCCAAGCGCGATGCCGGACGCCTTCGCATGTTCAACCTGTCGGTCCTGGTCACCGACGCCTTCATGCGCGCCGTCAAGGAAGACGCGGCGTGGGAACTGACGTTTGATGGCGCCACCTACCGCAGCCTTCCGGCCCGCGAATTGTGGGACAAGATCATGCGCGGCACCTACGCCTACGCCGAACCCGGCGTGATCTTCATCGACCGCATCAACCGCCTGAACAACCTGAACTACTGCGAAACCATCACGGCGACCAATCCCTGCGGCGAACAGCCCTTGCCTCCCTATGGCGCGTGCCTGCTGGGGTCGGTCAATCTGGCGCGTCTGGTTGATGCGCCGTTTACGGAAGCCGCTGAAATCGACGCGGGCGCCATTGAAAAGCTGGTCACCGTCGCCGTGCGGGCCATGGACAACGTGATCGACGTGTCCAACTTCCCGCTGCCCGAACAGGCGCACGAAGCCCGCTCGAAGCGCCGAATCGGGTTGGGCATCACCGGGCTGGCCGACGCGCTGATCATGTGCGGCGCGCGCTACGGGTCGGCCCGCGCCGTGGAATTGACCGAACACTGGATGCGCGCGATCCAGCGCTCGGCCTATCTGGCCTCCAGCGAACTGGCGGCTGAGAAGGGCGCGTTCCCGCTTTTCGACGCCGAGAAATTCCTGGCCGGTGAAACCGTGCGCGGGCTTGACGCCGACGTCCGTTCGGCCATCGCCGACAACGGCATTCGCAATGCGCTGCTAACCTCGGTCGCCCCCACCGGAACCATTTCGCTGTTTGCGGACAACGTATCGTCGGGGCTGGAACCGGTGTTCAGCTTCAAGTATACGCGCAACGTATTGGGGCCCGACGGCGTGCGCCGCGAGGAACAGGTCAGCGACTACGCGTTCACGCTCTATAAACGCATGTTCGGTGAAAACGCCGCCCTGACCGACGCCTTTGTCGATGCCCAGCAGTTGAGCCCGCGCGACCATCTGGTCATGCAGGCCGCCGTGCAAAAATATATCGACAGTTCCATTTCCAAGACCATCAACTGCCCCGAAAGCATTTCTTTCGAGGACTTCAAGGACATCTACGTTCAAGCCTACGATCTGGGCTGCAAGGGCTGCACCACCTACCGGCCCAACGACGTGACCGGCGCCGTGCTGGTGGCCAAGCCCAACGCCAAGAAACAACCGGCCAAGAAACAGACCGAACTGCCCCTGGAAGCCCCCATCGCCAAGGCCAAGCCCAAGGATCTGGGGGATTCGGGGCGGGTCGCCCAATTGTACAAGCCGCTGGACCGCGAGGAAGCGCTGGACGGCAAGACCTATAAGGTCAACTGGCCGGAAAGCGATCACGCCATCTACATCACGCTCAACGACATTCTCGACGATAGCGGGCGCATCCGCCCGTTCGAGGTGTTCATCAATTCCAAGAACATGGAGCACTACGCCTGGACCGTGGCCCTGACCCGCATGATCAGCGCGGTGTTCCGGCGCGGCGGCGACATTTCCTTCGTGGTCGAGGAATTAAAAGCCGTGTTCGATCCGCGCGGCGGCCAATGGATGGGCGGGCGCTACGTGCCCTCCTTGCTGGCCGCCATCGGCGAAGTGATCGAGCGGCATCTTAAGGAAATCGGCTTCCTTGCAGCACCCGGCGAACAAATCGGCGGGACCGAGGCGGTCAGCCAGCCCAAGGTGGTAAGCATGGGCGGCCCCGAGGAAAGCGCTGGAAGCGCCAACACCTCCATGTTCCGCCAATGCCCCAAATGCGCCCAGCTCAGCCTCATGCGCCAGGAAGGCTGCGACACCTGCACCTCCTGCGGCTATTCCAAGTGCGGTTAACACGATGGAACAGCGCATCAGCCTGATTACTCTGAGTTTCGCCCATTTATGCCAACCGGGATATTTGAATGACTTAGGTGATGATTGAGTACTGCCTTTGAAAGAGCAGGACCAACTGGGAGAACGTAATGACCAAATTACCTTACGTAACGGCTCCAGGAAACGTCGAAAAGGCACTTCAAGGAATTTTGGAAGCGGCAACACCTCCACGCGTCAGCCAAGATTTTGTGAAGACGATCTTGAAAATTCGTGGAGGTTCTGGCGACCAGATGACCTCGTACCTCAAGAAAATAGGATTCGCGAGGACGGACGGAACGCCAACCGAAATCTACAATAAGTTCAGAAATAACGCGACCAGTGGAAGCGCAGCAGCAGAAGCGCTGAAATTCGGATATGAGCCGCTTTTTGTGCGTAGTGAATATATGCATCGCCTCACCGACGAGAAGCTCCGCGGGTTAATCATTGAAGAAACCGGACTGGGCGCAGAATCAAATGTTGTCGGGCTTGTGCTCGCCTCCATTAAGGCGATAAAGAAATTTGCTGATTGGTCAGAAAAGGGGGTGGAAGATAGTGAGGTCATTACCCCTCCCCTACATGTGCCAAACACCCACGTCGAACGAGGGACTACCCCGCCCTTAAAGAGTGGAGGCGTTGGCCTCAATCTCTCCTACACCATTAATTTGAACCTGCCCGCCTCTTCTGATGTCTCCGTCTTCAACGCGATCTTCAAAAGTTTGAAAGAAAACTTGCTGAAAGACTCCGATGAGTAGTGCCGACGACAACCTCCGTTCATTCGGTATGTCGGGACTCCTGATGGCTGAGGAACTACGAAACGTCGAGCAACGACTCGGCATTGATCTTGGTTGCTCTTCGCATTCTTCCAAAGAAAGTCCCGAGAAATACTATGCGCAGTTTGAGCAAAGCGTCCGCGCCGAATCTGCGGAGATGTCTCGACATTATGAGTTGTTTTATTGTCTCGAAAATTCAATTCGCAAGTTGATCTCGGAGACGCTTCAAGAGAGCGAGGGCGTCGGGTGGTGGGAAAGTGGAATAGTCCCTGATGGCATCGTCAGTGAAGTTGAGAGCCGTCTTCAGAAGGAGATCGACAGCGGCGTAACTCGCCGATCAGACGCGTTAATCGACTACACGACGTTTGGAGAACTATCCGTAATAATCACGTCAAATTGGCCTCTATTTGAAACAATTCTGTCAAGTCGGCGAGCTGTCCAAAGAGTGATGAGCAATCTCAATTTACTTCGCGGACCAATTGCGCATTGTTGTCCGCTATCTGAGGATGAATCCGTTAGGCTTGGACTCGCTGTTAAAGATTGGTTCCGAATGATCGGTTAGGAAGGCTGCGACACCTGCACCCCCTGCGGCTATTCCAAATGCGGTTAGCAAAGACCGCGACTTCTCCGTAATTAATGGGAGGTTTCTATGATTTCCAAGAAAGACCTTTCACAAATGGTATTTGAAGCTGTCGAGAAAAACGGCGGTGCAGCAACGATTATCGACGTCGCCAAGTATCTCTGGGCAAATTACGAAAGAGACCTACACAGTTCGGGGAATTTATTTTTTACTTGGCAGTACGATATGAGATGGGCAGCGCAGTCTCTTCGAGACACCGGAATGTTCCGACCTGCCAATGTATCTCCGCGCGGTGTATGGGAAATTGCCGTTTAAAGGGACTAAAGACATCTTGCAAAAGTGCTAAAGCTTTTGATCCAAGGCGCGAAGGGGAACTGATTTTTGGAACAACGCATCAGCCTGATTACCCTGGGCGTCGAAAGCATCGCGCGGGCGAGCGTGTTTTATACGCGCCTCGGCTGGCAGCCGTCGCCGTTAAGCAATGACAACGTCACCTTTTTCCAGGCTGGCGGTTCGATCTTCGGCCTTTATGGCCAAGCGGCGCTGACCGCCGACGCGGGCCTTGCGCCGGAAACCGCGCCCGAGGGCATATCGGCCCGCAGCTCGCTCGCCTACAACGCGCGCACGAGGGAAGAGGTCGACGCGGTGCTGAAGGAAGCCAAGGACGCCGGGGCCGAGATCGTCAAGCCCGCCGAGGATACCTTCTGGGGCGGCTATTCCGGCTATTTCGCCGATCCCGACGGCCACCTGTGGGAAGTCGCCTGGAACCCGCATTTCCCCATAGATGAGGACGGCTCTATCCGCCTGCCTGAGTAGCCAGCGTCTTATCCAAAATCCGGTGCAACGGCCCGGCGGTAATGCCCAGCTCATCCAGATGGGCCACCGTGTTGGCCAGGTATTCGGTGGCGGGGCCGTGCTGACCGACGCCTTGCAGAAGTAATTCGACCATGCGTTCGTCGGGAAGTTTGCCGGTGTATTGGACGTGATCGCGCCGGGCCACGAAGCAGTAGGCATCGACCCGTTCGCCGCCGTCCAGCACCAGACGCAAAAACGTAGGCGTGTAGACGCCGGTGGTCATTTCGCGATCAATCAGGTAGGCGCGCACGTCTTCCCAGTTTTCCGGGGCCACCGCATAGGCCCGGCCCACGCACGAGCCGCCGCGGTCCAGTCCCAGCACCAGCCCCGGTTTTTCGTCCGTGCCGCGCGCGCGCACCGAATAGATGCACAGCGCGCGGTGATAGCCGAACAGTTGCGCCGGGCGCATTTCAAGGAAGGGGAAATCGGGCCGCCACATGAGCGAGCCGTAGGCGAACACCCAGACTTTTTCGCTCATCAAATCCCGCTCCCGCGGTCGATCTCGCCGGTCAGCGCCTCGACCCTTTGCAAAAGTTTATGTACGCGCCCGTCGGTGAAACCAAGGCCTTCCAGGTGCCGTACCGTGTTGATCAGATAGTCGCGGTTCAGCCCCGATTGGCCCTGGGCGTCCATGATGATGGCGGCCGCCGCGTCGGCCTCCAGATGGCCCGCGTACTGGCGGTGGGTGGGATCGGCGACGAAGGTGTAAGCCGTGACCCGTTCCTCGCCCAAACGAACCGGCAATGATTTTGGAATATAGGCGCTGGTCACCAGTTCGCGTTCGTCCAGATAGGCAACCACGTCGGCCACATGTTCGGCGGCCACACGGAAGGCCAAGCCCCGGCAGCACCCGCCCCGGGCCAGTCCCAGCACCAGACCGGGATGATCGGACGTTCCCCGGTGATGGTGCGAATAGATGCAGAATTCGCGGTGATAGCCGCCCAGCAACGCGGGCTGCACGTCCATATGCCCGAACCCCGGACGCCACATGAGCGAGCCGTAGCCGAACACCCACAAATCGCCGTTCGCCGCCAGATCGGGGCCTTTGAAGACGTCGGGGTTGGGCTCGTTTTTATTTTGCATGTTCATTACGAAAGTTAATCTCTCGATCCTTCGCTTGCAACGAACTATAACGACGCCATGCGCCAACCGCGAAAACATCGGAACGACCAGACGAACGGGGTTCATCCGGTCTTTAGTTACCGGCCCCCCAAATACCTGTCGTCCGCCAAGTGGGCGGCAATAGCCGCGGGCGCGGTTTTTCTGCTCTGCGCGATTTACGTGGCGTTTTGGTTCTTCATGGCCGGGCAACTGCGCGACGGAACCATGGCCTGGATTGAAGAACAGCGAAACGCGGGTTTGGCGGTCAACTTCAAAACCCTCGATATCGGCGGCTTCCCGTTCAGCCTTCAAATGACCGTCGACGGCCCCACCATCGCCGCCCCGAAAAGTTCGGCCCGGTGGGGATGGGAAGGCGAAAAGGTGCGCGCATCCATGCGCCTGTGGCGCCCCGACCGGGTAACGATTAACGCGCCGGGCAATCATGCTTTCGTATTTGCCATCAATGGCGGAATCCAGCATTTCCGGGGCTTTGCCGAACAATTAAACGCCGCGCTGACGCTGGGCGACCGCTCGCCCATGCCACTGGAAGCCAATATCGCCGGATTGACCCTGGACAGTGTGCAAACCGGGGACATCTGGCGCGTCGGCCAGGCGCGGATAAATGTGCTGGCGCCGCAGGCAAGTGCGGAAAAATCAAACGTACCGACCCTTGATGTGCGGTTTCGCATGGGCGATTTCAGCGTTCCGGCGCGGCTCGAACTGCCCCTTGGCGCCGATGTGGAAAGGCTGGAAATCAGCGCCGAGTTAATGGGAGCGATTGCCGGCGGTCCCCTCGAAGAAGCGCTGAGCGGCTGGCGCGACGACGGCGGCGTGATCGAGGTGCAAAGGTTCAGTCTGGCCTACGGTCCCGTTTCACTGACAGCCGACGGAACCATGGCACTGGACCGCGCGTTGCAGCCCATCGGCTCGTTCACCGCACGTATCGAAGGCTTTTTCGAAGCCGTGGACGCGTTGCGCACCCGCGGCATCATTAAGGCGCGCGATGCCATCACGGCCAAGATGGTGTTGGGCGTCATGGCCCGGCGTTCGGGCAACGGGCGGGCCGGCCTGAATATCCCCCTGACCGTTCAGCAGCGCCAACTTTTCGCCGGTCCGGTCCCTCTGGCGAAAATTCCCGAAATTATCTGGTAGAATAGCCGCATGAGACTATTGCGGACACTTGCGCTTGTTACCGCGTTTTGGTTTGCCGCCGGTTCGGCGGGGGATGCGGGCGCGCAATCCCTGGTGCCCGGCGGTCAGGGGCACTTCACGCGCGGGCAGCTGTTGGTTGCCTCGCCCAAAATGCCGGACGGGCGGTTTGCGCGAACGGTTATCTACATGGTCGATCACGATGCCAGGGGCGCGTTCGGATTTATCGTCAACCGGCCCATGGGCGCCGGGCCCATGGATGAATTCATGAAAAGCCTGGACTTGCCGCCCGGCGATGGCGGCGAAATTACCCTGCACTACGGCGGGCCGGTCGATCCGGGCGCCGTGTTCGTCCTGCATTCCGCCGAGTGGAAAGACCGCGATCCCGTCTCGCAGCGCGGCCCCCTCGCCGTGACCACGCACCCCGATATTCTGAAGGCCATATCCGAGGGACACGGCCCGCGCCGCAGCCTCGTCATCATGGGATATGCCGGATGGGGGGCGCGCCAACTGGAAGGCGAAATGGCGCGCGACGACTGGATCACCGCCCCCATGGACTTCGACCTCATCTTCGACACCGACGCCGCCACAAAATGGGAGCGCGCCTCGGCCAAAGCCGGCGTGGCGCTGTAAGCCCTATTTCGGTACAGTATACTAAATTATTTATAATAACTTAGCATACTGTACCGAAATAGGTGGAATTCTTAGTTCTTCGCGCCGTTGGGGCCTTTGGGCGGGATGTGCTGTTTGGCGTCGATGACGCCGCGGCGGATTTCACGGGTGCGGGTGAAAACTTCGTCCAGCGTATCGCCCTCACCGCGCCGGATGGCCCGGCGCAGGGCCACCAGATCCTCGCTGAAGCGGCCCAGCATTTCCAGCACCGCTTCGCGGTTGTTCAGGAAAACGTCGCGCCACATGGTCGGGTCGGACGCGGCGATTCGCGTGAAGTCGCGAAAGCCGCCGGCGGAAAACTGGATGACCTCGTCCCGAAGGTCGCCTTCCAGCTCGGTTGCCGTGCCGACGATGGTATAGGCGATCAGGTGCGGCACGTGCGAAGTAATGGCCAGCACCTTGTCGTGGCGAACCGGGTCCATCATCTGGATATCCGACCCAGCACATCGCCACAGCTCGCACACCGTTTCCACCGCCGCCGGATCGGTTTTTTTGAGCGGCGTAATGATGCACCATCGACCATCAAACAATTCGGCGAAGCCCGCCTCGGGACCCGAATTCTCGGTTCCGGCCACGGGGTGGGCGGGCACCAGATGCACGCCTTCGGGCAGATGGGGTCCTACATCGCGTTCAACGCATTCCTTGACCGACCCCACATCGGTAACGATGCAGCCGGGCTTGAGGCCGCCGGCCATGTTTTCGGCAATCTCGGCGTAGGTGCCCAACGGCGTGCCCAGCACCACCAGGTCGGCGCCTTCGACCGCCAGGCGGGGATCGGTGGTCACGCTGTCGGCCAAACCCAGTTCCACGGCCTTGTCCAGCGTCTTGCGCGTGCGCGAACAGGCCGCAATATGGCCCGCCAGACCGTCCCGGCGCATGACGCGCGCCAGGGACGAGTTAATCAGGCCAATGCCGATAAAGGTGACTTTCTCAAAAAGCATATCCGGGCGTTCTCTTTTATCCGTGAAATTCAGCGAGGGCGGCAACAAAGGCCCGCATCTCGTCTTCAAGTCCGATGGTCACGCGCAACGATTCGGGCAGGCCGTAAACGGCCATCCGGCGCGCAATAATTCCGCGCGATTTGAGGAATTCGTCGGCGTCCAGAGCGCCCTTCCCTTCTTCGTCGGGAAAGCGGACCAAAATGAAGTTGCCGATGCTGGGCGGCACGTCGTATCCGATCTCGCGCACCTTTTGCGTGGTCCAGGGCAGCCATTCGTTGTTATGGGCTTTCACACTATCGACGAAGTCCTGATCGGCGAGAGCGGCGAGCCCCGCTTCCTGGGCGGCCTGGGAAACATTGAAGGGATTGCGCACGCGGTTCAGCACATCGGCGATCTGGGCGGAACCGTAGGCCCATCCCAAACGCATCCCGCCAAGCCCGTAAATCTTCGAAAATGTTCTGGTCATGACCACATTGTCATTGGCTTCAACCAGATCGATACCCGGCGAATAATCTTCCAGGTCGATGTATTCGGCATAGGCCGCATCAATCACCAGCAACACGTCGCCGGGCAGCCCGGCGCGCAGACGCTCCAATTCGCTCTTGGACAAGTAAGTTCCGGTCGGATTGTTGGGATTGGCGATAAAGACGATGCGCGTCGCGGCCGTCACCTTGGCCAGAATTTGGTCGACATCCGCTGCCAGATCATCGTCGGGCGCAGCAACCGGCGTCGCCGAAGCCGCCTTGGCGGCAATGGGATACATCAGGAAGCCGTGCTCGGAATACAGGACTTCGTCGCCTTCGCCTGCATAAGCGCGACACAGAAGTCCCAGCAATTCGTCGGACCCCGCGCCGAAAACGATGCGCGAGGCATCCAGATCGTATTTGGCAGCCACCGCTTCGCGCAAGGCCGTGCAGCCGCCGTCGGGATAGCGGTGAATTTCACTGCCGTGCGCCTTGAAGGCTTCGATGGCTTTCGGGCTGGGGCCGTGCGCCCCTTCGTTGGATGCCAGTTTGATGATCCGGGTGACGCCCGGCACTCCGGATTCGCCACCGACGTACGGGGTAATGTCCATGACACCGGGTTGGGGGACGAGAATACTCATGACCGACGTTTCCTGCTTGCTGGAGTGGATTTGGCTGTTGATTTGCGGCCGCGTCGGGCCGCCGGTTTTTCCTCGGGCGCCGGGGCCAGTTCCTCGGCACTTAACGGAATTCCGTAACTGCCAAGGCAGACGACCCGGTTAACGGGCGACCCAAAAGCATCAATAAATCTTGAAACAGCCCGGTCTTGCGCGCCGACAAACCCATCGACCTCAATCAGATAATACCACGGGCCTCCGGCTTGTTGATCGCGCCAGCTGGCCGAAAAGCGCGTTGAAAGACCGGTTTCCTTCATGGCCGCAACCAGCGGCGTCAGGCCGGGCTGATCGTCGGCTTCAATGACCAGCCACGAACGGTCCCGCCCCGTTTCCTCGCGATCGACCGGGCAAATAACGACGGCTTCGGCGTTGGCGTCGCGTCCGTTGCCCGGCCCCGAAAACGGAAGCCGTGCAATTATCCGAGGCGCATCTTCGCTTTGGCCGACCAGATGCGGCCACCAGGGCTCTTTGTCGTCGGGCCGCGGCAGCGGCAAAACGCCAACCGTCGCGCCATTGGATTGAACCGTCTCGATAACGCGGCGCGCCGACGGATATGCGGTCATCGGCGTGTAGCTGCCGTAAAAATCCCGTGCCAGATCGCGGCATCCGTCATCGTCCTCATTCGCGTAAACGGCAACCGAAAACGGCCCTTCGAACGAAAGCGTGGCGACAATCAGTTCGCGCCAGATGCGCGTCAATTCGCGCTTGGGAAAATTCCCCGTATGATCGGCAACCAAACGGTACAGAATTTCATCCTCGCGGGCCGGGCGAATCTTAATGGCCTGCCCCTTTTTCAAATCGCGCACGCTTTCCACGA
Source organism: Rhodospirillales bacterium (assembly GCA_016776725.1). GTDB lineage: Bacteria > Pseudomonadota > Alphaproteobacteria > Rhodospirillales > Shumkoniaceae > JABGRG01. The sequence continues at coordinate 45,412 of JADHSV010000014.1, forward strand.
CCCGTGTCCGCCGCCGGATCAACTCGTGGATTTCGGTGTCAATGCGGTCTATCTCGCGCCGCAACGCGTCCAGCGATTTTTTCGCAACCATTCCGTTGAGTCCCGGTATATTGATACCCGCCCCGCCTCATGAGCCGGACAGTGATAACGGTCCGTCCCCGCAAAATCAAAGAAAACGTTGATGTCAGGCTCTATGTATCTTAGTACCCGTACATTCTGAGAAGATACGTCAACATGTATATTTGAGCCAATCAATGAGCAAAAGCGGCGACACATCTTTCCGCCAATGGGATGCGGACACGTTCCCCGGACACCGCGTGGTGTTGGGCCGGGACGAACCGTTGCGCCTTGATTGTGGGACCGGGCTGACCAATTTCACCGTCGCCTATCAAACCTACGGCAAGCTGAATGCGGCCAAAACCAACGCCGTCATGATCTGTCACGCCCTGACCGGCGACCAGTTCGTCGCCGAACCTCATCCGATCACCGGCAAAGCCGGCTGGTGGGATTTGATGGTCGGGCCGGGCAAACCCATCGATACCGACCGTTACTTCGTCATTTGCTCGAATGTCCTGGGCGGCTGCATGGGCACCATCGGCCCGCAGGAAATCAACCCCGAGACCGGCAGCCCATGGGCGCTCAACTTTCCGGTAATTACCATCGCCGATATGGTCCGCGCGCAGGTCATGCTGCTGGACCACCTTGAAATCGAGCGCCTGTTCGCGGTGGCAGGCGGATCCATTGGCGGAATGCAGGTGCTGGAATGGGCGGCGTCGTATCCCGACCGGGTGTTTGCCGCCGCGCCCATCGCCACCACGGTGCATCATTCCGCGCAGAACATTGCGTTCCACGAGGTCGGCCGTCAGGCGATTATGGCCGATCCCGACTGGTGCGGGGGCGAGTATCAGAACGAGGGGCGCAATCCCAAGCGCGGCCTTTCCATCGCGCGCATGGCGGCGCACGTCACCTATCTTTCGGAACTGGCGCTGCAATCCAAGTTTGGGCGCCGTTTGCAGGACCGCGAGGCGATCACCTACGGCTTTGAAGCCGACTTCCAGGTGGAAAGCTATTTGCGCCATCAGGGCAGCACGTTCGTTGATCGCTTTGACGCGAACTCGTATTTGTACATCACCCGCGCGGCCGACTATTTCGATATGGCGGAACAGCACGGTGGCAGCGTGGCCGACGCCTTTCGCGACACGCCGGTACGGTTCTGCGTCATTTCATTCAACAGCGATTGGCTGTACCCGACGGCCGAAAGCCGTGTCATCGTCAATTCGTTGAACGCGGTGGCGGCGAATGTCAGCTTTGCCGAATTCGAAACCAGCTTCGGTCATGATTCCTTCCTTCTGAACGTTCCCGAGTTCCATCGGGTCTTTCGCGGTTTCCTGAACGGTGCTGCCGACCACTACGGCTTGCCGCGCGTTGGACACTCGGGAGACGCCCTATGATGACCGAAAGCCAGCGCAAGGCCATCCGCGTCGATCTGCAGCTTATCGCCGACATGATCGAGCCCGGTTCGCGGGTTCTCGATGTCGGTTGCGAGGACGGAACGCTGCTGGACTATCTGGTCAATTTCAAACAGGTGGACGGACGCGGGATCGAGCTTAGCACCGAAGGCGTGAATGCCTGTGTCAGCGCCGGCCTTCCGGTTATTCAGGGTGACGCCGACGCCGATCTGGCGACTTACCCGGACGGCGCCTTCGATTACGTGGTCCTCAGCCAAACCCTGCAGGCCATGGTGGCGCCGCGCACGGTGGTGGAACATCTCGTGCGTATCGGCAAGCGCGCCATCGTGTCGTTTCCCAATTTCGGCCATTGGCGGGCGCGCACCCATCTGGCGTTGACGGGACGCATGCCCATGAGCGACGCCCTTCCCTACCAGTGGTACGACACGCCCAACATCCATCTGTGCACGATCAAGGATTTTTTGGTGATGTGCCGGGAAACCGAAATCACCATCGAACGCAGCATCTCGCTGAACGAACGGGGAAACGCCCGGCGCATCAATTCGGGACCCCTGCTGGCTAATGTTTTCGGCGTGCAGGCCGTTTTCGTTCTGCGGCGTTGAGCCCCCAAAACACCAGGTCCGTCACATGAGCATTGAAGCCCTATTCAAGTTGCACGAAGGCCTCCCGCGCGGTGGACCCGGCTCCAACCAATCAACATCCGAGGCCATCCGTCGCCTTCCCGCATTGCCCGCGGCGCCCCGCATTCTTGATATCGGATGCGGTCCGGGGCAGCAAACCGTTGTTCTGGCTCGGGAACTTCATGGCCGAACCACCGCCATCGACGTCTATCCGCCGTTTCTTGAGGCCTGCCGTACCGAAGCCCAACGTGCGGGCGTCGACAGTCTGATCGAGGTGCGCGATCTTTCCATGGACGCGATGGATTTCGAACTGGAAAGTTTCGATCTGATCTGGTCGGAAGGCGCGGTATTCATTCTGGGAGTGGAAGCGGCCCTGCGCTTGTGGCGTCCGTTCCTGAAACCGGGCGCAATCATCGCCTTTACCGAAGCAACCTGGTTAACCGAAGACCCTCCGGCCGAAGCCAAGGAATATTGGGCACAAGGCTATCCTGTCATGGCGACGGCGGAGGCCAATGAGGCCACCGCGAAAACCCTGGGTTACGAGGCGCTTGATCGCTTCATCCTGCCTGCTTCCGACTGGACGGATGAGTATTACGCGCCGCTGAAAGAGCGCATGGATCAGACATCGGACAGCGCCGATCCCGACATGGCCGCCACCATCGCCGAAGCCTTGCGCGAAATCGAAATTTTCGAGCGCTACGGCGACAGCTACGGATACGTCTTCTACATTCTCAGGAAATCCGCCTAGAATAAAACGGCCACGTCAGAGTGACCGTATTTGCGTGCCTATCCGGTCAATGCGGACACCCACGACATATAGGGTTGCCGCACACGTCCCATTTACGTCCGCTTCGTGCCATAGGGGACATGGTGAACATGCATCGTGTTTAGTCAATGGTCACCGTAATTCCTGCCAACCTTGAGTGGGGGGGGCCACCGCAGTTTTGCAATCACGCCGAACAAAGCCTTTGAACACGCGGCAGATTTGGCAAGAGCTTCCGAACCACAACACTGACGCTAGGCAGACAAAATACAGCGCCGCAAATGAGATTGCCGCCACGAAAATTGCCAATACTGTATAGACCAAATAGGTCATGTTGCCCTCAAATTGTATTGACACAATCGGGAAAAGGACAATTGCAAGTTGGCAAATTTCTCCCGCATTGTCTGATAGATTTATTATAAGCTCCCTCAACTGGGGGCTCACTGATATATGTCAGTTTTGGGAAACTCAGCTAGTATGCTGGTTCGGATCAGGGATCGATCTGGACTCGTAACCGGCCATAGAACGTAGCGCTTTAGTGTCGCATTTACAATAATTGCGCTTTTTTTTGGAGATTAATCGAGCTTCCTTAAAGTCAGTGATTGTACGAATGACAGTTTCCGATGTGAGGCCCAGAACAGCACCAATGTCCTCGCGACTGAATAGCTCGCATTCGTTCTCAATACCGGTCAGATAGAGGAGCAAACGTGCCAAACGAACTTTGGCCTCTCCGGTAGACATATAAATAATCCAGTTGTTGGCATCGCGTAAAGAAATGTACCAACGCTCCACCAATTGACGATGTAGGCGTGGGGAAACTAGATCCAACCGGTTCACATCTTCGCTAGCAATGCGGCAGACGTGTACTTCGTCCATGGCAATAGCCGTTTGCTCGTAGGGCTTGCCGGCTAGAGCCTCAATTCCGGCTACAGAACCCACACGCAACAAGCCTACGATCCGTTGCGAGCCATCTGGGCCGAAATAGACCAATTTAACGATCCCATGCCTGACGGTAAAAATGGCCTGTCCGGCATCTCCGGCCGGATAGATTATACTACCCGCTTCATAGATATATTTTGGAATAGGATGTGCGATGAGATCGAAGTCACTATCGATTAGCTCAGCAAAGAGGACGAAGTCGCGAATGTCACACTGATGACAATTCGCATAGCCGTCGAACATAGGTTTTTTGGGTGCTGTGACCATATTGAATCTATTATACAGCCATCAAGCCAAATCGAAAAACGCTGCGAACAATGATCTGAGCTAATCCGGCTTTTGCGGACAGTTAAGGACCGCGCCCAACGCCCGGCCTGCGATGATCTGTGCGCGGACGCCACCCGGTGGCAGTTTGACGTCGTCATGACGTGGTCCGTCGATAGATTGGAGCGCTTTGTGACGGCCTGGCCGCGTGAAGCGTCGTCTCCTCCGGGTCAAAAGCGGTCGATTGGGCGGTGTCGGAATAGCACGTCGTTTACTCTATATGTCGTGAGTGTCTGTCTCAGCCGGATAGGCATGCGTATTTGATCGGAAAGTGCGCTAAGTCCCCCGCGGACCTTGCGGAAGCACAACGTAGGAGCGGCGAGCACGACCCGGCACGGCATGACCGGCGTAAATCTGCTTGGTTGCCTCCACCATAACGACCCCCGCGAAAGGGGCTATTCCGCGAATTCCCAGTTGTTCCCACGCCGGAGCCGACGCCAGGACCATGCGCGAGCGCACCGGCGGCACAAATAACGCGGCGTAGGATTTTACCGGCGTGAACATGGTTTCACGCAGCAGACGCGACAACTGACCCGCCGAATAAGGCTGGCCATGACCGAACGGCGTGCGATCCAGCCGCGCCCAAATTCCGCGCCGGTTTGGAACCACCACCAAAAGACGGCCGCTTCCCGACAGAACGCGCCAAACCTCGCGCATCATCGGGCGAACCTGTTCGGCCGTTTCCAGCGCGTGAACCAAAATCATCCGGTCTATGGACAAATCGGGAAACGGCAGTTCGGCTTCGTCGACCAGCGTCGTCATTCCGGGGCCGTCCGGCGGCCAATGAAGCACGCCCTGAGCGGCGGGCATGGCCGCCATCACGTTGGTGGCCTTGGCCGTTCCGTTGCGCGAAAAATTCAGATAAGGCGTGGCGTAACCGAGCCCCAGCACGCTTTGTCCGCTCAGGTCCGGCCAGACCGATCGAACTCTGCGCCGGATCATACGCGCTGCGATCTGCCCCAGGGCAGTCGCGTAAAAATCTCTCAGGTCAACGGCGTCAAGGTTCATGCGGCAAAGTGTAGCACGGGCTCGCCACGGGTGGCGATGGCCGCGCGATGGTGTTAGCATCAACGACGGAACGGGGGTATTAACAGTGAGGGAGGCGAGGATCATGACCGATCTTGAAGTTCATCAACTTCCGGTTCTTTCGGATAACTACGTTTATCTGGTCCGCGATCCCCGCACCGAAGCCTGCGCCGCGGTCGATCCCGCGGTCGCCGAACCGGTTTTGCAAGCGCTGGATCGGCTGGGTTGGAAACTGACCCACATATTTTGCACCCACCATCACTCCGATCACATCGGCGGCAACCTGGAAGTCAAACAGGCAACCGGTTGCACCATCGTTGGCGCCGGCGCCGACGCCGGCAGAATTCCGGGGATCGACGTCGAGGTTGGCAACGGCGATCACGTTGAACTGGGCGACAAAAAGGCCCGCGTGTTTGAAGTGCCGGGCCATACGTCCGGGCATGTGGCCTATTGGTTCGAGGATTCGCAGGCTCTTTTCTGCGGCGACACATTGTTTTCGCTGGGCTGCGGCCGCCTTTTCGAAGGCAGCGCCGAACAAATGTGGGAGAGCCTGTCGCGGCTGCGCGGCCTTCCCGGCGAGACGCGGGTCTTTTGCGCCCACGAATACACCAACTCCAATGCCGATTTCGCGCTAAGCATCGACCCCGACAACCCGGCCCTGAAAAAGCGGGCCGATGAAGTGCTGGCCCTGCGCGAAGCCGGAAAGCCCAGCGTGCCGTCCACCCTGGCCGATGAATGGGCCGCCAACCCCTTCCTGCGCGCCGACGCGCCGGACCTGCAGCGCGCCGCAGGAATGGAAGGGCGTGACGCGGTGGAAGTCTTCACCGAAATCAGACGCCGCAAAGACCGCTTTTAAGCGCCATACCAACAGGAGAATAAGGCATGCTTCTCAGGTTTCTGACGACCTCGCCATACGTCCGCAAGGTTATGGTAACGGCCATTGAAACGGGTCTGGAGGGATTGATCGAAAAAGTTCCCACGTCGCCTCAGGCCGACGAAGACCATCTGGCCGAGGACAATCCTCTTAGCAAGATACCGACCCTGATCCTCGAGGGTGGAACCGCGCTTTTCGACTCGGCGGTCATTTGTGAATATCTGGACAGCCTGCACGATGGACCCAAGGTCTTCCCTGCCGAAGGCCCCGAACGCTGGGCTGCCCTGCGCCGCCACGCGCTGGCTGACGGCATCCTGGACGCTCTGGTATTACGCCGCTACGAGGGCATGCGGCCTGAAAACCTGCAGTCGGAAGAATGGGTGGATTACCAGAAACGCAAGGTCGTGCGCGCACTCGACGTCCTTGAGATGGAGGCCGAAAACGAGGGATTGCCCGACCCCGAGGGGCCGCTGAGCATCGGCGAAATCACTGTGGGCTGTGTGCTGGGCTATCTGGATCTGCGCTTCGATTCCGATGACTGGCGCAACAACCGGCCGGCGCTGGCCTCGTGGTACGAAGACCTGGCGGAACGCCCGTCCATGAAAGAAACCAAACCGGAATAATCGGTAGAGATAATTCTCTCTATTTACGAGAGTGCGCGAACGGGAAAATCCGTATCCATGAACCGTTAAACGCGCGCATGGCGCAATCCGAATAGTCCAAAAAATGAGGCGGGCCGGAGCCCGCCTCTGTATTTTGTGGCATAAAGCCTTGTTAACGGATGGACCGCGATTCCCTATCGGCTAAATAGAAAGCATTGCCTCATCCGTGGAATACGCTACCATAACCTGTAACAATAGGCAATGTTACGGGAAAAAGGATACATGGCTTACCGTCTGGGTCTCGATATGGGGACCAACTCCATTGGTTGGTGCGTTCTGGATCTGGACGCCGATGGGGCTCCCTGCGCCGTGCGCGATATCGGCGTGCGCCTTTTCCATGACGGGCGCGATCCGCAAAGCGGCGCCTCCCTTGCCGCCGACCGGCGCGATGCCAGATCGGCGCGGCGGCGGCGCGACCGCTACCTGTTGCGGCGCAAGGATCTGATGGCGGCGCTGGTTCGTTTCGGTCTGATGCCCACGGACGAGGCCGCACGCAAGGCGCTTGAAAAACGGGACCCTTACGAGATTCGCGCCCGCGGTCTCGATCATCGTCTCGATTTGTTCGAGTTGGGCCGCGCGCTCTTCCACCTGCATCAGCGCCGCGGATTCAAATCCAACCGCAAGACCGACGCAGGCGCCGATGATTTGGGCAAAATCAAGGCCGCCGCCGGAAAGCTCGCCCAAGCCATGAACACATCACGCGCGCGCACCGTGGGCGAATATCTTTATGCGCGGCATCAACGGGGTGAGGCGGTTCGCGCGCGACTGATCGGCGCAGGCGTCAGGGCCGGATATGACTTCTATCCCCAGCGATCCATGCTGGAAGCCGAGTTCGACGCCCTTTGGCAAACCCAGACTGCCTATCATCCCGAGTTGTCCGGCGAGACCCGCGAGGCCCTTCGCGAAATTCTTTTTCGCCAGCGCCCGCTCAGACCGGTCATGCCGGGCAAGTGCACGCTGGACCCGGCAAAAGACAGCGACGATACCGGTGGCTTTCGCGCACCTTGGGCTTTGCCCATGGCCCAGGAATTTCGCATCCTGCACGAACTGGCCAACCTTCGCATGCAGTTCGCGGACCATTCCGAACGGCCGCCGAGCATGGGCGAACGTGATCGGCTGGCCCGCGGTCTCATGGGCAAGGGCAACCTGAGTTTTAAGGCAATTCGCAAAATCCTCGGGCTTGGCGACGACATCGGTTTCAATCTGGAAGGCGAGAAACGCGGCAAGCTATTGGGCGATCAAACCGCCCACGTATTGGCGGCAAAGAACCGTTTCGGGCCCGGCTGGCGGAATTTTTCCCGGGCCCGTCAAAGCGAAATTATCGAACGCCTTTTGGAGTGGCATGACGAGGTGGAACTTACCCGTTGGCTCGCCATTGAATGCAACCTTGATGAAAAAGCGGCGACCGCCGTGGCCACCGCGCCCCTGCCGCAAAACCACTGCCGTCTGGGCCGCAGGGCTTTGGAAAAGGTGGTGGCCGCCCTGCGCGCCGGACGAACCGAGGCCATTTGCCCGGCCACCGGCGAGGCGCTGGCCGTCCCCGTCACCTTCGATAGGGCTGCCGAAAATGCGGGGTATCGTCTTTTCCATCGACCGGACTTGCGGGATCGGCTGCCCTACTACGGCGAAGCCCTGGCCGATCACGTATCGGGCAGCGGCAATCCCGATGACCGCGATGAAATCAACTGGGGCCGCATTCCCAACCCGACGGTACATATCGGCCTGGGCCAGTTGCGTGCGCTGGTCAACACCATCATCCGCGAGTGCGGCGCGCCCCATGAAATCGTCGTCGAACTGGCCCGCGAGCTGAAGCTGGGCAAAAGACAAAAGGACGAGATCAACCGACGACAGGCGCAAAATCAGAAAAGAAACGCGGAACGCATCGAAAAGATGGCGCGGATCGGTCAACGCGACAGCGGCGAAAATCGCCTGCGCATGCGCCTTTGGGAAGAACTGAACCCCGACGATCCGCTGGATCGCTGCTGTCCCTACGGTGGCAGAAAGATCAGCCTCAACCGCTTGTTCACCGATGAGGTCGAAATCGAGCATATTTTGCCGTTTTCGCGCACGCTGGATAACAGCGCCGCCAACAAAACCGTTTCGCTGCGCGTTTTCAATCGCCAAAAGGGCAATCGCTCGCCCTATGAAGCTTTTGGTCAGGACGAGACCGCCTGGCCCGACGTCCTTGTCCGTGCGCAGGGCCTGCCCAAGAACAAACGCTGGCGGTTCGCCGCCGACGCCATGGACCGCTTCGAGGGCGAAAGTGGCTTTCTCGACCGGCAATTGACCGACACCGCGTATCTGGCGCGCATTACACGGCGCTATCTGGCCCATGCCTGCCCCACGGTGCGCGCCATCCCAGGAAGGCTGACCGCCCTGCTGCGCGGAAAATGGGAACTGAACAGTATTTTATCGGACGCCAACCTGAAGAACCGCTTCGATCACCGCCATCACGCCATCGATGCGGCGGTCGCCGCGTTGACCGATCAGGCCATGCTTCAACGCATCGCCACGGCCGCCGGAGAGAGCCGCTCCCGCGTGATCGAAACGATCCCCGAACCGTGGGACGGCTTTCGCGACGAATTGCGCGACGCCCTTCACGCCACCATCGTTTCCCATCGGACCGATCACGGCGTCGAAGGAAAACTGCACGAGGAAACCGCCTATGGTCTGGTACGCAATACCGACACCGAGGACGGCTTCAATCTTGTGCGGCGCAAGCCGCTGACGTCATTAACCGACAGGGAAATCAAGGCCATACGCGATCGTGACCTTCGGCAAAGGGTAAGCGACTGCCTTTTCCAAGCCCAGGCGGCCGGCGTGAACAGGGATAAGGCGCTGGCGGAATTCTCGAAGGAAACCGGAGTGCGCAAGGTGCGCGTCCTGAAACGCGAGGAAGGCGTCGTCGCCATTTCCGGGGCCGACGGGCACCCCTACAAGGCCTACATCCCCGGCGACAATCACCATGTGGACATATTTGAAACCCCCGACGGCAAATGGCGGGGCGAAGGGGTCAGCGTTTTTCACGCCAACCAGAAAGGCTTCGCGGCTGCCTGGCGGCGCGAATTCCCGGCGGCGCGCCTGGTTATGCGCGTTCATAAGGGGGATACGCTGAAGCTGACGGCCGCAGGTGAGGAAAAGGTCATGCGCGTCCATCGGCTGGAAACCAGCAACAACCGCATACGCCTGGCCCCGCATCAGGAAGGCGGAAACCTGGACCGTCGCCACAAAACGTCAAACGAAGAAGACCCCTTCCGCTGGCTCATCGCGTCCTACTCCACCCTGAAACAGGCAGGCGCGCGCAAGGTATCGGTGGACGTGACTGGCCGGCTGCGCGATCCAGGACCACCCGGGTGATCGGCCGGAAAGCGCTTTAGCCGATAGGGAAGCGCGGTCCAATCGCAACTGCACGGGTGTTGCCCCGACGTGATGGCGGGAAACCTAGCCGATAGGGAATCGCGGCCCAGCCGCAACCTCGGTGCCCTTCAGGGACATTTTTAGGTTGTTTGACCGATAAGAACAACCCGTTTTGGGCTTCTTTGCCGTAATTATTATCGTTTTACGGTAGTTCTCGAAGGATGCGCATTCCGATTCCGTAGCTGAATGCCTTGGCCGGGTATTTCGACCGGTAGGCTGAACGCAGGTTGGTGTTGACGTAATACCAGGAGCCACTGCGCGTCACCCGCATCATGCAATTCCCCGCAAGGCGCGTGGAACCGTCGCCGGGCGCATCCTTGTGGGTCGCATTCCAGCAATCGGCGGTCCATTCCCAGACGTTTCCGTGAACATCGTAAAGGCCGAAGGGGTTGGGCTCGAAACTGCCCACGGGAAAGGTGCGATGCGGAATCTCATCCCCGCAATTTCGGCAGTTGGCCCGGTCCTTTCCGGGAGCGTCCCCCCATGAATAAGCCGTGGTGGTGCCGCCGCGCGCCGCGTATTCCCACTCGGCTTCGCTTGGCAGCCGGTACGTGTGCCCGGTTTTTTTCGACAGCCACTCGGTATAACCGTTCGCTTCGGCCCAGCTGATGTTCATGATCGGGTGGATGCCCTTGCCCCATTTGTGGTCGTCGGGGTCCTTGGCGCAGCCGCCCTCGTCAACACATGCCAACCATTGATCGAAGGTGATCTCAAAGCGGCCAATGGCGAACGGTTTGGGGATGGTGACCTTATGGGCCGGGCGTTCATACTTATACCGGCTGTCCGCACCCATGGTGAATGAACCGGCTGGCACCACGATCATTTCGGGGCAGGTGCTGCAATCCCATATGGAATCACCGGGTTTGTATTCGGCCGCCTGCACGGGCGACACCACGCCAAACAGCAATCCAGCCACCAAGGATATTGCCCAGGTCTTCACATCAACTCCCCATCAACAGGTTGACCGGCATCAAGGTGAAACCGCAACTCAACGCGTAATAACGATCACGTCTTATTTTAACGCCGCGCAAAGATATTTCAAATGCAAGACGCCGAAATACCCAAACCAACTGCATCGTTTGCCCTTTTTGGCTACGGTTTCCGGCCGTTCTTTTTACTGGCGGGCGGTTATGCCGTCCTTTCAATCGCCGTTTGGGCGGCGGTTTTTATGTGGGGCCGCGCGCTTCCGTCGGATCTGCCGCCCAGCCTGTGGCACGCCCATGAAATGCTGTTCGGTTTTTCCGTAGCCGCGGCAGCCGGGTTTCTGATGACCGCCGTTCCCTCCTGGACCGGCACGCCCCGCGTTTCGGGCGCGCCCCTGGCCGTGCTGGTCATCATCTGGCTGGCCGGACGGGTTGCCTTCTGGATGGACGGAAGCCTTTCACCCGTCGCCGTCGCCATCATCGACATGGCGTTCATTCCGGCCCTGATCGCGGCTATTGCCGGGCCAATCATAGGGTCGGGACAGAAACGGAATTTTCTGTTTCCCGGATTCTTGCTTATCGGGGTGATGGCCAACGGGTTTTTCCACGCGGAAGCCCTGGGTTGGACCGAGGATACCGCAAGCTGGAGCCTGCGTTTGACGATTTACGTTTTCGTCCTCATGGTCGCCCTTATCGGCGGGCGCATAACGCCCCGTTTTACCGCCAACGCCCTGAAAGCCAGCGATCCCGAAATCGATGTGCGCAGCGATCCCAGGGTGGAAAAAGCTGTGATCCTTAGCATGATCGCCGCCATTGCCGCCGATCTCGCCGGCGCGCCGCCCACGCTTTCGGGCGCCCTGGCCCTGGCCGCCGCAATTGCACTGGGTTTTCGAATGCGCCATTGGCACACAGCGCGCACCCTCGATGACCCGATTGTCTGGGTTTTGCATCTGGGCCACGCGTGGGTGCCGTTTGCCTTTGCCTGCAAGGCCGCTGCCGACATCGCCGGATGGCTGCCTGCCGACGCCGCCCTGCACGCCTTTACCACCGGCGCCATCGGCACTACGGTGCTGGCTGTTATGACGCGCGCGGGTTTGGGGCATACGGGCCGCCCGCTGCTGGCGCCCAAGCCCGTCGTCACCGCCTATTTGCTGGTGACCGTGGCAGCGCTTGCCCGCATATTCGGCCCCGTTTTGACGGATGATTTATTGATGTGGGTTGTCGTGCCGGCAGGACTGTGGATCGCCGCCTTCGGCATGTTCACTTTCGTTTTCGCGCCGATCCTGATCGGCCCGCGCCCGGACGGAAAGCCCGGCTGACGCCCGCTATTCCTCGCCGTCGCAGAAATTGCGCAGGCGTTCCACATCGGCGATGCGGATTTCCCCGCCCTTGGTTTCCACGCCGATGTCCCGCAGTTTGGCCAGGGCGCGCGACAGGCTTTCGGGCTTCATACCCAGGCGCGCGGCTACCAGAGACTTGTCGTAGGGCAGGCTCAACACCATTTCGCCTTCCAAGGCATCCCCCAATCCCAGCAGGAATTCACCCAGCCGCTGCGGCGTCGAAAAGGTCTGTACCTTTTCGATATGCTGAATCAGGAAGTGCAGCCGCTTGGACAAAGCACCCAGCATGGTCAGCGCCAGATCGCCGTCCTCACGCAGTTTGTTCAGAAAGGGCTGCGCCGGGATTTCCAGAAGCCGGGCATCGTCCGCCAGTTCGGCGCTGGCCGGAAAGGCCATGCCCAGGAAGATCGCGGCTTCGGCAATGGTTTCGCCCGAGCGCATGACCTCCAGCACCGTTTGCTCACCCGCCGGGGTATCGAGAAAGATTTTTACCCAGCCCTCAAGCAGAAGATAGAAGTGCTCGGCCGGATCGCCACGCAAAAACAGAAGCTGGCCACGGCGGTATTCGCCAACCCGCGCATCCCTCAGCAGCTCGCCCAGGACCTTTTCGGAAACGCCCGAAAACAACGGCGCGCGCCGCACGATATCCATATCTTTATCGGTCAGGCCCGCCATTTTAGATCCCTGCAGATTAAAGCGCTTGCACGCCGATGCTTCTAACAGCAATCCCGCCGCCGAAGAACCGCTAAATCATAAAACGTTGCTCGATATCGGAAACGATTTTGTCGGTTTCCTCGGGCGCCAGGTAGGCCGGCCGGTTTCCCACGTAAAAGATGCCGGTGGTGAAGCCGTCATCATCCAGAATGCGGCGTCCCGCCCGCGCGATATTCGACGTCGGCTCCTTGTGGGAAGGTCGCGCGATGGTACGCCATTCCTGCTGTTCGGGCCGGTAGGTGACGCATTGGCTCAACACCTGCACGAACGAAAAACCGGGATGCCTGACCGCCTCGACGATCAATTGAGCAACGCCCTTGGGATCGCTTGAAATGCCGCGCGCCAGGAAATTGGCGCCTGCCGCCAGCGCCACCGCCATGGGCTGGAACGGGCTGACGCCGGTGCCGTGGGGCGTCAGTTTGCTGCCTTCCCATTGCGACGCCGTGGTCGGCGAAGCCTGACCCTTGGTCATGCCGTAAACCTGATTGTCCATGACCACATAGGTCAGATCGGCATTGCGCCGACAGGCGTGCAGGAAATGATTGCCGCCGATGGAAAAACCGTCGCCATCGCCGCCGGTGACCAGAACGGTCAGGTCGGGCCGCGCGATTTTGAGGCCCGTGGCCAGCGCCAGCGCCCGGCCATGAACGCCGTGAAAGCCGTACAGGCTGGTATAGGCGGGAATGCGCGACGAGCAACCGATACCCGAAATCACCGCCGCGTTCTCGCGTTTCACGCCCAATTCCGAAAGCGCGCGGGTGATGGAACTCAATACCGAATAGTCACCGCATCCGGGGCACCAGATCGGCTTGTAATCCGACTTGTAATCCTTCGGCAACAAGGCGGGGGTTCGTGCTTCCTGAGCCTGCATGGCCCTAACTCCAATTCACAATTTGTTCGTAAATATCGGCCGGGCGAACAGGTAGTGGTCCGGGCCGGGCGCACACTTTCACCTTTTTAGGCAGGTCAAAATGGGCGCGAACGTAGCGGTAGAACTGCTGCGAGTGGCTTTGTTCCACCACCAGCACACGTTTGACGCCCTTTATCGCCTTGGCAAACTTTACGGTTTGCATGGGGGCCAGCAGGCGAAGGGAAACCATGCGAACGCCGATCCCCGCCTCGCGCGCGCGGTCGCAGGCCTCGTGCACCGGTCCGGTGCACGACCCCCACGTAATGACAGCGGTGTCGCCGTCGCCCTCGATATCGGCCCAGTGATCGCCGTAATCGAACTGGTCCAGCTTGCGCTGACGCTTCTCAAGCTGGGCCAAATGATCCTCGGCCTGACTTGACGGGCGGCCAATGGGCGAATGCTCCAACCCGTCGGCCACGTACTCGCCACCGGCGGTCCCCGGAATCGCCATAGGCGAAACGCCCGATTCCGTTACCGCGTAGCGCCGATAATCCTGAAGCCCCGCCGGGGCGGTTTCGCGCGCCGCCACATGACCGGAATTTGCCGGTTCATCGACGACGGCCCGCGTCTGTCCCAAAAGCTGGTCGGTCAGCACGATAGCGGCACTCTGCAAAGCCTCGGCCAGATAGACGCTCCACTGGGCGGTAAACGCACAATCGGAAACGGAATTGGCCGCCGTCACGATATGCGGGGCATCGCCGTGAAGGCCGTAGAGCGCAATATTGAGATCGCTTTGCTCGGACTTCGTGGGGATACCCGTAGACGGGCCGCCACGCTGAACGTTAACGACAACGACCGGCGTTTCGGACGCCACCGACAGGCCGATGGATTCGAGCATTAACGCCAATCCCGGCCCCGAGGTCGCGGTCAACGTGGGAATGCCGCCGAACGATCCGCCGATCGCCATGTTGATGGACGCCAGCTCGTCCTCGGCCTGAACCAATTCACCGCCAAGGTGTTCAAGGTTTGGCGCAAGCCATTCCAGAATTTCGGTGGCGGGCGTAATGGGGTACGCGGCAACGAACCGAATTCCGCCGCGCAAGGCGCCCAAACCGACGGCCTCGTTTCCGCTGATGTTCCAGCGGCGGGCGCCCTTTTCCCCGGCGCCCAGGCGGCACGTCGCGGGCATGGCCGCCGAGGCCTCGAATCCGGCGCGAATTCCGGCGGAGCTTGCTTCCAGCGCCTTGGGTCCTTTACGTTTCAAGGCGCGCTCGACGATGGCCAGGACCGCGTTTTCCGGCAACCCGATCAGACCCGCAAGAACGCCGAGACCCAGCATGTTGGGCCGGCCGCCCTCGATATCGTCGAGCAATGCCTTGAACGGCAGATCGACCATACGCGCGCCCGTATTCAAAATCATTTCCGGCGCGGCCCCTGCGGCGGGGTCGAACAAGACAAGACTATCCGGGCCCAGCTCGATTTCAGCGGAGAACCGTTGGGTGCTCGCCCAGTCGAAGGAAATCAGAATATCGACGCCGTCGCCGGGGCAGGCAACCTCGTGCGCGGAAAGGCGCAGGAAAGCCGCCGCCTCGCCACCGCGAATTTGCGGACCAAGCGAGCGCGTCATCATTCCCTGGTATCCGGCATTTGCCGCCGCATCCAGCAGCATCTGCCCGGCCGTCATCACGCCGGACCCTCCGCTGCCGGTCAGCGCGACGGAAACGGGCCGCGGGGAACCGTTTGATTTACCTGAATTTTTTTGATGGATTTGTTCGGATTTTTCGGTCTTTGAAGAAGACTCGGGGGATCCGAGAACCCCGCCCGTGTTTACCATTGTCTCGGCTCTTTATTCCTGATTATTCCGCTAAAACAGCGTGGGACCGTATTAGCGCATTGGCCATATTTGACAACATTGTATATGAAGTTTTTATACTATTTTCGAGAGTGTTTCTCCGGCTGTCCAAAAATGAAGAACGCCCGGCGGAAAATCCGCCGGGCGTCCTCTTTTCTTTTAGCTGTCGCGGTGGGGCTTATTCGGCCGCCGCGGCTGCTTGGTCGGTCGGCATGTGCAGCTCGGCCAACTTTTCGTAGACCGCGCGGCGACGGTACTGTTCCGCTTGCGCGTCGGCAGCCAGGGCCGCGAAGCGTTCCGGGTCCTTGCGCTCGATGATGCGGAAGCGGTTTTCCGTTTTCAGGAAGTCGGTCAGCGGAATGCTGGCCGGCTTGCTGTCCAGGGTCAACGGCTTCTCGCCCGTGCCCAG
>JADHSV010000015.1 GCA_016776725.1 Rhodospirillales bacterium
GGTCACGTCGTTCAAAAGCTGGACGTCGCGCCCCAAACGCATGGCGGCAATCAGTTCGTCAACGCTCTTCATGTCCTTCTTGCGCGCGACCGGCATCAGGCGGCTATCCAGCAGGTATGCCTTATCGCGCGTCAGAACCAGCCCGGACCGAGCCTTGAAAAACTGGC
The DNA here is from genome assembly GCA_016776725.1 of Rhodospirillales bacterium. Lineage (GTDB taxonomy): Bacteria > Pseudomonadota > Alphaproteobacteria > Rhodospirillales > Shumkoniaceae > JABGRG01. The sequence goes on from JADHSV010000015.1 coordinate 168, forward strand.
TGACGAAGTCAAAATCGTCAGGATTCATGCGACTTTTCCTATTATCTTATTCACGTATGGGGCGATGTGGCTTACCGGCAGAACGGCGCTACACAATCCCGCCGATGCAACCGAACCCGGCATTCCCCAGACGACACTTGTCGACTCGTCCTGGGCGATCACCGTTCCCCCCGCCGCCGTTATTTCTCGTCCCCCCTTCAATCCATCCGCGCCCATTCCCGTGAGAATGACCACGAGCGTCCGCCCGCCATAAACCCGGGCGATACTCCGCAACATCGGGTCCACTGCGGGACGGCAAAAATTCTCCTGCGGGCCGCTATCGAGGCGAACAACCGTACTCACACCCTTTCGTTCCACCACCATGTGAAAGCCGCCAGGGGCAAGATAAACCCGTCCGGGAACCACCCGTTCCCCGTCTATTGCCTCGGCACAGGTTAGACTGGTTGAGCGCGTGATATGTTCGGCGAGCACCGCCGTAAACGTCGCCGGCATATGCTGGGTTACGAATACCGGAACCCGCGGCGGCGGCCCCAATCCCTTGAGAACGTTAAGCAAAGCCTGTGGCCCACCCGTGGAACTCCCAATAACCAGCGCATCGGGCCGGTTGATCGGCGTGTCCCGCAGAACGATCGGCGCGGCTTCGGGCGCTGGCCGTGGCGCGGCCATGGGGCGATGGGAAATTGCGCGCCGGGGTGTCCGTTCCGTCGCGCGGCCGCTCCTGCCCACGCGGGCCAAGCTTCTGACTTTTTCGATCAAATCCCGCCGAAAATCTTCGCCGCCGCTGAGTTCTCGCGATGACGTCGGCTTCGGAACATAGTCGGCGGCTCCAGCTTCGAGCGCCCGCATGCTGATTTCAGCGTTCCGCAACGTCAGGGTCGATGCCATGATCACCTGAACGTTCGGGTCTATTTCCTTGAGCTTCGGCAGAGCGGTCAACCCGTCCATCACCGGCATTTCAATATCGAGCACGATGACATCGATCTCGGTTCTTGCCAATTGGGTGACCGCCAACTGGCCGTTGCCTACCGATGCCGCGACGGTCATATCGGCTTCCGCGTTCAGCATGCGTGATATCAATCCGCGCACGACGGCGGAATCGTCGGCCACCATTACCTGAATGATTCCCTCCGCCGGAGAGCCGGAGGTCCGCGTACGAACGGTGCTATTTCGAGAGTCTACGACCAATGCTTTCTCAATGTATCTGAGTTAGAGGAGGCCAACCTGAGCGAATTTGGCCTGAATAATTTCACTGTCAAAGGGCTTCATGACGTACTCGTTCGCACCCGCCATAATTGCTTCTTGGATATTGCTGATATCGTTTTCAGTCGTGCAAAACACAACGATCGGCCCATCGCCCCCCGGCAATGCGCGCATCGCCCGAAGGAAATCAATGCCGTTCATGACCGGCATATACCAATCCAGCAGGATTGCGTCGTACTGACGTTTTTGGCAGGCTTCGAGCGCAATTTGCCCGTTTTCGGCTTCCTCGGTCTCAAAACCAAGGTCTTCCATGATATTCCGGGCCACCTTCCGGATGACACGGGAATCATCGACGATCAGACAGGACTTCATGGGCAGTTCCCCGGCGGAAAAGTTTTCTAATTGCGTTCTTTTAACATGATCCACATGCCGACGCCACAAATCGACAGAACCATTATTTAAATTGCACAAATTGCCGGCAATGCAAGAAAAATCGAGCGGAAGAGAGCAGTGTAACAGTCCTTTTACCGCAGAGCCACAAACCGTTACATATTTGTTTATGTTTCGTCATCATAGAGAAACAGCCGCTCATTGATAATCATCAGAGCAAGGTCGCGCCTCGTATAAGCTAACGGCTCGACCCACTTTGAACTCACGCGCTAGAAATGGGCGGTGGCTGGATCAGCGGCAGGGCATGAAGTATAGTTTGTTCTGTTGAAGGATGACGGGCAACTGAAATGACAACCTCCGCCGACTCGCAGGCAATAAGTCCCATTTCGGATGTTGACCGGGATTCCCTACATATTCTGCCCTTGGCCATTATGCCGATCGAGACCCCAGGATTGCGCCGCGCAAGGCTGATCAAGAACGTTCGCCTGAACAGCGTGCTCGAAATTTTCGAGGAAAAGCAGACGGGCAGCGGGCAGATGGAGATCATGGATGTCGGCAAGGAGTTCGGCTGGCCTGTGGACAAGCCGGTCGCCGATCGTACGCTTCTGACGCAATTGGCCGGCTTATCCAGTTACGATGTCTACAGCCTTCGCATCCATCTGCGCGAAAACGGCGTCATGGTAAACTCCATTGAGGCGCTGAAGCTTTCACCGACAAAAAACATTGAACTCACCGAATACATGAAGATGTTTTCGCGACCGTTGATCATGCAGATTTACGGCGGTGAAAACGTGGAAATCCAGGACTTCGACGATGTTGTCGGCCTGTTTCGCGATCCGGATGTGAGGAAGGCCCGCGAGAAACTGGATATGATGGCGGAGAAGCTTGATATCAAACTGTCCGAGGTTCCTCAGTTCCTGGAGGATTACGGGGACATTTTCCTGTCCCTGTCATACTACCGGCAGTGCCTTGATCAGATCGAACCGATCATCACGGACTTCCTCGATACCATGGAGGATTTGCGCTCCAACTGGCAGCTCAGCAACGACCGCAACCTGATGAAGGCCTGCGACGAAATCGAGAATACGATCAATGAATTGATGGCCGCAATCACCGGACGTTTTGAGAATTTCGACCGCTCCACTATCGCCATGTGGGACAACATCTCGGCCGAGCGCTTCCGCAAGGTCAAGGAGCTGATCGAAAGTTATCACACGACCATCGGCGGTGTGCTGTGCGCACTGTCGGTCAAGATGGACGCCTGGGCCAGGCTGTTTCCCAACAAGGATACCGGCGGACCCGTGCGCCGTGGCGAATTCATCATGAGCGAGATCAAGCAAGGCATGGAAAAAATTCAGACGATCGAGGATTCGGCGCCGATGCTTTCGCAACTGGATTAAATGCGGCGCTTGGAGCATATGACTCGTCGCGATACAATCAAAGCGAGACGAAGTTGATCGCCATTTTTCGTTCCAGGATCTTCAACCATGGCTCCCGACAACGAATTTATTTTCTAGAAAGATACCCCCGAACCAGCCGTAAAGGGGCCGCTTCCGGAATCCCAGAAAGGTAACCGATGGGAAATTCTCGTCGTTGATGACGAACCCGAGGTTTTCACGATTACGGCGTTTATTCTACGCCACCGCATTTCCGGCGGGCCGCTGGAACAATCAGTCGAATTCCGCCAAAAGGCGGTCGATTTCATCCTGAGATATGCCTTCGCCGTTTCGTTGCGGCCCCTCAAGAAGATCGGCGTCCGACAATTTTTCCGGCGCCGCCGGAGCCTGGCTTTCCTTCGCCGCCTTATTCTCGACCTTGTCCATTTTATCGCCAAAGGCGGTCACCAGCGCATCAACCTTATCCTCAATATCCTTGAGGGTGTTTACAACCTTGGTAATGCGCTGTCCGGTAATATCCTGAAAGCCGCAAGCTTCATAAATGTTCGTCGTCGCGTCCATCAGGCTATCCTGCTGCGCGCCTTCAAGAGAATCGGCGACCCCTTCGATAACTTCGGTCGCATCCATAATCGCATTGGTCGCCTCGGCGGTGGCTGCGACGATCGCGTCCAGCTCTCCCGTCGCCGTGGGCAGGAATTCATCGGTCACTTCGTCGGGCCGCAATGCCGAAATCTCGGCCTTTGCCGACTGAATGTATCGGTTCAGTGCTTCCAGTTCGGTATAGATTTTGCGGCTGGCCCCGGCCAATTCACCCGTATTACTGGCCAGCAGGGTCCCCATGACCTTGGCGACGTCCTCGACCTTGACGGTGTCACCATACTTGTTGCGCAGTTCGCTAAGGAGCCGCGCAACGTCCACTCTTTTTCCAGCCATCGTCGGTCCTTAAAACTCGCCCAATACGCTTGCCATCTTTCCGCGAAGGGTTTCGGCATTGAACGGCTTGACAATATAGTTGGACACGCCCGCCTGTTTTGCCGCAACCACATTCTCCGGCTTGCTTTCCGCCGTGACCATGATGAAAGGAATTCTTTTCATCTTTTCGTCACCGCGAACATGACGCAGCAGCTGGATGCCGGTCATCGGTTCCATATTCCAGTCCGAAATAATGAGACCGTAACCGCCTTCCCTGAGTTTTTGCAGAGCTTCGGTTCCGTCCGTCGCTTCTTCGACATTCCGGAAGTCCAGTTGACGTAAGAGATTTCGGAGAATCCTCAACATCGTACGATAATCATCAACGATAAGGACCTTCATTTTTTTATCGACAGCCATAGATCACTCCGTTTCTGGACGACCAAGGGAACCCAAAATCGCCTCCCACGCCCGACCAACGCAAGGCCACAGTGCGTAGCCGTACATCAACCCAATTGCCCTTTAGAGTATTGGTAGTTGTCCCCTTATCGCAACAGATTTTTCGCAATTGGGGAAAATGTAAAATATTGACGGCCCGCTCGCGGGCATCCGTTACGTCTGCCGAGGCTTTTATTTCGCAACCACTTCGGGGGTAAATACATACCCGGCGCCACGGACCGTTTTTATCAGTGTCGGATTGGCGCGATCCTCCTCTATTTTCCCTCGCAGGCGCATGACCAGAACATCAATGCTGCGCTCGAAAGGAAACATCTCGCGGCCATAAACCAGATCCAAAAGACGGTCGCGGCTCAGCACTTTGTCGGGATTGCTCACGAAGGCGACCAGCAGATCAAATTCCGCCGAGGTCAGGCGAACCTCTTCCCCGTTGGGTCCCGAAAGGTGGCGCCGCCCGCGATCAAGCCGCCAGCCGGCGAATGCCGCCGTGTTTTGCCGAGCCGCGCTTTCTTCGCGCGCCGGCGCCGTACGCTGGCTTCTGCGCAAGACCGACCTTACCCGCGCCAAAAGCTCGCGGGCCTCAAACGGTTTGGGGATGTAATCGTCAGCCCCCATTTCCAATCCAACCACGCGGTCCACCGTGTCGGCGCGGCCCGTCACCATAATAATGGGCACGTCGGATCCTGATCGTATTTCGCGGGCCAGTTCAAGCCCGTCTTCTCCGGGAAGCATAAGGTCAAGGATCACCAGGTCCACGTCCTGTTTTTCCATAACGACGCGCATGCCGGCGCCGTCGCCGGCACCGGACATCCGATAGCCCTGGCTTCCCAGATATTCCTCAATAAAACTTCTTACGGTTGGCTCGTCCTCGACAACGAGAATGTGCTCGGGCATCCGTTAGTAGCCTCCCCCCTCCCAAACCTCTTTATTGTCACTCACCCTCCCCAGGGTCAGACGCAAGCCACTGAATCATAACAAGGTTCGTGTTGTTTTGGAAAGACAAACACGACCCGGCCCCCGAAGCGGCCGAAGCACAGCTATTCAAAAGCACCCCTCCAACACCGAAATCTCGACTTTCGGCTCCGCATTGAAACACTTCCCTTCTGTCAAACCAAGTTGAATTACGCGTCTGGCGGGGGCTTTCCACAATTTTTTTCCTCTATTTTTTAGGCCACGCCACAATATCAGGAATGTGTTTATGGGTATAACCGGCCAGTTCATGGCGTCACAATTGTGGGGAAACAATGTTCAAGGTTCTTCGTTCCACAAAAATCGGCGCAAGGATCGCCGCTGCCGTACTCGTTCCGATTGTCGGACTTGCCGTTCTGGCGACGTCGGGGCTACTCGATCAACGTCGCGAAGTCACCGAAATGGGAAAACTGCTGGAACTGGCGGAACTGGCTCCCGATGTCAGCGCCCTGGTCCATGAACTTCAAAAAGAGCGCGGTCGGTCGGCTGGCTTCATTGGCAGCAAGGGCAATAAATTTGCCAAGGAACTTCCCGAACAAAGAGCCGAAACCGACAAAAAACGGGCCGCACTGAATGAACATCTGGCTCATATCGAGGCTGAAAGCTTCGGCGGATCACTGGCGAAAAAAATTGAAATCGCCCGTGGCGCCGTTTCACCTCTTGAGGAGCGCCGCGCCGAAATCAATGGGCTCAAGCTGTCGATGGGCCAAATGGCCGGGTACTACACCCCAACGATCGCCAAGCTTCTGGCCATTGTCGAAGAAATGGCGGGACTGGAACGCGCCATGGGCGCTGGTGGATTTGGCGCCGGAAAATTCAGCCCGGGCGTATACATCAAATTCGTGCAGCTGATCGCCGAGCAAAAGACGTTTGACGGAGTTTTCGCCATTAGTTCCTCGTCGGCGCAAAAGGACTTTCTTGAAAAGACGGTCCAGGGCCCGGCGGTGGTCGAGGTCAACCGCATGCGCGAGATCGCGATCGCCAGTCCGCAGACAGGTTCGACCGGTGGCATCGATTCTACCCATTGGTTTGACCAGATCACCGGGAAAATCAATCTTTTGAAAAAGGTCGAGGACTTCATTGCCGCCGAACTTGTGACCCTGACCACGAGCGTCAGGGACCAAACGCAGACAGCTTTCGTGATGCTGGCCTCCCTGACTGCGGTACTGGTCCTGATCACCGCCGTTCTCTCGGTGTTTATCGTGCGGGGAATTACGCGTCCCTTGCATATGATGACCGGCGTCATGGGCAATCTGGCGGAAGGCAATCTCGAAACTGATGTTCCCGCCCAGGACCGCGGTGATGAAATCGGCGAAATTGCCGGGGCCGTTCAGGTGTTCAAGGACAACGCCATCCGGGTCAGGCAAATGGAAGCCGAACAGATTGAAGCCGAAAAGCGGGCCGAAGCCGAAAAACGCGCCACCATGATCAAATTGGCCGACGACTTCGAAAACGCGGTCGGCGGTGTTGTCGGTCAGGTTTCCTCGGCGGCCACCGAATTGCAAGCCAGTTCCGAAGCCATGAGCATGACAGCCGAACAAACGACCGATCAATCACCGGCGGTGGCTGCGGCGGCCGAACAGGCCTCGGCCAATGTGCAGACTGTGGCTGCGGCGGCGGAAGAGCTTTCCAGCTCCATTTCCGAAATCAGCCATCAGGTCAGCCAGTCCAGCGAAATCGCGTCCAATGCAGTGGTTCAGGCCGAACAGACCAACGAAAAGGTTCAGGGTCTGGCCGAAGCCGCCAACAAGATCGGCGAAGTGGTAGCCTTGATCACCGACATCGCCGATCAGACCAACCTGCTGGCCCTGAACGCCACCATTGAGGCGGCGCGCGCGGGCGATGCGGGCAAGGGCTTCGCGGTGGTGGCGTCCGAGGTCAAAAACCTGGCCAACCAAACAGCGAAGGCGACCGACGAGATCGGTACCCAGATTGCTGAAATCCAGACGGCGACCGGCGACGCGGTAAGCGCCATCGAAAGCATCGGCAAGATCATTACCGAGGTCGATGAAATCGCCGCGACCATTGCCGCGGCGGTGGAGGAACAGGGGGCGGCAACCCAGGAAATCGCGCGAAACGTCGAACAGGCGGCTTCGGGCACGAACGAGGTGTCGTCGAATATCGGCAGCGTCAGTCAGGCGGCTTCCGAAACCGGGGCGGCGGCTGGCGAAATCCAGTCGGCGGCGGGTGAGTTGTCGGTGCAATCGGAATTGCTGCGCTCAGAGGTCGATAAATTCCTGGCCAACGTGCGGACCGCGTAAACGGGCAAACATTCCGTCCATTTTCCGGGGCGTCTCCGAGAGAGGCGCCCCTTTTTTTGAGCAAGTCAACCGCGTTGAAATGCAGGTGTTTCCAAATGGCGCGTCCTGAACAAATGGCCGCCCTGATCGAGGCCGGCAATACCGTATCTTTTGCAATATCGGAAAATTTTCCGTCACTTTTCGTCATAGTCGAGAAACAATCGGAAACGATATCGACAATTATCGACATTCTACCGTTACACAGGCTCACTATAAGCGGGTGTGAAATTCCTCGGTATTGGAAAACACTTTGGAGTGGGTCGCATGTTTAAGAAATCGAAATCCTCTGGAACGAAGGCCGGGACCGCGGGAACGGCTTCACCATTCAAGAATATCCGGGTCGGGCACCAGATACGCCTTATCGGCTTGTTGGCGCTCGTCGGTTTTGTCGCCGTTGGCGCCGTTTATATGGTCAGCTCTTGGCAGCTTGACACCATCCTCGAAGAAGAACGCCTGGCTGTTAAAACAGCCGCGGTCGCGGAAGGCGTCAAGTATGAGTTCCTGAACGCGCGCCGCCGCGAGAAGGACTTTTTGATTCGCCTGCAGGAAAAATACGTAACAAAACACGGCGAAGTCAGCGAGAAGGTAATTGCCGAACTGGACCATTTGGCGACCATGCATGATGAAGCGGAAGTCATCGATATGGTGAAGCAGGTCAGGGCCGGTTACGAAAGCTACGACGCGCAGTTCGAATTGGTGGCCAACCAATGGCGCCAAGCGGGCCTGTCCCCGAAAGAAGGTTTGCACGGGGCTCTACGCACCTCGGTCAAAGCGGTCGAGGGAAAACTGGGTGAGTACAAAGTTCCGGAGCTGACGGTCGTGATGCTCATGATGCGCCGTCACGAGAAGGATTTTCTTGCACGGATCGACAAAAAGTATATCGGCAGCATGAAAGACCGGGCCGCTGAGTTTGCTCCCATGCTTGCCGCCAGTTCCATTCCCGCCGAAGCGCAGGCGGAAATTGAAACTCTGATGGCTTCCTACCAAAAGGACTTCAATGCCTTAGCGGACCTGCGGCTGCAATTGGTCGGCAACGTCAAGGCTCTGAGCAGCATTTTCGCGGAATTCGACCCAATTTTATCCGCGGTCGTCGCCGACAGTGAAGAAGACAAGGGCCTCGCCATGGACGCCGCCGAGGTTGCGGGCGAGCGAGCCTTTTACATGATCGCAGGGTCGATCGCGGCGATTACGGTGTTGATGTTGATCATCGCCGAAATGATTGGTCGCGGCATTACCGGACCGATTTCCAAGATTACCGGCGCCATGGGCCGCCTCGCCGAAAAGGACATGGATGTCTATATTCCTGCCCAGGGTTGGCGCAACGAGATCGGAAAAATGTCGGATGCTGTCCAGGTGTTCAAGGAAAACATGATCAAGACCGATCAACTGGCCGAGGAGCAGCGCAGGCAGGAAAGGGCTGGAGCCGAACGGGCGCAGAAAATCGAAAACCTGTGCAACGATTTTGACCTGCGTGCCTCCGAGGCCGTCAAATCGGTGGCAACGGCTTCGGCAGAAATGCAGGCCAGTTCCGAAACCATGGCCGCGACGGCGGAAAAAACCAGCCAGCAATCGGTAACCGTCGCCTCTGCCTCCGAAGAGGCCTCGTCCAATGTGCAGACGGTGGCTTCGGCGGCGGAGGAACTGTCCAGTTCCATTGCCGAAATCAGCCGTCAGGTCGGTCAATCCAGCGAGATCACCTCGAACGCAGTTGTTCAGGCGGAAAAGACCAATGAGAAGGTGCAAGGTCTGGCCGAAGCCGCCAACAAGATCGGCGAGGTGGTTGCATTGATCACCGACATCGCCGACCAGACCAACCTGCTGGCCCTTAATGCCACAATTGAGGCGGCGCGCGCCGGCGACGCCGGCAAGGGTTTCGCGGTTGTGGCGTCCGAGGTCAAGAACCTGGCCAACCAGACGGCCAAGGCGACCGACGAGATCGGCACCCAAATTGCCGAAATTCAGTCAGCTACCGGCGAAGCCGTCGGCGCCATTGAGGCCATCGGAAAGACCATTTCCGAGGTCGACGAAATTGCCGCGACCATCGCTTCGGCGGTCGAACAGCAGGGTGCTGCGACCCAGGAAATCGCCCGCAACGTCGAACAAGCAGCGGCCGGAACCAACGAAGTGTCGTCGAACATCGGTGGTGTAAGCACTGCTGCCTCGGATACCGGCGCGGCGGCCACCGAAATCCAGTCGGCCGCGAGCGAACTCTCGCAACAATCGGAAACGTTACGTTCTGCGATCGACAGTTTCCTGGCCAATGTTCGCGCCGCATAAGCTCCTTCGTTCATGAAGGAAATGGACCATACCCCCGCCCGCTGACACCGGGCGGGGGGCCTCGTCTGCGTTTTGCACTTCATTTCAGACTGTTACAATCCGGCGACAATTTGAAACACAAAAAGGGTTTTCGCGACATCTTTACGCAACGCTTGGCTGCTAAATTTGCAGCGTTGGAATTGGCGATCATTCACTTTCTGGATTTCGTTTAGAGATTAACTAGGTTTTGTGAAGAGAAAAATTTGCTTGATAGGGTTTTGGAAGAAGGGAACTCGGGATGGACGATCTTTTGGTTGAATTTTTGACGGAGACGTCAGAGAGCCTTGCCGTTATTGACGTTGAGCTTGTTGAGTTTGAGCAGGATCCGTCGAATGCGGAGACGCTTCAAAATATATTCCGTCTTGTTCACACGATCAAGGGGACGTGCGGATTTCTGGGTTTGCCACGTCTGGAGTCGGTCGCACATTCCGCGGAAAACGTTCTGGGCAAGTTCCGTGACGGGGCTTTGGATGTTACGCCCGGCGCGGTGACGCTGATTCTGAGTTCCATTGACCGGATCAAGGATTTGCTTGGTGCGTTAGAGGAGACGGGTTCGGAGCCCGAAGGTGAGGATTCGGATCTGATTGACCAGTTGAACGCGACGGCTGATGGGCATGGGCCTGAGGCAGTTTCTGCCGCAGCTCCCGCGGCTGAGGCTGTGGCTGAGGCGGCTCCTGCGCTTGATGCTGATGGTCCGGCGGAATCGGATGAAGGTTTCCCGGTTGCAGCGGAGTTGCTGGAAGAGGTTGCGGCGGCGGAGGCTTCGGGGATCGAGGCTTCACCTTTGGTTTTGAAGGAAGCGGCGGCAGCGACCGCGGCTGCGGCGTCCGGTGCGACCTTTGAGGAAGCGGACCCTGCCCCTGAAGCGCCTGCCCTTGAAGCGGCGCCTGCGCCTGCGGCAGCAGCGCCGAAGAAGCCTGCGGCGAAGAAGCCTGCCGCCAAGGAAGCCGACGGCCCGAAGGAGCCTTCGGTAGCAGCCCAGTCGATCCGGGTGAACGTGGGCCTTCTTGAAAATCTTATGACGCTTGTGAGCGAGCTTGTTCTGACGCGCAACCAGCTTTTGCAGATGGTTCGCGGCCAAGACGACAGCGAGTTCAACGTTCCCTTGCAGCGCCTTTCTTTGATCACGACGGATCTTCAGGAAGGGGTGATGAAGACGCGCATGCAGCCCATCGGCAATGCATGGTCGAAGCTGCCGCGCATTGTGCGCGATCTGTCGGTTGAATCGGGCAAGAAAATCGACCTTCAGATGCTGGGCGCGGACACCGAACTTGACCGTCAGGTTCTGGAACTGATCAAGGATCCGCTGACGCACATGGTGCGCAACTCGGCCGATCACGGTTTGGAGATGCCGGCCGACCGGACCATGGCGGGCAAGCCCGAGACGGGTGTGGTGCGGCTTAACGCCTATCACGAGGGCGGCCATATTATCATCGAGATCGCCGACGACGGGCGCGGCCTGAACACGGACCGCATCCGCGAAAAGGCGATCGCCAACAGCCTGGCGTCGGAAGCCGAGCTTGACGCCATGACGGAAGCGCAGGTTCAGCAGTTTATCATGCGTCCCGGTTTTTCGACGGCGGAAAAGGTGACCAACATCTCGGGCCGCGGCGTCGGCATGGACGTTGTTCGCTCGAACATCGAGAAAATCGGCGGCACCGTCGAGTTTATCTCGAACGAGGGCCTTGGCTCGACCTTCACCATCAAGATCCCGCTGACCCTGGCCATTGTTTCGGCGCTGGTTGTTGAATGCGGCGGTCAGCGGTTTGCCATTCCGCAGATCAGCGTTCTGGAGCTGGTTCGGGCGTCGGAGAACTCGGAGACGGCCATCGAGATGATCAACGAGGCGCCGGTTCTTCGTCTTCGCGATCGGTTGTTGCCGCTTGTGGTTCTGAGCCACCTTCTGAAACTGACGGATGCGACGGAGGGCGCTGTTCAGGCGCTGGCCCGCGAAGAGAAGTTCATTGTTGTGTGCCAGGTTGGCACCTATCGTTTCGGCGTGATCGTGGACCGGGTGTTCGACACCGAGGAAATCGTGGTCAAGCCGGTGTCGCCCATATTGCGCGACATCGCCATGTTCTCGGGCAACACCATTCTGGGCGACGGCAGCGTCATCATGATTTTGGACCCCAACGGCATCTCGGCGACGACGAGTGCGGTGACCATGGGGGCCGACGATGGGGCAGAAGCGGCGGAACGGCGTGTGTCGTTCGATCAGGAAGTGACGTCCCTGCTGGTGTTCCGGGCCGGGACCGAGGAACTGAAGGCGGTTCCGCTGGCGCTTGTTGCGCGCCTGGAAGAGATCGACCTTGCCAAGGTGGAGCATTCGCACGGGGTTCCCATGGTTCAGTACCGTGGGCACATCATGCCGCTTGTTCCGTTCAATCCGGACCACGAATGGGGCACGGAAGGACGTCAGGCAACGGTGGTGTTCACCGAGGGTGACCGCTCCATGGGCCTGGTCGTTGAAGACATCATCGACATTGTGGAAGACCGCATCTCGGTTGAATTGAAGGCAGACGAGCCGGGCCTGGTAGGCACGGCGGTGGTGGCCGGCAAGGCGACCGACGTGATCGACACGGCCTATTACCTGACCCGCGCGTTCAGCGACTGGTTTGGCCGGGCCGGTGGCGGCGGCGCGGCGGCCGCGGCGGCCAGCAGCGACGCCGAGCGCACCGGCCATCGTCTTCTTCTGGTGGACGACAGCCCGTTTTTCCGCAACCTGATGCGTCCGCAGTTGTCGGTTGCGGGGTATGACGTTGTGGCGGTCGAGGACGCGCAGGCGGCCCTTGATCTGCGCGACAACGGGGTCGAGTTCGACGCAATTGTTAGCGACATCGAGATGCCGGGGATGAACGGGTTCGAATTTGCCCGCACGGTGCGCGCCGACGGCGCGTGGACGCATCTTCCGCTGATTGCACTGTCGACCCACGCCAGCGAGCGCGACATGGCGGAAGGGCGCGAGGCGGGCTTTGATGAATACGTCGCCAAGTTCAACCGCGATCATTTGATCGAAACAGTGGACCAGGCGATCGCCCGGAACGCGCTTGTGGAAACGGGAGGTGAAGAATGAACGCGAATACGTCCATGCAAGAGAAAGTGGGTTCGGGCGCCGTTGGCGACACCCAGGAATACGTGACGTTGACCGTCGCGGGACAGTGGTTCGGCATTCCGGTGCTGGATGTTCAGGACGTGCTGGGCCCGCGCCCGGTGGCCCATATCCCGCTCGCCGACAAGGTGGTGGCCGGGTCCATCAATCTTCGTGGCCGCATCGTCACCGTCATTGACATGCGCAAACGTCTGGGCCTGCCGCCACGCGACGACGACGATCCGGGCATGAATATCGTGGTCGAGCAGGGCGGAAATCTTTACTCGTTGCGCATCGATGCCGTCGGCGAGGTACTTGAGGCCGACGAAAGCAACTACGATAGAAATCCCGCCACCATCGATCCCATGTGGCGTGACTTCTCAAACGGCATCTACCGCCTCGAAAATCAGCTCCTCATTATTCTCGACGTCGAAAAACTACTCGAAAGAGACAACTAGACGACTTGTGATGACGGAAATGTGGCGGAAGATCGTGGCGCTCGGCGACCGCCTTCCGCCACCACGCTTGTATTGGTGACAACCCGTATGGTCGGGATTTTTCGATGGCGAAGCCTCTATATCTGCTTCTCGTAGGAGGCCCGGAATTCGACGACGGGCCTTTGACCAACGAGCTGCGCAGCGGCGGTTTTGAACCGATCGTTGAACGAACAGCATCGAAAAAAGCGTTTCGCGGGGCGTTGAAAATGGGCCCGTGGGATGCCGTAATCTGCGATTTTGATTTCAAAAGCCTGAACGGCACCGACGCTTTTTCGGTATATCGAGAGTTTGATCTGGACCTGCCGTTTTTTTTCATCATTGATGAAATTGATTTTGCCGCTGCCACGCAATTCATGGCCGACGGCGCCGACGATTTCATTCAACGAAATAATCTTGGGCGGCTGCCTCTTGCCCTGACCCGGGAACTTCGTGCCAACAGACGAAAAATCTCCCCCGGTGACGCCCCCGGTGACGCCCCTGGCCAACTCTTCGACGCCATTCAGACGGTTCCGGCGGCGGTCGCATTGTTTGATGCAGAAGACCGCCTTGTGTTGTGGAATGAACACTATGATTCTCTTCTGGCCAAATCGGGAAAACTGGCCGCCGGCATCACCTTTGGCGAAATCCTCAAAAGCATTACCCTGAAGGGCGGCTTTCCAGATGCGAAAGGTCAGGAAGACCAATGGATTCGCGAACGCCTGAAACGTCGCCAGGACCGGGTCGGACCGATAGAAATTCAGGTCTGGGACAAATGGATTGGTGTCAACGAACATGAAACGCAGGACGGCGGCACACTTCTGTTCGCCCATGACATAACAGCCAGGAAAGACGCGGAATACGCCTTGCGCGAAAGCGAGGCCCGGTTGCGCGGAGTTCTTGATCATTCGCCGTCCTCGATCCTGTTGAAGGGTGCGGATGGTCGCTACGAGGCGGTCAACGCGGCCTTCGAGAAAGATTTCGGCCTTTCCCCGGGTCAGGCAATCGGCATGAGGGCGGACGAGTTGTTTTCAAAACCCCTGGCCGAGCGTATCGCGGAAAATGACCAGCGTGTCCTGAAGGGCGAGTCCGTTTCGGACATTCTGGTTATATCGCCGGCAGATAACCCAAATGGCGAAACCAGGACTTTTCAGTCCAATCGGTTCCCGATCATGGGTATGGACGGTAGGGTAAGCGCCATTGGGGTGGTCAATACGGATATCTCCGAGCACAAGCGGGCCGAGGCGGAGATTCGCAAGGCGTATGACGAACTGGAAAACCGTGTTGCCGAACGCACACGCGAGCTGCGCGACGAAATTAACGATCGCAAAAGTGTCGAGGCCGCGCTAACGAAGAACGAGGCGTGGCTGCGTGCCATTATTGACAATTCGCCCACAGCAATTTCGTTGAAAGATCTGGACGGCAGGTTCATTTCCGTCAACAAACAGTGGAAGCGACGATTCGGTGGCGCCATCGAGGACTGGCTGGGAAAAACCGTTTTCGAGGCATTTCCCGAGGAAACCGCATCCAAACTGACGGAATATGACCGCAAAGTCATGGAGCGCATGGTGCCGGTGGAATTTGAAAGCGACCAGCTCAACGCTTACGGCCTTCCAATGACCGACCTCGTTGTCAAATTCCCCATTACGGATCCCGACGGCGCGTTAACGGGCATCGGATCAGCCAGCACGGACATATCCGAACGAAAACGCACCGAAGAGGCGCTGCGATGGTCGGAAAGAGACCTGCGCGGCATTCTCGACAACATGATCGACACGTTCTTCCGCACCGATCGCGAAGGACGCATCATCATGATCTCGCCTTCGGTGGTCGATCTGCTGGGCGTCACGCCGGAAGAGGTGCTTGGCCTCAAGGTTTCTGAATTTGTCGCCGACCCCGGCGTCACC
The DNA here is from genome assembly GCA_016776725.1 of Rhodospirillales bacterium. Classification (GTDB taxonomy): domain Bacteria; phylum Pseudomonadota; class Alphaproteobacteria; order Rhodospirillales; family Shumkoniaceae; genus JABGRG01. The sequence goes on from JADHSV010000015.1 coordinate 15,573, forward strand.
AGAGACTTCGCCGATGTTCTGGAAGCCGACAAGGACGATCCGATCAACATTGAAATACGTTTCCGGAGCTCGCGCGGAAAAGACGTATGGGCACTGACGACGGCACGCCGGTATCGTGACGAGAACGGTGACATCGCGGGGATCGAGGGCGTTGCCCATGACATCACCGAGCGCAAGGAAACGGAGCTGACGCTTCGCAAATTGTCGGCTGCGGTCGAGCAAAGCCCCGCCTCGATTTTAATCACCGATCCGGACGGAAGGGCGGAATACGCCAACCCGCGGTTCCTGACGCTTACCGGATACGACATTGACGAGGTCATCGGCGCAGTTACTTGTTTCCTCACGGCAGACGAAACTGAACCGGAGAGGCATGAAGACATTTGGCGGCGCATTCAATCCGGGAAAGAATGGCGCGGCGAACTGCGCAACCTCAAAAAAAATGGCGAGCCGTATTGGGCGGCGACGGCGATCTCTCCGATTACCAATTCCGATGGCGAGATTACCAATTTTCTGTGCGTCGCCACGGACACGACCGAGAAGCGACAGTTGGATGAGCAATTACGCCAGGCCCAGAAGCTGGAGGCCGTGGGCACGCTCGCCGGCGGTATTGCCCACGATTTCAACAACATTCTGACCGGCGTAATGGGCCATTGCTTTATCGCGGTCGAAAAACTGGACGACGGACACGAGGTTCAGTTCAACCTCCAGCAAATCAAAACGGCCTCCGAGCGAGCCAGGAATCTGGTCTCCCAGCTTCTCGCTTTCAGCCGTCGCAAGGAAGCGGATATGCGGCCCGTTAGCCTGCATTCGGTGGTGGAGGAATCAAAAAACCTGCTCAGTTCATCCATTCCGTCAACAATTACCATCAATTGGGATGTTGCCGAGGATGCTGGAACCGTCATGGTCGATCCGACCCAGGTTCATCAGGTGCTTCTTAACCTTTGCTCGAACGCGGCCGACGCCATCGGCGATACGCACGGGACCGTGAACGTGTCGGTGGATCGTATCGTTGAAGAAAGACCTATCGAAGCGATGGGTTCGCGTTTGCGGCCCGGAACCTATGCCCGGTTGCGCATAGCCGACACCGGATGCGGCATGGACACTTATACCGTTGACCGCGCATTTGATCCTTTTTTCACGACCAAACCAGTGGGGTCGGGAACCGGGCTTGGATTGGCCGCCGTTCACGGCATCGTCGTCGAACACGGCGGCGGCATCCAGTTGACAAGCACACCCGGCAAGGGAACCACGGTCAGCATCTATCTTCCCAGCGCAACCAGCAGCAAAACCGATGCCGACCAAGGGGTGCAACGCGGGTTTGGCGGGACCGAACGGGTCTTGCTTGTCGATGACGAGCGCATGGTTCTTCAATCGATCGGTCCCTATCTGGAGCATTTTGGTTACGAAGTCGAAGCGTTGACCAGCGGCCTGGCGGCATTGGCGGTTTTCAAGTCGATGCCCGATCATTTCGACATCGTCGTGACGGACCAGATCATGCCGGGAATTACCGGCGATGCATTGGCGCAACAATTACGGGAAATTCGCTCGAATGTGCCGATCATTCTGTGCACCGGTTATAGACCACCCGGAACCGACAAGACCCTGGCCAAGGCGGGAATCGACGAGATTGTCCGCAAACCCGTCGAGCCGCGTGAACTTGCGAGCATTATTCGACAGGCCATCGATACGAGAAAATCGACCGCTAGCGGAGACTGACCCGGAGGGGAAGCGAATTCCGACCCGAAACAATGAATGCTGAATTGGCACACAATATGATGAACACTGAGGAAACAGCAGGCACCGGTTCCGGCCTGGTCCTGATCGTGGACGATGAAGACATCGTTCGCACGTCGGTGGTCGGATACCTCAGCATAAAGGGCATCAATTGTATTGAAGCGTCAAATGCGGACGCTGCGCTGGAAGCGCTCGAAGCTAACGGAGACGCCATTGAAATCGTCGTCTCGGACCTGAAAATGCCGGGGAAAACCGGTCTGGAACTGTTGGGCGAAATCAGAGACCGGGGAAATGAAGAACTAGAGTTCATCATCATGACCGCCCACGGCGATGCCGAATCGGCCATTGGCGCGCTGCGGCGCGGCGCCACGGATTTTTTGGTCAAGCCTCTGGAATTTACGTACCTGCATGACGCGGTCAAACAGGCCGGAGAGCGGGCGCATCTTCGCCGCTCCCAACGCCAGTTCCGACTGAACCTTATTGAAGAGGTCAACCGTAAGGCGGGCGAGGTCCGGTCACTGGCCGGAAAGGTCAACGCTGCTTACGAAGATTCCGTTCGCCATCTGGCCGTCGCCGCGGAGTTTCGCGACACCGATACCGGCGCGCACATTTGGCGGATTGGCGCCTATTCCGGAATGATCGCCCGCCTCCTTGGCTGGACAGAGGAAAAAGCCAAGGAGATCGAACTTGCGGCCCCGCTTCACGATATCGGCAAAATCGGCATTCCCGACAGTATTCTCATAAAAGCCGGGAACCTAAGCCCCGAAGAACAGGAAGCCATCAAGGAACACTGCATGATCGGCCACAAGATATTGTCGGTCTCGGATCAGCCGGTCATGGAGTGCGCCGCGATCATCGCGCTGACTCATCATGAGCGATGGGATGGCAGCGGCTATCCCGCGGGCCTGTGCGGCAAGGAAATTCCAATCGTTGCACGGATCGTCACCCTATGTGACGTCTACGATGCGCTACGTTCTCCAAGGCCCTACAAGGCGGCAATCCCCCACGAGACCGTGATCGATACCATCGTCAACGGCGATGATCGAACGCGGCCCTCGCATTTCGACCCGGAACTCGTCGAACTGTTCCTCGGTAACCTCGACGAATTCGACGCCATCTATTCACAAAGCCGGGGACAACCGGGCGTTTAGTACGCTATCCGGCTTTGCTTTCCCGACGGTAAACATAAAGGCCGGCAGAAACGATCAGGGTCGCCCCGACAACCGTCCAGCCGTCGGGCAGATCACCAAAGACAACAAACCCCAGCGCTGTCGCCCACAAAAGGCGAGAGTACTCAAACGGTGTCACGACGCTGGCCGCGGCAGCCTCGAACGCCTTGATCAGGGCGAAATGGCAGCCCCCGCCCATGCATCCCAACAAAACCATCAGCACCCATCCCTTCAAGTCCGGCGCTAACCAGACGAAGGGGGCAATAGCACTCATAACAACCGCACCTACGCAGGCCGTATAAATCAGGGTGGTAACGGCGGAATCCATGTGGCTCAAATGGCGGGTGGCGATCATATAAAACGCGTACAATATTGCCGTCCCCACGGGAAACAGGGCCGCCGTCTGCATAACACCGGCGCCCGGCCGCACGATAATCAGCGCTCCGGCAAGGCCCACGATCACGGCTGCCCACCGGCGCGGCCCGACCCGTTCCTTGAGCAACGGAACCGAAAGAGCCGTTACGATCAACGGAGCCAGAAACAGGATGGCGCTGGCGTCGGCCAGCGGCACGCTGCGAAGTCCGAACAGAAAAAATATGGACGCCCCCAGCAAAATAGCGGAACGCAGCAATTGCATGCCCAATCGCCGCGTACGGGCCAAACGCGGCAGGCGCGGGCCAAGCACCATGAACACCAGAAGCACCTGAAAGAAATAACGGGCCCAAATGATTTGAAGCACGGGATAGGACTGCGACAGGTACTTCGACGTCGTGTCCATGGAGGTGGCGACCAGAATGCTCAGCAATATCCAGGCGATCCCACGACGGGCATTTCCCATATTTGCGAATGGTCCGGTAATTACGCTCATTCATGCCCCGAAATGGCCAAAGGCGGGTTGGCCTACATGGAAATTCGGCTGTAGGATGGCTTCGCGCATGCCGAGCGGCGCGGCTGAATTATATGAAGCATACGGGGGAGAGTGTCCATGCAATACGTCAATCTGGGTCGATCCGGCCTGAAGGTCAGCCGGGTATGTTTTGGAACCTCGGCGGTGGGCAGCACGTCTTTTCAGCAATGGGCCATCGGTGAAGCCGAAAGCCGCCCGCTTTTCAGGCGTGCGCTGGACCTGGGCATAAACTTTTTCGACACCGCCGACATGTACTCGACCGGGGTAGCTGAGGAAATAACCGGCAAGCTGCTGAATGAGCTGGCGCCGCGGGATCAGGTCATCATCGCCACCAAAGTTTGCGGACGCATGGGCCAGCATCCCAACGACGAAGGACTAAGCCGCAAACACATTCTTGATTCCATCGACGCCAGCCTCTCCCGGCTGGGCACCGATTACGTGGACCTCTACATCATCCACCGTTTCGACGGCCAGACCCCCATCGAGGAAACCATGGAGGCGCTGAACGATGTGGTGCGCGCGGGCAAGGTGCGCTATCTGGGCGCTTCCAGCATGGCCGCCTACCAGTTCGCCAAGATGCGCTTTTGCGCCGAGAAAAACGGATGGGCCAACTTCGTTTCCATGCAGAACCTGTATAACCTTCTGTACCGCGAGGAAGAACGCGAAATGAACCCCTATTGCGTGGGCGAAGGCGTCGCGCTGACGCCGTGGAGCGCCATGGCCAGAGGATTTTTCGCGGGCAACCGCAGCCGTGACGGCGGCGGCCAAACCCTGCGCGCGCAAACCGACCAAAAAGCCGCCGACCTGTTCTACCGCGACTTAGATTTCGCCATCGCCGAACGGGCCGACGAGATCGCCAAAAAGCACGGCGTCAAGGCCATCCAGATCGCACTTGCCTGGGTTCTGGCAAAACCCGGCGTCGCCTCGCCCATCATCGGCACGGTCAAGGAAACCTACCTGACCGACGCCGTCGCCACCCTCGATATCAAACTGGACACCGACGACATGACCCGCCTCGAAGACCTATACGAAGCCCGCGCCGTGTTCGGCTTTAGTCCCGACGGACGAAACACCTGAACGACAGCGCGGTCGCGTCGACAGAATTTCCGCTATTGGGATGCCATGACGCGCGAGGGACATGGGCGCAATACAAAAAGAAAGCCTGGGCTCCGCCCAGACCCGCAAAGGAACTTTAATTACGGTGACAGTTTACTCTATTCCCGCGCCGTAACTTCTAAAAAGTAAACCGTCACCGTTTTTCACCGTTTTCGAGCCTCATTTAGCTCTTTGCCTCATAGCTGCGTTGATGCGTGTTACCAGATGTTCAGGGGTAACGGGTTTCATCAGAAACAAACCAACTCCCAATTCACGTATCCTGTCGAAGGACGATTTATTGCTAACGCCACTGACGACGATGACGGGGGTGTTCGAGAGCGGTGGCGACAAATCACTTTGCAATCTCTTAATGAACTCGTAGCCATCGACCCTTGGCATTTCCAGGTCCAGAAGAATCACGTCCACTTTCGGCTCCGCCCTCTGCAAAGCGGCCAGTGCCGTAGACCCGTCACTGGCGGAAGATATCTTTCCCGTTTCTATTTCCTCCAGATATCTTACGAGCAGGTTGCGTATAAATACTTCGTCATCGACGACCAGAATATGAAGCTTGGTTATATCGACGTTGGCCATGTGGTTTCCCAGATCAAAAGGGTCAGAGTAAATAAAGGGATCGAAGGGACCGCGTCCCTTCGCGGGTGTGGGCGGAGCCCAGTCTACAAACTACAAATCAAACACACCACCCGGTTCCAGAATCTCCACCCGGCCGCGCTTGACCATTCCGGCGAATTCGTCCGCCGACTGGGCAAGGATGGGGAAGGTTCCGAAGTGCATGGGGATGATGATTTCGAGGTCGAGCAATTCGTTGCAGGCGAGTGCGGCGGCTTTGGCGTCCATGGTGTAGTGTCCGCCCATGGGGATTAGCCCGATGTTGGGTTGGTGCAGGCGCTGGATCAGGGCCATGTCGCCGAAGATGTCGGTGTCGCCGGTGTGGTAGACGGACCACTTCCCCGCTTTGATCACGAAGCCCGCGCACACGCCCATGTAGATTGACGCGCCGCCATCCGCGTACCCGGCGCTGTGCACGGCGTTGACCATGGTGAAGGACAGGCCGTCGGTTTGGACCGTGCCGCCGATATTCATGCCGACGCAGTTGGCAAGGCCTTGGTTGCCCAGCCATGCGGCGATTTCGTGAATGCAGGTAACCTGGGCTGCGTGTTCGGCGGCAATATCCAGCATATCGCCCATATGATCGCCGTGCCCGTGGGTGATCAGAATGTGATCAACCTTTCCGATGATCTTGCGCACATCATCCGGGCAGGCCGGGTTGCCTGAGAAAAACGGATCGACAAGAACCGTTTTGCCTTGGGCCGAAATACGAAAAGCCGAATGTCCCAACCACTGGATTTCCATGGTTTTGTATCCCTCCCGCAATTGACCGATCGGGCATATTTTGAAACATTGGTGGAAACAGGTCCATACACACTTTTTTATCGGGGGGAAAAGGGATCGCCATGAAATACGTTAATCTTGGAAAATCGGGTCTGAAGGTCAGCCGTTTGTGCTTCGGCTGCATGAGCTACGGCAGCAAGTCCTGGCGCGACTGGATTACCGAGGAGGCCGAGGCCACACCGTTTTTCAAGAAGGCGCTGGATCTGGGCATTAATTTTTTCGACACGGCGGATGTCTATTCGCTGGGCGTCAGCGAGGAAATCACCGGTCGGGCCTTGCTGAAGTACGCGCCGCGCGATCAGGTGGTGATCGCCACCAAGGTTTATAATGACATGGGCGACGGCCCCAATGACCGGGGGCTGAGCCGCAAGCACATCATGGATGCCATCGACGCAAGCCTCAAACGGCTGGGGACCGATTACGTGGACCTCTACCAAATCCACAGGTTCGATCCCGAAACCCCCATCGAGGAAACCATGGAGGCCCTGCACGATGTGGTGAAGGCGGGCAAGGCGCGCTACATCGGCGCGTCCAGCATGCACACCTTCCAGTTCGCCAAGATGCAGTTCGCCGCCGAGAGGAACGGCCTCACCAAATTCGTCTCCATGCAAAACCACTACAATCTCGTCTATCGCGAGGAAGAACGCGAAATGATCCCCTATTGCCGCGAGGAAGGCATCGGGCTTATCCCGTGGAGCCCCCTTGCCAGAGGGTTTATCGCAGGCAACCGAAATACGGAGGGAAGCGGCGATACATCACGCGCCGCCAGCGACGACTTTGCCCGCAGTCTCTATTTCAGGGAGGCCGACTTCAGGGTCGCGGATCGGGTCGCCGAGGTGGCCACCGAGCGGGGCCTGAAACCGGCGCAAGTCGCGCTGGCCTGGATACTTCACAAGTCAGCCATCACCGCGCCCATCATCGGCGCTACGAAAATGGTTTATCTGGATGACGCGGTCGCCGCTTTGGACGTCACGCTGTCGGATGCCGAAATGGCGCGCCTTGAAGAACCGTATGAACCCCATCCCACCTTAGGGTTCAAGACGAACACTTAAGATAAGGGAATGGCGCTGTCGGCCAACAAAAAGACGAAAATCGCGAACAGATAAACAATTGAAAAACCAAACATGGGCCGCGCCGAGGCGTCCGTCGTATCGCGCCAGACACGAAGGGCGTGACGCATGAACATAACACCCAGAATGCTGGCGCCCACGCCATACAGTGCGCCCGAAAGCCCGATTGCGACCGGAACCAGAGTGGCCGGAATCAGCAGCAGGGAATACACCAGAATTTGATTGCGCGTTGCCCGCTCGCCCGCAGCCACAGGCAGCATGGGAACGCGCGCGCGGGCATAATCGTCGCGCCTAAATAGGGCCAACGCCCACGAGTGCGGCGGCGTCCACAGGAAGATAATGGCGAAAAGCGCCAGCGCGCCCAAATCGACGCCACCACTGACCGCCGCCCAACCGATGACCGGCGGCAATGCGCCCGAGGCCCCGCCAATGACAATGTTGTGAGGCGTACGGCGCTTCAGCCAGACAGTGTAAATGAATACGTAGTACACGAACGTAACCGCCAACAACACGGCTGCAACAACGTTGACGAATACCGCCATCACACCGACCGAGGCTGTGGCCAGAACTGAGCCGAACACAAGTGCGGCGCGCGGGTTCATGCGTCCTGCGGGAATGGGGCGTGCGCGGGTTCGCGACATTGTGAGGTCGATATCGCGGTCGTACCACATGTTCACCGCGCCCGCTCCGCCCGCGCCCAGCGCGATGCAGACAATTGCTATCACCGCGCTCAAAGCGTCGATGGTTCCCGGAGCCAGAAAAAGCCCCACCAGCGCCGTGAAAACCACCAGCGACATCACATTGGGCTTCAAAATGACGGCATAATCGGCAACGCGAAACCGATATTCGGGCGCTTTGTCGGCGACAGCCGATACACGCTTTACGCGGACGTCAACTGTTCTGGCCATGCTTTGCGCCATGTTTCCTCCGAAATGCAATCAACCCTTGTCGCTATATGGGAATGCGTTTTTCAGCCGCAAGGAATTCAACCAAATTCCAGATGGCGACGCTTAGCAGCGCCACCGCGCCCGCCTGATGCAACAGCGCCAGCGGCACCGGAACAATCAGCAGCAACGTGGCCACGCCCAGGGTGGCCTGCGCAATCGCCGCAACCAGCAGAACGTCGGCGGATCGTCTCAGCCGCACGGTGGCACCGGCCACCCGCGCCCACACCCAATACACCATGACGACGGCAACCACGCATGCGGCCAATACCCGGTGATTGAACTGCACGGTCGTAATGTCCAGGGCGAAATTGGTGTGGAAGGGTTGCAGGGCGTAAAGGCCTTCTGGCAGCCATTCACCGTCCATGGTGGGAAAGGTGTTGTATCCGAACCCGGCGCTGCTTCCGGCCATGAACCCGCCCGAAAGGATCGTCAGGAATATGAGGAAAACCGGCACGAATGCGCCTGCGTATCCCCCTTCCCGCACCGGCGAACGCAACAGGCCAAGCGCCACCCACAGAATGTATCCGTATATGAAAATCGCCAGGCCAAGGTGTGCGGTCAACCGGTAGGGGCTGACGTCCGGATTATCGACCAGCCCGCTTTTCACCATGTACCAGCCCAGCACCCCTTGCGAAGCGCCCAATACGGCCATGAACAGATATTTCGGCAACTGGCGTCCGTCGATCCATCCGCGAACGAAGAAAAAGATGAACGGCACAAAAAATACAACGCCAATCAACCGGCCCCAGAAACGGTGGATGAATTCGAACCAATAGATCGACTTGAACTCGGCCAACGCCATTCCGGTATTCAGTTCCTTGTACTCCGGATATTCACGGTAGGCAGCAAACACGGCTTCCCATTCCTGCGCGTTCATGGGCGGCAGCCAGCCGGTAAATGGTTTCCAATCCACCATGGACAGGCCCGAATACGTCAGGCGCGTGATGCCCCCCAAAAACACCATCGCATAAACCATGGCGCACACGCACAGCAACCACACCGCGATCTGTTTTTGCTCGGCGGTCTGAAGATCGGAACTTTTGCGTTCCATTCACCCCTCCCGAAAGTCGTTCCCAGGTATTATATATCGTTTCGACATCAATACCCGTTAGGATTACGCATGGCCGCACCGTCTCGCATTCGCTGGTATCCACCGCTCGATTCCGTCAAAGGTCGGGAAACCGAGCTTGTGCTCGAAGCCCCGATCCTGATGGGCGACCTGCTGAAACGTTTTTGCCACGAAGATGCCGGGCTTCAAAGGTTCATCCCGACGGGCATGGAAGGCGGCGATGTGGCTAGCTTCATGGTTCTGCAGGGAGAAAAGCTGCTCAGGCCAAGCGATGTGATCCAACCGGGCGCCGATCTCGACATCCTCTCAGCCATCGACGGCGGATAATAATGCCCGCCCGCAAATCCAGATAAACATCACACCGCCGACGACGGCGACCAGCGCGCCAACGCCGTTCATGGCCATGCCAACGATGGCGCCCATTTCTTCCAACCCTTGCGCGTCGCCCGCCACCTTTCGGGGCACACCGTAACCGCCTGCCAGGAAAAGGCCGAGACTGGCCAGCGTCTGCCCGCCGGCAAACGCCCACACCAAAAACCGAATGGCGCGTCCGCCCTTTGGCGTACGGCCCAGAAGCGGCAGGAACAGGGTGAAGAACAGCCCCATGAACGCCAGCGTCACCCCGGCGATGACGCCGTGATAGTGGGCAGGTGTGCGGGTGTCGGTCCCGTCGATGAACATGCCCAGCACGCCCCCCACGCCAAACACGACAATCGACAGCACCAGACACAGAAAGGCCGGATCGCTCCACGGCAGCGCGCCGCTGTTCCGCCGACGCAGGATTGTGCGCCCGGCAAAGACGGCCAGAACAAGCGTCGGCGGCCCCAACGCCCATAGCAGGCCCGAAAACGCGGACGTCTGTTCGGCCGAAAACGGCGGATACGCGAAATACAAAAACGGCGCGGGCAACGCGCAGATCACAAGAAAGATCATTGCTCCGAGAACGACGTAGCGCGGCGCAATATCCTCACCCAAACCAATGCGCGCCAGCACCGACCACGCGCCTATCAAAAGAAGGGTGCTAAGGAACTGCAACATATGCCCGCCACCCCAGAACAACTCCTCGTTAAAGGCATACGATGGCGGCTCGCCCGCAAGCTCGTTCAGGGCCAGACCAAAGCAGATTAGGGCCAGCAAAAAGGTGGCGGCGGCACAGGCCACACCAATGGTAAATGTGTCCATAGGACGGCCAAACGGCGTCACCAGCAACCGGAACACGGGAAGCGCCAACCCGACCGCGAGCACACCAAGCCCCAGATAGTAAACGGGATCGATAATCGCCGGGATGTAGTTGTTCAAGGTCGGCTCGCCCCGGTCCAGAAGCGCCGGAACGAAAAGCAGGACGCAGGCCACGGCCACCGCCAGCAACCCGAACCTACCCGCAAATTCGATCTGCGGACGATCCCTGGCAATCTGCCACACGGCCAGATGCAGCCCTGCCCCGAACACCGCCAGAAACCAGATAACGAAGGCGAAGATCACGTGGATGACCAAAGCCTTGCGGAAAAATTCGAGTGGCCAGGGCACCATATCCTGAACGCCGGGCGTTCGCGACAACGCCAGAAGAAGGGCGAAGACCCCCGCAATTGCCAGCGCCCCGATGGCCAGCGCGCACCATCCCGACAGCTCGCGCCGCTGCGCTGGTCCGATCTCGAAAGTTTTTAGCGGGTCCATGGCCGCCTCACCCGCCGCCATAGGGGTACAAATGGACCGCCATCACATAGACAATCACCCCGGAAACGCCGACGGCGATCCACAGCGGCCACGTTCTGCGCGCCAGTTTTCGGTGTTTGGCAAAGCGGCCCTGGAACGCGCGTAAAACGGTCAGCGGAACCAGCGGCACAATGGCGATGGCGCCCAGGACGTGAAGGGAAAGAATGGTGAAATAGATGGACCGGATAATGCCCTCGCCGCCAAATCTGGCAAAGCCCGAATTGGCCTTGTAATAAACATAGACCACCATAAACGCCGCCGACAGCGCCAGCGCGCCCAGCATGGCGGCTCGGTGCCCTGCCCGTTCGCCCCGCCGTATCAGCACGAACCCGGCAATCAGGCACAAAACGGACGTAGCGTTAAGCCCCGCAATCACGTGGGTAAGGTCGCCGACCTCAAAGCCCATCACGACATCTTGTAAATGATGCTGACATACATAAGTGCCGCCGCCGCCAGCATGATCGCGGCCATAACCCATTTATTCATGATGTATCGCTTCCCCCGCAGCCTAGTCATAGTTTCGGCGGCGCATGGACCGAAATCAAGGCCTCGGGTTGCAGAAACCACAAAAAATTTGCTCGTTCTGATTTGCATTCGCATTTACCGCCCCAATATATCTATGGGTTTATATTGGGTGAGGAATATGTTTAAGCATTTTCGAGATATTGCCGGGCTGATTGTGCTCGGATGCGTCACCGTTGTCGGCGAGGCGTCGGCAGCCGGTATGGCCGAACCCTGGCAGGTTGATCTGCAAACACCGGCCTCGCCGGTCGCCGAGCAAATCCGAAGCTTCAACGCCATTCTGTTCAGTCTTGAGGCGTTGATCACGCTAGTTGTCTTGGGTTTGATGGGGTTTATCATCTGGCGCTTCAACGCCAAGCGAAATCCGGTTCCCAACAAACGCACCCACAATACAGCCCTTGAAATTCTGTGGACGGTCGTTCCGATTCTTATTCTGGTGGTTGTCGCGTTTCCCTCGTTACGGCTTTTGTTTTTCATGGACCGCACCCAGGACGCCGAAATGACCATCAAGGTGGTCGGCCACCAATGGTACTGGTCTTACGAGTATCCCGACCACGGCGATTTCACCTTCGACAGCATCATGATCCCCGACGACGAACTGAAGCCCGGCCAGCCGCGGCTTTTGGCCGTGGACAATCCGGTGGTGGTGCCGGTTGGCGTTAATGTCCGCGTTTTGCTGACGTCGGACGACGTTATTCATTCGTGGGCCGTCCCGTCGCTGGGCCTGAAAACCGACACGGTGCCCGGACGCACCAACGAAACCTGGGTCAACGTCAATGAAGAAGGCACGTACTACGGCATGTGTTCGGAGCTTTGTGGCATCAACCACGGCTATATGCCGGTGGCGGTAAAAGCCGTGTCAAAAGCCGAATTCGACGCCTGGAGCAAGAACGCAAAACAGGAATTCGCACGAAATGACGGGCAGGCCACCCACGTGGTTCAGGCTGTCGGGGAGGTGTCACAATGACTGCCGAGCATCACCCCACCGGTTGGCGCAGATGGGTGTATTCGACCAACCATAAGGACATCGGCACGATGTATATCGTGCTGTCCATGATCGGCGCCATTATCGGCGGAGGCATGTCGTGGTACATCCGCCTGGAACTGGCCCAGCCCGGCATTCAGTTCATTGAGGACACCCAGCTTTATAACGTGTTGGTCACGGCGCACGGCTTTCTGATGGTGTTCTTCGTGGTCATGCCGGCCATGATCGGCGGGTTCGGCAACTGGTTTGTGCCGCTGATGATCGGCGCGCCGGATATGTCGTTTCCGCGCATGAACAACATCAGTTTCTGGCTGCTGGTGGCGGCTTTGGTGTTGCTGGTCATTGCCGGACTGACGGGTGGCGGGCCGGGAACCGGATGGACCGTCTATCCACCGTTGAGCAGCGCCACCTTCCACCCCGGACCGGCGGTGGATTTTGCCATCCTCAGCCTGCATGTGGCCGGGGCTTCATCCATTCTGGGCGCCATCAACCTGATCACCACCATCATCAACATGCGCGCGCCGGGCATGACCATGCACCGCGCGCCGCTGTTCGTGTGGGCCATTCTGGTGACAGCGTTTCTGCTTTTGCTGGCTATACCGGTTTTGGCAGGCGCGCTGACCATGCTGCTGACGGATCGCAACTTCGGCACGTCGTTTTTCATACCCGAAGGCGGCGGCGACCCGATTTTGTGGCAGCATCTGTTCTGGTTTTTCGGTCATCCCGAGGTCTACATCATCATCATCCCGGCCTTTGGCATCATCAGCCAGATCATCGCCACGTTTTCCAAAAAGCCGGTGTTCGGGTACCTGGGCATGGCCTACGCCATGTGCGCCATTGGGTTCGTCGGCTTCGTGGTATGGGCGCACCACATGTACACGGTGGGCCTCGACGTAAACACGCGCGCCTATTTCGTGCTGGCGACCATGGTCATCGCCGTGCCCACGGGCATCAAGATTTTCAGTTGGCTGGCGACCATGTGGGGCGGCTCCATCACGTTCAAGACCCCCATGCTGTTCGCCACCGGGTTTATCGCACTATTCGTTGCGGGCGGCGTGACCGGCGTTGTTCTTTCCAACGCCGGAATGGATGTGGCGCTGCACGACACCTATTACGTTGTGGCCCATTTCCACTACGTTCTGTCCATCGCGGCGGTGTTCGCCATGTACGCGGGTTTTTATTACTGGATCGGCAAAATGTCGGGCCGCCAGTATTCCGAAACCCTGGGCAAGATCCATTTCTGGGCCAGTTTCGTCGGCGTCAACCTGTTGTTCTTCCCGCAGCACTTTCTGGGCGCGGCGGGGATGCCAAGGCGTATTCCCGATTACCCGGACGCTTATGCGGGCTGGAACATGGTCAGCAGTATTGGTGCGCTGATCACCGCCATCGGGACCGTGTTCTTCCTCTATATCGTCTGGCACACTCTGACCAGGGGCCAAAAGGCCAAAGCCAACCCGTGGGGTGAAGGTGCGACGACCCTGGAATGGACGGTGGCCTCGCCAGCACCCTTCCACACCCACGAAGAGCTGCCCAATATGGAACCCGCGCAGGCCGGCGAATGAGAAACCGACGCCAAATCGTCACGGCGGCCCTGCTGGTCGCACTGGTTTCCGGAATGACCGGGCTGGCCTTTGCCTCTGTTCCGCTTTACCGGCTATTTTGTCAGGTCACCGGCTTTGGTGGCACGCCCCGCGTGGAGACGAACGGACCGACAAACACAGGCCCCGTGTCCACACGCCATATCACCGTACGCTTCGACAGCAATGTGAATTCCGCCCTGCCGTGGCGTTTCAAGCCGGTGCAGCGGCAAATGAACGTTCGCATCGGCGAGGCCACGCTGGCCCACTTCACAGCCGAGAACCTTGCCCAAGAACCGGCCATCGGTACGGCGACCTTCAATGTCACGCCGCACAAGGCCGCGCAGTATTTCGCCAAGGTCCAGTGTTTCTGTTTCGATGAACAGCGGCTGGAAGCCGGGCAACGGGTCGATATGCCGGTCTCGTTCTTCATCGATCCCGAAATCCTCGACGACCCCAACGCACAAGACGTTTCGACGATCACCCTGTCCTACACCTTTTTTCGCTCGGATAGCCTATGAGCCAAGCAAACAAACATCCCTGGCATATGGTTGCACCCAGCCCGTGGCCCATCGTGGGCACCATCTCGGCCTTCGTACTGGCGGTGGGCGGTGTGTTGTACATGCACGAGGACATCCCGTGGATTCTGGCCGCCGGGTTCGCCCTGTTGCTGTTCACCTTCTTCGGCTGGTGGCGCGACGTGGTGCGCGAAGCCGAACATGATGCCGCCCATACGAACGTGGTACAACAAGGCCTGCGCGTGGGCGTGGTGCTGTTCATCGCTTCCGAGGTGATGTTCTTCTTCGCGTTCTTCTGGGCCTATTTCAATGCCAGCGTTCCGGCCATCAGCTTTGCCGCCCAAACCCAATGGCCACCGGCGGATATTGTCCCGCTGGACACCTGGACAATCCCGTTCCTGAACACCCTGATTCTGCTGACCTCGGGCGCGACCGTAACCTACGCCCATCACGCCGTTCGCGAAGGACACCGCGACAAGGCGATTGTGGGCATCGGGCTGACTGTTCTTCTGGGCGCCATTTTCCTGGGGTTCCAGATTTTTGAATACGGCCACGCCACGTTCGGGTTCACCGACGGCATCTACGCCTCAAGCTTTTACATGGCGACCGGATTTCACGGCTTTCACGTGTTCGTCGGCGTCTGTTTCCTGAGCGTGTGTTTCTTCAGGGCGCGGGCCGGGCACTTCACGCCCCGGCAGCACGTGGGCTTTGAAGCTTCCGCCTGGTACTGGCATTTCGTCGATGTGGTCTGGCTGTTCCTGTTCTGCGCCGTCTACTGGTGGGGAAGTTTCGGCCTTTAGGGTCGGGAAAGCATAACTACCAGAAGCGCGCGCGCGGGCTTATCCGATTTATTGCGAATAGCGTGGGCCTGATCGGCCCGGTAGCGAACCGTTTCGTCCGTTGCCACCTCCCTTTGTTCGCCACCGACCTCAATGGTCAGAACGCCACCCAACACCGTCAGGTGTTCGGTGGTTCCGGGATCGTGCGCCTCCGAGGTCAGCAGCGCGCCGGGCTCGGCTCTGACTTCGTACCACTCCACCAATCCGCCCAGATCCAGCGGACCCAGAATCCGCAACCCGAACTTTCCATCGGCGCTGCGGATGGATGGCGTGGCATGGCCCGGCAAAACGTCCAGCACGGGCGGCTTGTCCTCGCGCTCGAACATGGCGTCCACCGAAACACCCAGGCATTCGCACAACCGCCAAACGGTGGCCAGGGTCGGGTTGGTCTTGTTGCGCTCGATCTGCGAGAGCATGGATTTGGAAACGCCCGACCCTTCGGCCAGGTCTTCCAAAGTCAGGCCACGCGAACGGCGCAGCTTGCGCACAAATTCACCAACATTGGGCGGGGTATCCTGAACACGACCGGGCAATTTTCAAATTCCGTTATATTAAACCTTGATTCCATTATTCAGAACCTTGTACAATATACGGGAATTTGATGGTGGGCACAATGGCGAAGGCCCATTTTGGAACCCACATTATCAAGAGGGCCAAGGGAGCGAACGAAAATGAGCAAGGCAATCCTCGATCATCTGAAGGATGAACTTAAGGGCGTTCGCGAAGCGGGACTTTACAAAAGCGAACGCATCATCGCCTCACCTCAGGACGCGGCGGTTCGAATGGAGGACGGGCGTGAGGTCATCAACTTCTGCGCCAACAATTATCTGGGCCTGTCCAACCACCCCCGTCTGGTGGCCGCCGCCAAGGTCGCCCTTGAAACCTATGGCTACGGCATGTCGTCGGTGCGCTTTATTTGCGGCACCCAGACGGTTCATCGCCAATTGGAAACGCGCATCGCACACTTTCTGGGCACGGACGACGCCATCTTGTATTCGTCGTGCTTCGACGCCAACACCGGCCTGTTTGAAACCCTGCTGGGCGAAAACGACGCCATCATCAGTGATGCGCTGAACCATGCCAGCATTATCGACGGCGTGCGCCTGTGCAAGGCGCGCCGTCTGCGCTACGCCAACAACGACATGGCCGAACTGGAGGCCCAGCTTAAGGCTGCCGGCGATTGCCGCTTCCGCCTGATCGTCACCGACGGCGTTTTCTCCATGGACGGCGTGATCGCCAACCTTTCGGGCATATGCGATCTGGCGGAAAAGTACGACGCGCTTGTCATGGTGGATGATTCCCACGCCGTCGGCTTTTTGGGCAAAGCCGGGCACGGCACACCCGAACTCTGCGGTGTCGAAGGCCGGGTTGATATCATCACCGGCACACTGGGCAAGGCGTTGGGCGGGGCGTCTGGCGGTTACACTGCGGCCCGCACCGAAATCATCGAATGGCTGCGTCAGCGGTCCCGTCCGTACCTGTTTTCCAACAGCCTGGCCCCGGTTATCGCGGCCACGTCCATCACCGCGCTGGACCTGCTGGCGGAAAGCGGAGAATTGCGCAAGCGGCTGGCCGAAAATAGCGAGAAATTCCGCCGCGAAATGACGGCGTTGGGCTTCACGCTGGCGGGTGCGGGGCATCCGATCATCCCGGTCATGCTGGGCGACGCCAAGCTGGCCGCCAACATGGCCGAACGCCTGCTGGCGGAAGGAATTTACGTGACCGGGTTTTCCTACCCGGTCGTGCCGCAGGGTAAGGCGCGCATCCGCACCCAGATGTCGGCGGCCCACAGCCCCGATCAACTGGACCGGGCTATCGATGCATTTGCCCGTGTCGGACGCCAACTTGACATCATACCGGGAGAGAAACGATGAAGGCGCTTGTCAAAGCAAAGGCTGAACCGGGGATCTGGCTTAAGGACGCACCCAAACCTGAAATCGGTCCTAACGATGTTCTGGTGCGCATCCGCAAAACCGCCATCTGCGGAACCGACGTTCATATCTATAACTGGGATAAGTGGTCACAGGCGACCATCCCCGTTCCCATGACCGTGGGCCACGAGTTTATCGGCGAAATCGCTGAGCTGGGCAGCGAGGTCCAGGGCCTGAAAAAGGGTGATCGGGTCTCGGGCGAAGGGCATATCACATGTGGCCATTGCCGCAACTGCCGGGCCGGACGGCGGCATTTGTGCCGCAACACCATTGGCGTCGGCGTCAATCGAACAGGTTGCTTCGCCGAATATCTGGCGATCCCGGCGGTCAACGTATTCGTTTTGCCGCCCGATATCCCCGACGATATCGGAGCCATTCTCGATCCCCTGGGCAACGCCGCCCACACCGCCCTTTCCTTCGACATGGTGGGCGAGGACGTGCTGATTACCGGCGCCGGTCCCATCGGCATTCTGGCCGCATGCATCGCCCGCCATGTGGGTGCGCGCTACGTGGTGGTCAGCGACGTCAACGACTACCGCCTTAATCTGGCCCGCAAGATGGGCGCCAGCCGAGTCGTCAACGTGGCCCGCGACAAGATCGAAACCGTCATGCAAGACCTGGGCATGAGCGAGGGCTTCGACGTGGGGCTGGAAATGTCCGGCAACCCTGCAGCCGTCGGTGATTTGCTGCGGACCATGAATTATGGTGGTGGCGTCGCGGTGCTGGGCATCGTGCCGGACGCCGTGCCCATCAACTGGAACGACATGATCTTCAAGGGCCTGACGCTGAAGGGCATCTACGGTCGCGAAATGTTTGAAACCTGGTACAAGATGACGACCATGCTGCAAAGCGGCTTGAACGTGGCCCCCATTATTACCCATCGCTTCCATATCGACGACTTCGCCGACGGCTTCGCGGCCATGCGCTCGGGCGAAGCGGGAAAGGTCATTCTGGACTGGGATTAGCGTACAACCCGCCAAGAAAAGAACCCCGCCCATTTCGGGCGGGGTTTTGAATGGGTAGCAATCGCCCCCGCAAGCGCCGTTGCAAGCGATCAGTCGCTGACTTGCACTTTCAGCATTTCCTTGCCGTCCTCGCCGACCAGATGGACGGCGCAGGCGATGCACGGATCGAAGCTGTGGATCGTGCGCAGCACCTCGATGGGGCTTTCGGGATCGGCCAGCTTGTGCCCGGCCAACGCCGCTTCGTAAGGACCGGGTGCGCCCTTGCCGTCGCGCGGACCGGCGTTCCAGGTGCTGGGCACCACCGCCTGATAATTGGCGATCTTGGCATCCTTGATGACAATCCAGTGCGCCAAACCGCCGCGCGGCGCTTCCATGAAGCCCACGCCCTGACACTCGGACGGCCAGGTCGACGGATCCCACATGGTCTCGTTGTGGGTTTTCAAATCCCCCGTACGGATGTTGGCGATCAGGTCGTCGTAGTATCCATACATGGAGTCCATATAGACCTTGGTTTCCAGTGTGCGCGCCGCCGTCCGCCCCAGGGTGGAGAACAGGCCCGTCACCGGGATATCGAGGGTTTTGAGCGTCATATCGACCAGCGCCTTGGTCTGCTCGTGGCCCTTCGCATACAGCATAAGCACACGGGCCAGCGGACCGACTTCAACGGCATGGCCTTTCCAGCGCGGCGACTTCAGCCACGAATAGGCCTTGTCCACATCCAGCTGATCGTAGGGCGGCTTGGGACCGGTGTAATTGAACTCAGTCTCGCCCTTGTAGGGATGCAGGCCCTTGTCGTTCCCACCCTCGTAGGAATACCACGAGTGCGCGATTTCCTCGGCGATCTGATCTTCGGCATCAAGGTCGATGTCGTGGATGGTCGAGATGTCGCGGTTCAGAATGACGCCGCGCGGGATCATGAAGCCCGCCGGATCGTTCATCTGGGTCGACGGCATATCGCCGTAGGTCAGGAAGTTGCCCACACCTTCGCCCTGGGTCGTCCAGTCCTTGTAGAAACCGGCAATGGCCAGAGTATCGGGAACGTAAACCTGATCGACAAACTCCTGCATCCGCCCCATTAGCGTCTTGACCCGCGACAGGGTTTCGGCATTGAGCGCCGAGTCCGAGTTGGGGTCGATGGCGCACGGCATACCGCCCACCAGGAAGTTGGGATGCGGGTTCTTGCCGCCGAATATGGCGTGAAGGGCGACCACCTCGCGTTGCCACTCCAGCGCCTCCAGATAGTGGGCGACAGCCATCAGATTGGCTTCGGGCGGCAACCGGTACGCCGGATGCCCCCAGTAGCCGTTTCCGAACAGGCCCAGTTGCCCACGATCCACGAAGGTTTGCAGCCGGGCCTTCATATCCCGGAAATATCCGGGCGATGATTTGGAATAGCTGCTGATGGATTGCGCCAGTTCCGACGTAGCCGCCGGATCGGCTTTCAGGGCCGAAACGATGTCCACCCAGTCCAGCGCATGCAGATGATAGAAGTGCATGACGTGGTCGTGCACGTACTGCGCCGCAATCATCAGGTTGCGGATAAGCTGCGCGTTCTTGGGAATGTCGATCTTCAGCGCATCTTCGACGGAGCGAACCGAGGCCATCCCGTGAACCAGCGTGCACACGCCGCAGATACGCTGGGCAAAGGCCCAGGCGTCTCGCGGATCGCGGTCACGCAGGATCAGCTCAATCCCGCGCACCATGGTGCCCGAGGAATAAGCATGCTTGATGGCGTCACCGTCCATCTGGGCCTCGATACGAAGGTGGCCCTCGATGCGGGTGATTGGATCTACGACAAGGCGTTTGCTCATTGGTCTTCACCCTTCACGGCCTTGTCTGCGGCCGGCTCCTCGATTTCGTCGGTCTCCATATACTCGGCGACCATCTCGGTCAGGCCCAGAACCGGTAAATCAATTTCGTAATGGTCCAGGGCCTCTTCGATGATGTTTCGGCAGTTGGCGCACGAGGTCACCAGTTCATCGGGTTTCACCCCGTCAAGCTGGCGCTTCTTGCGCATGAACACCTTTGTTTTCAGTTCGTCGGCGCGTTCATTGGCGCCGACGCCGCCGCCGCCGCCGCAACACCAGTTCCACAGTCCCGCGTCCTCCATCTCGACCAGATTTTCCGAGATTTCGGCCAGAATGGCGCGCGGCGGGTTCAACATGCCGCCCCGGCGATTGGTCTGACACGGATCGTGGTAGGTGATCTTGCTTTTGTGCTTGCCCTTGAACTTGATGCGGCCTTCCTTGATCAACTGGTCGACAAGTTCGGTGATGTGGACAACGTCGAATTCGTAGGTCCGGCCAATCAGGTTCGGGCCTTCCCAGCGCAGCGCCGTATAGGCATGACCGCATTCCGGCGCAATGACGGCCTTGACCTTCAATTCCTCGGCCGCATCGACAACCCTTTGCACCAGCGTGCGGGCAATATCGCGCGATCCGATCTGGATACCCACGTTGGTGCCCTCGAAGGCTTTGGTTGATATCGTCCACGTAACCCCGGCCTGCTTGAAAATCTTCGAGTAGGCTTCGACGATTTCCGGGAAACCGACCGTTTCCTGGGCCGAAAGGATCACCATGTATTCGGCGCCCTCCTTGTCCACTTCCACGGGGATTCCGGTCGCCGCCTCGCTGCGGCGGATAACCGCTTTCAGGGCGGGCAGAAGATCGCCCATGGGCCCGCCGCCTTCAACGGCGCGCGTTGCAGCACCGATAAGGCCTTCGGGCACATGACCGGAAGCGACCATGCCCTCGCGCGTTTTACGCACAACGGCGGTAATGTCGATACCCACCGGACAGGCCATAGTGCAGCGTCCACAAAGAGTGCAGGAGTCATATATAAGCTCCTCCCACTCATCTAAGAACTCATCGGTAATCTTGCACCCCAACCCGGCCATGGAAGCCAAACGGCCCAACAGGGTGAAGTCGTTCTTCCACACCCTGTAAAGGGGTTCCAGCTTGCGCTGCGGCGTGTATTTGGGATCGCCGGTCTCGGTATAAAAAAGACAGGCCTGCGCACAAAGGCCGCAATGAATGCAGCTCGACATATACGACGCGACCGAGGCATCCACCTGTTGGCGAAGGGCTTCGACCCCCCTTTCGACACTGACGGCAGTCATGACATGGTTCCTTTCCGTCCGGCGAATGCGCCGTTGTAATAGCGCGAGGACACCCAGGTGAAAGCGTGGGTCAATCGCGTGAACGGAATCAGCGCGATCAACAATTCGGCCGACAATACGTGAATGGCCAGAACGATCGTGTAGGGACCGACCGCGTTGAACGCCATGTATCCGCTAACCAGCGGAACCACCGTCAGGGCCCAGATGAAGTAATCCTGGAAATCCGAGAGATACCGCCTGACAGGGTGTTTCAGCCGAACAACCAGCAGCACCACGAGAATAGCGACCGTAAGCACCGTCAACGCATTTATCACCGCCGACGAAATCCCCGGCCATGATACCCCGAACGTGTCCTTGATCACCGCGATGTGCGGAACGAAGAAAAACACGATGAACAGAAGCCCAAAGTGAAATATGACGCCGCCGATAATCTGTGCGGGCAACAGGGCCGCGAACCCCGGCGCCGGAACAAAGCGTGTGAAGATGGTGCGCAAGCCGCCCGATACGGCGTCACCCTTGGGGGGTGCCACGTCGGCTTTCCGGCGAAGCGCGAAAATTTCGATCAGACGAAGGACAAGGCCGAACAGAAATACCCCAATGGCAATCTGAAAGCCGGTGCCGCGCGCCCACATCAACAGGTCCATACCCGGTTCAGTCATTGTTTGTCCCCCAATTCCTGGACGGTGACGGGAGTGCTTTCGGAAGCGGTT
The DNA here is from genome assembly GCA_016776725.1 of Rhodospirillales bacterium. Classification (GTDB taxonomy): domain Bacteria; phylum Pseudomonadota; class Alphaproteobacteria; order Rhodospirillales; family Shumkoniaceae; genus JABGRG01. Next base: position 37,852 of record JADHSV010000015.1, read on the forward strand.
TTCTTCTTGGACTGCGCATTCAATGCCGCAACCGCCACCCCGGCCCCTACGCCCGCCGCCGCGGCCATACCGGCGACCGGCGTAATATCCGCCGTCGGCGAGGCAACTGCCGTGTAAAGGCTGCCCGCATCCCAGAAGTCGGGCTGCGAACATCCAATGCAGCCATGACCCGACTGGATCGGGAAGCTGACGCCGCCGTTCCACTTGATGGTGGCGCAGGCGTTGCGCGTGACCGGACCCTTGCACCCCAACTCGTACAGGCACCAGCCCTTGCGCGCGCCTTCATCATCGAAGCCCTTGGCGAACAGACCCTGGTTATAGAAGGGCCGCCGATAGCATCGATCATGAATGGTATCGCCGTAGAACACCACCGGCCGTCCCAGTTCATCCAGATCGGGAAGGCCCTGGAACGTCAGGAAGTGCGCCAGCACGCCGGTCATTACGGCGGCGATGGGCGGGCACCCCGGAATGTTGACCACCGGCTTGTCGGTGATAATTTGCGAGACCGACACCGCGCCCGTGGGGTTGGGATCGGCCATGGGCAAACCGCCGTAAGCGGCACAACTGCCCACCGCGATAATCGCCGCCGCACCCTTGGCCGCGTCGCGCAGCATGTCCTCGTTGGAAATCCCAGCGATGGTCGAATAGCCGGGATTGCCAAGCGGAATGGAGCCATCGACGATCAACAGGTACTTGCCGTCCTGCGCCTTCATGGCCGCCTCGCGGGCGGCCTCGGCGGCATGGCCGGACGCGGCCTGAAGGGTGTGATGATAGTCCAGTGAAATGGCGTTGAAGATCAGGTCCTCAAGGGACGGCGCACTGGACCGCGTGATCGATTCCGTGCATCCCGTGCATTCCTGAAACGACAGCCAGATGACCGACGGCCGCGGCGCGCCTTCCAGCGCTTGCGCCACCTTTGGCGCCATGGCGGCCGGCAACGCCATTAGCGATGTCAGCGTCGCGCAATACCGCATGAACCCGCGGCGGCTGACGCCCCGGTCCCGCAGCACCTCCTTCAGTATCGGTTTATTCGCCATGTTTTCCACCTTCCTGGCTCGTGCGCGCCGTTTTGGCTACGCAAGACGGCGGCCGAGTTCATCCCGGCCGATCTCGATATCCTCGCGATGCGCCCGCAGTATCGTGGGCGCCTCGCACACCTCGATGGTTTTGGCAAGAACGCTTCCGCTCTCGCTGAAATGCTCGACAATCCATACGCCCGAAACGCCGGTTTCGCGAACCGTGCTTTTTCCTCCGGCCTCAATGGTCGCCTCGACCTCGCCCTGGCCCAATGCGTCTTCAAGGCGCGCCAGATCGGCCACGCCCAGGGGCAGGGTGGATACGTCGATCACCGATTCAGAATCGTCTTCCAGCAACGCCGAAACGGCCCGATGAATCTCAATCAATACAGATTGCTCAGGTTCGCCCATCCCATCCCACGCACCGGGGTAATCCCCGATCATTCTTTTTTCAGCACGGTATGATGATAGCCGAAGTCTTTTGGTTTTCCAAATCAAGTATCGCCAATATCTTTTCTTTCGCGCCTCCACAATGGCCGCACCAACCGAATTGTCTTGACTTCCGGGTGCAACAAGCGCTTTGTGCGGCCAGCGACACTCCCTTTACGGTCGAATTTCGATCCCTCGCCGGTTCGGCAAGCGCCTGGAACCGGCCACGTTTCTTACCGACATTTGCGGGCGTTTCGTAAGACGGGCAGCCACCCAGACCTGATGTTTGGACACGGCGCGTCGCCATGCTTGCATCGTGCTTGCACGCCTTCCGTCCCAATGCGGGGCGGAGGATTACGACGTTTTGAAAAAGAAAGAATAATAACACATGACCGATTTTGCTGGCCTTGAACTGGCCAAGCCTCTTCTTCGCGCCATCACCGATGATGGCTATTCCACCCCTACTCCCATTCAAGCCAAAGCCATTCCGCCACTGCTGGACGGACGCGACCTGTTGGGCGTCGCCCAGACCGGCACCGGAAAAACGGCGGCCTTCGCGCTGCCCCTGCTGCACCGTCTTTCGGTAAACCACGCCAAAGCCCGCAGCCGCAAACCGCGCGCCCTGATTGTCGCCCCGACCCGCGAACTGGCGGGCCAGATCGGCGACAGCCTGCGCAGCTATGGCCGCCACGTTCCCCTGCGCATTGCGGTGGTGTTCGGCGGCGCCTCCATCCGCCCGCAAATTACGGCTTTGCTGCGTGGCGTCCACGTGGTTGTCGCGACGCCGGGACGATTGCTCGACCTCATGAGCCAGGGACACTTGCGCCTTGATGAGGTGGAGACATTCATTCTGGACGAGGCCGACCGCATGCTGGACATGGGCTTCATCCCCGATGTCAAACGCATCGCCGCCGCCCTGCCCGACCGCCGCCAGACCATGCTGTTCTCGGCCACCATGCCGAAAACCATTCAGGGTCTCGCCGCCAGCCTGCTGAACGATCCGGTGCACATCGAAGTCGCACCCGCCGCGACCACTGTTGAAAAAGTAACGCAACGTGTTCTGTTCGTGGAAAAAGCCAAAAAGCGCGACCTGCTTGGCGAACTGATGAACGACAAGGACATCTCGCGCGTGCTCATCTTCACCCGCACCAAACACGGGGCCGACCGCGTTGCCCGGCAACTGCACCAGATCGGCGTCAATTCGGACGCAATCCACGGCAACAAGTCCCAGAACGCGCGGCAACGGGCGCTCAAGAGCTTCCGTTCGGGGCGCATCCGGGCCTTGGTGGCCACCGACATCGCGGCGCGCGGCATTGATGTTGACGGCGTGACCCACGTCATCAATTTCGAGCTGCCCAACGAACCGGAAAGCTACGTGCACCGCATCGGACGCACGGCGCGGGCCGGTGCCAGCGGCATAGCCATTTCGTTCTGTGATCGCGAAGAACGCGCCTATCTGCGCGACATCGAAAAAATCATCCGCCAGAGCGTTCCGGTGATCACGGATCATCCTTTCCACGCCGCCGAGATCGCCAATGATACCGGCCCCGCCCAAAAGCCCCAGCGCAATAAACGCTTCGGGCAGGGAAAGGGCCACGGAAACGGTCAAGCCCGCAGGAACGGCCAGGGTCGCGGAAACGGCCAGGGTCATGGAAACGGCCAGGGTCATGGCGAAGGTCGGGATCATGGCGAAGGTCGGGTTCAGAATGACGGAAACGCCCCAACCCAACGCCGCCGTGCGCCCAAGCGCCACAGGCGGATGGAAAACAGGGCCGCCTAGAACACCCGCTCGGGCATCAGGTGCCAACCGTTTATTTGGTTAACACGGTTCGCATCTGCGCCTTCAGTTGCACGGCGGCCATGGCGAAGCCGCCGTCCGACCCATCTACAAAATGAATGTGCTCGCCCTTGGTCAGGGAAAACACGAGGCACGTCATCAACGCCTGATCAGAACGATGGGTGCCAAACGCGATCTTGCCCTGCCTGTGCAATTCCAGGAAATAGTTCTCGATTTCATCGGCCAATTCGATGGGACAATCCAGGATCATGCGCAGCATATCGTCAAACCGCCTGAAGTCTGAATTGGTGCGCAATTCCTCGCGGTAGATTGGCGCGTTATACCCGCCCGCCGACAGATCAAACTTCTCCAGCAGGTATTGAACAAAGCTGGTGGCGTAAAGCCGAAGCCATTTCCCGGTGCGGCCACGGGCTCCGGCCATCAACTTGCTTTCGTTATTAATGCCCCGTGAGGGCCATTTGAAAACCATGTTGTCGGCGCTGACCGGTCTGGAATCGCCGGGGTCTCCTTGCAAGATTCCGCCAACGCCTTCGATGACCGCATGATAGGTCTCGGCTTTTTCTGCATCGTTACGGCCCGTCGCGTAGATCAACATGCTCATCATCGTGCCGCGGCACGATTGCAACGGCTCCCATCGGCATGACAGCCCGCTTAGATCGGGTAGTGCATCACCTTCGGGCAAGGCGATTTCGAACCGCTCGCTGCCTTCTTCGGCCTTGATCAGGGTGTCCGCCAACTGGACGCCGCCCCCCGAAAACATCGCCGTGAAGTTGCCGGGGCTGAGTTGAAACTTCGCGACCCGTACGTCCGCGCCCGCATCACGGATATTGCCAACGGGTACGATGCCGGCCCGCAACTCCAGACCAAACTGATTTTGAGACAGCCTGCGCGCCGCCCCCAACACCCGTTTGACTGCGCCCGTCGCAGACAAAGGAACCGCCATCGTAGCGCCGTCGCCACCGAAAACGTAGGGAATGGCAAACCCGGACAACGCGTTGATGACAGCCGTGATGCAGGCCGCCCCCATTAGATTGACGTCCTTATAACGCCCTTCCTTGATCGCTTTCGTGGAGCCCTTGATATCGGCAACGACGATGAACCAGTCATCGGGCAACGGAACGTAGAGCGACAGATCGGTCACATCGGTGAAATCTTCGAACCCCGACAGGTTTTCGTAAAAGACCTCGGAACGTCCAGGCATCGCGGTTGCACCATGGTTGCCATCACAATGATTTACATATGATGGCGCACTATTGGTCCTGCCACCTGCCGCAATCACCGGCGTGGCTGGGGTCGAGCTGTTTTTCCGAAGGGTTTTTTGCGGGAAAAATGATATCATAGGGGACCGGCTTTTATCCGGATGGCGTATGAAAGGTGCTGGCCACCATGAAGCGCGTATTTCTGGTCTTGGCGATTTTCCTTCTGGCAACGGGGTGCGTGACGACCCCGCAACCGCAGTACGTCGATCCTTTGGTGTCGCTGGGAAACGCGCCTGGCAACCCCGCATTTTCAAATCATAAACTGGGGGTTCTTCTGTCCGGGAATGTCAAGGCGTCAATGTCTCATATGGAGGGTGCCCGATCTTTTATCTCTTCGTTCGGCGCCTTCACCAACACCACGGCGCTAACCGACGCGGACCCTCAGTTCGTTGTCGAGGGAATCAACAAGATTCTTAACGACCGCTTCAAAGAAGTCATCGTCATCAAGGATATCGACGAGGCCGCAATAAATGCGGTCGGCGTCGCCATGATTTTGGACATGCAGATCCATTTGGGCCCCCAATCGGGGGAACAGACCACGGTCAAGATATCGGGTATTTTCGTCGATCCTGATGAGACGGAAGTGGCGCGGGTCACCGGAAACGGGGCGAGCACCGTTCCCTGGCCGGCCAGCAGCCACATGTTTAAGCCCGCGGCAAGTGCCGCGCTGGTGCAATTCGCCACCCGTCTGGATGATTCGACCCAACTGGAAACGGCACTTAAAACCCTCAAACCGGCAACATATGCCGCCACGGCATCATCGGGGACAAACACAAACTTTCCGGTGGCCCCGGTCAATGTGAGTTTTGCGGCCTCACCTCCCCGGCCCGACGACATTGCCGTCATCATCGGGAATGCCGACTACGGAAAACTGGGAAAGGACATACCGAACGTCATCCCGGCCTACGCCGATGCCGAAAGCTTCAAGAAATACGTTTTGACCGAACTTGGCGTACGCGAGGGCAACATCATCGATTTGCGGGACGCCACCAGCGCCCAGCTTGAACGGGTGTTCGGCTCGGAACGAACCTTCAAGGGACAGCTCTATGACTGGGTCCGACAGGGGCAGTCCCGCGTGTGGATCTACTACTCGGGCCACGGCGCGCCTGCCGGAAACAATAATGCGGCCTATCTGGTTCCGGTTGATGCCGATAGTTCGCGCATCGAAATCAACGGTTATCCGCTGGACGTCCTTTATGGCAACCTTGCGCAACTTCCGGCCAAATCGGTTACCGTCGTGCTGGAAGCGTGTTTCTCCGGGGTCAGTCAGGCCGGGTCTTTGATGGTCGCGAGTTCCGGCGTCTACGTCAAACCCAGAATTTCCAAGGTTCCGGACAAATTGACGGTGATTACGGCGGGTGCGGCCGATCAGGTTGCCTCGTGGGAAAACGACAAAACCATCAGCCTTTTTACCAAATACTTCCTCACGGGCATGAGCGGCGAGGCCGACGGCGATAAGGATGGCCGGGTAAACTGGACCGAGATGGACGCCTACTTGAAAAACACCCTGACCTACTACGCGCGGCGCTACTACGGTCGCGATCAGACGGCGCAGATTACCTCTGGCCCTGCCACCGGCCTATAACTTCGACGACGGCGGTCTCGGCCACGGGAAGGGCGTCGGCAACCGGGGGGCTCAGTGCTTCGCCCAGGTTAAGACGTTTGGGTTGAATGCCGACAAGGGCGCGGCGTTCGGGTAACAATCCCCTGATGCGCTGCGCGTTGAGCAGGTCATCAAGTCCGATGTCGTGGGCGCTGCGCGCGCGGGTGCGAAGAAAGGCGTCCATGTCGTCGCCCTCGAAGGTGCGCACCGAACCGGGCGGGGCGTTCAGGGACGCCGCATCGACGGCGATGAAACCGTCATACCCCTCGATCAGCGTCAGCAATGCCAGCCCCGCCGTGCCGCCGTCGATAAATTCGACAGCCGGAAATTCATTGGCGCGCGTGAGCAATCCTTCGATAACGCGAACGCCCACGCCTTCATCCGACATCAGCGTGTTGCCGACGCCCAGTACGACTATTTCCACTTTTTTAGTTCCTGCGCACGAATAAGAAGTCGCCGCCTTCTTCGTGACCCGCCTTGCGAATGTCCGAATAGGCGGGGGTTTGATCGGCGTTTAGCTTGACGGGCCGTTCGATGCGCTTGAACAACTCGGTTCCGTCGAGAACGCCATCGTTTTTCGCCAACACGTCCAGAAATGCCTTGGCGAATGCCGAATGGCCGCCACCGCCGCTGTCGCTGACGGGTTCCAACCCGCCTGACGTCATGGCGATGCGCGCTTTGGTTTTGGCCAGACGCTTGAAGTATTCGGAATCGCGGCGCTTGATTTTAATGCCGCGCGTCAGCGTTCCCGAATAGCAGCTATCAGCCACCACCATCACATGCTTGGCGTCCATGGCCTTGATGCTATCGGTAATGGTGGTGTTGGAAACCCAGTTGGCCTTGCTGTTGGGCCGTGCATCCACGGGCAGCCAGTATCCGCGTTCCGCTTTCTTGTCCAGCCAGCCGTGGCCCGCATAATAGATAAGTAGATTATCATTTGCGCCCAGTTTCTCGCGATAGCCTTCGATGGCGTCGATGATCTGATTTCGAGTGGCATCCAGCAGCAATTGGGTTTTGTACCCGTACGATTGTCCCAGCAATGCGGCAACGGCATTGGCGTCATCGCCCGCCGTAACCAGGGCCGGGAAGTTCTTGTACCCCGTGTTACCGATCACCAGCGCAAAGTAGCGGCCAAACTGAACACCTTTGGGCACGGTGACGGCGATTGCCGGAGCTGGTGCTGCGGCAGGTGCTGGTGCCTGAGCCACGGTCGCGGTTTTGTCCCGGAGAGATCGCTCAACCACGTACCCCAACGCATCGTCGTCGCGCGCAACCAGCATCCACTTGGTGCCGGTGACCCGTCCCAGAACCGTAATTTCTTCACCGGCCTTCAGGGTGGTGACGGACTTGGCCCGCACATCCGGACGCGCGCGAACCCGCGCCTTGGAAACGACCACGAAAGGCGCGTCAATGGGATCAAGCGGCGGTTCCGCCGCCGGGGCCGGTGCGGGGGCCGGGGCCGGTGGCACCGGTGGTTTTGCCGCCATAGTCGGCGCACTGGGCGCCACACGCGAAAAGGACTTGAATACGGCATCCGATTCGTTGGCCAATTGCTGAGCCCGCTTCGCGTCCATTACCGAATACAGAACGAACGCATATGGCGGCTGAACCATATAGAAAGCACCAATGAGGATTTGTTTGGGGCCGTCCTGTCCCAGATATACAGCTGTCACCATCGGTATGCCGTTCAGGGCATCGTTCTGCTTTTTCAGCAGGCGCAACTCGTCGAATACGTTGGCGGTATACGCATCGGCCAATTGATTTGGCGTGCGAACTTGCCCCGGCAGATCGCCCACCTGAATAACCAATTGAATGCTGCTATCCGGTTTGAGAGCCTTGACGATCGTGCCGTCGGGGTCCGCCTCAACCGACCAGTTGTCAGGGAAGTGGACACGGTATCCGAATATGGAATTTTGGTGCCAACCGGCCGCCGCCGGCGAGGTCAGCAGCGCCACAAAAACGAGAAGCAGAACAACCCCGGTGAAGCGATGAACAGACACGACTTCCTCCCCTATTACTATTCGGTGGGATTGTGCCGCAGCTATTCCTTCCCCGCAACACCGTTGCCATTGGAAAATCGGATAACGTGTTCGACTTGGCGCAGACCGGTTAGTTCCATGTGGCAGGCGATGACGTGGCCGTCTCCGGCATCGCGGCTGGGGGGCGCTTCGGTTTCGCACAAGGGACCGAGTTTGCGCGGACAGCGCGTTTGAAACGGACAGCCTGGGGGCTGGTCAATGACGCTGGGCGGGTTGCCCTCCAGAATGATCTCGCGCTTCTCGATATTGGGATCGGCAATGGGAACCGCCGAAAGCAGTGCTTCGGTGTAGGGATGATAGGGCGGGCTGAAAACCTTGTCCGTACTTCCCCGTTCCATGACCCGGCCCAGATACATGACGACCACGCGGTCGGCCAGATAGCGAACGGCGCTTAGATCGTGGCTGATGAACAAAAGCGTCGTTCCATGTTCGCGCTGGATATCCATCAGAAGTTCGGTCACCGCCGCCTGCACCGAAACATCCAGCGCCGAAACCGGTTCATCGGCCACCACCAGCGACGGATTTCCGGCAAAGGCGCGGGCTATACCCACCCGCTGTTTCTGGCCACCCGACAACTGACGGGGCCGGCGGTGGATGAAATCGCGCGGCAGTTTGACTGTATCGAGCAACCGCAACACCCGCTCGCGGATTTTGTCGGGTTCGACCTCGACGCCGAACTTCCGGATCACGCGCCCGATCTGCGAACCAATGGTCAAGCTGGGGTTCAGGGTTTCGTCAGGGTTCTGGAAGATCATCTGCAACGAGCCGATCTGTTCGGACGTGCGATCATGCACCGATGTTTGACCGATCTCGTCTCCGTCAAACCGGACCTTGCCTCCGGTGCTGGCCTCCAATCCCACCAGAACCTTGGCGAAGGTGGATTTGCCGCATCCGGATTCACCCACGATGGCGACGGTCTCGCCCTTGCGGGCGCGAAAATCCAGCGCTTCATTGGCCTTGACGTAACGAACGCCCTTGCCCGAAATCCATGCCCCGATGGAACGGTCATGCACGGCGTAATATTTCTGCATCCCGTCAACCGCCAGCACCACGTCGCCAACCGGGATTTCCTCGCGTTCGGTTTCTACGGCGATGTCCAAATCCCAGTTGATTTCGTGCCAGCGCAAACACCGCGCGCGATGAGCGGAGCCTGAATTACTTACCGCCTGCATGGCAATTTCATCGCCGTCGCACCGCCCGGCACCGAAATGATCGCAACGGGGTCCGAAGTTGCACCCCGGCGGCCGTTCGTGGGGGAGGGGAAGCTGGCCTTGGATGGGCATCAAAGGCCGGGCGTTCTTGTCGGCTGTGGGCAGCGGGATGCATCCGAAAAGGCCGTGGGTGTAGGGATGGCGCGGCGCATTAAAAACCTCGTTCACCGTTCCTTCCTCGACGGACTCGCCCGAATACATGACGCAAACCCGATCGCAGGTATCCGTGATCAGCCCAAGGTTATGGGAAATATACAAAAGCGCCGTCCCGTATTTTTCGCTGAGCCCGGCAATCAGGCGCACGAGGCCCGCCTCGACCGTCACGTCCAGCGCCGTCGTCGGTTCATCCAGCAGTAACAGCGACGGATTGGACAAAAGCGCCATGCAAACAACCACGCGCTGCTGCTGGCCACCCGAAAGCTGATGGGGATAGGCCGCCATGATGCGCTCGGCGTCGGGCAAATTCACGTCGGCCAGCACCTGTATGGCGCGGGCGTGCGCTTCCGCTTCGCCGATGCCTTCATGGGTCATGGAGACTTCGATCAACTGGGTGGCGATGGTCAGGCTCGGATTAAGCGCCGCCATGGGCTCCTGGTAGATCATGGCGATTTCGGAGCCGCGAATTTGGCGCAGTTCGGCCTCATTCAGTTCGTTCATGTCGCGGCCCTTGAAGCGGATGGCGCCGCCAACGATGGCCCCGTTGCTCCCCAGATAGCGCATGATCCCCATGGCGACGGTGGACTTGCCGCACCCGGACTCGCCCACTAGCCCCACGCTTTCCCCCGCGCCCAGGCTCAGCGAGAAATCCTTGACCGCCGGAATTTCACCGGCCCGCGTGAAGTACGAAATGCCCAGGTTGTCAATCTCAAGCACCGGAGGGATGGCGTTTTGGCTCATGGATCGTCCTAATCCCTCAGCGATATTTCACGCAGGCCATCGGCCAGCAGATTGAATCCCAGAATCAACGAGGAAATTGCGATGCAGGGAAACACCGTCATATGCGGAAACACGATGGCCAGGGGCCTGGCGAAATTAACCATGCCGCCCCAGTCCGGGTCCGGCGGCGGCAGGCCAAGCCCCAAAAAGCCGAGAACCCCGATGGTGATCACCACATAGCCCAGGCGCAGGCAAGCATCCACAATCAACGGCCCGCGCGCATTGGGCAAAATCTCTACCAGCATGATGTACCACGACGATTCGCCCCGCGTTTGGGCGGCGGCAACATAGTCGCGGTTGCGCAGGTCCAGCACCAGACCGCGCACGATGCGCATGATCCCCGGCGCACTGGCAAACGTAATGGCGATAACGATGTTGATGCCCGACGGACCGATGGTCGAAATCACCAGCACGTAAAGCACCAGCACCGGAAACGACAAAATGGCGTTGGCGACGAAAGACAGGAACTCATCCAGCTTGCCGCGATAATAGCCAGCCGCGAGCCCCATGATTATGCCCACCGTGTAGGCGCAAAGGGTCGCCAGCGGGGCGAAAAAAAGAACCGTCCGCGAGCCCCAAATGATGCGCGACAGAATATCCCGCCCCAATTGGTCGGCCCCCAGCCAGAACGTTGCGCCTCCGGGAAACGCCGTGCCTGGCTTGGCCATGGGCAGCAATTGCGCGTTGGGCTCGAACGGTGCGATCACGGGCGCAAACAGGGCGACAATCACCCAAAACAGGACCAGACCGGCGCCGACCATGCCGACCCCGCTTTCCCGCAACAGGGCAAATGAGCGCAACGCGCGAACCAGCGCCGATACTTTGGATGGCGCGGGAAGTATGGATTTCACAAGTTCGATCATCGCGCCCCCCTATTTAAACCGGATGCGGGGGTTGAGGTAGGTGTACCCGATATCGGCCAGGGTTTGCGTCGCGGCGGCGACAAACACGGCCACCATTGCGCACGCTTCAATCACGTAAATGTCCTGATTGAGCGCCGCCTCCAGCAGCAGCGCGCCAAACCCCTTATAGGCGAAGGCGAATTCGACGACGATCACGCCGGACAACAGCCAGTTGATTTGCAGCATGATGATGGTGAAAGGCGCAATCAGGGCATTGCGCAGCGCATGGCGCAGGATGACCCGGCGATAGGGCAAGCCCTTGAGGACGGCAGTGCGAATGTAGGGCGTGGTCATGACTTCGGCCATGGAGGCCCGCGTCATGCGGGTCACGTATCCGAAGTCGTACACCACCAGCACCATCACCGGCAGCAGGAGTTGCAGCGGATCGAACCCGTCGCTCATGGTGCTGGTGCCGGGCAGCCATTTCAGACCGAAAACAAAGATGGACGAGAACAGCACGGCGCTGGCGAATTCCGGAATGGACGTGGTGATCACACTGATTTGCGAGATGGCGCGATCCAGCAACCCGCCTTCACGCATCCCGGCCAGCACGCCCAGGGTCAGGGACACCGGGATCATAATGGCGAAGGTCCAGAAGCCCAGGATGGTCGTGTTCCACAGGCGCGGCCAAAGAACGTCCGACACCGGAACCTTGAAGCGGATGGACTGGCCGAATTCGCCCTGCACGAAATTGACCAGCCAGCTGCCATACCGCGTCCACAGGGGCTCCATGTAGCCGTGGGCTTCTAGCCAGAGGCGGCGCTGCTCCTCGCTGGAATAGGGACCAAGAACCTTGGTCGCGACGCTTCCAGGCGTCAATTCAAGCAAAAGGAATACGGCAAGCGACACCAGGACCATGATCAGGGCCATGTTGCCGAAACGCCTTATGACAAAAAACAGCATCAATATCCAAACGGGTAAAAAAAAGACCGGGCGGGAATTCCGCCCGGTCCGCAACGGCTATTCTAACCGGCCAGCCACACCTTGTTGTAGTGGTGCTCCTCGGCCACCTGGCAGTAGATGCCACGCACCCGCTTGTGCGCGGTGGTAAAGATGGATCGCCACGACGACTGGTGCATGATCGCGTCGTCCTGCAATACCATCTCGATCTTCTCCATCAACTTGCGCCGCCCGTTGGCGTCCAGAAGGGTCCCGGCCTCGTCCAGCAGGGCATCAAACTCGGGGTTGGCGTAGGACGTTTCGTTCCACGACACGCCGCTGCGATAGGCCAAGTTCAATACCTGTACGCCTAGTGGACGATGGGTCCACGAGGTCATGCCAAAGGGCGTTGTCAGCCAGCGATCCCAATAGGTGCCGCCCGGCATGATGTTGATGGCCAGATCGATCCCCGCGGGCTTGAGCATTTCGGCCAGCGCCTTGCAGGCGTTTTGTTCCCACGTCGGATTGGCAACGCAATCGATCCTGATTTTGATGCCGCCCGCGTGCCCGGCGTCGGCCAGATACTTCTTGGCCAGATCGTAATCCTGCTTGATCCGCGGCAGCTTGAAGTATTCGGGATGGACGGGTGCCACGTGATGATCCTCGCCCGGCGCACCCCGCCCCAGATAGACGATCCGCAATATTTTTTCCTGATCGATGCAGGCCTGGATCGCCTTGCGCAGGTTCTTGTTGTCGAACGGCGCTTCGGTGATCTTCATGCGGGCCACGCCGCACTGTGCCGTAACCGCCTCGTAATTGACCAAATCGGGGATGTTTTTCATCACATCCACCTGCTCGATATTGGTGCGAAAATTGGCGTCGATCTGCCCCGAAGCAAAGGCCGCCAGCTGGGCCGACGGATCATCGCCGTGATCGATATAGGTGATCTTGTCGAGATAAACGTCGCCGCCCCACCACGACGCGTCGTTGCGCCGCGCCAATACGGCCTTCTCGCCGACGGTATATTCCTTAAGCGCGAACGGACCGGTGCCCACCGGGTTCTTGCTAAGATCGCCGCCTTCGTCGTCGAAACGGCGATGGACGATCAGGGCCGGGTAATCGCCCATGCTTTCGGGCAAGGACAAGTCGGCCCGGTTAAGATGGAAGCGCACCGTATTGTCGTCGATTTTCTCGACCGCGCCTTCGGTGCCCACCGTCGACATCACCGGCTTGCCGTCCTTGTCTTTCTTTCCGGTATCGACTTTTTCCGTCATGGCGCTGAAGCGCCCCTGGTTCGATGAACCGGTGGCGGGATCGAGCCAGCGCTTGAAGTTGGAGACTACGTCGTCGGCGCCGAAATCGTCACCGTTGGACCACTTGACCCCCTTGCGCAGCTTGAACGTCCAGGTCTTGAGGTCTTCGGACGCGTTCCAGCTTTCCGCCAGATAACCTTCGGCCACGTTGTCCTTGTTGATGCGCACCAAGGGTTCGGTCATGTGGCGCGCCAGATTTCCCTTTTCCGACCAGTCATAGGTAGCCGGATCGGTCATTTCCTTTACGTTCATGGAAACCCGCAGGTTACCGCCCTTGCGCGGCGTCTCGGCAGCAAATGCCGCACCTGGCGCGAACACGCTGCCGGCCATGGCGTAGGCGGCGGCAGCGGAAACGCCCAGTCTGGTCGCCGTTCCCAGGAATTCGCGGCGATCAATCTTGCCGCAGCGTAATTGTTCCCTCAACTCTGGAATGTAAGGATGGCAACCGCCGTTGTGTTTGTTTGACATACCCAGCCTCTCCCATTTAGTTGCGTAACAAGGGGCAACCGACGCTCATCGACCACCGAATACATAACAGGTGACAGCCCTTGTGATTTTCGCAGAGATACCCGCTCCCCTCTTATATATGGTAGGGGCTCGAACCGAGATGTCAAATCATGAACCGGTATAAGCGCCGACTAATTGACCTCGAAAGAGTATCCGGCGGAGCGAACGGTACGGATCGGGTCGTCTTCGCCATCTTTGTTCAACGCCTTGCGCAAACGCCGGATGTGAACGTCAACCGTGCGTTCCTCGACAAAAATTTCGCGTCCCCATACCTCGTCCAGCAAGCGCTCGCGCGACAGAACGCGCCCGGCATTTTCCATAAAAAACCTGAGCAGCCTGAATTCGGTCGGCCCCAGTTTGATGTCGCGCCCGGTGCGCGTCACCTTGTGGGCCGCCAGATCCATAACGATATCGCCGCCGGAAAGGGTTTCATGGGTGTCCGATGGATTTGCGCGGCGCAGCAAAGAACGTATGCGCGCCAGCAGTTCCTTTGGCGAAAACGGCTTGGTGACGTAATCGTCCGCACCCGTATCAAGGCCGCGCACCCGGTCAGATTCCTCGCCGCGCGCAGTCAGCATGATCACCGGCAAATCCTGGGTTTCAGGCTTGCGCCGGATGCGGCGGCAGACCTCCAGCCCCGACAGGCGCGGCAACATCCAGTCCAGAAGGATCAAGTCCGGTTTGGACTCGTCGATTTTCAGAAGCGCCTCTTCGCCGTCACCGGCCTCTTCGACGTGATACCCATCCTGTTCCAAATTGTAGCGCAGCATGGTGACCAGCGCCGCCTCATCCTCGACAATTAGAATTTGTGAACTCATGAGGGTTGACCGCCCGTTATCGGTTTAATGGCAATATTCGTATTTCCGGCCTTGGGACGTTCTCCTTGCGGGGGATGCCCCAGAGCCAGAAAATGTACGTGTTCGGCAATGTTGGTCGCGAAATCCCCGACCCTTTCAATATATTTTGCAATAAATAACAGATGCGTGCAGGTGGCGATATTTTCACTATCCCACTCCATGGACTTCAGCAACTCATGAAACAGGCTCGCATAAAGCCGATCAAGATCCTGGTCGCGCTGCCAAACACTCAACGCCAATCGCGCATCCTGATTGGCGTAAGCGGCCAGGGCATCGGCAAAAAGGTCGCGGACCATTTTTCCCATTCTTGCAATGACCAAAACAGCCGGCAATTCCGGGGCCGCGCCAAGGGTGACCGCCCGTTCGCCGACGTGGGCAGCATAGTCGCCCACGCGCTCGAGGATTCCAACAATTTTCAGCCCCGCGACCACCTCGCGCAAATCATCCGCAACGGGCTGCCGTTTGGCCAAAAGCCGAACGATCAACTCGTCAATCTCGCGCTCCATTTCATCCACGCGCCCGTCCTGTCCGGAAACCTGTTCACCCAGGGCCGCGTCCCGCTTGACAATGGCGGTAATGGCGGACGCCAACTGATCTTCGACCAGTCCGCCCATTTCGACGATACGCGCGCAGATATGGCCCAGTTCATCGTCGTAGGAACGAACGATGTGCTGCGGCTTTTTTGTTTCCATATCGGTCATTTCCATCACCCGAACCGGCCCGTAATGTAATCGCGGGTGCGGACCTCGTTTGGATTGGTAAAGATAGTATCCGTATGGCCGTATTCAATCATTTTGCCCAGATGAAAAAACGCGGTGCGCTGCGATACGCGCGCCGCCTGCTGCATGTTATGGGTAACGATGACGATAGTGTAATTGTTTCGCATCTCGTCAATAAGATCCTCTATCTTTGAAGTGGCGATGGGATCAAGTGCGGAACACGGCTCGTCCATCAAAATCACTTCGGGTTCCACGGCGATGGCGCGCGCAATGCAAAGGCGCTGCTGCTGTCCGCCCGACAGCCCGGTTCCCGGCTCGTGCAATCGATCTTTTACCTCGTCCAGCAGGCCCGCCCGTTCAAGGCTGCTGTGGACGATGGCGTCCAGATCGTCCTTGTCGGTGGCCAGACCGTGGATCTTCGGCCCGTACGCCACGTTATCGTAAACCGATTTTGGAAACGGATTGGGTTTTTGAAACACCATACCCACGCGGGCGCGCAGGTGAACGGTGTCCACGGATTTGGCATAGATATCGCGTCCATCCAGGGTGATGGACCCGCGCACCGAACAGCCGTCGATGATGTCGTTCATGCGGTTGAGACACCTGAGAAACGTTGATTTCCCACAGCCCGACGGACCAATCAGGGCCGTCACCTCGTTGGGGCGAATATCGATATCGACCCCGAACAGCGCCTGGGTGTCGCCGTAAAAGACATCCACCCCGCGGGAAATGATCTTCGGAGGGGACTCGACGACGGCCATTTCCTCGGTTGAACTGTAAGCATCGTCGGTGTCCGGGTCGAACCGCCCGGCATCATCGGAATCGAAGGTCACATCGGCCTCCATATTTTCGCGAAACATTTCTTTCTCCATCTCGCTGCATATCGTTACCACCGAACCTCGAACTTTTTGCGAAGGTAAACGGCTGCGCCATTCATGACGATGAGGAACGCCAGCAAAACCATGATCGCCGCCGACGTTTTCTCCATGAAAGCCCGCTCGGGACTATCGGCCCACAGGTAGACCTGAACCGGTAGAACGGTCGAAGGATCGGTGAAGCTGCCCGGAATATCGACGATGAAGGCGACCATTCCGATCATCAGAAGCGGCGCCGTTTCACCCAGCGCGCGAGCCATGCCGATGATGGCCCCGGTCAGCATTCCGGGCATGGCCAGCGGCAATACATGGTGAAACACTGCCTGCACCGGAGATGCGCCCAACCCGTAGGCTGCCTCGCGCACCGACGGCGGCACGCTGGTCAGGGCCACACGCCCGGCAATGATGATTGTGGGTAGGGTCATGATCGCCAAAACGAAGCCGCCCACCACTGGTGCGGAGCGCGGCATACCGAAGAAATTGAGAAACACGGCCAAACCCAGAAGCCCGAATACGATGGACGGAACCGCCGCCAGATTGTTGATGTTGACCTCGATCAGATCGGTCCAGCGATTTCTCGGAGCGAATTCCTCAAGATAAACGGCCGTGGCCACGCCAGAAGGAAAGGCAAGCGCGATGGTCACCAGAAGGGTCAGGGCAGACCCCACCACGGCGCCCCAAATTCCCGCCAGTTCCGGTTCGCGCGAATCGCCAGACGTGAAAAAACGCACGTTGAATTGCGTTTCCAGATCGCCCGCTTCGGCCAGCGCGTCCAGCCAGGCAATTTCCTTGTCGGAAATGCGCCGCGATCCTTCGCCCGTATGGCGCGGAATATGGCCCTTTATCAGCATGTCGGCATCGTCGGAAACCGGCAGCCAGACCGAAATGCGCTGACCGATCAGGTTCGGATCGGCTAGAACCATATTGCGAAGATCATAACTGGCGCCCTGACTGGCCAGACCATGAAGTTTGCGCTTGTCGCGGCGTTTTTTCACATCGGCAAAACGTTCGCGCAACGCCCCTTTAACCAGACCCGCATAGTCCCCCCGCGCCAGAACGGTGGCGTCCCGCGTACCCTTGGGGTCGATCGCATCCGCCGACAATTCCACATCCAAACGCATGTGAGTTTGCACAAACACCGTGTAGCCGTTGCCGATGATGCTTGAAAACAGCAAGGCGACGAAGGCCACGGCAATAGCGATGGCGGCGATGCCGAAAGCCCGAAAGCGCCGTTCCGCGGCGTAACGTTTGGCCAGCCCCGCCGTGACAATGGCAGACACGTCCCGGGGTTTTGGGGTATTGGTCGATAGTTCGGTCATACCACTACTCATACTGCTCACGGTATTTCTTGACGACACTCAGCGCCGCCACATTCAGGATCAGGGTTATGAAAAACAAAACCAGCCCCAGAGCGAACGCAGCCAGCGTCTTGGCGCTGTCAAATTCCTGATCCCCGACCAGCAGGGTCACGATCTGAACGGTAACGGTGGTCACTGCCTCCAGGGGATTGGCCGTCAAATTGGCCGCCAGACCGGCCGCCATGACAACGATCATGGTTTCGCCGATGGCCCGTGACACGGCCAGCAGAATTCCACCAACGATACCCGGCAGGGCCGCCGGAAGAATGACCCGCCGGATGGTCTCGGATTTGGTGGCGCCCAGTCCCAGCGATCCTTCGCGAAGGGACTGCGGGACCGCGGAAATGACGTCATCGGATATGGACGAGACAAACGGAATGATCATGATGCCCATGACCAGGCCGCCCGCCAGCGCGCTTTCAGACGAAATGCCGATGCCGAACAGATTTCCGCTCTCGCGGAAGAACGGCGCCACGGTCAGGGCGGCAAAAAACCCGTAAACGACGGTTGGGATTCCGGCCAGGATTTCAAGCAGCGGCTTGACCGCGCTGCGCACCTTCGAGGCCGCGTATTCCGACATATAAATGGCGCTCAGCAGCCCCACGGGCACCGCCACGCACATGGCAATAAAGGAAATCAATGCCGTTCCCGCCAACAGCGGAACGGAACCGAACAGGCCCGAACTGCCCACCTGATCTTCCCGAAGGGCCGTTTGCGGGCTCCATTCCAGTCCGAACAGGAACTCGACCGGCGATACCAGCTGGAAAAAGCGCAGCGATTCGAACAGCAGCGAAAGCACGATACCGACAGTCGTGAGGATGGCGATGGTCGAGCAGCCGATGAGGAAGACCATCAAGACGTTCTCGATGCGTGTGCGCGCCCGTAATTCGGGGGAAATCGCCTTGCGCCCAAAACCTATTCCCGCCACCGCCAAGGCCAGTACGACACCGATCATCGCCGCCCCGCCCATGCGCCGAATAGACGCGTAATGATCGGCGGCGCGCTGCATTTCCGGATCGACATCGCGGCTGACGATATTTCCCACCGCCAAGTTGCGAATGTCGTTCAGCAGAAGGTCAAGCTTGTTTTCGGGCAATGTGCGGGCGGCTTCGGGAAGTCCCGCCACGACAAGCGTCTCGACCACCTGGGGCTCGAACAAAAGCCACAGAATCAGGACGACGCCGGCGGGAACGCCGCACCACACGGCAACATAAATGCCGTAATAGGAGGGAAGCGAATTTAGATGGCCAATTCCGGATACCGCCGTCGAAACGGCACGTGACCGGCCCATATGGAAACCAATCACCGTCAGTATCAGCAACGTCGCCAGTAGAATGGTTAACTGCATGATCGTGCAGCCTTATTGTTTTTTCACGTAGGTCGTTTCGTCTCGTTTCGGGAATACCCGGGAGGCGAACCTCCCGGGCAAAACCTGATTACATGATGTTGTGGAACATGTTCGCCGCGTCCCTTTGGTAACGCTTGCGTTCGTCCTCGGGCATGGGAACCAGCCCCTTGTCGGCAAGGTAACCGTCAGGGCCCCAGGCTTTGTTGCTGGTAAACTCGGCGAGGTACTCCTTGATGCCCTGAATTTTGCCCACATGCGCGTTCTTCACATAAAAGAACAGCGGGCGTGAAACCGGGTAGGAACCATCGGCGATGGCCTCGAATTCAGGGGCGACACCTTCGATGACGCTGCCCTGAACCTTGTCGGAATTCTGATCCAGGAAGCTGTAGCCGAAAACGCCGAAGGCGTCCGGGTTGGCTTCGAGCTTGCGCACAATCAGCACGTCGTTTTCACCGGCTTCCACATAGGCGCCGTCTTCGCGGATCGAATGGCAAACGGCCTTGTATTTGTTCTTGTCCGACTTTTTAAGCGCGGCGACCCATTTGATCTTCTTGCAGCCGCCTTCAAGAGCCAACTCGGCGAAGGCATCGCGCGTTCCCGAGGTGGGCGGCGGGCCAAGAACTTCGATCTTCAGATCGGGAAGGCTGGCGTCAACATCTTTCCAGGTCTTGTTCGGGTTGGGAATGAGCTTGCCTTCACCGGCAGGAACGTCCTTGGCCAGGGCCAGAAACAACTGTTTGCGGGTCAGCTTCATCTGCGGAGCCTTCGCCGAATTGGCGAGCACGATGCCGTCATAACCGATCTTCACTTCGGTGATGCTGGTGACGCCGTTCTTCTGGCACTTATCAACTTCCGACTTCTTGATGGCGCGCGAGGCATTAGTGATGTCGGGATGATCGACACCAACGCCACTGCAAAACAGTTTCAAACCGCCGCCCGAACCGGTGCTTTCCACCACCGGGGTTTTGAAACTGGTCGATCGGCCGAACTGCTCGGCAACCGTCGTCGAAAAAGGATACACGGTAGAAGACCCGACGATTCGGATCTGGTCGCGCGCTTCGGCCGCGCCGGCGAACGTAACAGCCGCGAGGGCTGCAAGTGCAAGCGTCTTTTTCATCACAAAATCTTCCTTCCAAAATCCAACTGGGGTCCAACACATAAAAATAAACAACCGACGACCCCGTGCGCCGGTAGCCGCAACTTAGGTGCCGGACGCTACATCCGTGTGACGTTTGTATTGCGATTTTGTGACGATTGGCGGGGCTGGAAAGGGCCCCAGCACCGGATCTGAAAACCTACATTGCGCGGTGAATGCGCGCCCTTTTTTTGCTCCGGCGGGCGACAGGAAGGGTAACCGTAAACGTGCTTCCCACGCCGACCTCGCTTTCGATGCTCAGGCCACCCCGATGGCGGTTGAGGATGTGTTTAACGATGGCCAGTCCAAGGCCCGTGCCGCCCATGGCCCGGCTTCTCGCCTTGTCCACGCGGTAGAAGCGCTCGGTCAGGCGCGGTATGTGTTCGGCCGGAATTCCATCCCCCTGATCCAAAACCGAGACCGACACCGTACCCGACGTTGCGATATGCGGCACGACGCGAACCGTGCTGCCTTCCCCCCCATACTTCACGGCATTGTGCATGAGGTTCTGGAAGACCTGCAGAATTTGCTCGGCCTCGCCAACGACTTCCGGCAGATCCTCCGACGCCTCAATGGAAATCGTCGTTTGGTTCTTTTGCGATTCGGATTCCAGCATTCGCGCCGCCGTTTCCAGAATACTGCGAACCTGAACGATCTCGGTCGGCCGCGCGTGCTCGTTGGCCTGAATTCGCGAAAGGGACAACAGATCGCCCACCAGGCGGGTCATGCGGTAGCCCTGTTCCTCCATGATTTTCAGAAACTTATCGCGGGCTTCGGGATCGTCTTTCGCCGCGCCCTGCAATGTCTCGACCATCCCGACGATGGTCGACAAGGGCGTGCGCAATTCATGGCTGACGTTGGCCACGAAATCGGCGCGCATTTCCATGGTTCTGCGAATCGCCGTCAGGTCATGAATGACCAGAACCGCGGCCGGGCCGATGTCGCGGGTTGATGACAAACGCACCAGCTGCGCCAGAAGGTATTGTTCCACATTGCCGCCGCGGGTGAATTCCACGGTCCGGGTAATGCCACCGCCACCGGCAAGAACATCCTCGACCGAGGCAACCACGTCGGGATTGCGAATGGCGGCAGTCAGATCCGAATCGATGGGATCATAACCCAACAGTTCGATGACGGCGCGATTGGCGTGGATAATGCGCCGGTCGCGCCGGAACACCAACACGGGATCGGGAATGGCGTCGAGAATAACCTCGTAGGATTCGGCCAGACGCGACTGACGAACGAACTCTTCCCGCAGGCTTCCTTCAATGGCAAGGTCGGACTCGGCCCGTTCCAGCAAAGCGCCTTTTAAACGCGCGGCGGCGAACAGGACACCGATGCAGCCCACTGCCCCGCCCGCAAAGGCGACATTCGGGGCCAGAAAGCCCATCCAGCCCAGAACGGCAAAAACCAGCGCCACCGGAGCCGCAAGTTGAATGAAGTAGCGATTGCTCATCCGCATTGCCGAAAAAACCATTGGTAGAACGATCCGGGCAAAGAAAGCGCGCGCTTGGACCGATAGTCAAGAACATGGCGTCCCGAACGTACTTTTTTTTGCCGAAAAAACCCACCGGTAAGACGCAAAAAATGGAAAATGATATAATTTACAAAATAACTTTTATCGGTTATCAATATTCATGGTTAAACCGACCCTTCGATAGGTGCTATGCAGGCATCTGGGCCGAAGGGCAGCAAAAGGCTAGAGCCAAGAAACACTCTTTTGGGGAGACCGCCAAGCTGGCATACTTTGTCGCTCTCGCCCGAGACGCTTTCATAGCCTTGGAGAAACAAGGAGGAAATTGGGATGAAGAAATTGTTACATGTGGCGGTATACGGTCTGGTCGCGCTTGGCGTCCTGGCAATTGGGTCGCTGAATTCGGCGATCGCCGCGTTTCCCGAGAAACCGATCACCATCATGGTCTACGTAAAGCCCGGCGGCGGCGTCGATGTCGATTCGCGCAAGCTGGCAGAAATCGGTGAAAAAATCACCGGTGCGAAGTTCGTGGTGAAAAACAAGACGGGCGCCGGCGGCATCGTCGCCATGAAGTACATCCTTGAGCAGCCCGCCGATGGCTACATGCTGTTCGCCACCACCAAGTCGGTGGTGTACAAGGTCGTCACCGCGAAAAGCGACGTCAACCTTTCGGACTTCGAATGGACGGCGATGACGCAGTCCGACCCCGAGGCGATCATCACCAACCGCGACCTCCCGGTAAACACCTGGGAACAGATCGTCGCCGACGCCAAAGCCAAATGCGCCGAAGGCAAACGCCAGATCTGGACCGGCCCGGCAGCGGGTGGCCTTGATCACGTCACGGCCATGAAAACCTGGAAAGCGGCCGGCATCGATCCGAAGTGCGTCAAGTACGTGCCCTTCAAGGGCGGCAAAAAAGCCATGATCGAACTTCTCGGCGGACGCGGCACCGTGTACGTGGGTAACCCGCGCGACACCATTGGCCAGCCCAAGTTCAAGATCGCCGCACTTTCCCGCGGCGGCCGCCTGTCAGCCTACCCCGACGCCCCGACGTTCAAGGAACT
Organism: Rhodospirillales bacterium; assembly: GCA_016776725.1. GTDB lineage: Bacteria > Pseudomonadota > Alphaproteobacteria > Rhodospirillales > Shumkoniaceae > JABGRG01. Next base: position 60,574 of record JADHSV010000015.1, read on the forward strand.
GGGCATTAAGGGTCTCGACAGCGAAATCATGTGGCGCGGCTTCGCCATCAAAAAGGGCATCCCGGCTGATGCGCAAAAGTTCTATGAGAACCTGTTCGACAAGCTGAAAAGCCATCCTGACTGGGTCGCTCATGTGGGCAAAATGAGCATCGATCCTGTCTATCTCGGCCCCAAGGCGTTTGCCGACGTCATTGCGACCGATAAGGCCGAAGTTACGAAATGGGCAACCGACGCCGGTATCTTGAAATAAGAACCGTTCGACGGTTATCCTGAGGAAGAAGGTGGGGCGCCGGGCAAATTTCCCGGCGCCCGCACCCATACAACATTGAGGACCGTTCGATGTCGGCCCACACCAGCGACGCACCTGGCGACACCGCACAACGCCGATTTGTCGGGAACCTGTTGATCCCGATTGTCCTTCTGGCGCTGATCGCCGTTTATTTTTTTGAAACCCTCGAGTATCCGGCGCAGGAAGATGTAGGACCCGCGGCGGTTCCTTACCTTTGGATGGTTTTCACCATCGGGTTTTGCGTTTTTCTTGCGATTCGCGCTTTTCGCGGCAAGGGCAAACCCGATCCGGTGCCGGGGCGTATAGGTTTCGTCGCCCTGTCCGTTGTGTGGCTATCGCTCTACCTATTCGCCATTCAGACGGTTGGGTACTTCGTCAGCACCTTCGTATTCCTGGTCGTTTCCACCTACGCACTGACCTACCGCAAGCTGTGGGTCATCTTCGCGCTGGCCACGAGCTGGATGGTGTTTTCCTATTTCATCTTCTTCAAGCTGCTTTATATCCCGCTTCCCATCGGCCCCCTTCTGGAGCCCTATCTGGGATACTAGAGCGCTTTCCGATCATATGTGCTCTTGCGGAAGACTAGGTCACATACCCATAAAGGGGATTCCCAAACGGGCTGATTTGTGATTCAAACTTCTCATGGGAGGAGTTTTGACATGGCGCGTTTTGATTTGACGGATTTTGAGTGGTCTGTGATCCAGCCTCTATTGCCGAAC
>JADHSV010000016.1 GCA_016776725.1 Rhodospirillales bacterium
CGTTCGACAAGAAAGTCGCGCCGAGGGCGGAGAAGGAGGAGGCCTGGAGCCGAGAGGTGGTGGACGCCTGGAGCGGCCTGAAGGAAATGGCCACGGGGAAATACAAGGGCGCGACCTCGGCGGTCGCTGTGACAAAGGCCCAAAAAACGGCCAATGCGCGCATGGTCGAGGCCCTGGCGAAAACCCCCGATAACAAAGCCCTGGCGAGCCTGTTCGCCGAATCAATCATAAGCGGCTCACCCGTGGCGGGAGCGGTCTACGGCGACTTCCTCCAGCAACTGGGAGAGGAGAATGAGGATCGCGCCGAAACTTTTAACGAGGCGGTCGGCGAAGCGTGGGCGGAGAAAGCCGGATGGGATGGTGAGATGAGCGATTTTACAAGGGGGCTTTTCAATGCAGCAGGTTTGGGCGCATACCTTCCCGAGGGGTATGCGGACAGTTGGGCTCACAGACGCGAACGAGCCGCCCACCTGATCGACGAGGCCAAAAAACGAGGGATCACGGATCCAATATTGGAGCACATCGAAAAGGCATTGGACAAAGATCACAAACATGCTGTTAGGATGTTCGATACATTTTATCTAGACCCGCCGATTGGCAAAGGTCCGAAATGATCGTTGGCAATGAAGTGATTCTCGTTAAAATCGAAAGGGCCTTCTGATCTGGAGCATGTTGAAACTAATTAAGGGCGGGAGATCGGCATGGTTTTGCCAAGAGGAATACTCACAAAGTGTATTTCATGGTTGCTGTTTCCTCTTGCGATCTCCTTCGTTCCTGTCTCTCTGGGACACCCGGCGTTTGGCGCAGAAAACGAGCCGAACCTTCCTCCGCCTTCAACACGGACCGAGACCAAAGACCTTCTGGAGACCGCCCTGTTTTCGCCGACATGGCGGTCTCCGAAGGCGGCTCCGTGGGTCGTCCTACAAAACAAATCCATACAAGTGGGATTGTTTTTTCCCCCGAATTTAAAGCGGGGAAACTATGAGCCGGAATTTCAAAGACTGGGAACCACGGTAGCGCGTTTGCAGAAGAAAATTCGATTTCCATTCGTTGATCCGAATCAGAAACTTGTGACCGCTGATGAATTTTTGGCGAAGTGGAACGGCAGTGATCCATTTGCCTTGATCTCGACCTCTCCAAGGAACCCGTTCGAAAAATTGATGAAGTTTCATTCCAGTATGTTCGGGCACGAGATTTTCGATACCGAACGCTACATCAAGAGAGGGTGCTTTTATCCTCCGGGATCACAAAAGGACGGCATCAAGGAAGGTGTATTCGCAAATATCCAATCCGACCTCCCCGACGCCCAATTCGACAAATGCGTGGCCGATATTCTGTATCTGGCTCATGGCATCTGGGCCGAGGACGCGCCGCACAAGGATATTGTGCTGAAAATCATGTACGATCCCATGGTCCGCCCCGGCATGACCCGCGAGGCCCTGTTCGAACTGGTCGATCAGGGCGTGTTTGATCATTTGCTGGCGAAGTAGCGGCGGCGCGCTTTTTGTTCAGGCTTCCACCGTGTCGACGGTTTCGCCCTGGGGGGTGAAGCAGGCGGCGAGGAGGGGGCCGCCGAAGCCGCAGCCGGCGTCGACCGACGCGGTGGCTTTGCCCGAAACCAAGCCCCGATGGCGGGTATCAAACCCGCGAACGACCCGGGAAAATCCGCAGAACGGCTTCCGGATGGCATCGAACGGGGTCGCCCCCCACCAGAAACTGTCGAATTGTTCGGACAGCGGGCGCGAGATATCGATGCCGGCGTTTACGAAAAGGAACGAGTTGTCCTCGACGAAAGCGGCGCGGCGCAGGGCGCTCACAAGCGCGTTGTGGCCATCGGACGCGCGCATGGACGAACGCATGGCGCTGGTCCATTCGCTCAGCGCCATGGCCCCTTTCTTGGCCGCATCCAGCCCTTCACGCGCCGACGAGCCGTAGGCCTCGATGGTGGCCGCGACGCCGTGGTCGAACATCCAGTTCAGGACCTCGGACGGGTTGATGGCGAACTGGATTTGCAGCAAACGGTGCCACATTTCCTCCTGACTGCCGCGCAAATAAACGATGTCGGCGCAATCGGCCCCGGGGCGCGCCAGGAAAGCTCGGCGGAACAGCAGGATTTCCTGCATGGTATCGAACACGCCCGCGCCCCGGCCCATCAGGTTGCCCAGATAGACCAGGATATCACCGGGTTGCAGGCGCGGACCCATGGCCGAATGTAGCGCACGAACACGCTCCACCTCGCCATGAATTGACGCGACGGCCCAGATGCGCCGGTCCGTTGGCAAGGTTGCGAAGACGTCCGTTTCGGACATTCAAGAAACTTCCCTCATGCCAAAGGCGCCCCGGTAATTTTGAAAACCCGGCGCGCCCGGCAAAGTTTATGGCGAAAAAGCAGTCAGGGCCCTAGGCGGCCATCAACAGCTCTTCCAGTTTTTCGGTCGCCCGGTCGGTATCGATTTTTTCGACCGCGGCAAGTTCGGCGGCCAAACGATCCAGCGCGGATTCATAAATCTGACGTTCACTGAACGACTGATCCGGCTGGTCGACCTTGCGGTGAAGATCGCGGACCACTTCGGCGATCGAAAGAGGATCACCCGAATTGATCTTCGCTTCGTATTCCTGAGCCCGACGGCTCCACATCGTACGCTTGACCCGCGCCCGGCCTTTAAGACGGGTTAGCGCATCCTTCATCACGTCCTCGGTGACCAGGCACCGCAGGCCGGATTCCGCAGCCTTGGCGATAGGAACGCGCAAGGTCATGCGGTCGCGCACGAAATCGATTACGACAAGTTCAAGGCTCAGACCGGCAATTTCGTTGGTCTCGACACCCTGAACGCATCCGACCCCGTGGGTCGGATAAACCACCATGTCTCCGGTTTTAAATTCCATATGCTCCATCACATTCTTGTTCTTTTCGAGGACGGACACCGTTGTTTTCGTGATGCGCAAAAAAATTGCGCGCGAAAATGGGCGTTCAACGCCCTAGCCATTTTCAAATCGCGAAAAATAACGGATTTAATTCACCCTCCCGGGGTGATTATTGTTCCGCACCCAAAACAACCGAAACCGGCGCAAAAACGCCAGTTCCGAGAGCTGTTATATCACAAAATTGTAAAGAAACCTACCCCCGGAAGCAATTTTTCCACGTATTCCGGGTAGAACAGGCTAATTCACGTCGCGTCAGGACCCTTTGCCGGGGTTTTCGCTGAGGTGCTGCAGTTTGTCCGGCTTGTCCTTCCACTCGTCCGCATCGGCCGCCGCCTCACCCTTGCGCGTGATGTTCGGCCAGCCCTTTTCCATGGAGAAAACGCGGTTGCGTTCCATCCAGTCCTCAATGCCTGGTTCAGTATCGGGCACGATGGCCTCGGCCGGGCATTCGGGTTCGCAAACCCCGCAATCAATGCATTCTTCGGGATTGATGACGAGAAAGTTCTCGCCCTCGTAGAAGCAGTCCACCGGACAGACTTCCACGCAATCCATGTATTTACATTTTATGCAATTCTCGACAACGACGTATGTCATGGGCTTCCTGCAATCTTTGATTAAAAGGCGTGATCTCGAACATATCCAGTTTGGTCAATTAAGTCTTCGAGTCAAGCCGTGCAAGGACACGTTTGCGGGCCTCGCCGCTTTCGCGGTCGCTTACATACAAAAGTCCGGCCGCGCGGCGAACCAGATTGGCCTCGAAATCATGCAACTCGCCGTCCGCATAGGCCACTTCCCACAGCATTTCCATGATGGAGCCGCGTTCCTCGGGCTCCAGACGGTCCTTGATGATCTTCGTGAAACCCAGAATCTGGACCGATTTGGCCACCGCCGCATCCGCCTTTTCAATCAGGGCGTCGGCGGCCTCCACTTCAAGGTTGAAGTGCGCCCCCAGCACATGGCCGATGGTTTCGCGTTCGGGTCCTGTAAACGAGCCGTCCATGGTGGCCGCCTCAACCAAAAGCGCGGCGGCGGCCAATTGTAGCTCTTGTCCGGCCCCGTCCGCCGAATTTCCGCTTTCCGATTTTCCGAACAGAAGCGACTTCAATCCACTAATCATGTTTTCTCCAGTGAGTTTTATTCAGTGCCAAAGCGTTTTGAGGTTTCCCGAAAGGTGGCCAGCGCCTTGGTGAAATCGGCGAGCGAAAAAAATCGTTCGCGCGCCGTGGTTTCGCCGGGAGCGAAGAATCGCACCGCCAGCGCATCACCCCCGGTCATTTCGCCTAGCAATTCGCCAGCCTCGCTGCCGCTCCATTCAGCCTCTCCGGTGCGCGGCGCGCGCGCGGTGTGGCTGCCGTGACCGTCAACCCGAAGCGCCACCGGTTTTGCCGGGTCGACAACCTGAAGAACGCGCAAACGAACGATCGGTCCGCCATTTCTGCCATGCGCGATATCGACCTGTACCCGCGGGCCGACCGCATGGGCGGGCAGGGAAGGGGCCGGCGCGCTCAGCCTACAGGTTTTGCGCCGGGTCGGCTCATCCAGCGAGCAGAACACCGTCCACTCGCCAAACGACTTCAAATACAGCGTGTAACCGGCCATCGCGTCCAATGAAAACAGGCAAAAGCCCAAAATCAACACGCCCAGGATGGATCTGATCATGGGTTCCCTTTCAACCGGTCGATGGCCCGGCGGTCGGCCTTGGTCGGACGTCCGGCGCCGGGTTCGCGCAACGCGCTGGATGGTTTGGCGTGCGCATTCGCAGACCTCTTTTGCGGCGGTTCCAGGTCTTTGTAAAGGGTTTGGGCTTCACTGGCCGGGCCGCGCCGTGTTCCGGTCTCCAGAATTTCGACAACACGAATGTCATGGCCTTGCGGAAAGGTCAGGATGTCGCCGGGCTGCACCGTCTGGTGTGATTTTGCAATGGGGACGCCGTTGATCCGCACCCGGCCGGCGGCGCATCTTTTGCCCGCCAGCGTTCTGCTTTTGAAGAAACGCGCGAACCAAAGCCATTTGTCGATGCGAATGCCGGCCCCGCCCATATCGCGTCAGCTCCTCAACTCGCGCAATTTGGCGAAGGGGGAGTCGGAATCATGCGACGGCTTCGCAGGCCTGGCGGGTTTTTCCGCTGCCGGGCGGCGTCCCTTTCGCGGGGCGGCGAACCTCTCTTCGCCGTCTTTCAAGACCTTGCGAAAACCCATTGCGATCAGAATTTCGCCGGTATCCTCGGCTCCGCATCCGACAATGCTCATCAGCTCGCGGGTGGGTGCGAAGGGGCCTTTGCGTAACAGGGTCCAGGCCTGTTCGGCCAGCCGTTCCAGCATATCGACGCGAACTGCAAGGGGCCCTGCGGGCATATACCCGACGGCCCAGTAAAATGCTGCAGGCACGTCCGCCTCAAGTGAAATGGAAACGCGCCCCTCGGGCACCGATGTCGGGGCCTTTTCGTATCCTTCGCGCGCCGTCCACAACAGGACCTTGGCCTCGATGTGGGCGGCGCGCAAAAGTGCTGGCATAAAGACGCATTCGCGTCCGATGCGCACACCCAAACGCCGCACGGCCCGGCGGCCATCCGGTCCAAGAGCGGAAATCTGCCCTTCCACCACCCGGCGCGGCGCCGAGCCCAAACTTTCGGCCAGTTGAAAGACCAGTCCCCTGGCCGGGGGCGACAGATCGGCTTCGCGCGCTTTTAAGAGCGGCTGCATACGCTGGGCAACGTAGTTCTCAAGCCAGTCCGCCAGCCGGGCCTGGATACGGTCCAGCAAATGGGAATCAAGCAGGTCGCTGTCGGAAACGCGCGCCACGGGTTCCAGAATATCGCTTCCGGCTGCAATACGGCCCACGGGGTCGCCCCGCCAAAGTATCCGTGCGCCCGCGTCCGGGGTGAAGGCGGTGTCGGGTTCGGCCTGAAAGCGAGCCACGCGGCGGGGCATTTCGCCGCGCAGCGCGCGCATGGCGGCGGCGGTGGCGGCGCGTTTGGCGTTGGGTTCGGTTTCTTCGTCGTCGGCAATGAAGCGAAACCCCTTCAGCCTGCCGACGAAATGACCTTCCACCAGCACATCGCCCTTACGCGATACGGCGGCCAGCAACTCGTCCTTATCCTTCATGCGGCGAACCAGCATGGCCGTGCGTTTATCGACGAAACGCTGGGTCAGGCGTTCGTGCAGGGCGTCAGACAGCCTGTCTTCCACGGCGCGGCTTCGTTCCTGCCACCCGCTTGCGTCCCTCAGCCAGTTCGAGCGAAATGAGACATATGTCCATGTGCGGATATTGGCGATGCGGTGGGCGAGGGTTTCGATGTCCCCATCGGTTCGGTCAATGCGTTCCACATGGCCGGCAATCCAGTCAGCGGGCAGCTTGCCGCTGGTTGACGCGACGTATTTGTAAATGCGGGCCAGAAGACGGGTGTGGCCGTCGCTCATGGCGTTGCCGAAATCCGGAATTCGGCAAACGTCCCACAACAGCGCCACGCGCTCGGGGTTGGTGGCCAGGGCCGCGATTTCCGGGTCCTTGGCAAGAGCCTCCAGCGCCACCTCGTCGTCGGCGGGTCGGGCGCGAACCAGCCCCTTGTCCGTGGGTCGTTTGTCGAGGCTCGCCTTCAAGGCCCCAATGGAGGTGTAGCGCAGCCGCGAATTACGCCAATGGACAATGCGCAGGTTCTCGAACGAATGGCGTTCAATCTGATCGACCACATCGGGCTCAAGGTCTTGCGTATCGGCGGTGGTTCCGAAGGTGCCGTCGTTCATGTGGCGCCCGGCGCGCCCGGCGATTTGGGCCAGTTCCGGTGCGCTCAGGTTGCGCGGGATGCGGCCGTCGAACTTGCGGGTCTGGGCAAAGGCCACATGATCGACATCCATGTTCAGCCCCATGCCGATGGCGTCGGTGGCCACCAGGTAATCGACGTCGCCGTTCTGGTACATGGCGATCTGGGCGTTGCGGGTGCGCGGGCTCAGCGCACCCAGAACCACCGCCGCGCCGCCGCGATGGCGGCGCACCATCTCGGCGATGGTGTAAACGTCGGCTGCCGAAAAAGCGACAATGGCCGAACGCGCGGGCAGGCGCGTGATCTTGCGGCTGCCCGTGTGGGTCAGGGTGGAAAAACGGGGCCGCACCATGAATTCCGCCTCGGGAACCAGCCGCCGGATGATCGGCTTTATGGTTTCGGCCCCCATGAACATGGTTTCGGCGGATCCGCGTGCGTGCAGCAGGCGGTCGGTAAAGACGTGACCGCGGTCGGGGTCGGCGCTCATCTGTATTTCATCGACGCCGATGAACGCCGCCGGGCGGTCCAGCGGCATGGATTCAATGGTGCACAGAAAATAGCGCGCCCCCGGCGGGACGATCTTTTCTTCGCCCGTAATCAGCGCCACCTGGCTTTTGCCGCGAATGCGCACCGCCCGGTCGTAATTCTCCCGCGCCAGAAGGCGCAATGGAAATCCCATAATGCCGGAACTGTGGCCCAGCATCCGTTCCATGGCGAGATGCGTCTTGCCCGTATTGGTAGGGCCAAGAACGGCAACGATGCGCGGTTTGCCAGACGAAAACTGCATAAGCAGAAAATCGCGTTTTTAGTGGCGGATTGCAACCGCTGCCCGTCCGCAAAATGAAAGATATTCGATGCAGTAGCCCTGCGTCCGGCAGATCAATCATCTTCGCTTTCAAGCATGGAGCGAACCATCTCAAGCAGTTCTACCCGGCGGTAAGGCTTGCTGATCATGGTCTTGCCCGGGCTCAGCCGGCCATGATGCACTACGGAGTTTTCAGCATACCCCGTGGTGAAGAGAACCTTGATGCCCGGCTGTAGTTGTTCGGCCTGCTCGGCAATCTCAACGCCATTCATGTCGCCCGGCAAGACCACATCGGTGAACAGTAGGTCGAAGGGTTGAGCTTCCTTTAGATGTTTGAGCGCTTCCTTGGCGTCTCGCGCCTCGACAACTTCGTAACCCTGGTCGGTCAGGATGGTCGCCGGAACCTGCCGGACGCTTTCGTCATCCTCAACGACGAGGATGCGTTCCGACCTCCGTGCAAACACCGGTGTGCTGTCTGTTGCGACTTCCTGGACTTTCTCCTGATCAGATCGGGGCATATAGAGGTTGACCGTCGTGCCGTGTTCAGCCTCGCTGTAGATGGTGATGTGTCCGCCGGATTGCTTGGCAAACCCGTAGACCATGCTCAAGCCGAGGCCGCTGCCTTCGCCCACTTCCTTGGTCGTGAAAAATGGCTCAAACACTTTTGCCAGAACCTCGGGCGTCATTCCGGTGCCGGTGTCGCTTACCGCTACCCTTACATAGTCGCCGGGCGTCACCTCTTCATGCCGATCCGCGTAGCCGTCATCCAGGGTGACGTTGGCGGTTTCGACGACAAGAACGCCCCCCCTCGGCATCGCGTCCCGCGCGTTAAGGGTCAGGTTGACCAAGGCGTTCTCGAACTGGTGGGCGTCAATTATCGCGGTCCAGAGGTTTGAGCCGGGCACGATCCTCAGGTCGATGGTCTCGCCCAAGGTGCGCTGGAGCATTTCCGTGAGGCCTTCGATCAACGCGCAAATATCCGATTTGACCGGGGATAACGTTTGTCGGCGCGAGAAAGCCAGCAGACGGCTCGTCAGAGACGAGGCTCGGTCCACCGCCCGTTCGATGGCCATTAACTGGCGTCGGGCTTTTTCATTGTCACCGATTTCTTCCTCCAGGGCCTCGGAATTGCCGATCATGACAGCCAGAAGATTGTTGAAGTCATGGGCGACGCCGCCGGTCAGTTGACCCACGGCCTCCATTCGTTGCGAACGTTGGAGAGCCGCTTGGGTTTCCTTGCGTTTCGTAATATCCCTGGCAATAAAAACAACAGCCCGTTTGCCGTCAATTAACGAGTTAACGGTTGCCACCCGCCCTTCAAAAATCACCGATCCTTTCTGCACCGGAAGTTCGTATTCAATAACCTGAACCGTCTGGCTTGAAAGGGTTTTCTTGATAACATTCAAAAATTTGGCGGCATCTTTTTTCGGCATTACGTCATGCAGTGTTTTGCCAATAAATTCATCTGGCTGGACATAAAGAAGATGATTTGCCGATGACAATACATTGAGATAACGACCATCCTCACTCACCAAGAAGACCAGATCCGGAAGGGCGTCGCCAATGGCCTGGAGGCGCGCCTCGTTTTTCTGGATTTCGTTGAACGAAAATTCCAGCTGCCGGGTCATCACCTCGAATGAACGCGACAAGGCGCCAATTTCATCTTGCCGGTCGATCTTTAAATGCTGAGATAAATTACCTTCCGCAACGTCATTTACCGATCTAGTTAAGTCTAAAATGGGCCCGGTAATCCACTGTGACAATAATGCGGAAATAATTGCCATAACAATCAGGGAGGCTAAAATCAAATAAAGGGTCCGACGGTTTCCTTCTGTCACCGATCCTGTATATGCAGCTTCCGGAACAATTGTTGCGACAAGCCAGAACAAACCATACTTATCCTTGAACGGTAATACCTCTACGAAACTGCGCTCATCTTCAATTTCAAATTCCAATGACCGGTGGCCGTCAATCGACCCCAAATCACCAAAACGCTCCGAGATAGCCGTTGCCCCGGCGGCGATGGCGCTGATGGAACTGTCGGTTGCCAAAAGCCGGTTTTTCAGTTTGCCGTCTTTACTCACGCTAAATGGCTGTTCGGCGGTCGATGACGCAACCAGCAGCCCTGTCTTTTCCATAATGAACGTTTGTCCGGGCCCCTTCGCGTGGAGCCCCGCCAAAAACCGGCTGATTCCGGAAAGGAAAATATCACCGCCGACAACTCCCAAAGGACTCCCGTCATCCCCACGCACCGCCCGGCTTGGAGATATCGCCATGTCGTGTCCGGTAAACAGGATGTAGATGTCACCCCATGCGCCGCCCTCGGCGTTCATGCCAGCCTTGTACCAGGGGCGGGTCCTGGCATCGAAATTCGGTAACGTCAGCAGTAATTCTCCTCGATTGCCGGCCTCATCGGCTTTGAATTTTTTGAAGGGCCCGGCTTTCAGATCGTCGGTCGAAATGACGTACAGGGAACGATCGGCCCCCTCCTGGCCACCGACAACCAGTCCCCCGTCCGTATTGCCAAAGTAAATACTGTTAAAAGATCCGTACACGATATTTTGGTGCAGGAAATGCCGTTCCAGAAACTCCGGGTCGTGTGGGTCGAGAACGCCTTCTTTCAAGGCGCGCGCGTTTTCAATTAAGACGTTCTGGGGCGTGGACAGAAAATTCTGCAGGTGGCCGGTAACCCGCCCCAGCATTTCCTGGCGTAATCTCTCGGATACGGAATTGACGGAATTTGTTGCGTTCTGAAAGGAAAAGTAGCCAACAAGAACACCAGTCACAATAACGACCAAAATAGACGGGATGGTGAGCGCTTTTCTTATTGAAGGTTGAAACATTTTTCAGGCCGTGTTTATTTTGAAACCGACTTTCAGTTGCGCGTATCAAATCGGAATAATATATCCGATCAATCCTCAATACCATTCATATCGGCGTTTGTTTCGGCGCAGGCCTCAAGGGTGGTATCAGAGCCGATCAATCCTTATCTGCCTTAAGTGGCGATTAGGGAGGACGGCCGATGCGGGGACGGAACTTTCTTATCATTGCGGCTTTGTTGGGGGCGCTGGCGCCGGTTTCACAAGCCTTGGCGGGCGAGTTTGATGTCGCCGTTGTTATCGGCAACCGGCAATACCAGGGTGACCGTATTCCCGAAGTGGCCTTCGCCCATCGTGACGCGGAAGCATTCAAGACTTATCTGGTCGATGTTCTGGATTATGATCCGGAAAACATCGTCGATCTGCGCGATGCTACCCAGGCGCAGATGGAAGCCGCACTCGGTAATGCCCGCAGCCACCAGGGCACGGTCTGGCGCTTTCTGGAGCCGGGCGAGTCCACGGTCACCGTGTTCTATTCCGGCCATGGGGTGCCCGGTCTCAAGGACAAGCGCGGCTACCTTCTTCCCGTTAACGCCGATCCCAACGCGCCGGAAATCAACGGCTATCCGGTGGACGTTCTGTACGAAAACCTGCGCAAGCTTGAGGCGCGCGCCGTGCGGGTCTACCTCGACGCCTGTTTTTCCGGGGAAAGCAGCGGCGGCCAGTTGCTGGAAGCGGCCTCGGGCATCGTGATTAAGGCCAGGATGCCAAAGGTGTCCAAGGGCATGACGGTGCTGACTGCGGCGGCCAACGATCAGGTGGCCAGCTGGGATAAAAAGGCCCGCCACGGCCTGTTCACCACCCATTTGCTGGATGCGCTTTATGGCAAGGCCGATGGCGAGAAGTTTGGTAACGGCGATGGCGCGGTCAGTCTAGACGAGGTTGGCAAGTACCTGAAACGCACCATGACGCGGTCTGCCCGGCGCACCTACGGCCGTATCCAGACGGCGTCCTTGCAGGGCGAGGGGGCGGCTGTGCTGGCGGTTCTGCCCAAGGACAAAACTGCCGAACGTTCAAAGGAAGCTGCGGCGCCTCAAGTGGCCACCCTGCCACCGGTGTCGGAAGTCACGGTAATGGACGAAACCCTGGTCGCCCAGCGCAACGCCAACGTTCGGTCTGCCGCTTCGGTCAAGGGCGCCAAATTGACGACATTGCCTGCGGGAACCGATGTATCGGTGACCGGTAAAACCGAAACATCAGGCGCAATGTGGTACCGCGTGGCTCTGGCCGACGGGAAAACCGGTTTTGTATTCGGTAAACTGCTGGCCGAAAAACCCGTCGCCCCGCCAAAGCCGAAAGCAGACACGGGTGACATGGCGCTATGGCTTTCGGTGAAGGACGGCGGTCTGGCAGATTTGGAAAGCTATCTGGAAAAGTACCCGGAAGGCCTCTTTGCCGCCTTGGCACAGTTCACCGTCGACACCTTGAAGGCAGAGCAGAAGAAAACCGAAACCCAACAGGCGGCCTTGCCGAACGTGGACGCCGAAGCCAAAGAAATCGCGAACGCCGTTCCCGACACCCTGATCCAGGATATCGTCGCCGATGCCGTAAGCGCCGCCTATGCCACCACCTATGAGGCCGATGATAGCTATGCCCCCTATTTCCGTGGCATCAATTTAACCACTGTCGTTGATCTTCAGGTGAAGGCCGGGGATTCGGAGGGCGCGCGCCGAACTGCGAACGACGCCATCCGGGATGCAAACTCTCTTGCCGACAAGCCGGATCATCGAAAAATCATATTGCAGAGTGCCGCGCGAGGCCTGGCGCAGGCCGGAGATTCGGATGGAGCAATGCGCGTTGCCACGGGGTTGTCTTCGGAAACCCGCGCCAGCGTAATGGCTGATATCGCGGTTGCCAAGTTTGAAGCCGGGGATGCGGAAGGGGCGCGCAGGTTGTTGGCGAACGCAATTGCCGTCGCCAACTCTGTGGTCAAAAACGACAAGCGGGCGGCGGCCCTGTATGGAACCTTGACCGCCCAGTTCAAGATAGAAGGCGTGGAAGAAAGCCTGCGTCTGGCCAATCGTATTACGGACCGCGACTACCGTAGTTGGGCGTTTGTTCATATTGCCTCGCAACAGGCGGAGGGCGGCGATATCGATGCGGCGCTCCATACCCTCGGGCGTGCCGAGGAAAAATTCCGCTCCAACAATCTGGCAAACATCGCCCGATTGCAGGCGAAGGCGGGGGATATGGAAGGTGCGCGCAGGAATATGGACGATGCCATTCGCTTCACCCGCAACAAATCGGACGATTATTTTGGCGGAGCTTTCGAACTGGCCGCGATCGCCACGAACCAGGCAAAAATGGGGGATATAGCGGGGGCCCGTGCGACCATGAATATCGCGTCGAGCATTGTCAGTTCGCTTGAGGAGACCCGACGGGAACCGGCGCGGGCACGGCTGGCAGGCGTGCAGGTGTGGGTTGGCGTTGTGGAAGGCGCATTCAACATGGCCTATTCCTTATCGGACGAGGATTACCGCAACTCGGCCTTAAGCCACATCGCCGTGGCGCAGGCGGAGAGCGGCGCGGTGGAAGAAAGCCGCCGTACCGTGAACCTCATACAAAAGAATGACACCCGTCACGGCGCCCTGACGAGCATTGCCCGGCACCTTTTGGACGAGAAGCGCAAAGCGCAAAAGGCGCGCAAGCCCAATTGACAGGCTAACCCTTGGAACGGAACGCCTACTCCGTCGAATGCAGCGGGTTTTTGTCCAAATCCCCGCCGGCGTCGTCGGGCAGCGGGAACCAGCGCAGGCTTTCCAGATCGGGAGACAGGGACGTCGCCGTTTCCTTGTTGGCGGCGAAGCGAGACGCAACGGTTGCGGCGATCTTCGGCGCGTCTTCCAGATACGGCCCCAGCAACGAGGCGGGCGCGCAGGTTCGTTGGGATTGGAACTTCAGTTTGCCGTCCTCGTAGCTAATGTCGTCCAGCCCGGCGACGGTGGCGGATTTGGCCTTGCGATGCTGCCAGCGCCCCGTTACCGCATCGAATTCGTAATCGGGAAGCAGCTTCCAGCCTTCCTCGGCGATCCAGTGCACGGCCTTGAGGATGAAGTCGAAGACTTCCTCGGTCAGGAAATAGTTGAAATTGACCCGCACCCAACCCGGTTTGATGCCTTCGCACCCATGAATGATGGCATCCTCGAAACGTTTGGACATGGGCTTGTCGATGCCCAGCAGGCGGTGTCCGTAAGGGCCCGCGCACGAACAGCCGCCACGGGCCTGAATGCCGAATACGTCGTTCAACAGCGCCACGACGAAATCATGGTGCAAATACCTCTTCCCGTGGCGCACCATGAACGAAACGATGGACAGGCGTTCGGCCGTAAGGTTGCCCAGCAGTTCGATATTGGGATTGGCCGTCCAGTTGTCGATGGCGCGGTGAATGAAGGATTCTTCCCGGTCGCGGATCAAATCGGTGCCGACGGATTCTTTTAACTGAAAGACCATTCCGGCGCGGATCGATTCGATAATCGCCGGCGTTCCGCCTTCCTCGCGGTGTTCGGCATCACTGATATAGCGGTGCTCGTCGGTACTGACGTAAGCCACGGTTCCGCCGCCGGGGCGTGCCGGAACCCGGTTGGTCAGCAGCCCCTTTTTCACCACCAGAAGGCCCGGCGTGCCCGGCCCGCCAATGAACTTGTGCGGCGACAGGAATATGGCGTCCTTGCCGTCGTGCTGCCCCTCGGTGCTGGGCGACATATCGATTTTCACGTAGGGCGCGGCAGCCGCATAATCCCAGAACGACAAGGCCCCATATTTGTGCAGAAGCGACGCGATGGCGCGGGTGTCGGTGGCGATGCCGGTGACGTTCGACGCGGCCGAAAAGCTGCCGATTTTAATGGGCCGCGTCTCGAACCGTTTAAGTTCCTCTTCCAGGCGTGCCAGATCGACGTGACCGTCGGCGTCTTCGTCGATCACGATCACGTCGGCGACCGACTCACGCCACGGCAATTCGTTGGAATGATGCTCGTAAGGGCCGATGAAAACCACCGGACGCTCCCCCGCCGGGATCAAATCCGATAGCGCGTAGCGGGCGTCCAGGTCGGCGGGAATGCGAATGTTCAGGATATCGATTAACCGATTGACCGCGCCGGTCGCGCCGGCGCCGCAAAAAATCACCGCGTCCTCGTCGGTGCCGCCCATGGATTGCTTGATGATGCGCCGGGCATCTTCGCGAAAGCGCGTCGTTTGCAGGCCCGTTCCCGAGGTTTCCGTGTGGGTATTGGCGTAAAACGGCATCACCTCGTTGCGGATGAAATCCTCAATGAAGCCCAGCGAGCGGCCCGAGGCGGTGTAATCGGCGTAGGTTACGCGCCGGGGACCGTAGGGGCCATGCAGGATTTGATCTTCGCCGATGATCGAATTTCGGATCAGCTGCAAAATCGGGTGGTCTGTATCGGGCATTCGTCGTGCTTTCTGTTTGCTCTTGGATCTGGACGCCGTCTTATATCACCGAGTCGTCATATTAACCATGGGAACGAATGCGACGGGCAAGAGGTTTTCCACCGTTGTGCGACCGTTTTCATCCTTTTTGCACAAACAAAGGCTCTGGGTGTCGTGCGGCCTGCCGATGGGAACCACCATGCGTCCGCCGGGTTTAAGCTGTTCGATCAGCTTTTGCGGCATGCGTTGGGGCGCCGCCGTTACCATAATGGCGTCGAAAGGCGCTTCGTTGGGCCACCCCGCGAACCCGTCGCCGTGGCGCACTTGCACGTTGGCGTATCCCAGTGCTTCCAGTTTGCGCGCCGCCGATTTGGCCAGATCGTCGACCACCTCAAGGGTGAAGACGCGCGCGCATAATTCGGCCAGAACGGCGGCCTGATAGCCCGACCCGGCGCCGATCTCCAGCACCCGGTCGGTTGGCGACAAATCCAGAAGATCGCTCATAAGCGCCACGATATAGGGCTGCGAAATGGTCTGCCCGAAACCGATGGCGCGGGGCCGGTTGATATAGGCGTAGGGCGTATCCTCGGTCATGACGAATTCGTGGCGTGGCGTTTTTTCCATGGCCGCCATCACCCGATCCGAAAACGCTTCGCGGCCGGTCCACATTTCGGTCTCGCGGGCATTCTGTCGGATTTCCGCCAGAAGCCGCGCCCGCGCTTTGTCGTATTCGTGCTTCATAACAGCGATACCTTGCGGAGCCATATGAATTTCGTCAAGTGCGGGGGTTGCGAACGGGCGCGGATTAACTCATATCTGGGCCGTTCCAGTGATTGTGATTATGTGCGGAGTACTTAAAAGAATGTCGGAAGAAAAATTTGCCTTTCAGGCCGAGGTCAGCAAGCTCCTCGATATCGTCGCCCATTCCCTTTACAGCCATAAAGAAATTTTCCTGCGCGAGCTCATATCCAACGCCTCCGACGCATGTGACCGTTTGCGTTACGAAGCGTTGACCCGACCGGAGCTGGCGGGCGGCGACAACGATTTCAAAATTTCATTGGAAATCGACAAAAAGGCCAAGACCCTGACCGTCGCCGACAACGGCATCGGCATGACCCACGACGAGTTGACCGAAAACCTGGGCACCATCGCGCGTTCGGGCACGCAGTCCTTTGTCGAGCAGTTGACCGACGGTGGCGAGAACGGCGGCGACATGGCGCTGATCGGCCAGTTCGGCGTCGGTTTTTATTCGGCCTTCATGGTCGCCAAAAAGGTCGAGGTCATCAGCCGCAAGGCGGGCGAGGAAAGCGCCTGGAAATGGACCTCGGACGGCAAGGGCGAATTTACGCTGGCGGAAGGGGCGCGCGACGCGCAGGGGACATCGGTCAAACTGTTCCTTGAAAAGAAGGAAGGCGAATTCCTGGAAGCCATGCGCGTTCGCACTATCGTCAAGACCTATTCGGACCACATCGGCGTTCCGATCCAGCTTAAAGACGACGGCACGGACGAAACGCTCAATGAAGGCTCCGCCCTGTGGGCGCGCCCGGCCAAGGACATCACATCCGAGCAGTACAAAGAATTTTATCACCACGTCGGCCAGATGTTCGACGAACCGTGGAAAATCCTTCATAACCGGGTCGAAGGCATCCTCGCCTACACCAATCTTTTGTTTATTCCTTCTTCGCCGCCGTTTGATCTCTACGATCCCGACCGCAAGCCCCGGGTAAAGCTTTACGTCAAACGGGTTTTCATTACCGACGACTGCGAAGCCCTGATGCCGTCTTACTTGCGTTTCCTGCGCGGGATTGTGGATTCCGAGGATCTGTCGCTTAACATCAGCCGCGAAATGCTGCAGGAAAACCCCAAACTGGCGAAAATTCGCAGCGGTCTGGTCAAACGCGTGCTGAACGAGTTGAAGAAAACGGCCTCCAAGAAGGCCGACGAATACGCCAAATTCTGGGATAACTTCGGCGCGGTTCTCAAGGAAGGCCTCTACGAAGATTTCGAAAACCGCGATCGCATCCTGCCTCTGTGCCGTTTCAGAAGCCTGGCCGGTGACGACGCCATCAGCCTGGAAACCTATGTGGAGAACATGAAAGAGGGCCAGGACGATATTTTCTATATCACCGGCGAGGATATCGAGCTGTTGCGCAAAAGCCCGCAACTGGAAGGCTTCAAGGCGCGCGGCGTCGATGTTCTGCTGATGACCGATCCCATCGACGATTTCTGGATCGGCGCCCTGGGGACCTTCCAGGACAAGCCCTTCAAGTCAATCACGCGGGGTGGCGCGGATCTGGACAAGATTGCCCTGTCCGACGAGGCCAAGGAAAAAGAGGCGGGCGACGATGCCCAGGAAACACCGGGCATCGACCAGCTTGTCGCTGCCCTGAAAATGGCGCTGGACACAAGCGTCAAGGACGTGTGGGTGTCGGCGCGCCTGACCGACAGCGCCGTTTGTCTGGTGGCCGACGAGGGCGACATGGATATTCGTCTGGAACGCATCCTGCGCCAGTCGCGCCGCATGGGCGAGGCGGGCGAAACACCGCGCATACTGGAGATTAACCCCAAACACGGCCTGATCCGCCGCTTGGCCGCGCGGGTCGAGGATACAGGGGCCGCCGGGGCCGATGCCATTTCCGCCAGCGCGTTGCTGCTGCTGGATCAGGCGCGAATTCTGGAAGGCGAACAGGTCGCCGACCCTATCGCCTTTGCCGAACGTCTGTCCGAAGTCATGGAAAAAGGATTGGCTTAGGCAGGCCTAATTTCGCAAAGCCAGCGTCGCCGCGCCGAGGATCATTCCGGTCTCGTCCGACTGAACGATCACGGCGCAGGCGTCGTTGGCCTGCTCGCCCACCGGTAAAGCCACGGTCATCGCCTTGCCGTTCCAGCCGGTCAAGCGTTCCAGCTTTCGCACCACGTTGGAATATTTGATCTGTCGCCCGCCGTTTTCGCCGCGCCGAATATTGGTTGCGTGTTCGCGATCGAACAGCACCGCATAGACGGACGCCGGACCCGTGTCTTTTTTTGGCGAAAGCGTTGCGTGGACACCACTGGCGTCGCGGCGAAGCTCAATTTGAACGGCGGGCATGGTCTTGGCCTGGGCGATGCCGTTCAGCACCGCCGGGCGGTTCGATCCCGTCATTTGCGCGGCCCCGTGCACCACCATTTGCGGCGTATAGACGTAGCCTATCCCGAAACGCCGGGCATAAGCCCGCTGGCGCTCGGTATTGGCGGGGCTGGCGAAGGTATCCTTCCAGCCGATGTAATCCCAGTAATCCACATGGAACGATAGCGCCAGCACGTCGTCGCGCTTGGCCAGCTCATTCAGAAACGCGTCCGCGGGCGGGCACGAAGAACAGCCCTGCGAGGTATAAAGCTCAACCACCGTCAATTCCCGCGCCGCCACGGGCTGAACCGCCATGACGCCGAGGAAGCACAAGATCATTAGTCTGCGAAACATGCCCAACAGGTGGCGAACGGGCACGCGTTCGGCCAATCACATCGTGGTGAGCAGGTAAAAAGAAAGGCCGGATCTTTCGATCCGGCCCATCGGCTTCAGGGGGAAAGCTTGAAAAACTTAGTAGCGGGGCCAGTTCGGCCAGTAGGGGCGATAGGAACGATAGCGATTGGTGTCGTCCGAGTGGGTCACCGTGGTGTTCGTCGTCTGCGTCACGTAGGTGCGGTTGTCGATGTAGGTGCTGCGATCGACATAGACGACTGGACGCCGGTGCGAATTCCGGTACGAACGCCGGTGCGAGCGATAAATCTGCGACGGGCTCGGGCGATAAACCGTGCGCGTATAGGTGCTGGTGCTGCTGCCGTGGCGAGACGCGTTGTGGGCGATAGCGGCGCCGATCAGGGTCCCGGCGGCGGTGGCGACGACGCGGCCGTCTCCCCTGCCGATATGTGAACCGACGAACCCACCGGCGGCTGCGCCGAACAATGTCGCGAAAACCTGATCCGGGCTGGCGGCCGAAGCCGAATTCACACTGGCGCCTGCGCCCAGGATGGCGATGGAGCTAACGGCTGCAATAAGAAACTTTTTCATCTGACCCTCCAAAAAACCGAATAACCGTTCGAGAAAACCTCGTTCGATTTGGGCTATGGGAGGGTTGGGGCGTTTTTTTTCAAGCGCCGTAAAAAAAACCAAAAGAACCAAAAGGTTCCTTTTTACACCTTTTTGGGTTATGATCATATCAAATCAGGAGGTAAATTGATGGCAGTGAACGTGAAGCTCGCAGATGATTTGGTGGCGGATGCCAGACGGTACGGCGCTGTCAATCATCGCTCAACGCCCAAGCAGATTGAATATTGGTCGCATATGGGCAAGGTCGCCGAGGAGAATCCGGACCTGCCGTTTTCGTTGATCAAGGATATTATTATCGCCCGCGCGGAAGACGCCGACGAGGAATACGGCTTCGATTGATGCCGTAAATCTAATCAATGACGAGGTTTGTCCAAACCCCAACCTTCAAACGCGCCGTCAAGCGGTTGCACAAGGCTCAAAAACAGGCGCTGGACGATGCCGTGCGGACCATCGCCGACAACCCCACCTGTGGCGAGGCCAAGGTTGGCGATCTGGCCGGAGTCCGGGTTTACAAATTCCGGATGGACAATAGCCTGATCCTTCTGGCCTACGAACATTTCGAGGCCGAGAACACCATCAAGCTTCTGGCTCTGGGCAGTCACCAGAACTTCTATCGGAACCTGAAACGCTAATTCGGGCCAACCGATGTCGTTAAACCCTCAGCCCGCGTCCCTCAATTTTTTCAGCACGTATTGCAAAATTCCACCGGCCTTGAAGTATTCGATTTCGTCCAGGGTATCGATGCGGCAGGTCAGTGGCACGTCCTGCGTTTCGCCGCTTTGGCGGTGAACGCGCAGGGTCAGTTCCATGCCCGTCCGGATGCCGCCCGCGGCGCCCAGCACGTCGAACG
The DNA here is from genome assembly GCA_016776725.1 of Rhodospirillales bacterium. GTDB lineage: Bacteria > Pseudomonadota > Alphaproteobacteria > Rhodospirillales > Shumkoniaceae > JABGRG01. Next base: position 19,693 of record JADHSV010000016.1, read on the forward strand.
TTTCGCTGCCGTCAAGGTTCAGGGATTTGCGTGTCGTCCCGTCCTTGAACTGAAGCGGATAGACGCCCATGCCGATCAGGTTGGAGCGGTGGATGCGCTCGAAGCTTTCAACAATCACCGCCTTGACGCCCAGCAGAAGCGGGCCCTTGGCCGCCCAGTCGCGCGACGAGCCGGTGCCGTATTCCTTGCCGCCGATAACGATCGTCGGCACGCCCTCGGCCTTATACTTCTCGGCGGCATCAAAAATGGGCATGACCTCGCCGCTGGGCATATGGCGGGTAACGCCGCCTTCGGTGCCCGGCGCCATTTCGTTGCGAATGCGAATGTTGGCAAAGGTGCCGCGCATCATCACCTGATGATTGCCACGGCGGCTGCCGTAGGAGTTGAACTCGCGTTCCGGCACCTGATGGCCGGTCAGATAGTCACCGGCCGGACCATCGGCCTTGATGGCGCCGGCGGGTGAAATGTGGTCGGTGGTGACGGAATCGGCCATCACCGCCAGCGTGCGCGCCCCCATCACATCGGCCACCGGCGAGACTTCCTTCGCCGGATCGCCCAGCCCTTCGAAATAGGGCGGGTTCTGCACGTAGGTTGAACTTATGTCCCATCCGAAGGTGACGTCGTTGCTGCCTTCAATGGCCTGCCACTCGGCGGGGCCCTTGAACACGTCGGCGTAGCGCGCCCGGTACATCTCGGGCGTGATGGCCTGGGAGACGGCCTCCGCGATCTCGGCGTTGGTCGGCCACAGATCCTTCAGATACACAAGGTTGCCGTCCTTGTCCTTGCCCAGCGGATCGTTCAACAAGTCGCGGTTGAGCGAACCGGCCAGCGCATAGGCCACCACCAGCGGCGGCGAGGCCAGAAAGTTGGATTTCACCAGCGCATGGACGCGCCCTTCGAAGTTGCGGTTGCCCGACAGCACCGAGGAGACCACCAGATCGGCGTCGGTCACGGCCTTGGTAATGCCATCGGCCAGCGGCCCCGAATTGCCGATGCACGTGGTGCAGCCAAAGGCGGCAATGCTGAAACCCAGTTGATCAAGGTACGTTTGCAGCCCGGCTTGCTTAAGATAGTCGGCCACCACCTGCGAGCCCGGCGCCAGCGAAGTTTTCACCCAGGGCTTGGTAACCAGACCCTTTTCGACCGCTTTTTTGGCCAGAAGTCCGGCCCCGATCAGAACCGACGGGTTGGACGTGTTGGTGCAGCTGGTAATCGCCGCGATGACCACGTCGCCGTCGCGCAGTTCGTAATTTTCGCCTTCCACAGGCGTTTCGCGCACTTCCGACACACCCGACAGCTCGGGCAGAATTTCGGCGAACTTGCGGGCGGTTTCGGACAGCACGATGCGGTCCTGCGGGCGTTTCGGCCCGGCAATGCACGGCTCCACCGATCCCAGATCCAGCTCGACCACATCGGAAAACACCGGATCGGGCGTGCTGGCGTCGCGCCACATGCCTTGCGCCTTGGCGTAGGCTTCCACCAGCGCCACGCGGTCGGCATCCCGCCCTGTCAGGGTCAGGTAGCGGATCGTTTCCTCGTCCACCGGGAACATGCCGCAGGTGGCCCCGTATTCGGGCCCCATGTTGGCGATGGTGGCGCGATCCGGCAGCGACAACGCGTCCAGACCGGGACCGAAAAATTCGACAAACTTCCCAACCACGCCAAGGCCGCGCAGCATTTGAACCACGGTCAAAACCAGATCGGTGGCCGTTGTTCCTTCGGCCGGCGTTCCGGTCAGCTTGAAGCCGACGACCTCGGGGATCAGCATGGAAATGGGCTGGCCCAGCATGGCGGCTTCCGCCTCGATGCCACCCACGCCCCAGGCCAGAACGCCCATGCCGTTGACCATGGTGGTGTGGCTGTCGGTGCCGACCACGGTGTCGGGATAGGCGACGGTGTCGCCCTCGCCGCCGGTCCACACGACCTGCGACAGGAATTCCAGATTAACCTGATGGCAGATGCCCGCTCCCGGCGGAATGACGCGGAAATTGTCAAACGCGTCCTGACCCCAGCGCAGGAACTTGTAGCGCTCCGTATTGCGCTCAAACTCGATTTCCATATTGCGTTTCAGGGCGTCAGGCGTTCCGGCGTGATCGACCATGACCGAATGGTCGATGACCAGATCAACCGGCGACAAGGGGTTAATGGCCTTGGGATCGCCGCCCAGGGCGACCATGGCGTCGCGCATGGCGGCCAGATCGACCACCGCCGGAACGCCGGTCAGATCCTGCATCAAAACGCGGGCCGGGCGGAAGGCGATTTCACGGTCCGACCGGCGATCCTTCACCCAATCGGCAAGGGCGCGCGCGTCGTCCACGCTGACCGTGCGTCCGTCTTCATAGCGAAGCAGGTTTTCCAGCAGCACTTTTAGCGAAAACGGCAGGCGCGAAACATCGCCCAGTCCTGCTTCGATGGCGGCGGGAATGCTGAAATAATCGTAGCTTTTGCCGGCAACGTCGAGGGAACGGCGAACTTTTAAGCTATCTTGACCACATACGGACACGATGAAAATCCTCCTTTTCCCGGTCCGAGCGACCGAGCAAACAATAATCAAACGCAATATCGCGCCATGAATACACGAAAAAACCGGCTTTAGAAATAGGGCCCCGGAAAAAGGGTTCCCAGCGGGAAAAAACACCCTGTGACATTCAATGGAATTGACGGCTGCGGCGCGAAACTGATGTTTGCAGCGCTGGCGAGAAAACAAGCCCACTAAATCAAAAAACTTGGCGCCGCCCAGACCCGCAAAGGCCGAGGGGCCTTTCATGCCAAAGAATTGGCGAGAAAACAGTATACTGTCCCCGGTTTTTGAAAATCAACGGGATCAAAGGCCCGGAGTGGATTTCAACAAGAAAACCGGGGACAGTATATAGTTTTCTTTATTTTTCATCGTTAATTCAACGGGATCAAAGGCCCCTCGGCCTTTGCGGGGCTGGGCGGAGCTCGGTCTTGTTTGTTTGATTTCGTTCAAGCGCCACTAGGGCTGCACTCCCGCTTGGTCGTTCGTCGGGCGCTCTCGCGCCGCTCCGGGAGGCTGGTTGCCGGGGGCGGGGCGGTTGGATTTTGAGGTGCTGAGCGCCAACGGGCAAAAAATAGCCACAATTCGCCCGTCTAATGATGGGCGACCAAGAAGATCCCCTCGTTTGCTATGCCAGGGACCGATTCTCCCCCCGAATCGGTCCCTGGTTCCGTCCGTAGCCACGCATTCTCGCCAAACGATCCCACAAATCCTTCTTTTTTGCGGGCGCTTGCTATAGGTTCTCGCCCATTGTTTTAACGAGTCCAAACCGCAGTACGTTTTAATGGATCGATTTACCGGCTCAGACCTTTTATGCATCCGCGGCGAGCGGATGGTATTTACCGGCCTGGATTTCGAGGTTGCAGCGGGTGGCGCGCTTATACTCGTCGGACCCAACGGCAGCGGGAAGTCCAGCCTGCTCAGGCTTATGGCGCGGCTTTTGAAGCCGGCGGCCGGGGCCATGGCGTGGAACGGCGAGGATGTTTCAGACGATCCGGACGCTCATAACGCCCGCCTTCACTACGTTGGCCATATGGATGCTGTGAAGCCCGTGCTCAGCGTTGCCGAGAACGTTCGCTTCTGGGCCGGGTTGCGCCCCAACGGCGCAGCGGACCCGCAAGCCGCGACGGCGCGCGCGCTTGAAACCTTCGGCATTTCCCATCTGGCCGACATACCGGGCCGCTTTCTTTCCGCCGGGCAGCGCCGCCGCGTCAATCTGGCGCGCATCATCGCTTCGCCCGCGCCCCTTTGGCTGCTGGACGAACCGACCACGGCATTGGACAAAGAAGCCATCGCCAGTCTGGAAGGCGCCATCACCCGGCACCAGCGCGGTGGCGGCATGGTCGTTCTGGCGACCCATGCCGCGATTGAGGCGCACGCGCCGTCGGTTCTTGATCTGGGCGATTTTGAGATGGCGGAGGCGGTGTGATGGAGCGCTTTATCCGTCTTGTCGGGCGCGATTTGCGGCTGGCCCAGCGCCATGGGTTCGACAGCCTGCTGGTGGTCGTCTTTTTTGTGATCGCGGTGGTGCTGTTTCCCTTCGGCGTCGGCCCCGAACCCAACATTCTGGCGCGCATCGCCGCCGGGATCATCTGGGTGGCCGCGTTGCTGGCCTCGATGTTGTCGCTGGAGCGCCTGTTGCAGGCCGACTTTGATGATGGGTCGCTGGAACTTCTGGTGCTGTCCCCGGTGACGCTGGAAATCATCGTGCTGGCCAAGGTTATTGCCCACTGGCTGACCACGGGATTGCCCCTGATTGTCGCCGCACCCTTGCTGGCCGTTCTTTTGAACATGAATGCCGAAGGGTTCGGCGTTCTCGTGCTGGCGCTTTTTTTGGGAACGCCGACGCTTAGCCTGATCGGGGCCGTCGGCGCGGGCCTGATTTTGGGGTCGCGCCGGGGCGGGGTTTTATTGTCGCTGTTGGTGCTGCCGCTCTATATCCCGGTGCTTATATTCGGGGTCGGCGCGGTTGATGCGGCCATCGGCGGTTTCGCCTTCAAGGCGCAGATCATGATATTGGGAGGCCTGTTTTTGGGCACCTTGGCCCTTTGCCCGTGGGCGACGGCTGCAGCCATCCGGCAGGCGCTGGAGTAAAAAAAGAATCCGATGCCTATGGAAATTCGGACTGCCGAGAGATAAATACAGGCTCGTCTGAGAAAAGTAAGAATTAGCCCAATAGAAGTTAGAAACAGAATGCATCGATTTGCAAATCCGAAACGGTTTATGGACCTGAGCAGGGCCTTGTTGCCCTGGACGGCGGGGATCAGTGTTGTGCTGATTGCTGCGGGGCTTTATCTGGCCTTGTTCGTTTCACCCACCGACTACCAGCAAGGCCAAAGCGTGCGCATGATGTACGTGCACGTTCCGTCGGCCTGGATGTCGCTGTTCTGTTACACGTTCATGGCGGTGGCGGCTGCGGTGGCGCTGATCTGGAAGCATCCGCTGGCCGACCTGGCGGCCAAGTCGGCGGCACCCATCGGCACCTGCTTCACGTTTCTGGCGCTGGTCACAGGTTCGTTGTGGGGCAAGCCCATGTGGGGCGCCTGGTGGGTGTGGGACGCGCGCCTGACATCCGTTTTGATCCTGTTTTTCCTTTATCTGGGATACATGGCGCTGATCAACGCGTTCGATGATCCGACCCGGGGCTTTCGTGCGGCCTCGATTTTGGTGCTTGTCGGCTTCATTAACGTTCCCATCATCAAGTTTTCGGTCGAATGGTGGCACACCCTGCATCAGCCCGCCAGCGTCATCAAAATGGGCGGCCCCGCCATTCATCCGAGCATGCTTGCGCCCTTGTTGCTAATGGCGGTCGGCTACACCACCTATTTCCTCTGGGTGCTGATGGTGCGCATGCGAACCGAGATACTGGCCGGAAAAATCCGTGCCGCACGGCTTCGGCAGGTGCGCGCGCCGGTGAAAGGGTAGGGTGCGGCCATGGAAACCCTGACGACCTTTTTCGAGATGGGCGGGTACGCCCGTTATATCTGGCCGGCTTTCGGCCTGTCATTCGTGGTGCTGGGCGTTTTACTCGCCACCAGCCTTCGATCTTTCAAAAACACCGAGGCGACGCTGAATTCCATGCGCGGCGCCGGTGGTGCGGAAAAAAATAGATGAAGCCCAAGCGCAAACGACTGACCTTCGTCATTCTCGGGCTCAGCCTGCTGGGAATCGCCGCCGGGCTGGTTCTGATCGCCTTCGAAGAGAACATCGTCTTCTTCCACAGCCCGTCGGACGTGAAAGAAAAAAACATCGGCCAGGACCGGCGCATCCGCCTGGGCGGTTTGGTCGAGGAAGGCAGCGTTACGAAAACGGCGGGCGGCAAAACCGTTGAATTCGTGATCACCGATATGAACGAGACCATTCCCGTGATCTATTCCGGTCTGCTGCCGGACCTGTTCCGCGAAGGCCAGGGCGTGGTCGCCGAAGGCCTGGTGAAAAACGGCGTTTTCCACGCCGATGAAGTGCTGGCCAAGCACGATGAAAACTACATGCCGCCCGAGGTGGCGGATATGCTCAAGGAATCGGGTCAGTGGCAGCACATGGAAGAGGCGTTGAAGGCATCCGGCCAGATTAAAGAAAGCGCAACCAAATGATCGTTGAAATTGGGCATTTCGCCCTGATTCTGGCGCTTGTCGTTTCGCTGGTTCAGGGGACCGTGCCGCTGATTGGCGCGCACCGCAATGACGCCGCCTGGATGGCGTTGGCCCGCCCCGCCGCCATTGCTCAGTTCGTGCTGATCGCGCTGTCGTTCGCCGCCCTGACCCACGCTTATGTCACGTCGGACTTTTCGGTCCTGAATGTGGCCAATAATTCGCATTCGGCGAAGCCGATGATGTACAAGATCTCGGGCGTCTGGGCGAACCACGAAGGTTCCATGATGCTGTGGGTTCTGATCCTCGCCACCTTCGGTTCGGCGGTGGCGATTTTCGGGCAGAACCTGCCGCCCAGCCTGCGCGCCCGGACCCTGGCCATCCAGGCGTTCATCGCTTTGGGGTTCTTGCTGTTTATCGTCCTGACGTCCAACCCGTTCGAGCGCATCATGCCCGCCCCCGTGGACGGACGCGGGCTCAATCCCTTGTTACAGGACCCCGGATTGGCGTTGCATCCGCCTTTTTTGTATCTGGGCTATGTGGGCCTTTCCATTGTCTTCTCGTTCGCCATCGCCGCCCTGATTGAGGGCCGCGTCGATGCCGCCTGGGCGCGCTGGGTGCGTCCGTGGACGCTGGCGGCGTGGATATTCCTGACCGCCGGCATCGGTCTCGGTTCGTGGTGGGCCTATTACGAATTGGGCTGGGGCGGCTGGTGGTACTGGGACCCGGTGGAAAATGCCTCCTTCATGCCATGGCTGGCGGGAACCGCGTTATTGCATTCGTCCATCGTTGTTGAAAAACGCGACACCCTGAAGGGCTGGACCGTGTTTCTGGCCATTGTCGCCTTTTCGCTCAGTCTGCTGGGCACCTTCCTGGTGCGTTCGGGCGTGCTGACCAGTGTGCATGCGTTTGCCACCGACCCGGCGCGCGGCGTCTTTATTCTGGTGTTGCTGCTGGTGGCGATCGGCGGCTCGTTCGCGCTGTTTGCCTGGCGCGGCCCGTCGCTTTCGGCGACCGGCCTGTTCGTGCCGGTGTCGCGCGAAGGGGCGCTGTTGCTGAACAACCTTCTGCTGACCACGGCGTCTGCCGTCGTGCTGCTGGGGACGCTGTACCCGTTGTTCCTGGATGCCATGAACGGCGGCAAGGTTTCCGTCGGACCGCCGTTCTTCAACGCCGTGTTTATTCCGATCATGACGCCCTTATTCGCCGCCCTAGCGGTAGGGCCGTTTCTGGCCTGGAAACGCGGCGATCTGCCCGGCGCCTTGGCGCGCCTGAAACTGGCGCTCGGTCTTAGCATTGCGGCAGCGCTGGCCACCTGGTACGTGGCCGCCGACGGTCCCGTTCTGGCGGTTCTGGGGATGGGACTTGCCGTATGGCTGGTGGCTGGGGCTTTTGTTGAAATGGCCTCGCGCATTCACCTGTTCAGGGCGCCGGTGGTCGAAAGCCTGCGCCGCTTGCGCCGTATTCCGCGCGCCACATGGGGCATGACCATCGCGCACCTCGGTCTGGGCATCCTGATTGCCGGGGTGACCGGTTCATCGGCGTGGAAGGTGGAAAGCATCCAGACCATGACGCCGGGCCAGACCATTGACGTGTCGGGCTACGAGTTCCGCTTTGAAGGGGCCAGTGGCGTGGGCGGTCCCAACTATACCGCCACGCGCGGGCGCTTTGTGGTGAGCCGCGACGGCACGCGCGTCGCCGTGCTAAAGCCCGAAAAGCGGGTCTACCCGGTGCAGGGACGGCCCACAACGGAAGCGGCCATCAAAACCACGTTCCTGGGCGATATCTACGCCGTCATCGGCGAGCCCGAGGGTAACGCGGGCGGCTATGTGACCCGGCTGTATTTCAACCCGCTGGTGCCGTGGATTTGGGCCGGAATTCTGATCATGGTCGTCGGCGGGCTGTTCAGCCTGTCGGACCGCCGCTTGCGCGTCGGCGCGCCAAGCCGCCGTGAAGCCCCCAGGCGAAAAGACCCGGCCCAAAAGGCGCGCGCATGAAGCGGCTGATCTTCATTCTGCCGCTGGTCGCGTTTGCCATCATGGCCGTTTATCTGGCCATTGGGCTGACCAAGGATCCGCGCGCCCTGCCGTCGGTTCTGATCGATCAGGAGGTTCCGCCCTTTGATCTCGTTGCCATCGAAGGGCGTGATCGCGGCTTCAAGCACGGCGATCTATTGGGCGAGGTCTCGCTGGTTAACATCTTCGGTTCGTGGTGCATTGCGTGCAGGGCCGAGCATCCGTTCCTGATGAAAATCAAGGAGAAGAACTGGGCGCCCCTGCATGGCATCGACTGGCGCGAAGAAGACCGCCAGGCCGGTCCGGCGTGGCTGGCGCGTTTCGGCGATCCCTATACGCTGATCGGGGATGATCCCAAAAGCAAGGCGGCCATTGCCTTTGGCGTTACGGGCGCGCCGGAGACCTTCGTTGTCGATAAACGGGGCTTCATCCGTTACAAGCATGTGGGACCGATGACGCAGGACGTGTGGGACGAGACCATCCAGCCGATGCTAGAGGAACTTCGCAAACAATGAGGGCTGTTCTTCTGATATTGGTGCTTGCGTTGGCCCCCGTTGCGGCAAACGCGGTGGAACCCAGCGAGGTTTTGGCCGATCCGGTTCTGGAAACCCGCGCGCGTGACATCAGCGAAAATTTGCGCTGTCTGGTGTGCCAGAACCAATCCATCGACGAATCCGACGCGCAGCTGGCCCGGGACTTGCGGGTTCTGGTGCGCGAACGCCTGCTTGCGGGAAGTTCCGATAACGAAGTGATGGACTACGTGGTATCGCGCTACGGCGACTTCGTGTTGCTCAATCCACCGTTCAAGGGGTCGACCTATGTTCTTTGGTTGGGCCCGGCGGCCATCTTCGGTCTCGGCCTATTCGGTGTGTTCGTCTTTTTCCGGCGGCGCGCGCAGCACGATACTTCCACCGTGATGCCGCTTAGCGCGGAAGAGGACAAACGGCTGCAACGCTTACTTGATGAGGCTGGCAAATGATTGCGTTTTGGGCCGCCGCGCTGATCCTTCTTGCTGGAACCGTAGGTCTTTTCCTTTGGGTTCTGATGCGGTCGCGCAAGCCTGCGATGGCGCGTGCCGAGTACGATATCGCTGTTTTTCGCGATCAGCTAAGCGAGGTTGAGCGTGATCTTGAACGTGGCGTTCTGGCGTCCGATCAGGCCGAAGCCGCGCGCATTGAAATCAAGCGCCGCATGCTGGCCGCCGCCGACGGGCGGGATGTGTCGGAAGAAGGCGCGGTTCCGCCGGGACTTCGCGGCGCGGGCCTTGCCCTGATTGCCATGATCGTTCCCGTTGCCTCCATCGCCATTTACCTGATGCTGGGCTCGCCCGACGTTCCCGATCAGCCGCTGGCGGCGCGGCAGGGGGACGTCCAGACGGCGCAGCAGGGCGAACACGAAATGGCGGGCGCGGTCGCCAAGCTGGCCGCACAGCTGGAAAAAGACCCCTCCAATGCCGAGGGCTGGATGCTTCTGGGCCGATCGCTCCGCACTATGGAAAGGTGGGCCGACGCGGCCGACGCGATGCTTAGGGGAATTGAATTAACCGGGCGCGAACCCGTCGCCCTGGCCGAATACGCCGAGCTTCTGGTGATGGCCGCCGACGGCGTTGTACCCGATGCCGCCGCCGACGTATTTGGCGAAATTTCCGCGGTCGCGCCGGGTGATCCGCGCATCCATTATTATCTCGGCATTTACAGGGATCAGCACGGCGATGCCCGTGGCGCGGTTCAATACTGGGTCGATCTGATTGCCGTATCGCCCGAGGACGCGCCGTGGCTGACGAGCGTGCGCGAACGCATCCGCGCGACGGCCGCCGCAGCCGATATTGACGTGGCGAGCATAAAGCCGAGTCCGGACCTGCCCAAGCCGCGCGGACCGTCGAAAGAGGACGTGAAAGACGCGGCCGAGATGACGCCCGAAGAGCGCGACGAGATGATTAACAGCATGATCGAGGGTCTGGCGGCGCGCCTGGAAGACGAACCCGATGACGCCGACGGCTGGCGGCGTCTGGCTCAGGCGTACCGGGTTCAGGGAAAGATCGACAAGGCCGCAGAGGCCATGGCGCGCGCCGTGGCCGCCGAGAAAAACCAAAAATAACGGTTATACCAACGGCCCTAAGGGATGGCGGCATAGCAAGGGTTTCGGACAGTCCACTAGCCGAAACCCTTGCTATGCCGTCTGCGCGGGTCATTGCTTAGGGCCGTTGGTATTGGAGCACATTCAGCCCGAATTGAATATGTGCGGCCGATTCGACCTGACGGCCTTCGAATGATCGATCATCAAGCATCTTCTGCTTAACAGCGTATTGCAGTCGTTATCCGGCACGGGCCTATACTTCCGCGTATAGCCACAAGCCGGCACTCTTTCCTCTGCCAAATCCGCATCAGGTGCTTTGGCGTTCGACGATTTCGAACCCCGTGTCGATCACCGAGGTATCCAGGGATATTCCTTCCAACCGGTTCATGAGCATTTCTGCCGCCATGTACCCCATTTGATAGCGCGGTGAAATAACCGTGGTCAGAGCCGGATTGATCTCGGCGCCGATATCCAATCCATTGAAACCAGCAATGGCGACCCGCTCCGGCACATCCCAGCCAAGCCGTCCGCACTCCAGAATAGCCCCAACGGCTAAAACGTCATTGGCGAAAAAGACGGCATCCACCTCGGGTGTTTTCTCTAGCACCGAGACGATGGCCTCACCACCGAGCCGCAACGTGGACCGGCCGGGACAATCCATACCAAGATTTTCCGGCAAGCCCCGCTCGGCCAGGGCGGCGCGGCACCCGTCCCGTCGTTCGGCAGCGCGCAAATCCATATCCATCAAAGCGCCGACGAAAGCAATGGACCGATAACCGCGTTCTACAAGAAAACCGGCCATTTCATAACCGGCCTGAAAGTTCGAGAATCCGACGTTCATGTCTACCGGTTGATCGCCAAGGCCCATAACCTCGACCACCGGGATACCGGAAGTTTGCAGAATGGTCCGGCCTTTCGCTGAATGATGGGTGCCGGTAACGATAATGCCTTCGGGAAACCATCCGAGAAACGCCGAAATCAGAGACTCTTCCTCGTCCGGCGAATAGTTGGTGTTGCCCAGAAGGATTTGATAGCCCCGGCTTAACAGAACGTCGTGAACCCCTTGCACGATATCGGCGAAAACCGAATTGGTAAGGGCCGGAACAATGACCGGAATTATCTGAGTATGCATTGAGGCGAGTCCGCCCGCGATCCGGTTCGGCACATATCCCAATTCGCGAATCGCCGCTTCGACTCGGGGGCGAAGTTTCTTGGAAACAGAATCAGGATCGCGCAATAACCGCGACACCGTGATTTTTGAAACACCGGCTAGGTCAGCGACCTCGCGCATGGTTACGCGCCCGCTACGGCGGCGTGACGCTCGCCCCGCCCCGCTTACAACAGCATCCGGGCCTTTTCCCTGTTCTGCCATGCCTTGCGAAAACCCCGAATTGTGGACGCTCAAAATTGAACAGCCCTGATTATACACCTTGACAATTCAAAATGACACCGGTAACATTTTTTACTGTTACCGGTAACAAATATTGCCGCGCATTATCAATATCCGAAAAACCGGGGAAGCTTCCGTCGATGAGCGAGACCAAGAAAACGCCTGAAACGCTACGCAGTTTCCGTTGGTACGGTACCGAAAACATGCGCGGGTTCGCCCACCGTCAGCGTTTTTTGCAAATGGGCTTTCGCCGCCAGGATTTTGTTGGGCGTCCCGTCATCGGGATCATCAATACCTGGAGCGAAATGAGCACCTGCCACTATCATCTGCGCGAGCGGGCCGACGAAGTGCGGCGCGGCGTGTGGAAGGCAGGCGGTTTTCCGGTCGAACTTCCGGCCCTTTCGCTGGGCGAGGTTATGGTCAAGCCGACCACCATGTTCTATCGCAACATGCTGGCCATGGAGACTGAAGAGCTTTTGCGCAGCCATCCGCTTGATGGCGCTATTCTCATGGGCGGGTGCGACAAGACCACACCGGCTCTTCTCATGGGCGCCTTCACCATGGACATGCCGTGCATTTTCGTGCCCGCCGGTCCCATGCTGAACGGCAAGTGGCGCGACGAGACCATCGGCGTCGGCACCCACACCAAAAAATACTGGGACGAACTGCGCGCCGGAACTATCACGGGCGACGACTGGCGCGAACTTGAAGCCTCTATGACTCGTTCCAACGGCACGTGTTGCACCATGGGAACAGCCTCGACCATGACCTCCATCGTCGAGGCATTGGGCTTCTCCATTCCGGGCGCGGCCAGCATTCCGGCGGTCGATTCGGCTCACCCGCGCATGGCAACCGACGCCGGCGAGCGCATCGTTGAAATGGTGTGGGAAGACCTGAAACCTTCTAAAATCGCCACGTCCGACGCCTTCCACAACGCCATCGTCACCTACGCGGCCCTCGGCGGCTCAACCAACGCGACCGTTCATCTGATCGCCATGGCGCGGCGCATCGGCGCCGACGTATCTCTCGATCAAATGGACAAAATCGCCCGCGAAGTCCCGGTTCTGACCAACCTGATGCCGTCGGGCAAATACCTGATGGAGGACTTCCACTACGCGGGCGGTCTGAACGCCCTTCTGGGACGGGTCTCCGACATGTTGCGTCTGGATGCGCTGACCATTACCGGCAAGACCATGGGCGAAAATATCGAAGGCGCCAAGGTCTATAACGACGACGTAATCCTGCCCCGCGACAAGCCCCTGAACGACCGCCCCACCGTGGCCGTTCTGCACGGCAACATCTGCCCCGACGGGGCCATCATCAAACCCAGCGCGGCCAGCCCCGAGTTGCTGCAGCACACCGGCCCCGCAGTGGTGTTCGACGATTACAACGACCTTTACGCCCGCATCGACGACGACGATCTGGATGTCGATGAAAACTCGGTTCTGGTGCTCTTGAACGCCGGCCCCATTGGCGGGCCGGGCATGGCCGAATGGGGCGATCAGCAAATCCCCAAGAAGCTGCTGGCCAAGGGCGTGCGTGACATGCTGCGCATATCGGACGCTCGCATGAGCGGCACCCGCGACGGCACGGTTATTCTTCATATCGCACCTGAATCGGCCATCGGCGGCCCGCTTTCGTCAGTGCGAACCGGCGACATGATCGAATTTGATTTCGCCAATCGGTCATTGAACGTTCTCGTGGACGAGGCCGAGCTTGAACGCCGCCGCGCCCAGTGGGTCGCGCCCGAACCGCTTTATAAGCGCGGCTACGGGGTGGTTTTCGCCGAACACGTCAACCAGGCCAACAAAGGCGTCGATTTTGATTTTCTGGCCGCCCCCGGCGGCGTCATCGAACCGGACATAAATTGATGGAAAATAACTTCAAAACAAATTTGCTCGCGCGACAACGCCTTATCGGCTCGTGGAACATGCTTGGCAGCACCCACGCTTCGGAAGCCATGGCGTGGGTCGGCTTCGATTTTCTGGTGGTGGATCTGGAGCACGCGCCCTATTCCATCGCACTTCTTCAGGATTGCCTTCGCGCCATCGCCTCGACGCCGACCGAAGCCGTGGTTCGGTTGCCCAGTCAGGACCCCATCATCATCAAGCAGGTTCTGGATTCAGGCGCGCGCAATCTGATGGTGCCGATGATCGAAAACGCCCAACAGGCCGAAGCGATTGTCGGAGCCACGCGGTATCCGCCCGAAGGCTATCGTGGGTTTGCGTTGATGCACCGGGCCAGCCGCTACGGCACCATCGAAGGCTTCGCGAAAAAAGCCAATGACAATATCTGCATCATGGCCCAGCTGGAAACGCCGTCGGCCATCGAAAATCTGGGTGAAATTGCTGCCGTTCCCGGCGTGGACGCGCTGTTTGTCGGACCCGGCGATCTTTCGGCCGCCGTCGGCGAAATCGGCAATCCGGGCCACGAAAAGGTACAGGGCCTGATGATTGACGCGGCCCAGCGAAGCGCCAAGGCCGGTGTTCCCATCGGCACGGTCATGGGGATGCCCGAGGCGGTCCGCAAATGCCTGGACAACGGCTACCAGTTCGCTGCCGTGGCGGGCGATCTGGCATTTATGATGCGCGGCGCGACCGCGGCATTGAAAGAGGTTTCTGCTTAACGCGGAAAGAAAAGGACACGCCAATTACGTGTTCAGCGACATCGGGAGATCATACAACGCAGTCTAACGAAAGGGATAAAAGACCATGTTAAAGAAAGCACTTATCGGCGCCGCCGCGACGACCGCAATGATGGTTGCCGCTTCCACGTCCTTCGCGTTTCCGGACCGTCCGGTAACGTTCGTCGTTCCGTTTAGCGCCGGCGGCGGCACCGACGGCGTGGCGCGCGCCTTCCAGCAGGAATTTGCCAAAGCCCTTGGCGGCACCGTGATCGTCAAAAACACCGCCGGCGCCAGTGGCACGGTTGGCGCAGCCGAAGCCGCCAACGCCAAGGCCGACGGCTACACGCTCGGTTTCCTGCCCATCGGACCGGCCACCATTCAGCCCCACATTCGCAAACTTCCCTACAGCCTTGCTTCGTGGGAATTTGTTTGCAACGTGACGGCCAGCCCGGTGACGTTCATGGTCAAGAAAGACGCACCGTGGAATTCGCTGGCTGATTTCGTTGCCGAAGTTAAGGGCAAGCCCGGCAAGTACGTTTACGGCTCGTCCGGCCCCGGCACCATCCCGCACCTTGCCATGGCCGCGACTGCCGGCGCGCTGGGTCTGAAAATGAAGCACATGCCCGACAAAGGCACGGCCAATGCCATGAAGTCCATGGCCGGTGGCGTCATCCAGGCGTTTGCCGATACGCCGGTCGTTCTCAGCCGTTATGACGTCAAAGCCCTTGCCACGTTCACCGCAGAACCCATTCCGGCGCTGAGCGATATTCCGACCATGAAGTCGCTGGGCAACGACCTTCAGTTCTCGGTGTGGCGCGGTATCTTCGCACCCAAGGGAACGCCTGCCGACGTCATCGCCAAGCTCGATACGGCCTGCGCCGCAGGCGCCGCGTCCGATGGCTTCAAAGCCTTCGCCAAGAAGACCAATACCGACATCCTGTATATGGACAGCGCCAAATTCGAAGCGTTCGCGCAGTCCGAATACAAGAAAAACGGCACCATCCTTGAGAAGGCGGGCCTGAAGAAGTAAGCAGTCTCGCATAGCGACGGTTAGCTGCGGTCGCGGGGGCAATCACCCCGTGACCGCAGCCCAACACCAAGGACCATGGGACAATGAAAGCAAACCTTCAAAGCTTTTTCAGCGGCTTTCTGCTTCTTTTAGCGCTTTCATTGCTTGTTCATACCTATAGCGACGAATACGAAGGCATGGGCATCGGAGCCGAATTCGGACCGATGTTCTATCCGCGTATTCTGCTGTGGATGTGGATCGGCATTTCAGGGCTGCTGGTCGTCACCTCCGTTGTCGGCAAAACCAAAGCCCCGGCGGCACAGAAGTGGGGACGTCTTTTTGGAATGTTCGCTCTGGTCGCCCTGTGCACGCTTTTGCTGACGCAAATCGGTTTCCTTTTTTCCATATTGCTTTTTTCATTATCGTCAAGCTGGTTCATGGGCTACCGCAAACCCCTTGGGCTGGTTCTGTCCGGGATCGTTTTTCCGGTCGCCACCTGGTACCTGTTTCACGAAATTTTGCTTATTCGCCTGCCTGTTTCACCTTGGTTCACCTGGGTATAGACAATGGAATACGTTCTTCCCGCATTGGATTTGGTTGCCTCGCCGACGGTCGTTATTGCCATGTTCGTCGGCACCTTGGTCGGCATTGTTATCGGCGCGTTGCCGGGCCTTGGTTCCGTCGTCGCCTTGACAGTCTGCCTGCCGTTCACCTTTTCCATGGAACAGGTTCCGGCCATTACGCTGCTTTTAGGTGTGTATTGCGGATCGGTCTATGGCGGATCGGTCTCGGCGATCCTGATTAACACGCCCGGCACGCCACAATCGGCGGCAACGTGTTTCGACGGCTTTCCCCTTGTTCAGCAGGGCAAGGCCGACAAGGCACTTGGCTGGGCAACCATGTCGTCCGTGATTGGCGGGTTGTTCTCCTGCATGGTGCTGATTTTGGCGGCCCCGCAGTTGGCTGCGATTGCCCTGAAATTCGGCCCCATCGAAACCTTCGCCCTGATTACGATGGCGCTTACCTGCATCGCCAGCATTTCGCGCGGAAGCATGTTGAAGGGCCTGCTTGCCGGGGTGCTTGGGTTAGCCTGCGCGACCGTCGGTGCCGACCCCATTACCGGCGACCTGCGCTTTAATTTCGGATATTTCCCGCTTTCCGCCGGGCTTGATTTGATCGCCGTGGTCGTAGGCATTTTCGCATTATCGGAAGTGTTCATCCGGGTCGGCGAAACGGCGACGGAGGTTCCCAACTGGATCGCCAAATCGGGCATCAAGCTTCCCTCTTGGGCCGACTGGAAACCACGCCTCGCGGTCCTTGCCAAATCCAGCGTGATCGGCTCCTTTGTCGGCGTGCTTCCCGGAACGGGTGCTGCCACCGCAGCCTTCATCAGTTACGCCGAGGCCAAGCGATCTTCGCCCCGGCGCGATCGCCTGGGAACCGGCGAACCCGATGGCATCATTGCCTCCGAAGCGGCCAACAACGCGGTCACCGGCGGCGCTCTTGTGCCAACGCTGGCGCTGGGAATTCCCGGCGACGCCATCACCGCCGTTATGATGACGACCATGATCATCCACGGAATTACCCCGGGCGTGCGCCTGATGGCCGAAAATGGCGACGTGGTTTACGCCTGCTTTATCGCCCTGATCGTGATTAACATCATTATGCTGGGCCAGGGTATTGTCTTGGCGCGCGGCTTTACACGCATTCTTAAAACACCCGAACCCCTGCTGCTGGCCATGGTCGTAATTCTGTGCCTGCTGGGCTCATACGGCGTGCGCGGTAATCCCTTTGATTTGTTGGTGACTCTCGGATTTGGCGCCATGGGCTACTTCCTGCGTCTGTTTGGATTTCCCGTGGCCCCCGTGGTCATCGGTCTGGTCTTGGGGCCGCAGTTCGAAATCAGCCTGCGTCAGGGCCTGATCCTCACCGACAACAGCTTCCTCGAATTTTTCACCGGCCACCCGATCGCCCTTGGCCTGTTCATTACCACTGCGGCAATCTTGACATGGCCGCTGATCCGCAAGGCCATTCCCAAATGAGCGATAAGCGACCCAACATCGTCTACATCATCACCGATCAGCAGCGTTACGACACCATCGGCGCGCTGGGCTTTCCCTACATGGATACGCCAAACCTGGACCGTCTGGCCCGCGAGGGATGCGTTTTTTCGCGCTGTTACGCCGCGGGTTTGTCCTGCGCGCCGTCCCGCGCGGCCATCTTCACCGGCTATTATCCGCACACCACGGGAATATTGAAAAACGCCTGCGAATGGAAGCATTCGTGGTTGGAAAACATGGCGGACGCCGGTTATCACAACGTCAATATCGGCAAGATGCACACCTGGCCGCACGATACGCCGTGCGGGTTCCACCAACGCTACAACGTCGAAAACAAGGACCGCTATCTTGAGGGCCGCTACTATCTGGACGAATGGGACCGGGCGCTGGCCGCCAACGGTCTGGTCAAGCAGCAGCGCGAAACCTACCGGCTGCGCGACGACTACAAGGAACGTCTGGGCGCGTTCGAATGGGAACTGCCCGAGAAACTTCATTCCGACATGTTCGTCGGCGGCATGGCCGAGTGGTGGCTGAAAACCTACCCCAAGACCGAACCCTTGTTCCTGCAGGTCGGTTTCCCGGGGCCGCATCCACCATACGATCCGACGCCTCGCTATGCCGAACCCTACATGAAGAAGGACCTGCCCATCGATCCGGTTCTGCCGGAAGACCTGGAAAGCCTGCCGCCGCCGCTGAAGGAATACCGCAAGCACTGCACCGAGGTCGATCACGACTCGGTGGCCCACCAGTTCGATCCCGACGACGAGGGTCGTTTTAGGCAACGCGCCTACTATCTCGCCAATATGACCATGATTGACGACAAAGTCGGCGAGATCATGAAGTCGCTGGAAGAAGAGGGCTATCTGGATAACACCATTGTCGTCTTTACCTCGGACCATGGCGATTGTCTGGGCGATCACGGGTTAAGCCAGAAATGGTCGTCTTATGAGCAGATCGTGCGCGCGCCCACCATCGTGTGGGGGCCGGGCATCGTCAAGGCGGGCCATACGGTGGATGCGCTGTGTCAGCACTTCGATATCTCGCACGCATTGCTGGAACTGGCAGGTGTCGATGTTCCCAAAACCTTCGAAAGCATTTCGGCCTTGCCCGCGTTGCGCGGCGAGGAATGGGCCGGGCGCGATTATGTATTCGCCGAACAGAGCGGCGACGGCAACCTGACCGACGCCGAAATGGTGACCATGGTCCGATCCCACGATTGGAAACTGACCCACTATTCCGGCGCCGATCACGGCCAGCTTTTCGATATGAAAAACGATCCGGGCGAAGTTAAGAACCTGTGGGACGATCCCGGTTCGGCCTCCATGAAACGCGAAATGCTGGACGTGTTGCGCGAATGGCGTATCGACAGCCAGTTCAAGACCAGTGAGTGGATGAAAGACTACCGCTAACGAAGAGGACATGCCCATGGCGCGGCGACCGAATATTCTGTGGTACTGCACCGACCAGCAGCGCTGGGATACCATTGCCGCGCTGGGCAATCCGCACATCAACACGCCCAACATTGATTCCCTGTGCGGTGCGGGCACTGCGTTTAATAACGCGTTTACGCAGTGCCCAATCTGCACGCCCAGCCGCGCCACCATGCTGACCGGGCGCTACCCTGTCGCCCATCAGGTTCATCGCAACGGCAATCGCCGTTTTCCCGCGCACGAGGTTCTGGTTACCAAGATGCTGGCCGACGCGGGCTACGATTGCGGCTTGGCCGGAAAGCTGCATCTTTCGGCAGCCGGGAAGATGGAAGAACGGGTTGATGACGGTTACCGGGTGTTTCACTGGAGCCACCACCCGACGCCGGATTACCCGAAAGGCCACGCCTACGACGATTGGCTGCGCGACGAAAAGGGCGTTGATCCGATTGAGCTGTTTGACGGGTTAGGCGGGTTTTGCGGGGCGGGGGTTCCGGCTGAATTGCACCAGACCACCTGGTGCAGTGAAATGGCGATCCGTTTCATTGAAGAGAAACGCGATGCCGATCAGCCCTGGCTTTTCAGCGCAAACCCGTTCGATCCGCATCCGCCGTTCGATCCGCCGCAGGAATATCTGGACCGCTACGATCCCGCCGCGTTGCCGCCGCCGCTGTTCCGCGACAGCGACATCGAGCGGCAAAAGGCGTTTCGCGGCATCGATCAGCAGGCGGTGGAAGCCATCAATCCCAACAAGCCGCTGCGCGAAGGGGGATCGGGTGAAGCGTCACGCGAGTCGCTCGCCTACACCGCGCCCGATGACTTCGATGGCCGTCAGGTCAAGGCCGCCTACTACGGGATGATCGAACTGATCGACCGCGAGTTTGGGCGGATCGTCGATGCCCTGCGCGATAGCGGGCAATTGGATAACACCATCATCCTGTTTCACAGCGATCACGGCGAACTGTTGGGCGATCACGGCCTGATTTATAAGGGCTGCCGTTTCTTCGAAGGGCTGGTTCATGTGCCCTTGATTGCCGCCTGGCCGGGCCGCATCGGTGAAGGCGTGGTCAGCGACGCGCTGGTGGAACTGGTTGATCTTGCGCCGACCTTGCTCGACGCGGCGGGGATGGATATTCCCGAGAATATGCAGGGGAAATCACTGCGTCCGCTTTTATGCGGCGAGGCGGACCCCGGCTATCACAAAGACCATGTCATTTCGCAATTCTACGACGCGTTGGCCCAGCCCGACGGATCACACGGCACCATGTACCGGGATCAGCGCTACAAAATGGCGGTCTACCACGGCCATAATGTGGGCGAGCTTTATGATCTTGAAAACGATCCCGGCGAGTTCGACAACATGTGGGACGATCCGGCCAGCCGCGATCTCAAATGCGAAATCCTTCATCGCCATCTGGATGCGATGATGGGCACCGTTCCGCCGGGCGAACCCAGGATCGACCGCTATTGAGCGGTTTCCTCGCGGATGATGTCCAGTTTTTCATCGGCGATATAGCAGTAACGATTGACCCAAACGCCGGCCGTTGAGCCTTCCCACGCCGCGCGCAGTCGGGCGCGAACGTCGTCAAGCGGGCCGTAGGAATGAGCGGCGGCGACAACGGGAACGGACCCGGCTTCTGCCTGCGCCTGACGGATTTTGCGCACCTGTGCTTCGAAGCCGCAGGGATGGGCTTCTTCCGGTTCCGGGTAGGCATAGTCTTCATAATTCGCCAGGCCCGCGTCATCCGCGATATCGAGATAGTGCAACATGAACCTAAGCAGTTTTTCGGGCGATAGGCCCGGATTGCCGTCCAGAATGGCGTCGCCATAGAAGCGCAGAATGGTCGGCCAGTGCATGGTGTAGAGTTTGGTCTGCACGCTTGAACACACGCCGTCCAGCTTGCTGTAGGGCAAACCGGAAAGGGTTGACCATGGCGGCGGAAAGGCCATGGCGATCAGTTCCTTGTCGGTATCGATTGCGGCGCGATAGGCCACCAGCAACTCCTTGGCCAGCATCGTTTTGAATTGCACCCAGTCTGAAACGCCTGGTTTTGCCGCCAGTTGGCGAAGTGCGGTGCCGTCTTCCAGCATTTCGTCGTTCAGGCCACCCAGCAATGTTGAGCGCAATGTTCCCACGTCACTATCCATGCGCGCGAAATCCAGTCCCATTAGTTCGGCAGCCGTTTTGGCGTGGGTGCCGAAATCAAGGAACACGCCGTCCGGCGTATAGGGGGGATACTCGGGCCAGTCCATGCGAAAGCCGTCGATGTCCGGGTAGGCCCGGCACAGATCGCGCAGCATGGCGCGGCCGTAATCGACAATATGCGGGCTGGCCAAGCTGCCGTTGTTGTCCAGACGGCGGGACGGAAGAACGCCACCCGGAAGACGTGGGATGTCGTCTTCCTCGGGGCCGCCGAACTGTACGCGGTAGCCCGGCGGGATGGCCGACATCACCTGGAAATAGACCTTCAGGCCTTTGGCCTTGGCCGCACGAATGAAGTCCGCGACAATGCCGCCTTCAGCAACGGTTAACGGGCCGGGTTCAGGCGGCTGGTAACGCAGGCCTTCATAGATGGACAAGTCCGGAATAAAGGAGGGCTCGGTACGCACATAGATTTCGCGCTTTCCCCAAAGGGGACGGTCAAGCAGGCGCACGATGCCCTTCTTGCTGTCGCCGGGCGGCTCCCGGCTGCCGGTTTTCTCGTCGGCGGGCTCCATGACGTATGGCGATGTCGATACCGCCGTTGCCCCGGCCCGCGCCAGACTGTCGAGTACACCGTCGACGCCTTCGGTCTGGATGTATTCCGGCAAGACCGTAATGCCGACAACGCGATTACTGGTCATGATTTTCCAGCCAGTTGTCTTCTTCGCGGATTGTCCAGCGATGGGCGTCGGCCGGTTTAACGGCGCGGCTCCAGTCGCGCAGCAGTTCCTTGCCCTCTGTTTTTTCCGCGATTTCCAAAGCCAGTTCGTCGGGATTCCAATCGACCAGAATACGCGCGATCAGACCGTCGCGAAGGTCCGCGTACTCAGGGTCAAGGGCAAGGTCGCGGGTTTCGCCGGGGTCGTTCAGCATATCGAAAAGCTGTGGCCGGTAACCATCGTAGTAATTCAGTTTCCAGCGGTCGGTTCGGATCATGCGTTGGCGAACCGGCGTCGGCAGAGTCCACGGCGCCATGCCGTCGGTGCAGTATTCGGAGAACGTCTCGTTGATCCACGGGCGGGTTTCATCGTGGGCCACGTTCAGGAATGACCGGCCTTCGCCGTCGGGCAAGGGCGGGGCATCGGCTGCATCCAGCAATGTGGCCGCCAGATCGATCAGATTGACCACTTGCGGCCTGCGCTCGCCTTGCGGAAGGACGCCGGGCCACGCCATTACCAGCGGAATCTTGGCCGATTCGTCATAAAACGTCTGCTTCCACCACAAACCGCGCTCGCCCAGCTGGTCTCCGTGGTCGGATGTATATACGATTAGTGTGTTATCGGACAGGCCCAGCGCCTCCAGTTTATCGAGGATGCGTCCGATCATGGCGTCCATTTCTTCAACCAGTGCGTAATACGCGGTGCGCGCACGCACGATGGTCTCGTCAGGCACGTCTGTTATGCCGGTAAATTCCCTCCATTCGGTCAGATACGGGTGTTCATGATCGATGGCCGAAACCGATAGGTCGGGCAAATCCACCCGTCCTTCATAGCGCTCGTAATATTCTTTGCGCGCAACGAAGGGTTGGTGTGGCATCAGGTAGCCGACCGACAGGGCAAAGGGTTCCGTTGCGCCTGCCTGGCGCGATTGCGCGATTTCGTCCAGAACCTGCAAGGTGGCGTCCGTGACATCGTAATCGTGACATTCATAGGAAGATTGCCCGGCGCCGGACTTATCCAGGCTGACCCGGTAGGGGTCGTTGGTCTTGTTCAGCACGCCCAGAGAGTGCGGGACGCCGCCGACCCAGTTGGTGCTGTGATCGCCCACCTCGCGCCGGATATAGCCGCGCAACTGGTCCGGACCGATGGAATGCCGGCGTCCCACCAGGGTGGGCTGATACCCCGCCGCACCCAGAGAATGGGCGATGGTCGGGCGGTCCGACGGCAGCATGTCGCTGTTGGTCCAGCAGCTTTGGCGGCACGGGTAACGGCCGGTCATGAAGGACATGCGCGCCGGCACACAAAGCGGCGACGGGGTGTAGGCATTATCGAACGTCACGCCGCGGTTCGCCAGCCGGTCCAAATTCGGCGTCGCGACCACGTCGTCGCCATAGCACCCCAACACGCGTTGCGTGTGCTGATCGGACATGATGAACAGGATGTTCGGCCGTTGATCAGGCATGCGCAAAAACCCTCCCGGATATTCGGCGGAGGCGGCTCCACCGTACTAAGTTCATTATGGTAAACGTGTTCGGATTATAGCTTGTGGTATCTTTCGCGCACAGTTTATAGTTTGTAATTATCGCCGCTTCCTGGGCGAAAAATAATAACAATCGGTCGCCTTGGACGTGCGGTGAATACGTGTGGGGGGAGATGCGACGGACCCGTCGGCCCGATGACTCTCTTCATGAATAATGATCTGCGACAGGAGGCTACTATTATGAAGAGTTTAACAACATCTCTAATGATTGCCGTCGGTCTTGGGATTTTAATGGCCGCGCCGGTTCAGGCCGCATGGCCCGAAAAACCGGTGAAGGTTATTGTTCCGTTCAAGCCGGGCGGATCCAGCGATCAGACGGCCCGCACTTTCCAAAAAGCCATTGTCGACAACAATCTGATGTCGCAAAAACTGACGATTGTGAACGTCGGCGGACACTACACCATCGGTTCGCGGCAGGTTCTGGAAGCGAAGCCGGACGGCTACACCTTCCTGCTGATCCACAAGGCGCTGATGGGCGCCCAGGGCGCCGGTATGATCGATTTCGGTTATGCGGACTTCGAACCCGTGGCCGAAACGTCCGAGTTCTGCCTGCTTTCGTGCGTGCGCAAGGGCGACAAGCGGTTCACCGACGTGAATTCGCTGCTAAAAATGGCGACCGACAAACCCGACAGCCTGATCTTCGGCGCCAATCTCGGCGCGTTGAATCATATGGCGGGTATCCAACTGCAGAACACGACGCCCGGCGCCAACTTCCGTTTCGTGCAAATCGGCGGCGGCACCGCGAACTTCACCGCCTTGATCGGTGAACAGACCGACACCACGGTTCTGTCCATGGCCGAATACCTCAACTTCAAGGTCAAGGGCGTGAAGGGCCTGTGCTACATGTTCCCGACCCGCGCCCCCGACGCGCCTGAAGTTCCGACCTGCGAGGAAGCCGGTCTTGGCAAGCTCGTTTACTGTGTGGGCAGTTGGTGGTTTGCGCCCAAGGGTACGCCGAAGGAAGCCGTCGATGGTCTTGCCGACGTTCTCGCAAAGGCGATGGAGACCGATTACGTCCAAACCATGCTGAAGAAAAAAGCCATGGCCCCGACGTTTACGCGCGGCGCTGCCTTTGCCAAGAAGCTTGACGCGACGTACAAGATTGTCGAGCCGACCGCCAAGCAAGCCGGTCAGAAAAAGAAAAAGTAAAAAATGATGCGCCCTTGAGGCGCTGATGGGTTCTGCCCCGGCCAATAGCGCCGGGGCAAATCCCTTCGTCTTCGGGAGACCAATCGTGAATCCAACCATCGCCAAGCGCGACATCGGCTTGATGCTGTTCATCATTGCCGTCTGCGTCGCTGTCCTCATCGAAAGCTGGGATCTGCCGCCGGGGACCTTCGAGCCCTTAGGCTCGGGACCGGTACCCCAAGCCATTGCGTTTCTGATTATCGGCCTGTGCCTGATTATTTTGGCGCGGGCGGCAATCGCGTTGGCGCGGCATAGGGTTCCGCAAAAGACTGCGGAAGAACTGGAAATGGAAGCCGCCGACGCGGCGTCCGGGTTCCATCCCCGCCCGTGGTCGGCGACGGCGGTTCTCGTGATGTCGGGGTTATATATCGTTGTCCTTTATCTCGGCGTTCTGGGGTTCGGCGTGGTCTCGACGTTCTTCTTGCTTATTGTCATCCTGTTTCTGTTGGGAAGGCCGCCCCTGCGAGCCTTTGCGGCTTGGGTGACGTCTTTCGACCGCGCCCATCTGCCTTCCGCGATGCCGGTGTTCATCGCCATCGGAATTTCCGTGGCCATGGGCTTTGGCTGCGAGTTCGTGTTTACGAAAATCTTTTACGTCGACCTCCCGACTGGATAATCACCATGGCTCCGCTATTTGAAGGCATTACACATATTCTGACCCCGATCCCGTTCCTTTTGGTCGGGCTTGGAACCTTTCTTGGCATTATCGGCGGCGCCATCCCCGGGATTACCGGCGCGATGATGATCGCGCTGACCCTGCCGCTAACCTTCAACATGATCCCCGGCAACGCGCTTGCGCTGTTGATCGGCATGTACGTGGGCGCCATCAGCGGCGGTCTTATCACCGCCACGCTCATGCGCATGCCCGGTACGCCTGCCGCTGTCATGACCACCTTTGACGGCTATCCCATGGCGCGCGCGGGCCAACCCGGCCGGGCGTTGGGGTTCGGTATCGCGGCGTCGTTCGTCGGCGGAATTATTTCGTGGATATTTCTGGTCCTGGTGTCCGAACCGCTATCGGACCTGGCAACCCGTTTCGGCCCGTTCGAGTATTTCACGCTGGTGGTCATGGCGATGGTTTTGATCGCCTCGGTCAGTCAGGGTTCCATGGTCAAGGGGCTGCTGTCCGGCGCACTCGGTATGCTCGTCGCCATGCCCGGCGTCGATCCTGCGGCAGGCGGCTTTCCGCGCCTGACCTGGGACGTTTTATACCTGAACGGCGGCCTTGGTTTGTTGCCGGTTCTGATCGGCGTGTTCGCCGTTAGCCAGCTGATCGCCGACATCGTTGACATCGACCGCACCATCGAGCGCACCAAGTTCTCGACCAAGGGCATCCTGATGTCGTTCAAGGACTGGAAGAACCAGGCCTGGAACATGCTCCGGTCCTCGGTGATCGGCACCTGGATCGGCATTCTGCCGGGTATCGGCGCCAATATCGGGTCCATCGTCGCCTATACGACGGCCAAGAACATGTCGAAGACGCCCGAGAAGTTCGGCACCGGCAGCGAGGAAGGCATCGTTGCCTCCGAGTCCGCCAACAACGCCACCATCGGCGGGGCGCTCATTCCCCTTATTGCCATGGGCATTCCCGGCAGCGTCATCGACGCCATTTTGATCGGCGCGCTGATGATCCACGCCATTCAGCCGGGGCCGACGTTGTTCCTCAATAACCCCGAAATCGTCTACGCGATGATCTCGGCCTGCCTGCTGGCCAACATCATGATGTACGGCATTATGACAAGCTCGGTCGGCAAGATCGCGCAGTTGATGTTCACGCCGCGCGCCTATGTGTTGCCGCCGATTTTGGTGTTCTGCGTCATTGGTTCGTTCGCGCTCAACAACCTGTTCTTCGATGTCTGGGTGATGCTGGGGTTCGGTATTTTCGGCTATTTCCTTGAACGTTCGAAAGTGCCGCTGGGGCCGTTCGTCATTGGGTTCGTTTTGGCGCCCATCGCGGAATCGAAGCTGCGCTCCGGCTTGATGATGACGGACGGGGATTTCTCACCGGTCGTTACCCGCCCATTGCCGCTGATCTTCGTCATCATCTCGATCATTCTTCTGTTTTGGCCGTTCTATCAGGATTGGAAAAAGGCTCGGAACAATAACGCAAAGGGATAACGCCAATGCGAACCGTGTTCGTCCTGATGGACTCGCTCAACCGCCGGGCCATGGAATGCTATGGCGGGAAATGGGCGAAAACGCCAAATTTTCTGCGCTTTGCCGAGCGCGCCGTCACCTTTGATAACCATTATTCCGGCAGCCTTCCGTGCATGCCGGCGCGGCGCGAATTGCATACGGGCAGGCTGAATTTCCTGCACCGCAGCTGGGGACCTATGGAGCCGTTCGACGATTCGGCGACCGAAATCCTGAAGCGCCGCGACGTTTATTCGCACATGATCACCGACCACTACCACTATTTCGAGGACGGCGGCTGGAGCTACCACACCCGGTATTCGTCATGGGAGAACATGCGCGGTCAGGAATGGGACCCGTGGAAGGGTCTGGTCGAATGGCCGCTGGATGACTGGCGCGAGACGTATCACCATTTTGCTCATGGCGACACCGACCGCGCCAAGCGCTGGCGGCACATCGCCAACCGACAGTTTATCCGCGAGGAAGAAGACTTCCCGGCCGTCCAATGCTTCGAGCACGGGCTTGAGTTCCTTGCGCGCAACAAGAAGGCCGACGACTGGATGCTGCAGATCGAAACCTTCAGTCCCCATGAACCCTTTATCGCGCCCCAGCGTTTCCGCGATATGTACCCGACCGACTACCAGGGCCCGATCCTCGATTGGCCGCGCTACAAGCGGGTCGAGGAAACGCCCGAGCAAATCGCTGAAATTCGCGCCAACTATGCCGCCATGATGACCATGGTAGATGAATACTTCGGCCGAATTCTCGATTTCTTCGATGCCAACGATATGTGGAAAGATACCGCGTTAGTGCTGACCACCGATCACGGGTTCATGCTGTCGGAGCACGACTGGTGGGGCAAAAACCGCATGCCCTATTACGACGAGGTCGCCCATATTCCGTTGATGGTCTACCACCCCGAATTCGCCGACAAGGGCGGCGAGCGGCGATCCAGCCTGACCCAGACCATCGATCTGATGCCGACGTTGCTGGACTTCCACGGCGAGACGGATGTGCCGCCGGACGTGGAAGGGCGATCGATCCGCCCCGTTCTGCAAGACGATACCCCAATCCGCGACGCCGGGCTTTACGGCATGTTCGGCGGCCCCGTGAACATCACCGACGGGCGCTACACCTATTTCCGTTATCCCGTCGATGTGGAAAATCAGGAAATCAATGAATACACCCTGATGCCGGCGCACCAGGGCTCGTTGTTCAAGATCCATGAATTCGAAGGCGCCGAACTGACCACCGAGTTCAAGTTCTCAAAGGGTGCGCCGATCATGAAACTGCCAGGGCACAAGGACGCCGAACGCCCGCCGGTGCAGGGCGGCGGCATCGCCGATTGCGTGAATGTGCTGTACGATCTGCAAACGGACCCAGGCCAGACAACGCCCCTTGAGGATCCCGAGACCGAGGCGCGGCTTATTGCCCGCATGGTCGAATTGATGGCTGAAAACGAGGCTCCGCCCGAGGCTTATCGCCGGTACGGCTTGCCGTTACCTGAATAAGGATTATCGCCGTGTCCAGTCCCGTTTTTCCGGAAGTTCGCATTCCCGCATTGGACGATGTCGTGCTGCCCGAAATGATGCGGGTGCGCCTGCCGCAACCGAAGGGGTCGCCCATCGCGGATTTGGATAACGCCATTGCGCAGGCTCTGGCCGGCGCGGGAAAGCTTAACGCCCTGTCGCCCGGCGCGCGGGTTGCGGTTGGTGTCGGCAGCCGGGGTCTGACCCATTTGCCGACGTTGGTTGCCGGTGTCGTTGGGTATCTCAAAAAACGCCGGTTCGAGCCCTTCATTGTCCCGGCCATGGGCAGCCACGGCGGGGCGACGGCCCCAGGGCAGGCGGGCGTTCTTGAGCGACTTGGCGTATCCGAGGCCACCGTCGGGGCGCCGGTTCGCGCGACCATGGAGACGGTGGAATTCGGAACCACGAGCCAAGGCATTCCGTGCGTGCTGGATGCCAACGCCGCCGTCGCCGACGGTATCGTGATTATTAGCCGGGTAAAATCCCACACCAGCTTCGATCGCCCCATCGAAAGCGGTCTGGTAAAAATGGTGGCCGTCGGTTTGGGCAAGGACCGGGGAGCCAATTTCGTTCATCGTCTCGGCCCGCCGATTGGTTTGGGTGAGGTGCTGCCCGAGATTGGCCGCGTGCTGCTGGAAAAAGCCCCCATGGCCTGTGGTCTGGCGGTGGTCGAAAACGCGCATCATGACATCGTCACCGTCGAAGCGGTCGAGCCCGAAGACTTCCACGCCGCCGACGAACGGCTTTTGACGTTCGCAAAATCTTTGCTGGCCCGCCTGCCGTTTGCGCAAATCGACGCCATGGTTGTCGAATATCTGGGCAAGGAAATCAGCGGTGCGGGTATGGACTACGCGGTTACCGGCCGCACCGATATCCGTGGCGTTGCCAATCCGCCGCAGCCCTTCATCCACAAGGTCGGCATATTGGGATGCACGGCGGAGTCCCACGGCAACGCCATGGGCATCGGTATGGCCGATTACATGCCGCGTTCATTGGCCAATGAACTGGACCTTGAGGCCATGTACATGAACGCGGTTGTGGCAACCATTGGCGAAAAAGCGCGCATTCCCATTGTCTTGAAGGATGAGCGCGATGTGATCAGGGCTTGTGCGTTCAGTTGCTGGGCAATGGAACCTGCCCAGGCCCGTTTCTGCATCATCCGCTCAACCATGCACCTGAACGAAATTCTGGTTTCCAGACCGTTGTTCGCCGATATTGCGGACACGCCGGGGGTCGATGTGCTGTCCGATCCCGCGCCGTTGGAATTCACCGATGAAGGCGTTCTCCTGACAAGGTGCCCAAATGCCTAACCCGATTATTTCCGATTTGCGTACCGTATTGTTGCGCTTTCCCCTGCCGCGTCCCATCGTCGCCCCGTTCGGCCGCCTGGACGCCCGTCACAACCTGATCGTGATTGCCCAAACCGACGGCGGCGCGCAAGGACTGGGTGAAATATGGGCCAACTTCCCGTTCTGGGGGTGTACGGAAAAGGTGGCGTTGTTCGAGCAGGTGGTGCGGCCGTTGTTGGTGGGCGAAATCCTGGATGATCCCGCCCGTCTTTACGCATTGATGCAAGACAAATTGCGCCTGCTGGCCTTGCAGTGGGGGGCCAAGGGGCCGGTCCAGCAGGTCATCGCGGGCGTTGACGCCGCTCTTTGGGACGCTTTCGCGCGCACGAAGGGCGTTCCGCTGCGCGATTTGTTGGCGGGTCAGCCGACGGCGGCGTATTACCCGGTCTATGCTAGTGGATTGAGTTGTGACGACACCGCCGGTCAAATCGAGGAAGCCCGTGCGCAGGGCCATCGGCGCTACAAGGTTCGCATCAGTTTCGGTCCCGACAAGGACCCGGCAACGCTGGCTGCCGCGCGCGGGGCGGCCGGTGACGAACCGATCATGGCCGACGCCAATCAAACCCTGACGCCGACAAGCCTGCTGGCCTTGAAAGACCCTATCGAGGCTGCCCGTCTTGACTGGCTGGAAGAACCTTTCCCGGTGGACGACCTGGCCGCCTACGACGATTTCCCCTACGGCATTGACGTGCCCCTGGCCCTGGGTGAAAACTCATACGGTCGGGCCGAACTGGCCGACGTAACAGCCCGCTGGAACCCCGGCGTGGTGCAACCCGATATCACCAAGTGCGGCGGCGTGTCCGAAGGGATCGTCTTTGCCCGCGATGCCGTTGGTCAGGGGCGGCGCCTGTGCCTGCACAATTTCGGCGGCGCCGTAGGCCTCTACGTCAGCGCCAACGTGATGGCGGCGGTGGACGGAGCCGACTGGCTGGAAATGGACGCCAACCCCAATCCGTCCTTCGATCACGCCCTGACCATTACGCCGACGGTTCGCGACGGCCTTCTGGAATTGCCCGAAGGCCCCGGTCTGGGCATCGAGTTGAACGAAGACGCCTTGGCCAAGTGGCGGGTGGGGGGTAATACTTAGCTATCGCGCTTGATTCGTCGGCAACCCCACAACCGGCCACTCCATCCGAGGGCCATCACAACTCCAAGGAAAAAGAGCCATCCGATGACCGCCAGATCGTCAACAGCTTGATATATTGAGGCACAGTTAACCGGAGCGGCGCACCTATTAATCAAGAGCTGTTCGAGCGCCATCAACACGACAGCTTCGAAAATCAAACCGCCGAAGGCGTATATGATGATGAAAAACGTTCTTTTGTGTTTTGAAGGATATACAAATTCATTTTCCTCCATTACCCGTTCCGGCAGGGCCTCGTGGTCGTTGACCTTCGATGGGTCCTGG
This sequence comes from Rhodospirillales bacterium, assembly GCA_016776725.1. Classification (GTDB taxonomy): domain Bacteria; phylum Pseudomonadota; class Alphaproteobacteria; order Rhodospirillales; family Shumkoniaceae; genus JABGRG01. The sequence continues at coordinate 50,413 of JADHSV010000016.1, forward strand.
AAGATCACCACCGACCCAGTGGCCAGATCGTGAATCGCCTGGTGTCTCTTGGTCAGCAAGACGAGAACCAGCGACGGTAAGCCAAGGAAAGATTTGGTGAAGAAACGGACTGTGGCACGGAAAAAGTCGAGGTTCTCGCCGTTGTCGGCCCTTTCGACTCTCAGTCCCCTTAAACGATGCCCGATGGTGGCTCCCGTGACGGAAACCAGGCCCGGTTCCAGAACCATCGGAAAAAATGCCACGAACCCGATTTTGAGGAACGCATTGATGTCCGTCGATGACATGAACACTGCGGCTCCAAAAAAAGCACCGGCGAGGATGATGCCGTCGATAATCACGGCCTGCATTCTGCGTGACAGTCTGGGGTATCGGGTAGCAATGTTCCGTTCGTTCATGCGACGCCTCGGCGCTAAAAAGCGTCGGGCGTCAGGTCGAGCCCCAGCCCCGGCTTGTCGCCCAGTTGGATAACGCCGTCCTCAACCGCCCAGTCGCTTTCGGGAACGCGGTCGAACAGCCATTGGTGCAGCATGTGGTATTCGACGGAATCGCAGTTGGGAACGCCTGCGGCGAGGTGCAGGTTGGCGGCCATGCACACCGCCGAGGCCGCGTGATGCAGGGTGATGGGCAGATGCCACGCTTCGGCCATGTGGGCGATGCGCCGTCCTTCGGTGATGCCGCCGACCACCAGCACGTCGAACTGGATAAAACGGGCCGCGTCTTCGGTAATCAGTGTTCTGAAGTGGCCGCGATCCACGGCGTTCTCGTTGGCCGATACCGGGATCGGTCCGCGCTGGTTGACGGCTGCCAATCCACGAATGTCTTCGGGCGCAACGGGTTGTTCGAACCAATAGACGTCATACGGTGCAATGGCGTCGGCAAAGCGAAACGCCTGCGTCGGCGTCATGATCCCCAAGGCGTCGACCATCAGGCGAATATCCGGCCCGACAGCCTTGCGAACGGCGGCAACGCGTGCGACGTCCTCGTCAAAGGATGCGCCGCCGACCTTCATCTTGACGCCTTTAAATCCCATGGCGACGTACCCGGCCATCTCGCCCCCCTGATCCGCCGGGGTTTTGCCTGGGGCATACAAACCAGCGCTGCCATAGGGGAAAACACGATCCGAAAATCCGCCCAGAAGTCGCCACACAGGCAGACCGGCGGCCTTGCCCAGAATGTCCCACAACGCGATGTCGATGCCGGCCATGGCCGCTCGCATGATGCCCTGACGGGCGCTGATCTGGGTCGTGGCGTCAAGGGCCATCCAGTTGGCGCCGATGGCCAGCGGGTCCTTGCCAATGAGGCGCGGGGCCACATCATCCTCAAGCGTTGCGATCAATGCGCGCGGTTCGGCGCCCGACGCCCAGCATTCGCCCACGCCTGTCGTCCCATCGTCGCAAATCACGAACACCAAAACGACCGTTTTCTTGGTCCAGGTCATGATCGGATTGCGAAATCCGCCATCCAGATCCCATGACAGGACTTTCGGTACGATTTCCTTTATCTTCATGGCGCTCTCCGCGGATTGACCAGTTCAATTCATGATGGAGCGAATGATGCGCCCAGGTCAATCTTTGCGGAATGCGTGAGGAGGAACCAATGAATGAGAAAATGCGCGTAGCCATCGGAAGCTTGAGAGGCGCCACCGAGGAAGACCTGCTGTTCGCCAAACAACTGGGTGTCGAGGGGATTGTCCTGAACACTCCGCCATTCAGGGGTGAGGCGTCGTTCGGATCCGGCGCGCTGGGCGGAACCTATTGGGTGCCGGAAGGCGCGGGCGGGTCGGCCAGCCGGTGGGATACGTTCGAGCTGGTTCAGGAACGCAGGCGCATTGAAGATTACGGGCTGCGGCTTGAGGCGCTGGAGAACGTGCCCATCTGGTTTTACGACAAGGCCATGCTGGGCCTGCCGGGGCGCGACGAACAAATCGAAAATTACCGGGAGACGATTCGCGCAGTGGGCCGGGCTGGCATACCCATCCTCGGGTATCACTGGATGCCGACACGGGTTTGGCGCACGTCCAAAACCACCGAAATTCGCGGGCAGGCCCGTTGTTCCTCGTTCGATCTGGCGCTTGTTGCGGACGCGCCACCTATGTTCGGGCGCGAGTATAGCGACGACGACATGTGGGCGAACTACCGCTATTTTATCGAAGCCGTGCTGCCGGTGGCCGAGGAGGCAGGCGTCCGGCTTGCGTTGCATCCCGACGATCCGCCGGTTCCCAGCCTGGGCGGTGTTGCCCGCATATTCCGCAATATCGAAGGGGTGCGCCGGGCGCTGGAAATCGGCGACAGTCCGAACCACACCCTCGATTTCTGTATGGGCACCTGGTCGGAATCCGGGGTCGATGCGATGATGACGGCGCTAAGGGAATTCGGTGAACGCGGCAAGATCGATTTCATACATTTTCGCAACATTAAAGGAACCGTGCCCAAGTTTCGCGAGTGTTTCCTGGATGAAGGCGATGTCGATCTGGTGGCCGTGCTGCGCGAACTGGTGCGGGTGAAATTCGACGGCTTTCTGATTGACGATCATGTGCCGCGCATGGTCAATGATTCCGTATGGGGACACCGCAGCCGCGCTTACGCGACCGGCTATATCGCCGGGCTAATCCGAGCGGTGACGGAGACGGAATTATGAGCGAACGAAGCTTTCAGGGATTTGAGCGGCCCGACGGATCGGTCGGCACACGAAATCACCTTTTGATCCTGTCGATCACCGGTTTGACCGGACCGGCGGCACGGCGGATCGGGCGCTCGATACCGGGTGCGCGGGTTTTCGCCATGCCGTTCGGCAGCGGCCTCATTGGCGAGGACTTCGAAGTCCATCGCCGCAGCCTCATCGGGTTAGGGCGTAATCCGAATGTGGGGGCGGTGCTGTTGATCGGCGGGCACCCGCCGCAGGTGGCCGAATTCGCTGCCGCCATATCCGAAACGGGCAAGCCGGTGGTGGCGTTGACCCTGGACGAATGCGGCCATGACACCCTGACATTGACCGATCGCGGCATTCGCGCCGCCGCCGGTTTGGCGCGCGATTTGTCGCGCCAACGGCGGCGCACCGCCCCACTGTCCGCGTTATTTGTTGCCGGTGAATGCGGCCGCTCCGACCCCAGTTCGGGTCTGGTATCCAATCCGCTGGTGGGCGGCGTCGTTGACGCGGTGGTCGACGGTGGCGGGCGGGCGGTCATCGGCGAGACCATGGAATGGTTTGGAACCGTCCACCTGCTTCAAGCACGAGCCGTCAATGAAAGTGTGGCGTCTGATTTAGCCGATGCGGTTCGGCGTCGCGAGGACGCGGCAATCGCCGCCGGGATTGATCTGTTGGGCGATAATCCCGGCCCTACCAATATCGAGGCCGGTCTGAGCACGTTGGAAGAAAAGGCGCTGGGGACTATTGCCAAGGGCGGATCGCGGCCCATTCAAGGAGTGATCGGTGTGGCGCAATCGCCGCCGGGGCCGGGCCTGTGGTTCATGGATGCGCCGGCCTATGCGCCGGAGTCCGTAACGGGAATGGTTGCCGCCGGGGCGCAACTGGTTCTATTCACGACCGGCGCTGGCAACAGTTTCGTTAATTCCATTGCGCCGACCATCAAGATATCGGCCAACCCCGATACGCTGGCCCGTCTCGATAGCCAGATCGACTTCGATGGTGGAGACGTATTCTTAGGGAGGCGGGATTTGTCCGATGTGGTGCCCGAACTCATGGATCTGGCGATGGAGGTGGCGTCGGGAACCCTGACCTATGGCGAGGTTCTGGACGAAGGCGAAGAAGTCGTTAGCCGAATGGGGCCCGCATTATGACGAAGAACGTGACACAAACGACTGCCGATGCCCTGATGCTGCACGATCAGGACGGCGTGGCGACGGCCTTGCGCCCCCTGTCTGCGGGAACGCTGGTTCGCGTATCAACGCCTGCCGGCACAAGGGACGTTCGGGTGGAAGAGGAAATCCGGCGCTGCCACAAGTTCGCTTTGGCTGATATCCCGGCGGGTTCCGCCATCCGAAAACACGGCGAAATCATCGGCGAGGCCACCCGCGACATCACCGCCGGAACACACGTCCATATTCACAACCTTTCGGGACGCGCCGGGAAAAGATAACCAAGGCCGAACAGGCCAAAAGTGCATTTTGTTCGGACGGGGAGCATAAGAACCCGAGAATTGTCGCTATACCGAACGCGTCGTTGTCGCTGACTTTCGCGGCGGATATGGTGTTGGGGCTACTGCCGTCTATTCGCCTCCACCCAAGCGGTTTTTGCTTTCCATGCCGGGCCTTATCGCGCCGGTCAGTCCCTTTCCACACACATGGCGATGCCCATGCCGCCGCCGATGCATAGCGTGGCGAGGGCCTTGTGTGACGTCAGCGCCTATGGGACAGATTGAGTTGATTGCTGTGTAAATCAATTTGGTTGCGTGCGCCAGCCCGGACATTTACTGGTATCTGAAATGTAAAATTCAACGCATACAGCCCATATGCCGTGGCCCCTGACACGCAAGCGCACGAAAATCCCACAGGCTTTTCATATAGGCGACGATGCTTTCGGCTTCTTCGCGAACCATATCCTGCTCTTTCCAGGCAATCATCCGCTCGCTCTCGGGTAAACCTTCCAGGATCGTTCCGATCAGCTGTTCGTCGGCGTGATGCCAGGCGTGCATGGTGTCGTCGAGGGCGGGTGCCAGCGGTCCCTCACCCTCATCCGGCGCCACCGGATCGCCGAGTTTTTCGCCAACGCCGCGAACCCCGTGGCAGGCTTGGCAGTTCTCTTCAAAAAGGGTCCGTCCCGCTTCTATTCGCGGTGCCGTTGCGAAAAGCCTACCTTCGAAACTCCGCCAATTCCGCCCACCGTCTTTGCTGATCATTACCGCGCCCGTATCGGCAGCCGCCAGCATGGTTTGATCGTCATGCGGGCTGATTTCCAGATCCAGGAGCGCCCTGTCGGCAAAGCCGTCGGAGATCTTGCTCCAAGCGGGCAATTCACCATCGCGCGCGCGAAAGAAACCCGTTCCATAATAAAAAGTGTGGATGGTCCCATTTTGCTGGATGTCGACCATTGTCGCCGGGTGCTTCAACTTATGGGCTGGTTTCCAGTTCTTCCCGCCATCCGTACTCCTGAGCAGTCCGGTTTCCGTTGCGGCATAAACGCGCATCGGATCATCCGCCGACACGGCGATGTCGAAGACCCGAGCCGGCGTCTCGCCCACGGAATTCCACGTCTTTCCACTGTCCCGGCTGATTTGGATTTTCTTATCAACGCCATAGATGATGGAAGGTTCACTGGGGCTGTAGGCTATGGAATGGAAAGCGACCGGGCCTTGCCACCCTTGCGCGACGGAGGCCCAGGTTCGTCCGCCGTCATCAGAGAGCACGACACCGAGCTTCGTCTTCTGGTTTTTGTATCCGCTGGCGATCAGGGTCGACGGATGCGAGGGATGACGCGCCATTGCCGTGAGCGCGCCGACCCCGGGAGCGAGATGATCCGTTAGCCCGTTCGGAGCAACACCGAACACGCCGTGATAGGTCGCAACCACAAACCTGTCCGCATCGTCCGGATCGAACGATATCCCATTTATTCGGGGTATCTGATTCAAATAGACGTCCTTGGCCCACGCCCCCGTCGAAGACACGAGCGATGCGGCAATCAATGAAATGGTAACGGCGAATTTGGCGACAGCGTTCATTGACGGAAATCTCCAGGTCGAATAATCGTTGGTACTTTGGGCATGAATTAAGCTCCAGCCATATTAAGTGGGGCCGCCAGCGCCAAACCGCGAAGCTTTGATACGGCGGCATTCTCGATTTGCCGAACGCGCTCCGCGCTGATACCGAACCGAGACCCAATATCCTTCAGGGTTTTCGGCGTTTCCGAAAGACGGCGTTGAGCGATGACGGCTTGCTCTCGTTCGCTAAGAGTCCCCAAGGCTTCCCGCAACCATGCTTTCCGCTGCCGTTGCTCCTGAGCCTCTCCGGCCAACTCCTCGGGAGTGTGTTGTTCCGCCACGAGGATGACGGCGCCCCCATCATCGTCAAAATCATGTTCGCTTACCGCCGAAACATCGAGTGTGCCCAGAAACAACTCCATTTCCTCGACCGCCCGGACAGACACTTTCAGATCGACCGCAGCCCGCTCGCGCTGTTCCGCCGTCAGTTTTCCGTCAACCCGCCAATCGGACCGAAGGCGTTGAAGCTGGAAGAACAGACTTCTTTGAGCCCCGCTGGTGACCTGCTTCACAACGGATTTGTTGCCGAGGACAAAATCGAAAATCGCCGCGCGGACCCACCACATGGAATAGGTGGAAAACCTGAACCCGCGATCGGGATCGAAGCTACTTGCCGCACGAACAAGCGCGCCACACCCTTCCTGAACGAGGTCCTCCATCGGCGGTCCGTACCGGCGGAACTTTGCCGCAACCGCGATCACCATGCGTTCATGGGCAATGACCAATTCGTCAAGCGCACGCTGATCGCCCAATGTCTTCCAGCGCCTGGCCAATTCCCATTCGCGTTCACGGTCCAATAGCCCCGAAGTCGAGCGCCTTTTGGCGTTCGAGCGGTTTCCTTTAAATGAAATTTTCATCGATAACTCCGTAAATTCCCATAATCCTGTTGTTCCGAAAACGGGCCTGTTGTCCCGAAAACGGGAACGACGACTGCGATCAGACGGTGAACCGACTTATCGCAAGGGTTCAGGCGTGAATGGGAAATCGCGGAGGGAACGGATCGGGTGCCTCGGTGCGGGTCTGCAAGGGCGAGGCGGCTCTGTAACTGCGCCTAACGGCGGAAACAAGTTGATGCGGCCTTTCCGCATGGTTCGTCGCACCAACGTGCCCCGAGCACGCAACGGCGCAGTGTCCATCGGAGTGGGCGTTCGCCGGATGGTCGCTATCCGGGCATGTGTCTTCTGTTGCGACGGCAGCTGTAACTTCATACGAAAATATAAAATGCCCACCGGTCGGGGAAGCATCGGCGGACGACAACGCGCCTGTCAGAACAACCAAAAAACCAAGCGCCGGAAGGGCGATCATTGAGATCACCTTTCGTATGCAGCTCCGGCAAATACCTCGGCCCAGTTTTTTTCTGTCGGTCGTCATCATGTCTTTTCGCGTTGAAAGCAAACTTGATATTCGGACTATAGATGGCCCCTCGATCCGCCGCAGAAAATAATTGTGACAAAGTTTGACAACCCTTCCGCATGGCAAACTCTGTGACAAAAAAGGCGGAATACGACAAACATTGGTGACAAATATGAGGTCCAATCCAGCCCACGCAAAAACGAATTGATGATTGAAGAGGGCTGCAAAATGGAACGCTTTTTGAAACGCACCGCCCGCATTGCCGAGGGCCAGATTATTGGAAACGCGCCTGACGGGGCGAGGATTGGCGGCGTTCGGTTTACCGACGATTGGACAGCCGAGGCCGACGTCCTGTCGACCGACGGCGTCCTGATTCAACGCTACACGGCTGATCGTCACACAGGAACGCTTCGACGCGTGATGTGAGCTTGGATGATGGTCGAATTCATCAACTGGGTGTCCGCCACCTGGGTCCACGTGGGCTTCCATG
>JADHSV010000017.1 GCA_016776725.1 Rhodospirillales bacterium
CATGGAAGATATCGTCGGCGCCGAGTTGAAGCGTTAGAGCATGTTTCCCTCATTCGGATTCACTGAGATCGCATCACCGGCCCTCCCGATAGGAGAGGATGCGCTGGTGATGCGGGGCATCATCAAGCTTTCTCGACGACGCGGGAGGACCGGTGATGCGACCGCGGGCGCCGTATCCGGCCCGCTGAGCTGCGTCAGGCAACGCTTGCGATGCGCCCGCATCGCGGCCCGTTTCCTTCCTTGTCAGCAGACCGGATATGGCGTCTCAGTGGTTCCGAATGAGGGAAACATGCTCTAAACGGGGGAACGAAGCCATGAAGCTGGGAGTCATTACCGACGGCATTAGCCGCGATTTCGAGCACGCGCTCAAGGTCATGAAGGGGTTCGGCCTTGAGTACGCCGAACTGCAATTCCTGTGGGACAAGGAAATCGGCGATCTGGACGCCGATCAGCGCAAAAAGGCCTTGGACCTGATTAAGGACTACGACGTCAAGGTGTCATGCATTACCCGGCACGTTTTTGCGAACCTCACGATGGCCGCCGAACCCGGGGACGAAGCGCACACCGCGCATATGGAAGGTTTGCAGCGCTGCATCGATATGGCCCATGAAGTCGGTTCCCCCCTTGTGCGCATCATGAGCGGCAAGAAGGAAATGATCCTGTGGGGCAGCCACGGCGCCGAAAAATGGAACGTCGCCAACGGCGCATGGGATTCCCTGCTGAGAATAGTCGAGCCCGCCATCCGTCTGGCCGAGAAAGAGGACGTCCAGCTTGTCGTCGAAACCGGCAACGGTAACATGATCAATTCCGCCTGGACGGCCCGCAGGTTAATCGACGATCTGGGGTCGGACCGCCTGAAGGTGATCTGGGATCCGGCCAACGCGTGCTTCTGTCACGAGCGCATGTGGCCCGACGGGTACGAAACGCTAAAGGGCGGCTACTTAGGCCACGTTCACATCAAGGACGTTCAGGTCAATACGCCGCAGGCCACCCTTGAAGTGCGCGAAATGGGCAAGGGCCAGCTGGCCGATCTGTTCCAGCCCACCGCCGACGCCCTGCGCGCCGACGGCTACGACGGCGTGATCTCGCTGGAAAGCGTGTATCACCCCGGCAACGGCAATTTCGAGGACGGCTTCCGCGCATGCATCGGGAAGTTCAAGGAAATTTTCGGCTGATCTTTTCCTGGCTTGCTAAAAAGTCGTCGTGTCCTACGCGAGTGAAAGCGGATGCCGGATGCCTGCGGTGTCCGCTTCCTTGTTCAGGGTCTCGACGATATCACCCGTAAGCGGAATTCCGTCTGCCAACCGCCGTTCATGTTCACGCGCTTCGGGTTCGCCGGGCATGAGGATTTCATCAAATCCTTCCGCTCTTGGGCAGGCCTTGACCCGCTCCACCAGCGTATCCATGCGCTCGCGGTACTCGGCCATGGGCATAAAGAGATCGGGCTTGATGGCCATGAGGAAGTGCCCCGCGTTTTGCGGGCCCGAGAAATCCAGATGCGGATTAACGACGTCTCCGGCAAAGGCCGCGCCCGTGAAAACGCCGCTAAACACGTCCATCAACATGGAAAGGGCCGCGCCCTTGTGTCCCCCGAAGGGCAGGCAAACGCCCTTGAAGGCTTCCATGGCATCGGTCGTCGGACGTCCTTCCAAATCAATCGCCAATCCCTCGGGGATCGGATCGCCTCGTTGTGCCGCCAGTCGGATCTTGCCTCGCGCGATCACCGTCATGGCCATGTCCAGAACGTAGGGGCCCAGCTTGCCGCCGGGCGCGCCCGCCGCCATGGGGGCCGCGCCCAGAAACTTGGACCGTCCGCCCCATACCGGCAATGCGGGCGAGGAGTTGGTGAATACCAACGAGATCATGTCGGCTTCAATAGCCTGCAAAACATAGAGCGCCGCCATGCCGAAATGGGTGCTGTGCTTGACCGCGACCAGCCCCAGCCCGAAGCCGCGGGCCATGTCGATGGCTTCCTCCATGGCCCGGTGCGCGACCGGAAACCCCATTCCGCGATCGCCATCAACCGAGGCCGCGACCGGCGTGACGCGCTCAACCGCGATGTTGGGCGTGGGGTTGACCAATCCCCGTCGCAACCGTTCACAATAGGTTGGAATGCGCGAGACCCCGTGCGAGGACAGGCCGCGAAGATCGGCCTCGACCAACCCGTCTGCCACCAGTTTGGCATGGGCGTCGGGAAGCCCAAGGGTCACAAAACACTCAGCCGTGAAGCGGCGCAACTCGTCGGCCGAATATAGAAACTCGCCCGTCATTTTCTAGGGTGCCACGCTTTTGATAACGGTGCCGTCCAGGTCTTCGTAGTCGCCGTATTTGATGACCTCGTACAGGCGCTTGCGGGTTTGCATGCGCCCCAGTTGCGGCTCGGTGGTGCCGTCGGCGGCCAACTGGGCGTAGAAGCTTTCCATGGCGCGGGCCGAGATGCGCAACGACGATACCGGCCAGATCACCATCGCATACCCCATTTCCGCCAGCCGGTCAGCGTCCAGCGCTGGCGATCTCCCGAACTCGGTCATGTTGGCCAGCAACGGGCAATCCAGCGCTTTCGCCACATTGGCAAAATCGTCAGCCGACGTCAGGGCCTCGGGGAAGATGGCGTCGGCGCCTGCTTCCATATAAAGGTTTGCGCGCCGAACCAGACCGTCCAGCCCTTCGTCGGCGAACGCGTCCGTCCGGGCAATGATGCGCAAATGGGTGCACGCCGCCGCCGCCGCCGCGATTTTGGCGGCCATTTGTTCGGGCGGCACCAGGGTCTTGTCGTTCAGGTGTCCGCATTTCTTGGGCAGCACCTGATCCTCGATTTGAACGGCCGCTGCGCCCGCCTGCTCCAGTTCGCGCACCAGCCGCATGGCATTCAGCGCCTCGCCGTACCCGGTATCGCCGTCGGCCAGAATGGGAAGCCCGGTGGCCCGCGCGATCGAGCGGGTGACCATGCACAGTTCCTCAAGGGTCAGAATGCCCAGGTCCGGCAGGCCCATACTGGCACTAACGGAAGCGCCCGATATGTAAAGTGCCTCGAAGCCCGCGTCCTGCGCCAGCAACCCGGCCATGGCGTTGTGCGCGCCGGGAATGCGCAAAATTTCGTCGCGGGCCATCAATGCGGCAAATCGGTCACCGGCAGGGATCGACGGGACATCGTTGCTTTGCAGCCAGGTCATTTTTGTTCTCCTCCCTTGGTGCCGATGGTGCGGTTCCAGTCCAAAAGGAACCGGCGGCGGTTAAGCTTGTCAAGGGTCACCAGCAATCCGGTTCCCAGCCGGATGGGGCGCAACGGTCCCGTTGCCGCCTTGCGAAGTGCATGGGCCGTTGCCGGTCCCTGCAATTGTGGATGGATGGCGTACAGGTGCGACTTGCCGGCCAGAACTTTCTGACCGCCCAGCGACAGAAGGTAGTTCAGGAACGACCGCGCCGTCTGTTCATTGGGCGCGTCGCGATGAATGAAGGCGACCCTGGACATGACCAGCGTGTAGTCGGCGGGAAGCACCATGGCCAGATCGGCTCCCTGTGTAATGCGCAGGCGCGTGTATGATCCAAGAACGTTGTGGCCGATCAGCAATTCACCCTTTTCAACGGCGTCCAACACCTCGCCGGTGGTGTTGGCAAGGTAGATGTCGTTGCGCCCGAAACTCTCCAGCAGGCGGCCATAGGTGTGGGCCTGCAGGGCGTCCTGTGTTGCAAAAAGGTATCCGACCCCGCTTTTGGTGATGTCGTAGGACCCCACTTTTGATCGGTAGGTGTCGGCCTTTTCGCGAAGAAGGCGGATCAGATCGAAGCGGGTCGCGGGCACATCCTCGGCGGCAAGGATCTTCGGATTGTAGACGATGACGATGGGCTCGAAGGTGAATCCGAAAGCCTCGTTGCGCCAGTTTGCCCATTGCGGAAGATTGGCCGTTTGCGGCGATTCGTGACGTTGCGCGAACCCGTCGTTGACCAGTTTGAACTGCATGTCCATGGCCGCGCTGATGACCATATCCGGGCGGCGGCCGTTGAGGGGCTTGTCGTTGCGGACCAGATCATACAGATCGGCCGACAGAACCTCGAAATACTCCACCGCCGTTCCCGGATTTTCCTTCTGGTAGTGTTCGATCACCGGGGCCATGGCCACCAGATCGGTGCTGCCGAAAACGACCAGCCGCTCCGTTTGCGCGTCAAGGGCGGGGAACTGGGTCTCGACGGTGGTTTCGCCAAGAGCGGAAGGCGAAACCAGCAGCAGCGCAATCAGAACAATCAGGCGCATCACGAACCCTTTCCGTCGGCCTTGTGAATTTCCAGACGTACGATCAATCCTCCGCCCGGCCGGTCCAGTAACGAGACCGCACCGTGGGTATCGGCGACGGCCTGCACGATGGCGAGGCCCAACCCCGAACCTTCGCCGCCGAGATCGGCCCGCCCGGCGCGGCGAAACCGCTCGAACGCATTGATTTTTTGGTCATCCGGGATGCCCGGCCCGTGATCGCAGATATCGACCACCGCCATACCGTTCTTCGCGTTTCCGCGCAGCGAAATATCGACGGTTGATCCCTCGGGCCCGAATTTCACGGCGTTTTCGATCAGGTTCTTCAAGGCTTCACGCAAGCCGACGCGGTCGCCCGAAACCGTAAGATCGTCCCCGACGTCGTCGATGTGAAACTCGATGCTGCGGCTTTGGGCCGAATATTCGGCTTCGGCAAGAACGCGGGACAAAACGTCGCGCAAATCGACCTGTTGCTGGGGGACGGCTCCGGCGCGATGCAAGACCATGGCATGGCTCAGAAGCTGGTTGGTCAGGCGGCTGGTCAGGGTGGCGTTGCGTTGCGCCTTGGCCAGCATGTCGCGCAAGGCTTCGGGGTCTTTTTCATCGGTGGCCAGTTCGATCTGCGCGCGCAGGCTGGATAGCGGCGTACGAATTTGGTGAGCCGCGCCCGCGATAAAGGTCTGCATCTGATCGAAACTGTCTTCCAGGCGCTCCAGAAAGTGATTGATAGCCACAACGAAGGGCCTGACCTCTCGGGGCACCGCCGTTTTCAGGGGCTTCAGTTCGGTGGGCGAACGTTTGGCCAGATCGCGCTCGATGGACGCCAACGGCTTTAACGCCAGTTTGATGCCGAACCAGCTGAACAAAAGCGCCAGAATCATAAACAGCAAAATCGGCGTCAGCGCGCCGAAGGTAATTTCGCGCGCCAGCTCGCCGCGTTCGATGCGCGATTGGCCGACCTGAACGACGGCCCAGCCCTGAACCCCGGGCTCCGCCAAAAAACGCCCGAGAACGACGAAGCGCATGGTTTCGCCGCGGTACTCGGCATCAAAATACGTGGGCTCGGTCGAGGTGACCGGTGTGGCGGGCAGGGGCAAATCCTCGTATCCGGTCAGGGTTTCGCCGGTGGGGGAGATCACGCGGTAAAATGCCCGGTCGCGCGGCGCAAGGGACAAAATTTCCAGCGACGAATAGGGAATATCGACCACCAGCTGGTCGTCGGTCGTATAGACCTGATCGGCAATGGCCAGGGCGGAAGCCGTCAGAATTCGGTCAAAGGCTTCGTCGGCGGCGCGCAAACCATACTGCCGTGCGGCGAAGAAAAGCGCCACCGTGGCGACCACGACCGCGGCCAGAATGATCAACATCAAACGCCTGCGCAGGGAATAGTCGGACTTAATTTTCCAGTTCGGCCACATACCCCATTCCGCGCACGGTTCGGATCGATACCGACGCGCCCTCGAGTTTTTTGCGAAGCCTTGCCACGTACAGTTCGATGGCGTTCGGCCCCGGCGAGTCATCGAAACCGTATAGCTGCTCGACGATTTCCTCCTTGGTCAGAATGCGGTCGATGTTTCCCAGGAAAATTTCAAGAACCCGGAACTCGCGGTTGGGCAGGATAATGGTGCGTTCATCCACCGAAACCATGCCCTTGGAGCGGTCGAAAACGGTATTTCCGTGCACGGTCACGCTAGACGAATAGCCCTGTTTTCGGCGCAGCAGGGCCCGCGCGCGGGCCTCCAGTTCGCGAAAATCAAAGGGTTTGACCACGTAATCGTCGGCGCCGACGTCCAGCGCCGAGACCCTGTCGTCGATTTCCGAGCGCGCCGTCAGAACCAGAACGGGCGTCGTGTCCTTTTTCTTGCGCATTTCCTTCAGGACGGAAAAGCCGTCCTTGCCAGGAAGATTGATGTCCAGAACCATCAGGTCGTATTGCTGAAGGTCCAGGAACTCCTCGGCATCTTCGCCGGTGATCGCATGATCAAGCGAATGTCCGGCGCGCTGAAATCGCCGGATAATGGCCTCGGCCAGATCCACGGCATCCTCGACGACCAGTATGCGCATGACCCAAATTCTCCCCCGAAAAACCCGAACGGCCAATCACCTAGTTGATATTGGTTCGCACGATGACAGGTTCGTGACAGGTTCATTTGGTAGATATCTTGTCATGAAGTTCGCCACCTACAAACAAAGAACGCGAACATCTGGGAAATTCAACAAAAACAGGGAGTGCTCAACATGAAGAAATCTATCACTTCGTTGGCGGCCTTCGCGACAGCGTTTGCCATCGCGGGTTCCGCTTCGGCATTCGACCCCAGCAACGTAGAATGCATCGCGCCCGCCAATCCCGGCGGCGGATGGGATTTTACCTGCCGTTCCGTCGGCAAAATTCTTTATGACCTCAAGCTGGTTCCGGAACCGGTCAAGGTGACCAACATGCCGGGCGGCGGCGGCGGCGTTGCCTTCGGTTACACCATCGCCAAACGCGGCAAGGACGCCAACCTGCTGGTCGCAGCCAGCACGGCCACGACCAGCCGTCTGGCCACCAACCAGTACGCCGGATTGCAAGCCAATCAGGTTCGCTGGGTGGCTTCGCTGGGCGCCGACTTCGGCGTCATCGCGGTCAACAAGGATTCCCCCTACAAAAACCTGAAAGACCTGATGGCTGCCATTAAGGCCAATCCGTCCAAGGTGGCGTTCGGCGGCGGCAGTTCCGTCGGCGGGTGGGACCATCTGAAGATCCTCATCGTCGCCAAGGCTGCGGGCATCGCGGACGCCAAGTCGGTGAAGTATGTGTCGTTCAATAGCGGCGGCGCAGCGCTTACCCAACTTCTGGGCAACCACGTACAGGCCGTAACCGGCGATATCTCCGAGATCAAGGGCCAACTGGCGGCTGGCAAAATCCGCGCTCTTGCCGTTCTGTCGCCCGAACGTCTGCCGACCGATCCCAGCATCCCGACCGCCAAGGAGCAAGGCTTTGATGCCATCGGCGCCAACTGGCGCGGTTTCTACCTGCCCAAGGGTGTTTCGGACGATGTTCATGCATCGTGGGGAGCCATTCTGGAGAAGCTCTACAAATCCGACGACTGGAAAAAGGCCATGGAAGCCAATGGTCTGGCCCCGTTCTACAATGGCGGGCCAATGTTCGACGATTTCGTGAGCCAGAATATCGCCGATGTCAAACAGCTGTCCATGGACGTCGGACTTCTGAAATAGAAACGTAAATAGTTGCCGGATTGATGGCCGGCGGGTGTTTTGCCCGCCGGCCATTATTTCCGGTTTCACCGCATTTCGGGTTAAAATACCGCCCGGTTCAAAACGTGGTGCATTGGGGGTGGGCTCGTGACCGACCGAATTACCGGAACGCTTCTTCTTCTTCTGGCGATCGCTTACGGCGTTGCCGGTAGTCGCTTTGAAAGCAATTTCATATCCGATCCGTTGGGGCCGAATGCTTTTCCCGTGATGTTGGCATCGGCGCTGGGCCTGTTCAGCCTGTATTTGCTGTTTCGCCCGGACCCCGAACCCGAATGGCCCAGCGCCGTCTCGTGGCGACGCCAGGGCGTGGCGCTGGCCGCGCTGATCATCTACGGGTTTGTTCTGGAGTTCGTTGGTTTCATCCTCAGTTCCATTGTGCTGGTTGGTTTCCTTTCTCAGATGCTGGGGGCCGACCGCCGCTACATGATCGGCACCGGTATCGGCGCCAGCATTGTTCTTTATTTTCTTTTCAATAACTTCCTCGGCCTGCCCCTTCCGGCCGGTGAGATCTTCGGAGGTTAACGGTGGAAACCCTTGCTGGATTAGCTCACGGTTTCGATGTCGCGCTAACGCCGCTCAACTTTGGGCTCGCCATGTTCGGCGCATTCGCCGGAACCCTGGTTGGCGCGCTGCCCGGTCTGGGCCCGGCCAACGGCGTGGCCATTCTGGTTCCGCTTGCCTTCACCCTTGGTTTGCCGCCGGAATCGGCGTTGATCCTGCTGGCCGCCGTTTATTACGGCGCCATGTACGGCGGGCGCATATCGAGCATCATGCTCAATATTCCGGGCGACGAACCGGCCGTTATGACGCTGCTGGAAGGCAACCCCATGGCCCGGCAGGGCAAGGCGGGAGCTGCGCTCGCGTTGTCTGCGGTCAGTTCCTTTGTGGGCGCGACCCTGGCCACCATCGGGCTGACGTTTCTGGCGCCCTTGCTGGTTGAACTGGCGATCCTGTTCGGTCCGGCGGAGTATTTCATCCTGTTCCTGCTGGCCTTTTCGATGATCGGCACCCTGACCGGAAAGAACGTTTCCAAGACCTTCATCGCTTCGGCCCTCGGCCTTATGCTGGCGACCATCGGCCTGGACCCCGCAACCAACGTGCCGCGTTACACATTCGGACAGATGAAGCTGTTCGATGGGTTGGACCCGATTATCGCCATTGTCGGCTTGTTCGCCATCAGCGAGGTGCTGGTGTTTCTGGAAACCGTGGTCCTTGGCGAGCAGGTCAAATTCAAGGTTGAACGTACTTACGCGACGTTTAAGGAACTTTGGTTCTGCGCGGGCGCCATGCTGCGCGGATCAGTCCTGGGCTTCATCTGCGGCGTCCTGCCCGGCGCGGGCGCTTCATTGGGCAGTTTTGCCGCCTACACCATGGAGAAACGCTATTCCGATCGGGGAACCTTCGGGAAGGGTGATCCTCGTGGATTGGCCGCGCCCGAGGCTGGCAACAACGCCGCCGCGGGCGGTGCGCTGGTTCCCATGCTGGCGCTGGGCGTTCCCGGCAGCGGCACGACAGCCGTTTTGCTGGCCTTGCTGATTTCGCTGAACATCACACCGGGACCGCTGCTGTTCGTTGAACGGCCAGAAGTTGCCTGGGGTCTGATTGCCTCGCTTTATATGGCCAACGTGGTGCTGCTGATTCTCAACCTTCCGCTGGTCAACATTTTCGTGCGTCTGTTAATGGTTCCGACCTACGTTCTGATGCCGACCGTTACGCTGATTTGTTTCCTTGGCATTTACGCCATCAGCCACAGCGTTTTCGATATTTACATGATGATCGGCGTTGGCGTTTTCGGCTACCTGCTGCGCAAGGTCAACATACCCCTTGTGCCCGTCATTCTGGGCGTGTTGCTGGGCCACCATATGGAGGTCAACCTGCGCCGCGCCCTTAGTTTGAGCGACGGCGAATGGGAGATCATGTTCCGCAGCCCGCTGGCGATCACCCTTTGGGCGTTCATCATCATGAGCCTGACGGTGCCCTTCATCATCCGGGCTATTCGCGAACGGCGCGGCGAACAATGAAGACACACAGCGTTCGCGTCCACCCCGAGAAAGACCGCCTTGCGCGCGCCGACCAGTTTGCCTGGAAGATCGCCGCCGTGGCCGCCGATCCGGTGGCCATCGACGATGACGTCACCGAGATGATCGTCAACCGCATCATCGACAATGCTTCGGTGGCCCTTGCGTCGGCCAACCGGGGGCCGGTGGTCACGGCGCGGGCGCAGGCGGCGGCCCATCCGCGCGATGGCGGGGCGACGGTATTCGGGCTGGGAAATGATCAGCGGTTTTCGGCGGAGTGGGCGGCGTGGGCCAACGGCACCGCCGTGCGCGAACTGGATTTCCACGATACTTTCCTGGCCGCCGACTATTGCCATCCGGGCGACAACATTCCGCCAATTTTGGCGGTGGCCCAGCAATGTGGACGGTCGGGGGCGGACCTGATACGCGGCATCGCGGCGGGGTATGAAATTCAAATCAATCTGGTGCGCGCCATTTGCATCCACAAACACAAGATCGACCAGCCTGCCCATTTGGGACCGTCGCAGGCCGCCGGGATCGGGGCCGCGCTGGGCCTTGCGCCCGAAGTCATCTATCAGGCCGTGCAGCAGGCATTGCATGTGAACACGCCGACCCGGCAATCGCGCAAGGGCGAGATTTCAAGCTGGAAAGCTTTTGCTCCCGCCCATTGCGGAAAAATGGCGGTAGAATCCGTGGACCGTGCCATGCGCGGCGAGGGTGCGCCGACCCCCATCTATGAAGGCGAGGACGGGTTCATTGCCCGCTTGCTGGACGGTCCGGACGCCGAATACCACGTTCCGCTGCCGGAATCCGGCGAAGTCAAGCGCGCCATCATGCTGAGCTACACTAAGGAGCATTCCGCCGAATATCAGGCCCAGGCGCTGATCGATCTCGCGTTTTCCCTGGGCAGGACCATCGAGGAAAAGACGGGTGGGGACTGGGATCAAGTTGAGGAAATTGTCATTTACGCCAGCCACCACACTCACAACGTCATTGGCACGGGGGCGGATGACCCGCAAAAGATGGACCCCACGGCCAACCGCGAAACCCTTGATCATTCCATCATGTATATGTTCGCCGTGGCTTTGCAGGACGGCAAGTGGCATCACGTGGACAGCTACTTGCCCGAGCGCGCCTCACGGCCCGATACGGTGCGCCTGTGGCACAAAGTCCGCACACTGGAAGACCCCGAATGGACGCGGCGCTATCACAGCCCCGACCACACGGAAAAGGCCTTTGGCGGCCATGTAACCGTACGCCTGAAATCGGGTGATACCCTGGAAGACGGCCTTGCCGTGGCCAACGCGCATAGCTTCGGCGCGCGCCCCTTCGCCAGGGCCGATTACATTGGCAAGTTCACGACGCTGACGGACGGGATTGTTTCGCCCCGCGAGAGCGAGCGCTTTCTGAGCGCAGTACAGGAACTTCCCGACCTTCCGCCCGCGCGCTTGGGCGAGCTGGGCGTCGCCGCCAACGGGATCGCGCTTATGGGCGGCGATCCCGAAAAACCAGGAATTTTTTAGGCGCGTTCCTTAGTGGCGCAGTTCTTCGCCGCTGTCCGCATCCGGCTGATCAAGAACCGACACCATGTCCTCGTTGGACACGATGCCGACCAGTTCGCCTTCATCGCAGACAACAGGGATCGGATAGTCCACCGTCAGCGCGGCAGGCACGGCGCCCTCGATGGGCTCGTCCGGATGCACCGAGTGGGTAAGATCGGCGATTTCTCTGGCCCATTTTATTTTGCCGTCGCCGTTCAATTCTTCCATGGCTTCGAGCGTGACAACGCCGCGGTATTCGTTGTCATACGTGACGTAGCCGTATTCTTCGCCAGCCTTGCGCATTTGCGCCATGGCTTCTTCAATGGTTTCGTCGGTAAGGCGCAGCGCAGGCGGCCGCATGATGACATCGACATTGAGCGCGCGCGCACGGTTGACGTCCTTCACAAACGCGCGGACGTAATCGTCGGCAGGACTAAGCAAGATATCGGCGGGTGTGCCGACCTGGGATAGCGCGCCGTCTTTCAGGATGGCGATGCGATCACCAATACGCAGGGCTTCGTCCAGATCATGGGTAATGAAGACAACCGTTTTGTGCAGTTTGGTCTGAAGGGCAAGCAGCAGATCCTGCATGTCGGACCGGATTAGCGGGTCCAGCGCGGAAAACGCTTCGTCCATCAGCAGGATTTCGGGGTCCGTGCACAAGGCGCGGGCCAGACCGACACGCTGTTGCATGCCGCCGGAAAGCTGGCTGGGGAAGCTGTCTTCGTATCCGGCGAGGCCCACCTGGTCGATCCATTCGCGCGCTTTTTCCTCGCGCTTGGCTTTTTCGACACCCTGAATTTCCAGCCCGTAACCGACGTTCTGCATGACGGTCCGATGGGGAAGGAGGCCGAATCGCTGGAAGACCATGCTCATTTTGTCGCGGCGGAATTTAATGAGCTGGTCTGTGCCCAGCGTCATCACATCGGTGCCTTCGACGGTGATATGACCGGCGGTCGGATCAATCAGCCTGTTGAAGTGGCGGATCAGGGTCGATTTCCCCGAACCCGACAGGCCCATCACGACAAAGATCTCGCCTTCCTCGATGTCCAGGCTGACGTCGCTCAGGCCAACCGTGTGGCCTGTGTCGGCGAGGATGTCGTCCTTGTTCTCGCCATTTTGGGCGCGCGCCAGAACGCTTTGCGGTTTGTCACCGAAGATTTTGAAAATATTGCGAACTTCAATTTGTGCCATTACCGGAACCTCAATGAGCGACATT
This sequence comes from Rhodospirillales bacterium, assembly GCA_016776725.1. Lineage (GTDB taxonomy): Bacteria > Pseudomonadota > Alphaproteobacteria > Rhodospirillales > Shumkoniaceae > JABGRG01. The sequence goes on from JADHSV010000017.1 coordinate 12,283, forward strand.
TCGGAACGCTTGTAACCGCGTGCCGTAGGATTGGCTGATTCGATCAAAAACGATCGCCAGGAACACGATCGCCATTCCGCCGATCAGTCCCTCACCGGAATCGTTGCGTTGCAGACCGAGCAATACGGTTTCCCCAACACCGCGCGCGCCTATCATAGACGCAATCACCACCATTGCCAAAGCCATCATCGTGGTTTGGTTGATGCCTTGCATGATGGAGGGGAGCGCAAGCGGAATTTGAACGCCGCGCAACAGTTGCCAGCGGGTGGCCCCAAAGGCCCGGCTGGCCTCAACCACCTCGCTGTCCACCATGCGAATTCCCAGATCCGTCAGGCGGATAAGCGGCGGCGTGGCGTAGATAACCGTGGCCAGAATGGCCGGCACCTTGCCCAGTCCGAACAACATGGCGGCGGGAATCAAATAGACGAAGCTGGGAATCGTCTGCATCAAATCCAGAACCGGGTTGATGATGACGCGCAGCCGGTTCGAGCGGGCCGAAAAAATGCCCGTGGGAATGCCGATGGCGATGGCCAGACCGATGGAGACGAGCATGATGGCAATCGTCTGCATGGCCTTTTCCCAAAGACCCAAAGCGCCGATGAAGTACATCGCGCCGATCATCAGAGCCACCAGACTGAAGCGGCGGCTGGCGGCATAGGCAATCAGGCCGATGACCGCGATGGTTACGACGGGATGGGTGCCACGAAGCAACTTTTCCAAAGCGACGAGTATGGTCAGAATGACGTTGGCTATCGCTTCAAAAAAATCGCCATGATTAATAATCAGCCAATCAATAAACTCATTGGTCGCGAGTTTGATGGGCTTGCCAAATTCGGGGAACATGACTTTTCACTCTCTCTCAGTGTTCATGAATCACAGGGAAACGGGGCGACACCAAAATGCCACCCCGTCCCATGATCACAAAACCGCTACAGTGCGGCTTCTACCTTCGCCGCGATGTCCGACGGGACCCACTTGGACCACAGGGATTGCTGCGTTTTCAGGAAGTTGATCGCGGCTTCTTCAGCCGTGCCGCCGGTATCCTGCATATAGGCCAGGGCCTTGGAAACAACCGCGTTGGTGGTTTCATACTTTTTCAGGAACGCGACCAGCTTGGGCGCTTTTTCGTTGAACTCGCTATTGGTGGCGATCGTAACGGGGACCAACGGATAAGCCACGGCTTTCATCACCTTGGCTTCTTCCTTCTCGGCCATCATGGCATCCCAGATCGCTTTATCGTAGGCGGGTTCGTCAAGCATTCGGACCTGATCGCCGACTTTGCCCAACACCCAGGTCGGACCCCAGTAATAGAAGACAATCGGCTTTTTGCGCTTGATTGACGATTCAATTACCGCCGCCAGCGCAGCGCCCGTACCGGGGCGGAAGTTGACGTAAGTATCATTCAGACCGTAGGCATTCATCTTTTTGGTGTTGATGACTTCACAGCCCCAGCCCGCGATGCAGTTATAGAAACGCCCCTTTTCGGGCTCTTCCGGATCCTTAAAAACTTCTTTGAACTTGGGCAGATCGGCAACCGACTTCAGGCCCTTGGCCGGTGCATCGGCGCCTTCGGTCAGGTACTTGGGCACGAACCATCCCTGGACGGCGTCGGGGAAATTGATGCCCAGATCGACGACCTTGCCGCTGGCCAAAGCTTTGTCCCAGGCGGCCTTTACGTTGTCCACCCACATTTCCATGGTGACGTCGATGTCGCCACGGCTCATGCCGTTCAACATCGGAATGGTCGATCCGGGGATCGTGTCCACTTCGCAGCCGTAACCGTTCTTCATAATGAACTGGGCGAGCGCCACATGAAAAGAGTTTGAATCCCAGTCAAGCCCGGCGAAGACAATGGGCCGATCCATTTCGCAATCCGCAGCCTGGGATGATCCCGGCGCGGATGTCCACACAAACGCCAAGGCTGCCGCGGCTGCAGCAATCGTTTTAAAATGCATGTAATAGCTCCCGTGTTTCTAAGTTTTTGAAAGTCCTTGTTCAAAGGACTTCCGCGCACCCCTGCTCGGGGCCGCGGGCGGCGCCGTGATTCATGTCCCCCAAAAGGCGAAAAAGCCCACAAAGACGAAAAGCCGCTCCCAAATCAATTAACGTAGCAATCATACAGGAATTTACAGAATTGTCAAAATCCGGGAAAGGAATAAAAGAAAAAGATAGATAAAATGTTGAGCATATTGCTTAGATGTCTTGGCGTGTATTTTTTTGATGAATACTGTAAGCGGAAATTGATTGAAATATTACAAATTTGTCGTCATGTTTTTATCTTGAATATACATGCGAATACTTAATCGAGAAAAAAATACGCCGCCGGGGACCACTGTAAAGCGGCCTGCGGCGGCGTATTTTTGGGCGGGCAGGCGGGGCGCCCCGGTCAACCGGAGCCGGGCGGCAATTACCAGCCTTTATCGGAAAAGACTTCGGTCTTTTTCCTGCGCAAGTATTGAATGCTCAGCACGAAAATGACCAAACTGATCCCCGCGGCGTCCGTGATGATGCCGGGATTGATGAGTACGACAGCCGCCACGAACAGGACCAACCGTTCCACAATAGAGGCCATTCGATAGAAGTATCCGCTCAGGGCGGCGGCCAGACAAATGGCACCAATGACCGCCGTGACGAAGGTGGTCAAAATGTCCATCACGGAGCCCTTCATCAACAGGGCCGGCCCGAAGACGAACATGAAGGGCACGATATACCCGGCCAGGCCAAGCTTCACCGCAGCCCAGCTGCTGTTCCATATATCGGCCTTGGAAATGGCATTGGCCGCGTAAACCGCCATGGCCACCGGCGGAGTGATGGCCGACAGGATGGCGAAGTAGAAGACAAACAGGTGGGCGGCTTCGACGGCGACCCCCAGTTTGACCAGGGCCGGAACCAGCAGCGCCACCTGGACGATATAGGCGGGTGTGGTCGGCATGCCCATGCCCAGGATGATGCCCGCGACCATGGTCAGCAGAAGCGCGAAAATAAGCTGTTCCTGCGCAGCCCCGATGACCAGATTGGCAAACGACAGGCCCAGGCCCGTGATATCGACAACACCAACCACGATGCCTGCACAGGCGCACGCCAGGGCGATGGGCAAAGTGTTGCGCGCTGCGTTGACCATCGCCTCGTAGGTGGTTTTGAGGGTCACGTAGTGGCGGGTAGATTTGCGCAAAAGCGCCGTCGGGATCACGGAAAGCACGCCACACAATGCGGCATAGGCTGCGCTGTAGCCGTAAAGCAGGACGCCAATAATAACGACCAGCGGCAGGAACAGGTGGCCGCGTTCGCGCAACACGATCCACATATTCGGAATCTGATCTTCCGGCAGGCCCTGGATGCCAAGCCGCCGGGCCTCGAAATGGACCGAAGCAAACACCGCCACATAATAAAGAACCGCCGGAATGATGGCGTAGCTGGCAACCGTCAGATAGCTGACGCCCAGAAATTCAGCCATGACAAAGGCGGCGGCACCCATGATCGGCGGCATAATCTGGCCACCGGTCGAGGCCACGGCCTCAACCGCACCGGCGAAGGCCGGGCGATATCCGATGCCCTTCATGAGCGGGATGGTGAATGTGCCGGTGGTCATCACGTTGGCAACGGCGGAACCCGATACGGTTCCGAACAACCCGCTGGTGACCACGGCCACCTTGGCCGGGCCGCCGGCCGAACGACCGGTCAGTGCGACGGCGAAATCCATAAACAGACTGCCGATGCCCATGCGGTCCACCAGCGAGCCGAAGATAATAAACAACACCATATACGTGGCCGACACGGCGACCGGAATACCGTAGATACCTTCCGTCGTAATGAAGACTTGCTCCATGACCACTTCGGGCGTGATTTTGGCGAAGAAAAACCCGTAAATCATGAACGCAATGGCGACGATCGGCAGTGCCGGACCAATGAGACGGCGCGTTGCTTCAAGGATCAGAACGATAATCAGGACGCCGAAGATCCAGTCGGTTTGAATCAGCGGATCGACGTAGATAAAGCGGTCATACAGGTAATCCTGCATGACGATGGGGTAGCCCGCCGCGGCCAGCGCGGCCAGCGACAGCAGAACTCCCGACAGCGACGGAAATTCGCTTTTCTTTCCGTTGATTGAAATCATCAGGAAGGCAAGGGCCATGGCGACGCCCACGTGCAGGCTTCGCAGCACGAACGGCGCTGGTGGCCCGGCAAAGGCGACCCACATGTGATACAGGGAATACGCCGCCGCGATCGCCTCGATCCCGATGATAATGCTTCTTTTTGCTCGATCCACGACGGCCTCTTTATGTTTTTTGGCAGATTAAGGCCGGCGGCGGAAACATGTTCCGCCGCCGGATGACACAGTTCGACTAAAGGTTACTTGCCAACCTTCACGCCGTGCTTGGCATAGAACGCAATGGCGCCCGGATGGTAGGGCACGCCCAGATCGGAGGCCATGCCTTCGATGGTCAGGGTGGCCAGGTTCTTGTTCACCGCGGACAGGGTCTGCAGATTGCCGGCAACGGTATCGAGGATCATTTCGATGTTCTTGGCCGAGTAATCGCAAGCCGCGATCATGTGGGTGTCGTAGGTCAGAGCCGCGACATCGGCATCGACGCCGGGATAGCTGCCGGCCTTGGCGATGCGCTTGGTGAACGCAGCATTTTTCTTCTTAAAGCCCGCGAGGATTTCGTCGCTGACCGGAACGATCGAGATTTCACGCGCCGAGGCCAGATCCATCACCGCACCCGCCGGAAGGGCGGTGCCAAGCGTGAAGACGTCGGCATTGCCGTTCTTCATGTCGTTGACGGAATCGTTGTAGGACACGTGCGACACGCTCTTCATGTCTTTGTAGCTGAGACCATGGAGGTCCAGCATGGCGCGGGTCAGCTGTTCGCCGGTGTGACCTTTCTGCTGCGTCGTAATCCGTTTGCCCTTGAAGTCGGCGATGGATTTGATGCCGCTGTCCTTGCGCACGATGATCTGGAACCACTGCGGATACAGAACGCCGACGTTACATACGTTCTTGTTGTTTTTTTTGAACGGAGGACGACCTTCGCCGCCGTCGACGGTCGAGGTTGAATTGGCGAAACCGACCGGGAACTTGCCGGCTTCGACGCCGACGATATTGGCGATGCCGCCACCCGGCTGGATGGACATGGTCATGCCCGCATGTTCTTTCTCGAACGCGCTCTTGATGGCGCCGCCCAGCGGATACCACGATCCGCCCTGGGATCCGGTCGCCATATGGATGTTTTCGGCCATGGCCGAAGAACCGATCAAAGCGGCTCCGAGAACGATACTGGTCAATAGTGTTTTACGCATACTTATGTCTCCCGACGTTGTGTTGATTGTTAAATATTCTCCGCTTCGGCCGGACCGAACCGGGATAATCCCAAATTCAATTGCAGGGGATGCGATACCGGTAGGGAACTTTCCACGGCCGCCATGCGACCGCGCAAGCCAGGTTTTGCCCATGGATTATCGATCTCCCGTTTATTGCTTTTCGGCGGTTAATCCGCTCTTTAGCTGTTGCAGAAGACGCTATTTGCAGATGACAAATTTGTCAATCAACTATTCGGGAAAAAGGCGGAATTGACAAAATACACACCAAAACCTTACAGATGTTCCAGATCGTTTTTTCGATAACTGACTATAAATCAATGTGTTAACTGTCCCAATGGCGCGGCGACGAAACACAGCGTTCAAAGTGGAAAATAATTTGTCAGACAACATTGTTGATTTTCGACGCTCCTCTGCTATTCTTTTTTTGTCGCCGGGGTTGGGTGTCAGGTTTGGCAATGAGGATCCGTTAAGACCGTGAGCGGTATCGTAACATTTGGCGAGCGCCTTTATGAAAAGCTGCTGGGCTCGATTTTCAGCGGCGCCTATCCCGAGGGAACGAGGCTGCCGACGGAAATGGAGTTATGCACCCTTTTCAGCGTCTCGCGGCCCGTGGTTCGCGAAGCGTTGGCGCGGCTGCGCGCGGAAGGGTATATCGAATCGCGCAGGGGCTCCGGCAGTTATGTGCTTCAACGATCGTTGTCGAAAACAGGCCGCATCGGTGGCGTGGGCAGCATAGCCGAAATCGAGGAATGCTACGATTTCAGGGAATCGCTGGAAGGCGAGGCGTCTTTTTTGGCCGCCCAACGACGGACTGAGGGGGACCTGGATATCCTGCGCGAACGCTTCGAGGCGATTCGTGTGGCTTTTGAAACGCCGACCGGCGGCATCCTCGAAGACCTCAAATTCCATCACGCAATAGCCGAGGCCACGCACAACCAGTTTTTCGTCTATTCGTTTGAGGCGGTCGAGCAGCATATCCTGTTTTCCATTGAATTCACGCGCCGCCTGACGGCTTCGCCCTTTGAGCAACGCAAGGGAAAGCTGATTGCCGAGCACGAAGCCATTCTCGACGGCATCGCAAAAGGTGATGGCAAGGGCGCCCGGGCAGCCATGCAGGCCCACATTGGAAATTCAAAACGGAGGATTTTCACGGGCGAACCGAAATGAGTGTGCTCCGGACCGGCGCGGGGTAATGGAAGGAATTGCGTTCCGGCCCTGTAGGTGACAAACAGGGACGTAACAGAATTAATTGTTGAAAACACGTAACTATCAGAGGTTTCCAAGGCTATGAAATTTATTCGCGAACGGGTTTTAAGCGGCGAACGGATGTTCAGTATTGCGGCGCAGCTGGGTTCCAGCCTGACCGTTGAAATGATCAGCAACGCCGGGTTTGACTGGACCTGGATCGATTGCGAGCATGGCTCCGGCGACTACAGCGAATTGATCCATCAGGTGCAGGTGGCGCGCCTTGGCGACGCGCCTGCGGTGGTTCGCATTCCGGCCAACAACCCGACCATCTTCAAGCGCACGCTGGACCTTGGCGCGGCGGGCATCATGGTGCCTTACGTCAATACCGCCGACGAGGCGAAACAGGCCGCCCTTTCCATGCGCTATCAGCCTGAAGGCATTCGCGGTGTCGCCGGGTCGCCGCCGTGCAGCGGCTTCGCCCAGAATTTCGATGACTACTACGCCAAGGCCAACGACAATCTTGTGACCATGGTTCAGATCGAAACCGTCGAAGGCGTAGCCAATGTCGACGAGATTGCCGCCGTTCCGGGCGTCGACGTCCTGTTTGTCGGGCCTATGGATCTTTCCATCAGCATGGGCATGATCAAGCAGTTCAAGAACCCGGATTTCGAGGCCAACCTGGATAAGGTCGTGGCTGCCTGTAAAAAGCACGGCAAGATCCCCGGCATCCTGACGCCGACCATGGAATTCCTGCCGCCCTGGATTGAAAAGGGCTTTAGCGTATTCGTCGTCGGGTCCGACAGCATCAATCTGGCGAAGCTCCTTGGCGACCTGAGCGGTCAGTGCGCCGAGCTTAAATCCTAAGGTAAGGAGCCGTAGCGCCATGCCGACCAATAGCCTCGATATCCGAAATTTCGTGCCGACCATTGCCGATGGCCTTAACGGGGACCTGCCGCCGATGATGGCGGTTCGCCAGGGCTTTCCCGGCGATCATGTGGCGGATATCGAGGCGGCGGTGCGCGACCAGATCGCGCAGTTTTCCGGGCTTGACCTTCAGGGCAAGGAAATCGCCGTCACCGCCGGTAGCCGTGGCATCAAGAGCATGGCCGGGGTTTTGCGCGCCATTGTCGCGGAACTCAGGGGCATGGGCGCCAAGCCGTTCGTGGTTCCGGCCATGGGAAGCCACGGCAGCGGCACGGCCGAAGGCCAGATCGCTGTTCTGGAAAAACTGGGCATCACCGAAGCGACCATTGGCGCAACCGTGCGATCCAGCATGGATGTGGTCGAATTGGGAACCATTGAGGGCGAAACCCGCGTGTTCTGTGACAAGCTGGCGTTTCAGTCGGACGGTATCGTGGTTTGCAACCGCATCAAGGCCCATACGGCCTTCACCGGCGATTACGAAAGCGGTCTCGTCAAGATGATGGTGATCGGGCTGGGCAAGCACTCGGGCGCTACCTCCATCCACCAGCTTGGATTTGATAATTTTCACCACGCCGTACCGGCTGCCGGAAAGGTCGTTCTGGCCAACGCACCCATTCTGTTCGGCGTCGGGCTGGTTGAAAATGCCTATGGTCAGGCGGCCGCCATTGAGGGCATGGCGCCCAATCGCATCATGGAACGCGAACGCGAACTGCTGATCTATTCCAAGACCATCATGGGGCGCATTCAGGTGGACGACATCGACGTTCTGATCATCGATGAAATCGGCAAGGATGTCAGCGGCGGCGGGATGGACCCCAATGTCACGGGCCGTTCCGCACTGGGGTTGAGCATTCCGAACACCCCGGCGATCCAGCGCGTCATTGTTCGCGATCTGACGAAAGCCACCGCCGGAAGTTCCATGGGTCTGGGCATGGCCGACTTCACCACCCGGCGGTGTGCCGAAAAGATCGATCTTGGGCTCACCTACACCAACGCCCTGACCGCCCTTGTGATGCAGCCGCCGAAAATTCCGATGATTTGCGAAAATGACCGTAGCGCGCTGGCCTTTGCTCTGCGCACGGCGCGCATCCAGCACGCGCACGGCGCGCGTATCGTCCGCATTAGGAATACCAAGGACTTGGACACGATTTGGGTATCCGAAGCCTACCGGACCGACCTTGCCAAACGTGATGATATGGAGATTCTGGGCGATCCGGCCCCCATCGAGTTTGATGACGCCGGGAACCTGACCTAGGCCAGCAACTCGCTGAGAACGGCCTGAACGTCTGACGGCTCAATGGCCGCAACGCAGGGGAACGAGGCCTTTTCGTCTGCGCGCAGATGGCAGCCCCAGAAGCAGTGATAGCAGTCCATTTCCACGTTCAGGAAGCGCGCAGTGCTTGGGCAAACCGCGTCCGGGTAGGGCACGAAACTGCCGAAGTGCCCGCCACCCACAAGCACCAGCGTCGGAACCCCAAGCGCGATGGCCAGATGGGCCGGGCCGGTATCGTTGGTCAGCACGGCGCTCGCATGTTTCAGTAAATCCATCAGGCCTGGCACCGTGGTCTTGCCGATGAGATCGATAACTTGGTCACTGGTCAACGCGGCAGCGATTTCGGCGCTGTGAACCGTGTCGTTTTTGGCTCCTGAAAATACCGCCCGATAGCCTTGATCCAGAAGCCAGCGCGCCGTCTCCAGGTATTTTTCCAGCGGCCAGCGCCGCCCGTATTCGTTGCTGCCGAAATTCAGAACCACATAAGGTTCATTCCCCGTCACGGGCGATGGCCCGCCGTCCCACGAAAGGCGTACGGATTCGGGCGCAATTTCGCGGCCCGCCACCGCCGACAAAAACCGGTAATGACGGATGGTTTCGTGCACGGGGTAGTCGCCGGTATCGACCAGCGTCGTCGCCCGCGACAGAGAGTACGCAAACATTTTTTCCGTTTTCGGACTTAGCCACGGAACACTGGTTACGACTGCCTCGGCCTCGGCAATCAGCATCAGGCTGTCGGCCATAAGCGGCTTGCGAAAAAAACTGTCCAGCACGACCACGCGGAAGTGTTGCCCGTAAAGCCAGCGCGCCACCTGAAATCGATATCCCGGTTTTTTGTGGAAACGGTGTTCGTCGATGGCGTGAACCGTGTAACCCTCGAACAAGCCGTCCGCCAGCTCGGCCCACGCGCGGCAGCCGATAACCGTGATGTCGGCGGGATCGACGCCGAAAACGTCCGCGTAGTGATCCAGCGAGCGGCGAAACAAAACCATATCACCGATGCCGTCCATCCTGATGACGGCCAACCCCTTCGGTTTGCCTGACCTGCCACCCAAGCGGGCCAGCAGTTCAGCCAGCCGCAAAATCCACCAACGCACCTTGCACGGCGCGGGCGCGGGTCCGTCGGTGGACGTCAGGCCGATTTCCCGCGTTGTTACGATTTTGGCGCTGGTCAACGGATTTCCCGATCACTGTCAGGGAACACAGAGCGGATCTTATCGAGTACGGGGTCGATTTCAAGGCGTTCGACGCAGGCGAAGCGGCCGGCTTCTCGCGGCTGCGTACAATTGCCCAGACAGCCCCGGCACGGCATATCGTGGAAATGGAAAGAAACATTGCCGGGCATGATCTCATCGGCATAGGGGACGATCTCACCCACATAGGCGGCGCTGGCCAGACAGATCGTTGGTGCGCCCGCGACCACGGCCATGTGCATGACCGCCGTATCGACCGACACCACCAGCCGCGCGCGCCGCAACTTGCCGCACAAGGGTTCCAGACGGCTGTCGTCGAAGCGCACGTTGGCCCTGTTCAGGAGGCTCGCAAAATCGGGGTTCTTGTCCAGGTCTCCCGGCGCGCCGGTGATCAGTTTGGTCACATGGTCTGGGATCGCCTCGATGATGCGTCCGAAAACATCCGCCGACGGCTGTTTGTCTGTCACCGCCGAGAACGGTTGGATGACGACAAAATCTCCGTCCCTGCCGTCCGCTTCGGGCAACCGCTCTGCCAGCAGCCCCACCTTCGGCGCGGGCGCGGTTTCACCCGTTGCCCAATCGGCAAAGCGCGCCCAGCGAACCACCTTGTCCACATGAACCGGGCCGCTGTCGAACAAGTGGTCGAAATAGCGCCGGTTGGCTTGCAATTGCCGGTCATACTTGGGCCAGGGCCTCGCTTCCATGCCAAGCGTTTGTTCGGCCGCGGCCGCAACAAGCAGGGCTTCGTCCAGATGGGGATGACGCAGGAAATCCGCCGACAGGGCGATGCGAAAATTGCGCCGGTACAGCTGGTCGAACTGTTGCCACCGGTAGGCGGTATCGCGATGCAAACGGGCGAAATCGACGCTAAGCACTTCGATTTTCGGATCGAACAGAAATGCCGTTTTTGCGCCGTCGGAGCGTAGCAGGACGGTGATGTTCTCTCCGTCCTTCGCCATCGCAGCCAAACGCGGCAGAACCAGCGCAAACAGAACCGTATCGCCCAGGCCGCCCGAGGAGACAATCAAAATACCCGACGGCGTGCCCGACCGGGAGCCTATGCGCCTCTTTAAGCGGTGGAAAGCGTCGGCAAGGCGGGCAAGCCGGGCCATCAGTACTCGGCGTAGAGTTTTTCTTCGACGATGCGCGAGCCGGTCAGATCGTTGATGTCGCGCTTGAGCGCCGAACGTTTGTCGTTGGTCTGGTAGACCGCGCGGGCCAGTTCGATGAAGCGCTCGCCGAAATCCTTGGCCCGTTCCAGATCGCGGATGTCGTCCTCGATGCGCCACAGGCTCTGGTTCACCGACCGCAGCGCGCCCGTCAATCCGGCCAGTTTGTCCGATGGCGTCACCGACCCCTCAAGGGTGGCGCTCAACGCCGCCAGTTCGGTTTCGATATTTTTCCGCTTGGCCGCATCCGGACTGTTGTCCAGCTTGATTTCCAGAATGGTAATCTTGTCGATCAGCTCACCAACCGAAATCTCCGCCGCGATCACGTTTGACACTGTTTACCCTCGTCTGTTCTATTGGTTGGTGTGGATTTCGACTGAACATGCGGAACGCGATGTCATTTTACAACACTTACAATACGTTCAAAGGCTATTCAACACCGATCGTCGGCACCAAACACCTGCGGAAAATGGATGCCGAAATCTGGCATCCCGGCGCTTATTCCAAGGACATGGCGGTTGTCGAATTGGGCTGTGGCACGGGGCTGGTGCTGGCCTACCTTCACGACAAGGGTGTGCGCGACCTTACCGGCGTCGATCACGACCCGGCGCTTGCCGATATCGTCCCCGAACAGGTCCGCGCGAATTTCAGGGTAACGGGCATTGATGAATTCTTAAACGCTGCCACCAATACCTATGACAGGGTGATTGCCTTTGACGTGTTGGAACATTTTTCGCCGGAGGAAGGGCATGACCTGTTGGTGCGCATCGCCGATATTCTTAAGCCCGGTGGCCGGGTTCATTTGAAAGTGCCCAACGCGGGCTCACCGTGGGGCCTGCAATTCCAGCACGGCGACCTGACCCACCGAACCGCCTTCACGCCCGGCAGCCTGCGCCAGCTTGCCATATCGGCGGGCTACGTATGCACCAACACCTACCCGCAACCCCTGGGTAGCCCGTCCCGCCGCTTTTTCGGGAACCTCCTGCACCGCATCCTAAGCGCCATCCTTCCCACCCCGCCCGAAATCTGGGACGGCAATTTCTATGCGGTTTTAGAGAGATCACCACTGGAATAAATGTGTTCAGGCGAACCGCTTTCCTTTAATTAGTCTCTTCCCATCCCCTCGAGCCACCCCTATTGGAGAGCATTTGTGATGAGCGCCGTTCAGGATCATGTGATCAACCCGGAATTTGCCGACCTCTTTATTGACGAAGAAACCAACGTTTACCGGTCGTGCATCCAGGGGCTTTCCAACGAACCCATTTGCGTTCGCAAGGTGCTGGCGCGGGCCGAGGAACTGTTGAAGGACGAGGACGGATTTGCGGGGCTTGGCGATTATTCGCAGACGGCGATTGTTGCGCGATTGGCGACGGACCGGCCCCGGGTTTGCATCATTCAGGGGTCCGCCGATCATCCGGCCCATTTGTTGGATCACGAACACATGCTGCGCGCATCGGCCCGCATCTGGCAGAACGGCGGGGTTCCGTTTACCTTCGGCATACCGGTTATTTGCGACGGCACGGCGCAGAACAACATCGGGCAAAGCTATTCGCTGGCTTCACGCAATCACACGGCGACTGCGGTCAATATCAATTTCGAGGGACACAGCTATCACGCGGCCTATGTTCTGTCGGGCTGCGACAAATCGCCAAGCGGCATACTGTCGGGTCTGGCGGCGGCCGACCGGGCACGGCGCCAGCCCGAACGCGGGGCGGCCCCCGTGTGGGCGACGTTCGTTCCCTCGCACGTACTGCGCGGCGGAACCATTCCAGCCGAAACGCGGGCCAAGTTGCGGGCCTTGCAGGATCGGGCCGAAGCCGCTGGCGACGATCAACTGTCCGCCGATATCGAGGAAAACTGCAAATACATCCTGCAATGCGCGTCCGACGAAGTGTTCCTGGGGCACTTCGAGCGGGCCATCGGCAAGGGCCTGATGGAACGGGCCGAGGCCGACCAGTTGCTGAACGAACTGGCGGCCAACAGTTGCCATGAAAAGGGCGGCGTGTGCGCCTTCAACGGAACCGGCAATTCGTCGCGTACGCTTGTGTCGGCCCTTGGGCTGGCCCCGCAGGAATCCGAACTTTTGCTGGACGAGCCCGAAACGGCCACCGTATTTCGCAACGTCGATCACCTGTTCCGCCTGTTCAACAAGCCGGAATTTGCCCTGTGCGAACTGCTGGCCCACAACTACGCAAATGCCGTTCGCGTTCATAACGCCACCGGCAGCTCGACCAACCTGATGCTGCATATGCCCTGCATCATGCGCCACGCGGGGTATGACGTCACGGTTGCCGACTACGAACGCATTCGGGACAGCCACCCGGTGCCTGATATTTTCGCCCACAGCCTGACCGAGAACCGCGACACCTACACCCTGGGCCAGCAGGCCAAGGCGGGACAGAACCGGGGCATGGAAAGCATTTTCCGGGTGTTGCACGATCTGGGCGTGCCTATGGATCTGGAGGCACCGACCGTCATGGGGAATTCGTGGGGTGAACGCATTGCGAATTTGGACAAACCGGTTTCTGACGACCTACCGCAGGAAAAATCGGTCATTCGCACGACGCCGATTCGCGACATTTCCGGAACCGACGTGTTGCGCGGCAATTTCTTTTCCAAGTGTACGCTGAAGGTGGCCGGAATGGCGACCGAACTGTACAACCGCTTCAACGGTCGGATCTTCCTGGTTCGCTATTACGAAAACGAGACCGATTGCACCCGCGATCTGCTGTCATCCGATCTGACGCAATCGCTGGGACAGTTGCCGGGACTAACGCCGGAACTATTCGCGCGGCTTCGCAAGTCTAACGGCGGCACAGCAGACGACATCGAAGGCATGATCAAGGATGGAACGCTGGCCTTCGCGTTCGTCATTGCCGGGCAGGGGCCGAAGGCGTTTGGCATGCCTGAAATGTTCACGCCGGGCCAAAACCTGCGCCACCACGGCATTCTGGAACGCACGTCCATTCTGATGACCGATGGCCGGTACTCTGGCGTTACCAAGGGAGCCTGCGTGGGCCATGTGACGCCCGAAGCGTTTGAAGGCGGCGGCATTGGCGCCCTGGCGGACGGCGATCTGTTGTGGGTTCAGCTTGATGAACACCGCATCGACCTTCTGGATCGTGAGGCTTTTCTGGGCGGCCAAATGACCCTCGCCGAAGGTACGCCGGATGACGCGCGAAACGAGCTGATTTCTGGCCGTCGCAACCGTATGGAACATCGGCGTTTTCAGGTTGCAGCGTGCAGTCTTCTGGATCACGTCACCGACGCCGAACACGGCATCGTGCCCGACGCCGTAGACGATCGCGCGATTCTGCCGTTGCCTGTTTGATTTCGATTACCATGTAGTACTTATTGGTGAATTTGATTGTAGTCTTCACCGCGGGCCGTTTTTTCTGCTATGTTCTTTAGCAACTGGAGATGTACGTAGGGGACGAGAGTTAACTCGCGCGAGGGGAATCGAACGTGAGGCCGACTAAATTAACCGACGTCGATGTTCTACTAGGGGATCACGACCAAAACTCGTTGTCCATTCTGCGTGCGGTTCTCGGAAACAGCGGTTTTCGGAACATGCAGGTGGGGCGGACCCTTGACGAGGTGCGCGAAAACGTCGCCAACGAACTGCCCGATCTGCTGATTTGCGACTACGATCTTCCCGGCGGCGACTTTTTCGAATTTGTTCACGGCATCCGGCACAACGAAATCGGGCGAAATCCGTTCCTTGCCATCATCGCCGTCACACGCAACCCCAGCCCCGAGATTGTCCGGCGGATCAGCGAATGCGGAGCCGATCATCTGATCGTAAAACCGTTCTCGACGGCCCAGATGATGGACCGCATCCGGCACCTGATCGAGGCCCGCAAGCTGTTCGTGGTGACCAGCGACTATATCGGCCCCGATCGGCGCGATGATGTCGAGCGGGGTTCCGAAGTTACGCGCATGAACGTGCCCAACACGCTGAAGGCCAAGGTCGTCGGCAAGGCCAGCGAAGCGGATATTCAACGCGCCATCGATCTCGCCGTTGCCGAAGTGAATGTCCAGAAGCTGGAACGCTACGACGATGAAATCGCGTTCCTGGTGGCTAAAATCGTTCCGTCGCTAATGAAAGGCTCCATCGACGAAACCGTCTTGGAGTTTTTGAAGCGTCTTCTCTATGTGGCGGGCGATGCCAGCCGCCGTCTGGTCGGCACCGGCTACGCCCATGTGTCCGACTTGTGTCAGGCGTTGCACTCGGTCACCAATACAGTCGTATCCGAGCATCAAAGTGCCAATCCGCGCGACGTTCAGGTTCTTGGGTTGCTGGCGCAGGCCATCAAGGCCGGATTCGGCGCCAGCGAAGATATGATCGCCACGGCACACGAAATTTCAAACGAGGCCCTTTCGCGGTTCCATCAGGTTCAGACCGAAAGGGCGGCCGAAACCGATGTTCCCAGAGTTTCCCCGGCTGCCGTCAGCGAGCCTCCCGTTGTTGCCGTTGTCAGCGGCATCGAGGAGCGGAAACCTGCGGCCAAGGCGGCGCCTCCCGTTGCAAAGCCACAGCCCGTGGCGCCCGCCGCGCCCGCTACGCCCGCCGCATCCGCTGCGCCCACCGCTTCCGGCGAAGGAAGCGCCGCCGGTTTGGATGCCG
Organism: Rhodospirillales bacterium; assembly: GCA_016776725.1. Taxonomy (GTDB): domain Bacteria; phylum Pseudomonadota; class Alphaproteobacteria; order Rhodospirillales; family Shumkoniaceae; genus JABGRG01. The sequence continues at coordinate 27,976 of JADHSV010000017.1, forward strand.
CCGCACCCCAGCCCACGGGCGACGATGGCAGCGGCGATTTCAATACCGTGTTTGTCAATTGTCTGTGCGACTTCATTCACCAGCATCTGGCTCCGTGGGAGGTCCATGGCGTGACCTCCGAGCCGACCCCGTTCCTGCTGTCGGCCGGGTTCAGGGAAAGTCTGCTGGAGGTGATCCGAAAATACGTCGCCAACGTTATTCCGAATAACCGGCGAATGGTCGTTCTCGCCGGGAATCTGAACAGGGACGACATTAGGCCGGAAATTTTCCTTACCATGTTCAAGGACTCGCCAAAAGAAAACGTGCCGCGCTTTTTGTGGAATAATTGGTGGGAAGAAATTCAAAACGTCCTGACGTCGGAAAAGCCGGGCTTTGGCGTCAGCAAGGCGGTGGTCGAGGATGCGTCGAAGATTTGGGACATCATTACCAAAGGCGCGTTGGACGACAATTACGACCCGCCGCTGGTTACCGATATTCCGGTCATTCAGGCCCTTTTCGATTTCGGTCACGAGGAAGTTCGCGGGGTGATGCGTGGCGCGCAGCAGGTTTTGCGCCACGAGGCCGACGAGATTACGGATATCGGGGCTTCGCGAAACTATTTCCTGTCTCAGATCGACTCCTTGCCGGTATTTTGCGGCGAATGGCTCGCTCTTTGGGCCTATTACACCCAGTCCAAGGAATTCGACCCGACCATCCAGAAGTCGTTTGCAGCCAGTACCGGGCGGACGGCAAAGGAACGCCGGGCGGTGCTGCCGTATTATTTGCGCTGGGCCCCCGATTTGACCCGCGTAAACCTGGACCCGGAGGAAGAAGAGCCGGAAAACGGCAAAAAAGGCGCAGCCAACAGCTCGCAGGAATAACGGCAGCCGGTTCGATCGTCCAAGAACGTATTCACGAATTGGCGGGATGCGCGTTTCGCCGTCCGGCGGCCTTGCGTTTGATGCGCCTGAAGATGCGCCACGCCAATAGCGCGCCCAGCACCGCGGCATAGATCAAGGGCTCGCGAACGTCGGCCTTGACCATCATGTAAAAATGAACGACGCCCAGAATGCCTGCCGCATAAACCAGCCGGTGCAGGCGTTGCCAGACCTTGCCTCCCAAACGCTTCATCCAGCCTTTCGTCGATGTCACGGCCAGCGGAACCAGCATGGCAAACGAAATCATACCCACCGTGATGAAGTTGCGTTTGACGATGTCTGACCAAATGGCGGCCAGGTCGAAAAACTGGTCAAGCGCCACGTAGCTGGTCAGGTGAAGGAAAATGTAGAAAAAGGTGTACAGCCCGATCATGCGGCGAAAACGCGCCACAACGGAAAGGCCCAACATCTCGCGCAACGGGGTAACGGCCAGCGCCACCAGCAAAAAGCGCAGACCCCAATCGCCGAAATAACGATTGGTTGCCTCAATGGGGTTGGCTCCCAGCCCACCGGAAACCGCCAGCCACGCAAACCAGAAAACGGGGCCGAGGCACAGTACGAACACGGCTGGCTTGGCCACCCGTCTAATTATCTTTTCACGGGACATCCTACCGTCTGATCATCTTTTCGCGAGACATGCTCTAATAGTATTTCTTCAAATCGAGCCCGGAGTAAAGAGCGGCGACCTCGTCAGCATACCCGTTAAACATTAACGTTTCGCGTTTGAAGAACTCACCGATGCGCCGTTCCTTGGCTTGGCTCCAGCGCGGGTGGTCCACCTGCGGATTGACGTTGGCATAAAAGCCGTATTCGTGGGCTGCCTGCTGGTTCCAGGTGCACGGCGGTTCTTTCTCGGTAAAGGTGATCTTGACGATGGATTTGATGGACTTGAAGCCGTACTTCCAGGGAAGAACGAGGCGAATGGGCGCGCCGTTCTGGTTCAAAAGCTCCTCGCCGTACAGGCCCACCGTCAACAGCGACAGCGGATTCATGGCTTCGTCCATGCGCAGGCCCTCAACATAGGGCCACGGCAGGATGGGACGTTTCTGGCCTGGCATTTCTTCAGGCCGCACGATGGTCTCGAAGGCCACAAACTTGGCCTTTGACGTGGGCTCAAAGCGTTTGATCACGTCGCCCAGCGGAACGCCGACCCAGGGAACCACCATGGACCATGCCTCGACGCAGCGCAGCCGGTAGATGCGCTCTTCAAGCTGGTGGGGCTTGATGACGTCCTCGAAGGCATAGGTTCCGGGTTTTTCGCATTTGCCGGCGATTTCCACGGTCCATGGCTTGGCCTTGAAGGCCTCCGAGTTCTTGACCGGATCGTTCTTGTCGGTGCCGAATTCATAAAAATTGTTGTAGCTGGTGACCGACATGAACGAGGTTTGTTCCTCGGCGGTGGCAAAGTTGCCCTTGACGATGCCGTCCAGTTTGCGCCCGGCCAAGGCCTCGCTTGGCAGCAACTGGCCCGCAGCCAGCCCCACGCCGGCCACAGCGGCGGTTTTCAGGAATTTTCGGCGGTTGAGGAATACGGACTTCGGCGTGATTTCCGAAGACTTGATGTCGGATGGCTTGGCAATGCGGATCAGCATATTCGTCCCTCCTCCTAAATCATGGCGTAGAAACTACTTCGCGAGTTTGGCCTCGATCTTTGGCCAGTTGGCTTCACCTTTGGCAATATTGCCCGGAATGTCGCCCGCCCATGTGGTTTGCACCGACTTAGAATAGTTGAGGTACAATTTGCCGTTTTCAATGTGCCAGGCGTCGGGATCGATTTTCGCCGAATATCCCTGCGAAACGGCCCAAGCGCAATAGCCGCCGAACTGCGGGGCATACTTTTCGGGCATGGCGGCGAAGGCTTCGCGGTTTTCGGCGCTGGCGAATTTCCAGGTTGCGCCCTTCCATTCCAGCGAATGATCGCCCGAACCCATTATGGGCTTGCCAGCCTTGAAATAGGCAACCGGGTCGTAGCCTTTGATGGCCGAACCCCATGACGAATAAACCAATTCGCCTGCCTTGGCGGGCCAGGCACCGCCGATGGCGGCCACGAAAATGGCGGCGGCAATAAGAAGCACTGCACCCAATGCTAAACGGCTGTTTTCACATTTAACCTCTTGCGCGACCATCGAAATCTCTCCGGCCCTGAAAGGCCCCATTTCTCGCGGACAATCTTCTGGGTCGCCCGACCCACGGACTGACCCCATGCACCCCTTAGATAGGAAGGCCTCCTGGTCCCGTCGAATAACAAGGGCGTGAGCCGTTGCCAAAAGGCCGCGGCTTTTCTATGGTTGTTGCGGGCGCATCGGGTAGGGGCGTTTTTATGCGGGTTTTGTACCACCTCTGGCTTTCGCCGTTTTGCCGCAAGGTGCGAATAGTTCTTCACGAGAAAAAAATCGAGTTTGAAATGCGCGCCGAACAGGTGTGGGAGCGGCGCGAGGCCTTTCTCGCGCTTAATCCGGCGGGCGAGGTTCCGGTGCTGGTGGAACCCGATGGCACCACCCTTTCGGGCAGCCTGATTATTTGCGAATGCCTTGACGAGATCAATCCCGAGCCGCCGTTGCTGGGCTCGCATCCGTTCCAGCGGGCCGAGGTGCGCAGGCTGGTATTGTGGTTCGATGCCAAGTTCAACCGCGAGGTTACGGAAAACCTCGTGGGTGAAAAAATCACCAAGCGGTTTCTGGGGTTGGGGCAGCCCGATTCGGGCGCCATCCGCGCGGGCCACGCCAATATCCATACCCATCTGGACTACATCGCCTTTTTGATCGGGCAGCGCAAATGGCTGGCCGGCGACTTTTTCTCGTTGGCCGATGTGACGGCGGCGGCGCACTTGTCGTGCGTGGATTATGTGGGCGACGTTCCATGGGACGATCACGAGGACGCCAAGGACTGGTATGCGCGGGTTAAATCCCGGCCCAGTTTCCGCCCGCTTCTGGCCGACAATATCCCCGGCGCACCCCCGCCCAAGCATTACACCGACCTGGATTTCTGATTGCCGGCATCAATGATCCCGTATTTGCGCAACCGGTTGCGCAACTGGTCGTACGACAGGCCCAGATGCCGCGCCGTGGCCCGCTGGTTGAAGCGGTTGGCTTCCAGCGCGTCCTTGAGCAATCCAATCTCAAACCGGCTAATGGCGTCGCGCAGGGTGGGGCTTTGGGCAGGTTCAACGGGTTTATCCTCGGGCGGGGCCGTGACGGGTCGGTAGGGTGAGGCAAACGGGTCGAACTGAATTTCGTCGATGGGCTGCGTATCATCGGGCCAGCGATAGACGGCGCGTTCGGCCACGTTCTTGATCTCGCGCACGTTGCCGGGCCACGAATAGGCCGCCAGGGCGGCGCTTGCGGCGGGCGTGAAGCCGGGGAAGGCGTCCCAACCCAGTTCCATGGCCATGGCGCGGGCGAAATATCCGGCCAGCAAGGGAATGTCGTCGGGGCGGTGGCGCAAGGGCGGGATGGTTAGGACCTCGAAGGCCAAACGGTCCAGCAGGTCGTGGCGAAAGCGTCCGGCGGCGGCCTCGCCCGGCAGGTCCACATTGGTCGCCGCGATGACGCGCACGTCCACCCGGACCGCCTCGCTACCGCCGACGCGCTCCATCTCACCGTATTCCACGACACGCAGGATTTTCTCCTGTACGGCCTGTGACGCGTTGGCGATTTCATCCAGAAACAGCGTGCCCTCATCGGCCCGCTCGAACCGGCCCATGCGGCGGCGCACCGCCCCCGTGAAGGCCCCGGCCTCATGGCCGAAAAGCTCGGTCTCCAAAAGGGTTTCGGGCAGGGCCGCGCAATTGACCTTGATCAGCGGACGGCCCCAACGCGCCGACAAATAATGAAGCCGAGCGGCAATCAGTTCCTTGCCGGTTCCACGCTCGCCGATGACCAGGGCGGGGCGGTTCAGAGGTGCGGCCAGCGACACCGCTTCCATCATTTCAAGAAACGCGGTCGATTCGCCAATCAGCGGCGGAAGGTCGGATGCGGAATCAGCCATTCGCGATGGATACCATAAAATAGTGAAAAAAGCTAATAAATGGTATTTAGTGAATTAAATTTGCCAGGCTAATTGACGCACTTTCGTTTGTTTTCAATTGATTAGGCGTTTGGCACGGCATCTGCAAAGTATCAGGCTAATTGAAGCAACTGAAAATCACAGGAACACAGCACCATGGGTATTTTCTCGCGTCTTTCCGACATCGTGAATTCCAACGTCAACGCCATTCTGGACGGCGCCGAAGATCCGGAAAAGATCATCCGGCTGATCATTCAGGAAATGGAAGAGACGCTGGTCGAGGTGCGGGCCACCGCCGCCCAGACCATTGCCGAGCGCAAGGACATTCAGCGAAGCCTCCGGCGTTATGAAGACGCCCAGGCCGAATGGGACCGCAAGGCCGAGGTGGCGCTCATGAAGGGCCGCGAAGACCTGTCCAAAGCGGCGCTGGTTGAAAAGTCCAAGCTGCGCGAAACGGCTGCCGCCTTGAAGGCCGAACTGGACGAACTGGATGCAGCACTTGCTCACGGCGAAGCCGATATCGTCAAGTTGCAGGACAAGCTGAAAGAGGCGAAGGTCAAGCAAAAGGCCATCAAGGCCCGCCACGAAACTGCCACGTCGCGCCTGAAAGTTCGCCGCAGACTGTACGACGGACGGGTCGAGGATGCCTTCGCGCGTTTCGACAAAATGGAAAAGCGTCTTGACGAAACCGAAAGCGAAGTGGAGGCTTTCGATCTTGGACGTGGCAAAACCTTGACCGAGGAGATCGCCGAACTTGAAACCGAAAGCGCCGTCGAGCAGGAACTTGCCGCCCTTAAGGCCCGCATGGCCAAGGGTAGCGCGAAGAAGACCAAAGAGTAAGTCTTCTTTGGGTGATGCGAAATGGAACCACTGCTGACCCTCTTTCTGACCCTTGTGGAAGCGATAATTCGATATGCCTTTCTTTGGATTTGTTGAGACGCCGCTGATCATCTTTCTGGTGATCGTGGCACCGGTCTGGATCATCGCTCATTACACCATGCGCTGGCGATCGGCCAAGACGCTGACCTCGGGTGACGAGCAGATCCTGACCGAGTTGTGGGAGAGCGTGCCCAAGATGGAAAGCCGCATCAAGAATTTGGAGCGGATTTTGGACGCCGAAGTCCCCGATTGGAGAGAACAGTTATGATGCGCCACGAGTTTCACGAGACCTTTTCACGAATTCGCCGGTTCCGTCCGCGTGCCGACGCCGTATTCCTGGGCGTGTGCGCCGACATCGCCACGCGCTTCGGCATTAGCCCGTGGTGGGTCCGGGCCGGTGTGCTGGTGTGCTTTTTTTCGGCCCCGATTCTGACCATCGCGGGGTATTTGGTGGCCGCCGCGTTGATCGCGCGCAATCCCGCCTGGAGATTTCGGGCATGAAAAAGCGTGAGGATAAGTGGCGGCGTAAGCAGGAAAAGTGGGAACGCAAATCCAGCAAGTGGCGTTGCGGTCCCATGGGTGGCGGCATGGGTGGTTCTTGGGGCGGTTCTTGGCGCGGACCACGGGGCTGGCGTGCCCCGTTCTGGGACGAGCCCGCCACGGAAGGCGGGCGGCCCAGCCCCAACCGGCTGTACCGCAATCTCGATACCGCCATGCTGAAGGGCGTGTGCGCGGGCATCGCCGATTATTTCGGCGTCGATTCGTTGGTGGTTCGCGCCGGTGCACTGGTGTCGCTGTTCGCATTCACCCTTCCCACCATCATCGTTTACGTGGTGCTGACCAAGGTGGTACCGCCGCGTCCCGCCGATTTGTATGAAACCCCCGGCGAGGAAGCCTTCTGGACCCGCGTGCGCGTGGAACCGACGGGAACCGTTGCCACTCTGCGCCACCGCTTCCGCGAAATGGAAAAACGCCTACGCGACGTCGAAACCTTCGTAACCTCCCCCAAATTCCGCCTCAACCGTGAAATCAACGACCTGTAGAAATTTTGGCCTCGGGCGAGCGTGATAATTAGGGATTTGGTCCTCCTTCCAATCGGTTCGGTGGCGACATAGACTCCCGCCGAACGGGCCGCCTGGATCGGGTCGCGCCGCCGGAGGGAAAGTCGTTGAATCCTTTGCTGTTATCGAGAGACCGGTTGCGCGAGGGTGCGCGAATCGGATTCGAGTTTGTGGCCGACATGGACGCCATAACGGACCGGTTCGTGGAAGATTTCTTTTCCGAATTCGCGGCGGCAAAGAAGGCCGGGCGCGACAAGGTTGTTTTCATTCTTCCGGTGGGGCCGGTCGGCCAGTACGACGTCATTGCGCAAAGATGTAACCGCAAAAATTTCAGCTTGCGCGATCTGGTGGTCATTAACATGGACGAATACCTTACGTCCGAAACCGGCGGCTTCATTGCCGATGACGACCAGTTGAGCTTCCATGGCCACATGGAGGATCATTTCTACGGCCTGCTTGATCCGGCCCTGGCCCCGCCACCGGAACAACGCATTTTCCCCGACCCCCATGATATCGAAAACGTGCCCGAGGCGTTGCGGCGCTACGGCGGAACCGACGTGTGTTTCGGCGGCATCGGCATTACCGGGCATGTGGCCTTTAACGATCCGCCGGAACCGGGCGAGACGTGTTCGGACGAGGAATTTGCGAACCTGCCCAGCCGCGTGGTGCGGCTGTCGCGCGAGACGCGCCTGATCAATTCGGTGACCACGTCTGGCGGAAATGTGGAACGCATTCCCGAATTCGCGGTCACCGTGGGCATGAAGGAGATTCTGGAAAGCCGCAAGGTGCGTATTTACATGAACCGCCCGTGGCAGGCCGCCATGGCGCGCAAAATTTTGCACGGCCCCATGACCGCGCAAGTCCCGGCGTCGCTGCTGCAAAACCACGACGACGTCTATTTCGTGCTGTCTGAAATTGTAGGCGAATTGCCGCAGCCCCGGTTACGCTGATGGCCGGGTATCCTCCTCTTCGCTTCGGTCTGATTGGATACGGCGCGTGGGGCCGCCAGCACGCGGCGGCCATTCACGATTGCCCGCATACCACCCTGGCCATGATCGCGTGCGCATCCGATGCGTCGGCGGCCTGCGCTCACGCCGATTACCCGGACGCGCGGGTGACCACCCGTTGGCAGGATGTGTGCGCAGCACCCGAGATCGACGCCATCGATATCGTCGTCCCCAACGACCTGCACGCCACCATGGCGATCGCCGCGTTGCAGGGCGGCAAGCATACCCAGCTTGAAAAACCCATGGCGACCCGCGAGGAAGACCTGGGCGCAATGCTGGAAGCTGCCGCAGAGTCGGGCAAGGTTCTCAGCATCGGGCACGAGTTTCGCCTGTCCAGCCAGTGGGGGGCGATCAAGCGCCTGATCGACGCGGGCGAGATCGGCGACGTTCAAAGCGTCGCCATCCACCTGTTTCGCAATCCCTACCGCAAGGGTGCCGGTAGCTGGCGCTGGAATGCGGACCGGGTGGGGTCGTGGATTCTCGAAGAAACCGTGCACTTTTACGATCTCGCGCTTTGGTATCTGGCCGGACATGGCGCGCCGCGTGATGTCATCGCCGTCGGTTCCAGCCGCCGGAACGATCATTTCTATGACACCACTTCCACGTCCATTCGTTGGGCCGATGGCGCCATTGCCTCGGTTTTTCAGACCACGTCCGGGTTTGAGCATCACCTGACGGTCGAGGTCATGGGCTCGGTTGGGGCGGCGCGGGCGCGCTGGTCAGGCGCCATGGACCGCACCCTGGACGCCGATTTCGACCTGTGCGTCATCCCGAAGGGCTTCGATTTTCAGCGCGGCGTTTCCGAATGCGAGCGCCGCCCCCTGGAGCCGTCCGGCGAAGTGGCCGAACTGGGCCGCGAGATCGCGGCGGTGGCCGAGGCGTTCCGAAAGGGCGTGCCGCTGGTTTCACCGCGCGAAGCGGCCATGGCGGTGCGCGTCGGACTGGCCGCCGAGAAATCCATCCAAACCGGAAAACGCCTTGAGATCTGAACGAGATCGGTAAGGTGATGTCCATAATCACACAAGAAATTTTCGTGTTTGACTAACTCTTGTATAAAGACTAGTCTTTTTTGTTCAAAAAACAACATTTTGGGGTCGAGGGGCGCGGCGCAGGAAAAATGGAACCCTTTAGCACCGACCGACGATTTATGGTCCCGTTCCTGCTGGTGTCCTTGATCTGGGGAAGCACATGGCTGGCTACCAAAATCGGTGTTCAGGTCGTTCCGCCGCTGTTTTTCTCGGCCTCGCGCCTGCTGGTCGGGGGCGCCATTTTGCTGGCGCTGGCGGCGAGCCAGGGGTCGATGTGGTGGCCCAGTGGCCTGGGAGTGCGGGTTCTGACGCTTTCCTTCTTCGGCATTTCCATCCCGTATGCCCTGCTTTTCTGGGGCGTTCTGAACGCGCCGTCCGGCCTTTCCGCCGTTGTCAATCTGGCGCTGATGCCGCTGGCGCTGTTCGTCATCGGCCTGATCTTTCGCGAGGAAGACTACAGCCACGCGAAGGCCATTGGCGTGGCCATCGGAATTGGGGGCCTGATCGTTTTGTTCGTTCCCAAGCTTATGGCCGACACCGTACCGCCTTCGATGTGGGGATTGGGCGCGATCTCGCTTGGAACGATCACGTATTGCTTCATCTCGGTCCTCAGCCGACCGCTTTTGAAACAATCGACCCCGACCATCATAAGCGGCTGGTTTTTGCTGATCGGCGGCACCTTCATGATGCTGATTTCCATCGCGTTCGAGCCGGTCGGCTGGCACACCCTGGCGCTTTATGCGCGCACCGAAATTTTTCTCAGCTGGCTTTATCTGGCCATCGGCGGAATGGTCATCGGGTTTTCGCTTTACGCCAAGCTGATGCGAGACTGGGGACCGAGCCGCGCCGGTCTTTATGCGTTTGTGGCGCCGGTGGTGGCCGTGGTTCTGGGCGTCGTGGTCCTGAACGAGACGCTTGGGCCTTACGAGATCGTCGGCAGTATCATTATGTTTGGAGCAGCCGCGCTGGTCATTAAGCGCCCGCGGTTGAAGGAGACGACGTCGTGACCGATCATCCGCAATTTGCCTTTACGCGCAGGCTGCATGACCCCATTCCGGAGACCCACGGCAAAGTCGAGGGCCAGTTGCACGGGCCCGGCGATCTGGGCGTTCCCATCGGCGGCATCGGCACCGGCGGCATCGTCCAGTCGTGCCGGGGCGGTTTTAACCGCTGGTCCCTGAAAACGGGCGCCATGAAGTTGTTTCGCGAAGCGGCCTGCGGCTTCGCCCTCAAGGTTGACCAACAAGCCATGGCCCTGCAACCGCCGCCCGAAAGCGGCCAGTTGAGGGCTTTTGAGTGGCTGAGCGAAGACATCGACGGAACCTATGCCGCCGCTTTCCCCAAGGCTTGGCACACTTACGAGTTTGGCGCGCTGCGCGCCGTTCAGGAAAGCTATTCGCCGGTCATTCCGGGTGATGTGGATACATCCGCCACGCCCGTTGCCGTTTTTCGCTGGCGGCTGGAAAACACCGGGTCCAAAGCCATCGACGCCGCCGTTATGGCCCACTGGGCCAACCTGTCCGGCTGGTTCGACGCCTGGGGAACCGAACGTCCGTACCGTCGCAACGCGGGCAACCTCAACGGCGCAATCGGCAACGACGATTTCCGTGGCGTTCTGTTCGACCGCGTGCGCTTCGATGACGTGCCGCCCGAAGGGGTTGGCCAGTTTGCCCTTTTGGGTCAGGCCGATGCGGGAGTGGACATCACCGTCTGCCCGACCTTCGATGGCTTGGGCACCGGGGCCGATGTTTGGGCTCCGTTCGCCGAATCCGGCGCCGTTCCCGAAGACTTGGGCTGGTGGCTGGCCGATACGGGCTTTGCCGAAGCCGAGACCGGAATGCCATCCGGCGCCATCGCCGCACGGGCCCGGCTCGAACCGGGCCAAAGTGTTGAAGTTGTGTTCTCGCTGGCCTGGGATTTGCCCACCATCCGCTTCGGCAGTGGCCGCACCCACCAGCGCTATTACACCAAGAACTGGGGGTCCGACGGACGCAACGCCGAAGGCATCGCAGCCCTGGCCCTTGAAAAACGCGATGAATGGTCCGACGCCGTCGACGGCTGGCACGCATCCGAAATTGCCGATACCGGCGATACCCCGGCGGCTACCGGGCTGCGCGTCAATCAGCTTTTCCTTATTGTCGACGGCATGACGGCGCTGACCGCGCCCGACGAGGAAACGTGGGAGCCCAGCCATCTGGGCCTGATCGAATGCCCGGACTATCCCTACTACAACACGCTGGATCTGTGGATTTACGCATCCGAAGGAATTCTGCGCCTGTGGCCCGATCTGGCCCGCTCGGTGGCCGAGGCCTTCAGCCGCGCCGTTGACGCCGAAGACGCCCGCCAGCGCCGCCACATGCGCAGCACCGATTTGTTCCCCATCAACCGGGCCGGAGCCGTGCCCCACGATCTGGGCGCGCCCGAGGAAGACCCGTTCCATACGGTCAACAGCTTCTCGTGGCAGAACACCACCCGCTGGAAAGACCTGAACTGCCACTTCGTTATCGAGATTGCGCGCGACGGATCGGTGTTCGGCGAGCAATGGGTGGCGGGTCATTATGCGCAGGTCAAAACGGCGCTGACGCACCTTGAACAATACGACACCGATGGCGATGGCCTGATCGAAAACAGCGGCTGGCCGGACCAAACGTTCGATAATCTGCCCATGGTCGGCCCGTCGGCCTATTGCGCGGGATTGTGGCTGGCCGCGTTGCTGGCCGGCGCGCAGGTGGCCGAAGCAGCGGGCGACGCCCAACAGGCCGCCACATGGCGGGCCATGTCGGCCAAGGGCGCCAAATCCTTTGAGGCCGCCCTGTGGACCGGAACCCATTTTCGTTTCGACACATCCGGGCCGTTGTCGGAAGCCTACTTTATCGAGCAGCTCTTCGGCCCGTTCCTGGCCCGGCGCTACGGGTTCGGCGAAGTCGTCGATGCCGAAAAGGCCCGCACCGCCCTTCGCACCGTTTTTGCGCAAAACTTCGAGGGCGCGGGGCAGGGCAAGGGTGTGGTGAACGTCGCCATGCCCGAGGGGAGAAAAATCCCGTGGATCACCGACGACGTGCCGGAATCGTTCCAGCGAACCGAGGTGATTGTCGGCATCAATTTCAGTTTTGCGGCGCAACTTGAAAGCTGGGGGCTAACGGAGGAAGCCGAACGCCTGCGCAGCGCCCTTTACGGAGAAATTTACGAGCAGCGCGCACTGTTTTTCCGTACGCCTGCCGCCTTTGACATCACCACCCCCACCTACCGCGCGGCCATGAACATGCGGCCCCTGTCGGCATGGTTCTCGGCCTCATGGCCAATATCCGGGCCCCATAAAGGAGAAGTAAAAAAATGACCGAACTTTCAGCAGGCAAACTTTGGGGTATCCGCCGTCTGGCCGATGCCGGTGGACGTTTCAAAATGACCGCCGTCGATCAGCGTCCGCCGATCAAGAATTACGTCAAGGCGCGGCGTAATGTGGATGAGGCGTCTTACGAAGACATGGCTGCCGTAAAAATAATCCTGACCCGCGAACTGGCCCCCTACAGTTCGGCCATGCTGCTTGATCCGCATGTGGCTTATCCGCAGGGGCTTGAGTATGTCAGCCCGGCGCAGGGGCTTATTGCGACGCTGGAAAATTCCATCTTCGAGGAAACGCCGCGCGGTCGAATCAGTTCGGAAATCGATAACTGGAGCGTCGAGAAAATCAAGCGCAGCGGGGCCGACGCGGTCAAGGTGCTGGCCTGGTACCGGCCCGATGCTGCGCCCGACAATTGCGCCCGCCAGCAGGCTTACGTGCGCAAGATCGGCGAAGAATGCAAACGTTACGACATCCCGTTTGTGTTCGAGCTGCTGGTCTATCCGCTGCCCGGCGAGGCCAACCAGACAACCGACTATATCGAACACAAAGACAAGCACCCCGATCTGGTCCTCAAAAGCGTTGAAGCCTTCGCGGCACCCGAATTCGGAATTGACATTTTCAAGCTGGAAAGCCCGGTTCCGGCCGCATCCATCGCCGATCCCGACAATGGCGATCCGGACGAAATCAAGCGCACCCAGGACTTGTTCGACGAATTGGGCCGTTTGGCGGGCCGCCCGTGGGTCATGCTTTCGGCCGGCGCCGGAATGACCGAATTCAAGCACGTACTGCGATATGCCTTCAAAGGGGGCGCATCGGGTTATCTGGCCGGTCGCGCCATTTGGTGGCCCGCTTTCCAATTGTTCCCGGACCTGGATGCCATGACCGCTGAACTGCGTGCCGAGGGCGTACCCTACATGGCGGAACTGAGCCACCTGGCCGATGAAGCGGCGACGCCGTGGTTCGACAATCCGGCATTTGACGGCTCGGTTGAATTGGCCGGCAAGGGGGGTGGTTTTCGCGCGCAGTATGCCGGTTTCGGAGACACGAAATGAACGCATCCCCGACCATTGGCGTGGTCGCCCTGGGTCGCACCACCTTCGACGTTCCCTTCGCCGAGGAAATAACCAAGGCGGCCTTTTCCCGGCTTGACGGTCTGGGCGTGAATATCGTCGGCCCGCGCGAGTTACTGTTCGACGCCGATGCGGTTCGCGCGGCTTTGCCCGCCTTGAAAGCCCAGTCGCTGGATATGCTGTTGCTTCTTCAGGTAACTTTTACCGACGCCACCATGACCGTGGCGCTGGCCGGCGAAATCGACGCGCCGCTGGCGCTGTGGGGGTTCCCCGAACCGCGTACCGGCGAACGGCTTCGGCTGAATTCGTTGTGCGGCATCAATTTGGCGGCCCATGCCCTGCGCAAGACCGGAACCGATATCGGTTACGTGTTCGGCGCGCCCGAGGACGCCGATTTGAAGGCGTTGATTTCGGGCGGCGGGATGGCCCCATTTGTTCCGGCAACCGGTGCGCGCGAGATGGATGAAGCGGGCGGTGCCACGGTCATCGAGGCACTCAAGAAAGTCCGCATCGGCGTCTTCGGCGACCATCCCGACGGCTTTCACACCTGCGGCTATGATGCGGCACAGGTTTCCGCCATGACGGGGGCGACCATTGAAGCCCATGCCCTTCCGGGCGTGTTCGACCGTGCGCGCGGTATCGACGCCGGGCGGGTTTCCAAAATCCATGCCCATACCGACAAGCGGGTCGCCAACCTGGGCGACATGGAGCCCGAAGCCCTTGATAAGGGTCTGCGGGTCTATGCCGCCCTGTCGGATCTGGCCAAGGAAGGCGAATACACGGGTCTGGCGGTGCGCTGCTGGCCCGAATTCTTCACCGATTACGGCTGTGCGGCCTGCGGGGCCATGGCCATGCTCAGCGGCGACGGCATCCCGTGCGCCTGCGAGGCGGACGTGTTCGGCAACCTGTCCAGCCAGATATTGCAAAGCCTGACGGAAGAGCCCGTGTTTCTGGCCGATCTGGTGGATGTCGATGCGGACGATGACACGGCTGTTTTCTGGCATTGCGGACTGGCTCCCAAAACCATGGCTGACGCCGACGCTGGCGTTCGCGTGACCATCCATTCCAACCGCAAGAAACCGTTGCTGCATGAATTCCCGCTCAAAGCCGGGCGCATCACCGTGGCGCGGCTTAGCCAGTCGCGCGGGTCCGTGCGCCTGATCCTAGCGGGTGCCGAAATGATCAAACGGCCCAACAGTTTTTCGGGCACCTCGGGCGTCGCGCGGTTCGACCGACCGGCCACAGAAATTCTGGACGGCGTCATGGGCGAGGGGCTGGAACACCATTACAGCTTCGCCTACGGAGAATTCCGTCCCGCGCTGCGCGCTGCGGCCAAGTCGCTGAACATTCCGGTAGTGGAATTGACATGACGAACTGGAACCGCGCCCAGGCCATCACCGGAACGGCTGCGCCACAGGTTGATGGCGGGCGTGTCGCCATCGAAACCGCCGCCGGGGTGCTGAATGTGCAGCCGTGGGCCGACGGTGTATTTCGCCTGACCCTGGGAGCTGCACCGAGCGACCCCCACGGTATTCTGGTGGACCCGAAGCCGTCGATTGAAGGCGGCGCGGCTGTTGCCGATGGCGCAGTTGTTTTATCCGCCGGTAATGCGCAACTGCGCATCGATGTGGCTGAACTGTCCCTGACCTTGACGCGCGACGACAAGCCGGTGCTGGCCTCTGCCGACGACGGGCATTTTGTGCGGGAACGGCGCGTTCCGCCGTTTTCGAAACTGGGCGAGAAGTTGGCAATCGCACTGGCCCTGCAATCGGGCGAACCCGTTTATGGACTGGGTGAAAAATGGGGTGGGCTGAACCATCGCGGCCAGTTGATCCGATCGGACAACCAGGACAGCCTGGGTCCCAACGCCGAAATCAGCTACAAAAACTGCCCCTTCGCGTGGAGCCCCGAAGGCTGGGGCCTGTTTATATTGTCCGCCGCCATAACCGAGCATGGCGTGGGTTTTGCGCCGTGGTCGCATCGTTCGTACATCGCCAGTATCGAAGAACCCGTGCTCGACTTTTTCCTGATCGCCGGAACCGATGGCGCGGACATCATCGAACGCTATACCGGGTTGACCGGGCGCATGCCGCAAATTCCGCTGTGGAGTTTGGGCGTATGGGTGTCGCGGGCCTATTATCGTACGCCTGACGAAATGATGGATGTGGCCCGCACCCTTCGGAAACGCGATCTGCCCACCGACGTCATCTGTCTGGACGGACGCGCCTGGCAAAATACCGATACCCGCTTCGAATTCGTCTTCGACCCGTCCCGCTTCGATGACCCCAAGGCCCTGTGCGACGCCGTTCACGATCTGGATATGCGGCTGTGTGTGTGGGAGTATCCGCTGGTTTCGATGGATGGTCCGATGTTTGCCGACATGGAAGCCAAGGGCTGGCTGCTGAAAGACGAAACCGGCGCCGCCGCCCGCTATGAATTTGATCGCGAACCCTTCGGCAAGGTGCTGACCCAACTGCCCGATAGCGGTCTGGTCGATTTCACCCATCCCGACGCCTACGCCTATTGGCGCGACCTGCACGCCGAACTGTTCAAACTGGGCGTTGACGTGACCAAACCCGATTTTGGCGAACAGGTCACCGACAACATGATCGCCCATGACGGATCGACCGGCGCGCAACTCCACAACGTTTATGCGCTGCTTTATAATCGCTGCGTGTTCGAGGCCACCGAGGCCGCCTTCGGCAAGGGCAAGGCCTTGGTGTTCAGCCGCTCGGGCTGGGCCGGAAGCCAGCGCTATCCCATGCAATGGGCCGGTGATACGCAGGCCGACTGGGAAGGTCTTGCGGCGAGTTTGCGCGGCGGCCAAAGCTGGGGCATGTCGGGCGCGCCGTGTTACGCCACGGATATCGGCGGGTTCTATGGCCCGCAGCCGTCGGACGAATTGTTCGTGCGCTGGACGCAGGCCGCCATATTCTCCAGCCACATGCGCTTTCACGGGATTGGCGAGCGCGAGCCCTTCAATTTTGAGCCCGAAACCGAAGACATGGCGCGGCGCTGTATGAAGCTGCGTTACCGGCTCATTCCCTATATCGACGCCGCCATCATGGAAGCTGAAAAAACGGGTCTGCCGGTGATGCGAGCCATGGCGCTGGCCTTCCCCGACGACCGGGCCTGCTGGGCGTTCGAGGATCAGTACATGTTCGGCCCAGATATTCTGGTCGCACCCGTGCTGCGCGCGGGCGGATCGGTTTCGTATTTCCTGCCGTCGGGCCGGTGGTGGAATTTGTTCACCGGCGAAGCGGTTAAAGGCGGGCGGGCCATTACCGAAACCGCGTCTTTGGGTGAAGTCCCGGTATTTGTTCGCGATGGCGTGGCGCTGGCGCTGGGGCCGGTGGTGAACCACACGGGCGAACTGGGCGGGCAAATTGTTGTTGACGAAATCTGGCGCTACGGCGACGGTGACGAAAAGCCGCATCTTAGAAGCGGCGAAGACGGCGCGGGCGGAATGGAAATCCGACGCCGGTTTGACGACGGGCTGAACCCGTTGTCGGAGGAGTAACATTAAGGGGACATAATCTAATGCGCTTGCTGGCGAAAATAACCGCCCTTTTAGGAGCGGTAAATACGGCGATATTGACGGCTGGACGACAGATCGCCTGGGTGGCGTTGGTGGTGATGGTCTTTGTCATCCTGTTGCAGGTTTTCTGTCGCTACGTCCTCAACAACGCCCTGCCGTGGCCCGAGGAAGCGGCCCGGTCGCTGATGATCTGGATGATGGCTTTTATGGCCCCGTCCGGGTATCGCTGGGGCGCTTTCGTCAGCATTGATCTGATCCCGGACGCACTGCCCCCTGTTGTTCGCCGCGCTCTGCATATGGCTATCTTTGTGCTCTCCACGATTATCCTGGTCATTCTGTTGGAGAAAGCGACCAAGCATTTCGGATCGGGCTTCATCTTCCGTTCCTCAAGCCTGATGCACATGCCGCTGGCCTACATTTATCTGGCCATGAGCGTCTGTCTCGGACTGATGCTAAGCGTCAACATCGAGATGATTATGCGCACCATTGGGCGAACGTTCGGCAATGTGGACGACTTCCCCAAGCCCGCCACCCCTAAATTCATAGCGGAGGGCTGATATCATGCTGATGCTTTTCCTTCCGCTTTTCCTGATTTTGCTGATGCTGGGCACGCCGGTGTTTTTCGCCATGCTGGGCGCGCCGGGGATCATGCTTTTCGTCGAAGGCATGGACCGCGACGTGGCCCTGATGTACCGCAACATCTACAACGGCGTGGACAGTTTCCCGCTGATGGCCATTCCGTTCTTCATGCTGGCCGGTGAGCTGATGAACAAGGGCGGCATCACCGTCCGCCTCGTTGAATTTTCGCAAGCCCTGATCGGCCACCTGCGCGGCGGGCTGGCCCATGTGAACATTCTGTCGTCCATGTTGTTCGCCGGTCTGTCGGGCTCGGCCGTGGCCGACACCTCGGCCCTGGGCTCGATGCTGATCCCCGCCATGGTCAAAAACGGCTACACGCGGCGCTTCGCCACCGCCGTCACGGCGGCCAGTTCGGTCATCGGACCGATCATTCCGCCGTCGGGCATCATGATCATCTACGCCTATGTCATGGAAGTTTCGGTGGCTGCGTTGTTTGCGGGCGGTATCATTCCGGGCATTCTGGTGGGCGTTGGTCTGATGGTCGTGGTTTCGGCCATGGCCAAGGCCAAGGATTTCCCCGTAGCCGGTCCCAAGGCCACCTGGCTGGAACGCTGGAGAGCCTTCACCAAGGCGCTTTTGCCGTTGATGACCCCGGTCATCATCCTTGGCGGCATTCTGGGCGGTCTCTTCACGCCGACGGAGGCCTCCGCGGTGGCCGCCGCCTACGCCATGTTCATTGGCATTTTTATCCTGCGCTCGCTGAAGTTTAGCGATCTGCCCAGGATATTCATGAAATCAGCGCTAACGTCCTCGGTGGTTCTGCTGCTGGTGGGTGCGGCCATGGCTTTCAAGACCGTGGTCAGCCTGTCCCATGTGGCCGAGGAACTGGCCCAGTGGATCATCACCCTTTCCGACGATCCGCTGCTTCTGCTGCTGCTGATCAATATTTTGCTGTTTATCGTCGGCATGTTCCTGGATGCCGGACCGGCGATCATCATCTTAGGCCCGATCCTGGGACCGATCTTCCTGAGCATCGGCGTCGATCCCATTCACTTCGCGATTATCATGAGCGTTAACCTCACGGTGGGTTTGGCAACGCCGCCCATGGGGCTTGTCCTGTTCGTTGCCTCCTCGGTATCGGGTGAAAAAGTGGAGGCTATTTCCAAGGCGATCCTGCCCTTCCTCGCGGTTGAAATCGTTGTGATCTTTATGATTACCTATATTCCGGCGATTTCCATGTTCATGCCGCGTCTTTTGGGGCTCGCAAATTAATTTTTGCCCGCGAAAACGAAAAGGAGTTCACCTAAAACCAACAAAATCGTGTAAGATAATGTTTATAAGTCAACAAGGAGGAGTGAGAATATGTTGAAATTCAGTAAAATGGCGGCTGTTGCTCTCGCCGTCGCCGGTTCCATGGCTTTTGGCGCGATCAGCGCCGACGCCGCCAAGATCAACCTGCGCGCCAGCGCCAATTCCAACGACCAGGACGAAGATTACGACGGTCTCGTCGTCTTTAAGGACTTCGTTGAATCCCGCTCCAACGGCGATATTTCCGTCGAACTGTTCATCGGCACCCAGCTTTGCTCGAAGGGCGCGGAATGCCTGCAAGGCGTTGCCGACGGCACCATCGACATCTTCATCACCACCAGCGGCGGCGCCGCCGGTGCGTTCCCCTACATTCAGGTTCTGGATCTGCCCTACCTGCTGCGTGACGACCGCATCGCCGAAATGGCCCTTAGCGGCGACTTCGCCCGCACGATTCGCAAACTGGCCCTGGCCGACTCGGGCGACAAAATACGCCTGATGAGCATCGGCAATACCGGTGGCTGGCGCAACTTTGCCAACACCAAGCGCGTTATCAAATCGCCGGGCGACATGAAGGGCCTGAAAATCCGCACGGTCGTGGCCGATCTGCCGCAGGAACTGGTTCGCGCCATGGGCGCCAGCCCGACCCCGATTCCGTGGCCCGAGCTGTTCACCTCGTTCCAGACGGGCGTTGTTGAAGGCTCCAAAAACGGCATCACCGACATCATGGGCATGAAATTCCCGGATGCCGGCCTGAAGTACGTGACCCTCGACGGCCATGCCTACATGGGTGCGTTGTGGTGGATGAACAACGATCGCTTCTTGGGCATGTCCGAAGCCAATCGCCGCGTGATCGTGGACGGCTTCGCCGAGTTGCAGCAAGCCACGTTCGCTTCGCCGAAGCGCAAGTCCATCAAGGCCTACGCTGACTTCGTCAAGGGCGGTGGAACGCTTTATGTGCCGACGCCCGCGCAGAAGGCCGAGTTCAAAAAAGCCGCCGCGCCGGTTTATGACTGGTTCAAGAAAAACATCCGCAGCGGTCCGGTCGTCTTTGACGCCCTGGTCGCAGCCGCCGCCAAGGCCGAAAAAGCCATCGACAGCGACGCCGCGATGGAACTCAAATAATCGACCCCCTAGGGTCTGATTAGGTGAAGCGAAGGGCCGTCCCTAAGGGCGGCCCTTTGTGCGCCTCGAGCGTGGCTCCCAGTAGGGGCGACATGCTCTAGTCGAACGGATACAGGTTACCCTTGTAATCCTCGACCAGAATAAGGGCGCGCTCGATTTGTTCCGGCGTCATCTTCTTGACGATTTCTTCTTGCGAGATGGCCGCGTCCGGATCGCCCCCGATGGCCGAAAGCACGTACCACATATAACCGCGCACCAGATCCGGCGCGGGCATGCCGCGTCCGATTTCGTAGTACCAGCCAACGCCCGACTGGGCCCCCGGATGGCCACGCAGGGCCGATCGCAGATACCATTCGAAAGCACGCGCGTCGTCGCGCGGAACCCCCAGCCCCATGGCGTACATGACACCGACCAGTTCCTCGGCGGTGGCGTTTCCACTTTGCGCGGCAGGCAGCAATTCGGCCATGGCTTCCTCGAATTGGCTCGCTTCCATCAGGTCCTGGGCCTTCTGGATGTCGGCATGGGCGAACCCCGACCAGCAAAGCGCAATCAACAATCCAAGGGCGGGTAAATTCATCATCCGGGGCATTGACGCTCTCCCGTTATCCTGCAAGGTTGGTTCCAGTATATAATATTTGTTTGCGCCAACAATAACCCGTGGAGACGGCCCGGTGCCTGGATTCTGTCGAGCCGCATTTCTGTTCATCCTCGTATTTTTTTTGACGGGACCGGCCCCGGCGGCTGCTGACCTTCCGGCGGCCGTCACGGATGCCGATTACCATTCTGTCGATCCGGCACAGGCGGCGCTGGGGCGGCTGCTGTTCTACGACAAAATCCTCAGCGGCAACCAGAACATCGCGTGTTCCACCTGTCATCACCACGATCATGCCGGATCGGATGGTTTGTCGCTGGGCGTTGGCGAAGGGGGCGCGGGGTTGGGGCCGAAGCGGGTGTTCAGCGATCCGGGCAATCCGCAAAACCGCCGTGTGCCGCGCCATTCACCCGCGTTGTTTAATCTTGGCGCGCGGGAATTCACGCGTCTGTTTCATGATGGCAGGGTTTTCATAGACCCCTCAGACCCCACCGGTTTCAATACGCCCGCCGAAGAGTTCCTGCCCACGGGCCTGGCCACGGTTACGTCGGTTCAGGCGCTGTTCCCCATGTTGTCGGAAGTGGAAATGGCCGGGCAGACCAGCGAAAACCCGGTGGCCCGGGCTAACCTTCGGCGGCAGGACTACGCCTGGTCGGTGGTCGTTGAACGGGTCCGCACGGTGCCGGCTTACGCAAAACTCTTTGGCGATACCTTTGGCGATATCGCCCATGCTGCCGACATTTCCATCGCCCACATCGCCAACGCCATTGCCGCCTTCATCAATTCGGAATGGCGTTCCGACAACAGCCCTTATGACGCCTATCTGCGTGGCGATGAAAAAGCCCTGGACGCTGCGCAAAAACGCGGGCTCGAGGTGTTTTATGGAAAGGGCGGATGCGTCGCCTGCCATTCCGGGAAATTCCAGACCGACCACGATTTCCACGCCATCGCCATGCCTCAATTCGGGCCGGGGCGCACGCGCATGTTTGATCCCGTGGCCCGCGACAGGGGGCGTCTCAACGAGACCGACAACCGCGAGGACGCCTACAAATTCCGCACACCATCCTTGCGCAACGTCGCCGCCACGGCGCCCTACGGCCACACCGGCGCTTACGCGACCCTGGAAGCCGTGGTCCGCCATCATCTGAACGCGCCCGCCGCCTTTCGCGCCTACGATCCCGCCCAGGCGATTTTGCCAAGTGAGGCGAGGCTGGCAAAAGTCGATTTCCTGATTTTCGACAACGCCACCGAACAAGCCGCCATCCTCGCGGCCAACGAGCTACAACCCATCCCCCTGACCGACGCCGAAGTCGCCGACCTCATCGCCTTCCTCCATGCCCTGACCGACAAAGCCAACCAAAGCGGCCGCCTCGGTGCGCCCCAAAACGTTCCCAGTGGGTTGCCGGTGGCGGATTAGGAGGGACGTCTGTCCCCTAAACTTGACATTTATCCCATTTAGGTGTAAAATCATGTTTTATTGAACTTTCACCTACTATGGGAGATGGCGTTATGTTGGAGTTGACGGGGCGGCAGGAGAAGTTTTGCCGGGCTTTTGTGGATGTGGCCAATGGGGCCTATGCGGCGCGCGAGGCGGGGTATGCGCCGCGATCGGCGCGCATGCAGGGGCATCGGTTGTTGAAGGATCGGCGGGTGCGGGCGCGTATTGCCGATATCCAGGCCTAGACGGCGCGCGATTCGTGCCGTGAGGTGGACGTGTTGCTGGGCAAGCTGGAAACGGTGTATCGCCGGGCCATGGAAAACCATCATTTTCACGCCGCCGCCAGGGCCGTGGAATTGCAGGCCCGGCTAAGTGCATCTCCAGCGCGCGGAAACGTGCCAGCGCGCGGAAACGTGATTAACGACAAGTGATGACATTTGCCTACAATAGCTTACATTTTTTGGGGTGAAGGGTCGGTTTTTCCCTGAAATCAAATCGTTCGTCCGTTTTTGCGGGCCTGGAGGCGGCGAGAAATGAAAAAATTGTCGGATTTCGTTTTCGGCGAACGCCCGCAGGCGCATCTGCCCGAACGGGTGCGCCGCGCCATTGTCGACCTTCAGGTCAACAGCGAAATCCTTATCGGCTGGGCGCAGCTTTGCCTGGTTTTGTTTTTTTTGCTGTTGTACAGCGTTGCGCCGAAAACTTCCGAAGGCACGGCCTTCATGCCCGTGCCGTGGGTACTGGGCACCTATTTGGCGTTTACCCTTGGCCGCCTGTATGCCGCCTATCGCTGCACCTTGCCGCGCTGGTTCCTGATGACCTCGGTGGTCATCGACATGGCCTTGCTGATGGGCCTGATCTGGAGTTTTCATCTGCAATACGAACAGCCGGCGTCTTTCTATTTGAAAGCCCCGACCCTGCTGTATGTGTTCATATTCATTGGCATCAGGGCCTTGCGGTTTGATCCGAAATACGTGATCGCCGCGGGGTTGGCCGGAGCCTCGGGTTGGCTGTTTTTGTTGTGGTACGCGTTGTTTGGCGAGAACCGCATTGAGGACCTGACGACCCGGGACTATGTGCTGTACATGACCTCGAACCGGGTACTGATCGGGGCCGAGATCGACAAGGTGCTGTCCATTCTGGTGGTCACCGCCATTCTGGCCATTGCCCTGATTCGGGCCCAGCGCATGCTGACCCGCGAAGTGGCCGATGCCGCCGCCGCTGCGGAGCTGTCGCGCTTCGTTCCGCCCGAAATCGCCGATCGCATCACCAGCGCCGATCACGCCATGCAGCCGGGCGACGGCGAAACCAGGGAAGCTTCGGTGCTGTTTACGGATATCGAGGGCTTTTCGACCATATCGGAAAAACTGTCACCGGACGCGCTGGTGCGCATGCTGAACGAGTATTTCGCCGCCGTGTCCGAAGTGATCGAGCGTCATGGTGGGGCCATCAACCAGTTTCAGGGCGACGCCATGCTGGTTACCTTCAATACCGTCACGCCCGATGAAGACCATGCCGCCAGCGCCGTAAAAACCGCCCTGGGCATTCAACGCATCACCGAGGAGCGCCTGTTTTGCAACGAATTTCGCCTGCCCACCCGGTGCGGGGTGAATACGGGTGATATCGTATCGGGGGCCATCGGCACGCCCGATAGGCTGCTTTACACGGTGCATGGCGACGAGGTGAACATTGCCGCCCGTCTGGAACAGTTGAACAAGGAATACGGTACCTACGTGTTGGTCACCGAACAAACAGCCAAAGCCGTCGGCGATGGATTTTCATTTGATGAAATGGGCGAGGTCACGGTGCGCGGACGGGCGGCGCCCACCTGCGTAATGACGGTTAGGGAAACGTAGTTAAACGAGGATGTTCAGGTAAAATCCGCGGGGGACTTCACGGTCCAGGGGCTCGCCCGAGGACAGTGCGGTATCCAGCCGGTTCAGCGCCCGGGAGACAACCGGAGCATCGGCGCGCGGAGCCGTCTTGGCCCGGAACATAACCTCTCGGGCTTCGTGGTAAATGCTTGGCAGCCGCGAGCCGGTGCTCGCAGCAAGACTGGATAATGTGCTTGAATCGGCCATAAGCCGACCCTAGGGGAAATAAGTTAACGGAGAGTCAATACGTGGCGCTAATCAGCCGACGAGAATTCGGTGGGCCAGGAATTGTCGGGCGCGGTCGAAATGATCGGTGCGCCAGATGTTTGTGCATTTTCCAGCGCCCAGATTACGCTGGGGAATGCCAATTCTCCCCACGGTATGCGGTCCCACGCAAACAGCGCCACCTCGCGGCTTTCAACGCCTGCGGCAAAATCCGGCGCGGTCATTGTTGCCCGAAAAAAAATGTGGACCTGACTGATGCGGGGAACTTCGTACATGCCGATAAGCGACGTGGTTTCGATGCGCGCGCAGGCCTCTTCCCACACCTCGCGCGCAGCACCCTCGGCGGTGCTTTCACCCAGTTCCATGAAACCCGCGGGGATGGTCCAGAACCCTTCGCGCGGCCCGATCGCCCGGCGGCACAAAAGAACCTGATCGTCCCACAGGCACACCGCGCCGACCACGACTTTCGGGTTTTCATAGGCGATGTAGCCGCAGTCGGGGCACACCAGCCGCGTCCTTGTGTCGCCTTCGGGAACAAGTTCCACCGATGGCCCGGGTTTTTTGGTTTCAGTCATGGCGCGTCAGTGTGGCGCGGCGGTCGGGGGCAGGCAAGAAACAAAACCGAAAAAATGCGGAATTTCGACGCCGCAAACGCCGAATGTGCTATCAACGGCAACGGTCTGTCGGGAAAGTCCGAAACCTGCACCGGAATAGATGCAAACGCCATGAGACCGCAATGACGAGTCGATTTCTCAACAACCTAAGCGTCGGGGCGCGGCTGAATATTCTGGTCGGGCTGGCGCTGGCGGCCATTGCGGGTGCGGCGCTGCTTTTCGCAGCCGCCGACCGCAAGCTGGAAGTGGCGTTTGAAGAACACTCGGCCTCGACCCGCATCCGCGAACTGTCCTATCGGATCGAGGTCGGAATTTCGCGCCTTCGCAGCCATCAAAGCGCCTTTCTTGTCAACGGAAAAGCCGACGAGGTGGAAGGTTACGAACGCGAATCGGCCAAACTGGTTGCTTTTCTGCAGACCCTGGCCTCCATTCCCGAAGCCGACGAGGTGC
Organism: Rhodospirillales bacterium; assembly: GCA_016776725.1. GTDB lineage: Bacteria > Pseudomonadota > Alphaproteobacteria > Rhodospirillales > Shumkoniaceae > JABGRG01. Next base: position 53,026 of record JADHSV010000017.1, read on the forward strand.
GCAGCCGTGCCGATACCCTGAGCGACGGCATTGCCGAACACGCGACTGAATTCAGGAAGATCGCCGATACCGACGGCATGGGACCGGCCACGCGGGGCGCCACGCTGGAACGACTGATCCAATACCGGACCGACGAGATAGAAGCCCGATTCGCCGACATGGGGCTTCACACGCGGGCAGCCGGCGCATTGGCGATTTTGCGCAGTGAAAGCGAGCTTGTGGCCGGGCGGCCCGAAGCCGCCGCAGATCTGGACCGCAAACGTCGCGAAGTCTTCGACCCTCTGGTATGGAGGGCCCCGTTGGGTGAAAACGAACGCGCTACGATCTCCGTGACCATGGAAGCCTACGTTGCGGCCCTTGTTGAACTGGGCGAATGGCGCGAAGTCAGGCGAACGACCGTTGCCCGTTTGGCCGAGATCATTGATTACCTGACGCCGGGTGTGGAAGCGTTGGCGGATTATCGCCGCGATGTGGCAAACGCCGTTGTTGCGGCGGAAGCCAGACGCGGCGAGGCGCGCTCGCTAATGCTGATTGGGGCCGGCGTCGTATTTGTCGTGTTTGCGGTTCTGGGGGTGGGGCTAGTCGTGGGAGTCAGTGGTCCCATCCGAAGCCTGGCGTTCGCCGCCCGTGACCTGGCCGGAGGAAACCGCGACGCCTTCATTGCGGAAAGGGCGACCCCCGACGAGCTGGGTGATATTTCGCGGGCCCTGCGCCATACCCGCAACGCCCTGATCGACGCCGAAAACCGCGAACGCGTCGGCATTGATCGCGAGCGAGCGACTGATCAATTGTCGAAGGATGCCAAATTGGCGCTGGCCGACGCCATCGAGCAACGAATTGCCGCCGTCGCCGGCGGTTTGGCCGCCGCCGCATCCGAACTGAGCGACCTGGCTGTTGCGCTTGGCGATATGGCCGGTGAGGCAAGCTCGCGGGTGGGCGAAATTAACGTCGCGTCGGGCGAAACCAACGCCAACCTGCGTGAACTGGCGGGCGTGGCGTCAACCCTTCAAAACGCCGCCGAGGCCATATCCCAAAGGATATCCCACATTGGCCGCAATGGTGAAGGCGGGAAGGGGTCGGAACGCGCCATCGTGGTTTGGCCCGCAATCGAAAAGGAGGTGGGCCAGCGTCTGACGGAAATCACCAACGTGGCGGTGCGCGCCCGGCTGATGGCCTTGAACGGCGTCATTGCGGCCAAGCGCAACGGCGGCGAGGGCAAGGGGTTGGGCTTCGCCGACATCGCCCAAACCACAAAAGAAATCGCCAACCGGTTCAGCGCCGATATGGTCGATTTCCAGACGCGGATTTCCGACATTCTCGCGCCCATCGACGACATTGCGGGGGCTGTGGATTCCCAGGGAGCCGCGGCGCGGGAAATCATGCGCAATGCCGAAAGCGTGGTGGCCGGAACGTTGCAAATGTCCAACGCCGTCTCGCGCATCACCCGCAACGCCGGCGAGACCGAAAAGGTCGCCCACGAAATGCGTGCAAAGGCGGATACTGCGGCTCGGCAGTCCGAACTGCTGCTTGGGGAGATTACCGAAATTCTTGCGCAGATCCGCCAGTAATTGCCGGCGAACCTGCGCGAAAGAAACCTTTTCTAGTCGGCCCGCAATACGGCGACGCCCGGAAGTTCCTTGCCTTCCAGCCATTCTAGGAATGCGCCACCGGCGGTCGAGATATAGGTGAAATCATCCGCCGCCCCGGCCTTTTGCAGGGCCGCCACCGTGTCGCCGCCACCGGCCACGGAAAGCAGCTTGCCCTCCTTGGTGCGCTGGGCCGCGTATTGAGCGGCGGCGTTTGTGCCGACATCAAACGGCGCGATCTCGAAAGCGCCCATGGGGCCGTTCCACAGAACGGTCTCGCAGCCCTTGAACAGGCTTTTGAGCTCAGCGATGGAATCGGGGCCGATATCGAGGATCATGGACCCTTCGGGCACGTCGCCGATGGCCACGGTTTGCGACGCTGCGCCTTCGGCGAATTCTTCGGCAACCACGGCGTCGGTGGGCAGAACGATATCGCAGCCCGCCTCGTCGGCAGCCGCCATGATCGCGCGGGCGTCTTCAGCCATGTCGTGTTCGCACAGCGATTTGCCGACCTTGACTCCCTTGGCGTTAAGGAACGTGTTGGCCATGCCGCCGCCGATGATCAGCAGATCGACCTTTTTGGCGAGGTTGCCCAGCACTTCCAGCTTGGTGGAGATCTTGGCGCCGCCGACCACGGCGGCAACCGGATGCTTGGGGGCGTCCAAAGCCGACGAGAGGGCTTCGAGTTCAGCCTGCATCAGGCGGCCCGCGGCGGCCGGAAGTAGTCTGGCCACGGCTTCGGTCGAGGCATGGGCCCGGTGCGAGCATGAAAACGCGTCGGTGACGTAGGCGTCGGCAAGGGCAGCCAGCTTTGCGGCGAAGGCCGGATCGTTATTCGTTTCCTCGGCATGGAAGCGCAGGTTCTCCAGCATGACGACATCGCCGTCCTTCATGGCGCCGATCACCCGGGCGGCGTCGTCGCCGACGCAATCGGTGGCGAATTCCACCGGTTTGCCCAGCGCGCGGCCCAGGGCCGTGGCCACCGGTTTAAGCGAAAACCCGGGCTTGACCTCGCCTTTCGGCCGTCCCAGGTGGGTCACAACGATAACCCGCGCGCCCTGAGCAGCCAGTTCCTTGAGCGTGGGAACCGTGCGGTCGATGCGGGTCGTATTGGTGACAACGCCGTCCTTCATGGGGACGTTCAGGTCGGCTCGGACCAACACCCGTTTTCCGGACACGTCAAAGCCGTCAAGCGTTTTGAATTTCGTCATAATCAATTTTTCCGTCTGTTCTAAGTGTCATGCGCACAGGATGTGCCGACCCGCAGATTTATGCGAATTGGAACGCCAAAAGGCAAGGAAAGTTTGTGAGAGATCGTGTCGTTTAGCGCCTGAAAAAGTAGCTGGCCTTCAGGGTTTCAAAAAACAAGCGGCCAATTCGTAAAATGTCCTCGCGGGCCTTTTGCAGCTTTTCGGCAAAATTTTCGTCCGTGGGGGCGTGACGGATTTCTTCGGCCAGATCCTGTCCTTGCGACAGATTAATCGCCTTTTGACCATCAGCGGAAAGATCAACGGTATCGTGAACGGAGCGGGCTCGTACCGTTGTCGTCGTTTCCTGGGAAACGGAAATATTGGTGACGCCGAGACTGGTCGCACTGGTGCTCCCGCCCATTCCGCGAGCGCGGTCACCCAACTGAGAGGAATCAATTTCCACCATAACGTCTGAAGGATACCACAATTTCCCGCTTTCTTCACCGGAATATCGTTTTGTACCGCAGGTCCCTGTCAAGAACGTGCACGGTCATCCAGCTTCTAAGAAACTCGGATACCTCCGTTGTCAATTGATTTGCCTCGGAACCCGAAAGGTTGCGGCCATGAAACGCGAGAACCTGATCCTGAAGCCGCTTATGTTGCAGCTGGTGCTCCTTTAATTGAGGGAATTTGCTTGCTGCAAGCAACTCTTCCTCTCGTCGGAAGTGATAGACCGTGTAGCTCAACATATCGTCAAACATCTCTCCGAGGACCGTGACCTCATTGCCGTAAACCCATGCCCGGTAGAGCATATTGATGAGGCTGAAAAGCCGCATATGCTGGTCGTCGAGTTCCTCGTTTCCGACAGCGTAGACGTCTTTCCAGGGAATTAGCGTCATGGTCTCTCCCCATTCGGCGCGTTTGGCGTTCCATTCCCGGGCCATCCGTTTGGCCCGTTCGAGATCCTTGCGGGACAGCCGTTTGGCTACCTTCTCGCGAAGCGCCCGGGCTGCTTTTTGCCCCTTGACGGGCAGATCCCTTACGGCGAATTCCAGCCATACAAAGGCTTTTACGTAGTCCCGTCCCGTCCCCATGCCTTCGCCGTACATGCGTGCGAGATTGTATTCCGCGCGCGGATGAGACTGTTCAGCCGCCTTGCGAAACCACTTCAACGCCTCGTCGTAGTCCACATCTGTGCCGAGTCCGCGGCGGTACACGACACCAAGGTTGTTCTGCGCGCCGGCATGGTCCGCCTCGGCGGCCTTCTTGAGCCATATTATCGCTTCCGCGTGGTTTTTACCCTCGCGCTGGTGCAGGACGCCGAGATTATATTGCGCGCTGGCGTACCCCTGAACGGCGGCTTTACGGAACCATTTTTCGGCCTCGCCCTGATCCACCGCCACACCTTGGCCACGACGGTACATCAATCCGATGTTATTCTGGGCGGCGGCTTTTCCGTTGTGAGCAAGAGGGAACCACTCTTGGTAGGCTGTTTTGAAGTCGCGCGCCTTGTAGGCGGCCATTCCCCCGTCGAAGCCCGCATGGACCGGAAGCACGAGGAGAAACAGAATTACTGTGGCGAGACTGATGCGTATCATACCCCTCCCTTTCCATGTTCGGCGAAACCCGCAAATAGGGCATTCTACGCGAGCAAAATGATAGCTGACCTTCAACCCCGATTTGACTAAGAGCCTGACTGAAAAAGAGTTGAGTGGAATCAGTCACTTGTGATTCATTCGTTGTGACCAAACAATGAAGGAGACACAAGATGTGGACCGAGACCACTCGCCCCAAGTATGAACGCGACAACACCCGATATGCAA
>JADHSV010000018.1 GCA_016776725.1 Rhodospirillales bacterium
TGGACGATGCCCGCCGCCAGTTACAGGCCCTGCGTGGCCGTACCCATAGTCTGGTGAGCGGCGTTTGCGTGGTGCTTGGCGGCCGTCTGACGTGGCGGCATGCGGAAACGGCGCGCCTGGAAATGCGCGATTTCAGTGAAGAATTTCTGGAGGATTACCTGATCCGGGCCGAGGACGCGTGGCGTCATTCGGTGGGAGGCTATCATGTGGAAGGGCTGGGCGCGCAGTTATTTGCCCGCATCGAGGGGGATCACTTCACCATCCAGGGATTGCCTCTTCTGGCCCTGCTGGGTTTCCTGCGCCGCGAAGGGCTCGTCGCGGCGTGACGCGGGGAAGTGCCATGATTATCCTTGGGCTAACCGGTTCCATCGGCATGGGAAAGACCATGGCAGCGGGCATGTTTCGGCGGCAGGGCGTCCCAGTCCATGATGCTGATGCGTGTGTTCATAAGGCATTAAGCAACGATCCTAACGTGATACGCAAAGTCGATAAGCTTTTTCCGGGCGTCGTAGAAAACGGTCGCATCGACCGCAACACTCTGGGCGCGCGGGTATTCGGCGACAACCAGGCCCTGGCCGCGCTGGAAGCGATCCTCCATCCGGTGGTTCGCAGCGACCAAATCGCGTTCATCGGGCGCGCTTCCGTTCGCAGGGAACGGCTTGTGGTCCTGGATATTCCCCTTTTGTTTGAGACCGGGGCCGATCTTGATTGTGATTTCGCCGCCGTTGTAACCGCGCCGCCCTGCGTTCAAAGGCACCGCGTTCTGCGCCGCCCCGGAATGACGCCGGAAAAACTTCGCAACATCCTGTCGCGGCAACTGCCCGACGCCGAAAAAACACGGCGCGCCGATTTTATCATCCGTTCGGGCCTGGGAAGGCGTATGGCCTTGCGCGACGTGCGGCAAATCGTCACATTGTTGCGGCCCCAACGAAATTAAACCGACGGAATCCACGTAAATCCCATGCGCGAAATTGTTCTCGATACCGAAACGACCGGCCTGGACCCTGCCTCCGGCGACCGAATCGTCGAAATCGGCGCGGTGGAGCTGATCAACCACCTGCCGACCGAAGAGGTCCACCACATTTACATCAATCCGCAACGCGATATGCCGGAAGGGGCCTTCGCCGTTCATGGGTTGTCCAAGGAGTTTCTGGCCGACAAACCGGTTTTCGCCGATGTGGCCGATGCCTTCGTGGATTTCGTCGGCGACGCCGATCTGGTCATCCACAACGCCGAATTCGACATGAAGTTCCTGGATTTCGAGTTCGGGCTTATGGGCAAAACGGCCTTGTCGGAAAACCGCGTTATCGACACCCTTGTGATGGCACGGCGCAAGTTTCCGGGATCGCCCGCCAATTTGGACGCCCTGTGTCGCCGCTTTCAGATCGATCTTTCGGACCGGTCGCTTCACGGTGCCTTGAAGGACGCCCGATTGCTGGGCGAGGTCTATCTGGAACTGATTGGCGGCCGCCAGACCGATCTGGCGTTGGCGCGCGAGGCGGCGCAAGCCCCGACTGCGGCACAGGCGGCCACCGGAAACCAACGCGCCGCCCGTCCCCATGCGCCCAGCGCCGAGGAAGAGGCGCGGCACGCCGCGTTTCTCGAAAAACTGAAAAATCCGCTCTGGTCGGCCTAGAGCCCGGCCTTTCGGCCGGCCAGCTGATGAACCTTCGGCGTTAAGCCGTATCGCCCTGTTCCGCCGCCGCCTGCTGGGCGAGCTGGTTCTGGAACATGGCAGCGAAATCCACCGGAGCCAGCATCAACGGCGGGAAGCCACCGTCGCGAGTGGCATCGGCAATGATGTTGCGGGCAAACGGGAACAGAAGGCGCGGGCATTCGATCAAAAGGATCGGCTGCAGGATTTCGCCCGGCCCGGTCACGGTAAACACGCCGCCGTAGGACAGCTCGCCGACGAACGCGGGGTTGCCATCGATGTTGCAGGTGGCCTGAATGTTCAGCACAACCTCGAACATTTCGCCTTCCAGGGGATTGGCCTTCACGTCGATGTTGACCGTAATTTCGGGCTGCTTTTCCTGCATTATCGCATAAATGGCAGGCGCGCCCGGAACTTCAAAGGAAAGGTCCTTGACGTACTGCGCGACGACCGCAAGCGTCGGTGCGGCGGCTTCTTCGGTGCTGGCGGCGTTTTCGTCGGGCGTGCCGTTGGCGTTCATCTGTGTAATCTCCGTTCCTGAGTGAATGTGGCGTGGCTACCATAAACCGGGCCATGCTGGCAACCGCCCTAGCGCCCCTACTTTTGCCACGGATTTTCGTTGTCGGGGGAAGGCGGCTTTTCGGCGTCTCCCAATTCCTCGAATTCGCCTTCGATGACCGATGGATCGCGGTTCGGTGTGGGGCCTTGGCCGAAACCGCCCATTTGAACGTTTACGCGGCCCGAGGATTCGAGATAGCGGCCCACAAGGCCGCGAAATGCGGCGCGAAAGCCGGGCACGAACAAAAGAAAGCCGAAAGCATCCGTTACGAAACCGGGTGTTAGCAACAAGGCTCCGGCCAAAAGCAGGCAAAGCCCATCGAACACTTCGGCCATGGGAAAGCGCCCCTGTGCCAGATGTTGCTGGGCGCGCGCGAGGGTCGAAAACCCCTGGTGGCGCAAAAGACCGGTCCCGATAACCGCTGTCAGAACCACGATAGCGAGGGTCGGCACAAGTCCCAGCCAGCCGCCGACTTCGATGAAAACAGCGATTTCAATGATCGGCACACCGATCATAAGGATAAGAAGAATTAGCCCCATGCTTGCCCTGAACCCATTATCGGATTATCTACTTGGTAAATAGTGGTTCGTTAATCGTTACCGATGGCGCAAAATGGTTTACAAATAGCGCCAGCGGTTTTTGACGTTCCGCAGGTTTTAAACCACGCGAACCCGGCGGTCCAGCCGGGATGAAATATCGGGAAAGCGATTATGGGCAACGGAATACAATTTTTAGACATAATCTTCTTCGCCTTGATCGCGGCATTTCTCGTGCTGAGGCTGAGAAACGTCCTGGGTCGGCGCGACGGACATCAGGGTGATCAGGGTGATCAGGGCGATCAGGGCGACCCGCGCGATCCCTTCAACCTTGTTCGGCCCCCGCACGCAGAAAACGAAAACGTCGTTCAACTCCCCGAACGCGATGACACGGGCGCTTTCGAGGAGCTGGTCAACGCCGAAAACCGGCCCGAGGCCGACATCGAAGCGCACGATCCCCTGGCGGTCGGCCTGACCCAGATCATGCGGGCCGACAAGTCCTTCGAGGCAGAGGGATTCCTTGTTGGTGCGCGGACGGCGTTTGAGATGATTATCAACGGCTTCGCCTCGGGCGACACCGATATGCTGCAAGCCCTGCTCAGCCGTGAAGTCTACGGGAATTTCGCTGAAGCGATCGCCAAGCGTGAAGACGCCGACGAATCCCTGGAAACCCTGGTCCGCGCGATTCGCGCCTCAGACATGGTCGAGGCCTATATGGAAGGGACGACGGCCTATGTCACAGTTAAGTTCGTCAGTGACCAAACCAAGGTGACGCGCAATAGTGAAGGCAAGATCATTGACGGCGATCCGCAGGAAAGCGTTGAAGTGACCGATTTCTGGACCTTCGCGCACAATATGCGGTCCCGCGATCCGAACTGGACCCTCGTTGCGACCGGAAGCCTTGATTGATCCCGTAAAAAAATGGGTCACGCTGGGTGCGGCTTTGGCCGTGCTTTCGGCCTGCGGTTTTGTTGAATTCGGCGCAAAGCCTACGGCGCCGCCCCAAACGCCCGCGGGCCTGACATTAACGCCGGTCAAATTTACCGATCTGCCGGGCTGGACCGGCGATCACCACGCCCGCGCCCTTCCCGCCATCCTGAAATCGTGCTCGCGCATCGGCAAAATGCCCATGAACAAATCATGGGGCCCGGGCGGCGTTGCCGGACTGGCCGCCGATTGGCGCAAGCCGTGCGCCGGGGCGCTGAGGGTTCAGCCGGGAAACGACGCAGCGGCGCGCTATTATATCGAATCCACCTTCGATGCCTTCCTGGCCGCCGCCGGTAATACGCCCGATGGCCTTTTTACCGGATATTATGAAGCCGAGCTGACCGGCGCGGGCAAACCGTCCGGACGCTACCGCGTTCCCATTTACGCCCCGCCAGCCGATCTCAAGGCGGTCAAGGAACGTTCAAACGGGCGCTATAAGTCGCGTGGCGAAATCGTCGGCGGTGCTCTGCAAAACAAGGGTCTCGAATTGATGTGGGTTGATGACCCGGTGGACGCCTTTTTCCTGCATATCCAGGGGTCGGGCCGGGTGGCCATGACCGACGGGCGTGTCGTGCGCATCGGTTATGCGGGTGACAACGGTCACAAATATGTTTCCATCGGCCGCGAACTGATCGCCCGCGGCACCATCCCGCGCGAAAAGCTTTCCATGCAGTCGATCCGCGCCTGGATCACCAACAACCCGGTGCGTGGCGATAACCTGATGGCGCAGAACCCGCGCTACATATTCTTTCGCGAACTTCCCGGCAAGGAAGGACCGATCGGGGCCGAAGGTGTCGCGCTGACGCCGGAACGCAGCCTGGCCATCGACAAGAAATTCGTGCCCCTGGGGGTTCCGCTGTGGCTGACCACCATCGATCCCCTGAACCCCAACAAGGCGTTCAACCGACTGATGGTGACCCAGGATACGGGCAGCGCCATCGTTGGCGCCGTGCGCGGCGACATCTTCTTCGGCTTCGGCGACGAGGCGGCGCGCCGGGCGGGCAACATGAAGGCCAAGGGCCGGTATTACCTTCTGCTGCCCAAAAAGACGCCAATTCCCATTTCCTGAACTTCGCCCAGAATTGATTGCCAAAATTTGATCGGGAAGGCATTGTGCGGGCCATGTCCGAACAAGCGCCCCATGTTGGTTTTTTCGTCACCTGTCTGGTCGATCTTATGCGGCCCAGCGTTGGCTTTGCGGCGATCCGATTGATGGAAGACGCGGGCTGCCGGGTCAGTGTCCCTGACGACCAAACCTGCTGCGGCCAGCCCGCCTATAATACCGGCGATCGGGCCGACGCTGTAGCCATCGCCAAGCGAGTGATCGAGCGGTTCGAGGGTTTCGATTACACGGTCCTTCCGTCGGGCTCGTGCGCGGGCATGATCTGCAAGCACTATCCGGAACTTTTTGCCGATGACCCCGATTGGCAGGACCGGGCCGACGCGTTGGCCGCCAAAACCCATGAATTGACAAGCTTTCTGGTTGATATTTTATGGGTTCGCGAGGTGCCGGGCGATTTTCGCGGCAAGGTCACGTATCACGATTCCTGCTCGGGCCTGCGCGAACTGGGTGTCAAGGCACAGCCGCGCGCGCTGCTCGAAGGCGTTGATGGGCTGGAACTGGTGGAAGCGGAAAAATCCGAGACCTGCTGCGGGTTCGGCGGCAGTTTCTGTGTCAAATATCCGGACATTTCGGGCGCCATGGTCGGTGACAAGGCCGACGATATTATCGCCACGGGCGCCGATATGGTGCTGGCGGGCGATATGGGGTGCCTGTTGAACATCGCGGGCCGCCTGTCGGAGAAAGGTGCGAAAACCCAGGTTCGTCACGTAGCCGAGGTTCTGGCTGGCTTCGGGGACAGCGCGGCCATAGGGCGGGGCGGGAAAGATTGATGGAACCGACCAGCCATAAATTCACGCAAAACGCCCGCCGGGCCATCGGTGATGATCGATTGCAGGCGGCGCTGGCCAATTTCACCACCACATTCCCCAAAAAGCGTCTCGACGTCATCAGCAGGCTGCCGGAATTCGATGACCTGCGTGACGAAGGCGTGGCCATCAAAAAGCACGTTCACGCCAATCTGGATTTCTATCTGGAGCGGTTCGAGGCGCGCGTGATTGAACAGGGCGGAACCGTGCACTGGTGCCGCGACGCGCAAGAAGCCCGCGAAACAATTTTTGGGCTGTGCCGGGCCGCGGGTGCGAAAACGGTCACCAAAAGCAAATCCATGATTGGCGAGGAAATCGCCATCAACGAACACCTGGAAGCGGGCGGCATTGAAGCCGTGGAAACCGATCTGGGCGAATACATCATCCAGATCCGGGGCGAATCGCCCAGCCACATTCTAGTTCCCGCCATTCATCTGACGGGCGAGGATATCGCCGATACGTTTAAGGAAAAACACACGCAACTGCCCGCCGATCGGGATTTGGGCGAACCCGACGCGATATTGCGCGAAGCCCGCGCGGTGCTGCGCGAAAAATTCCTGGCGGCTGATGTCGGCCTGAGCGGGGCCAACATGCTGATTGCCGAGACCGGCTCGGTGGTGGTCGTCACCAACGAAGGCAACGCCGATCTGGTGATGAACTTGCCCAAAACCCACATCGTGCTGGCCAGCATCGAAAAAGTCATGCCGACGCTGGAAGACGCCGCCACGATCCTGCGCCTGCTGGCACGCTCGGCCACCGGGCAGGACATCACGGCCTACACCACATTCGCCACCGGCCCGGCGCGCCGAGGCGAAACCGACGGCCCGCAGGACTTCCATGTGGTTTTGCTGGACAACGGGCGCACGGAAATGCTGGCAGGCGAATTCAAGGACATGCTGCGTTGCATTCGCTGCGGAGCCTGCCTGAACCATTGCCCGGTGTATGCCAGCGTGGGCGGCCACGCCTATGGCTGGGTGTATTCGGGCCCCATGGGCAAGGTGCTGACGCCCAACATTCTGGGCGCGCACAAGGCCGCCGATCTGCCCAACGCGTCCACTTTCTGCGGCAAATGTGAAGAAATCTGCCCCATGCGCATTCCCCTGCCGCGCATGATGCGCCATTGGCGCGAACGCCAGTTCGTCTCGGGTAAGGGCGCGGCGGCCAAGGGAAAAAGCGGCCTCAAACTGTGGGCGTGGCTGGCCAAAAGGCCACCGCTCTACCGTTTGGCGGCCTCGGCAGCGGCGGGCTTCCTTCGGATTTTGGGCAGAGGCAAGGGTCGCATCGGCAGGTTGCCTGTGGCCGAGGGCCGGACCTTTCAGGCCCTGTACCGTGAAAACGGGAGCAAGGAACAATGAGTGGCGCGCGCGAAGACATCCTGGCGGCCATCCGGCGCGCCGAAGTGGCGCCCGATGGAGATCCTGCAGGTCGTCTGGCCAATCCACAGCCCAATCTGGTTCCGGCCCGTGGCCAGGGATTGCCCGCTGAGCTGCTGGCTCGTTTTATCGCCGAAGCCGAAGCCGCCAAGGCCAGTATCGCCCGATTGAGCGGGCGCAACGAGATACCGGCCGCCGCCGAAGCATATCTGGCGGCCAACAGCCAGCCCTTCGAGATCAAAGCCGCGCCGGGCCTGGCGAATGTTCCGTGGACGAAACAATCGTTGCTTACCGTGAATTTCGGGCGGGCCGAAGGGTCCGATCATGTGGGGATCAGCGAGGCCTTCGCCGGGATCGCCGAAACCGGGACGCTGATGGTTCTGTCCGGCCCGGACAATCCGGCCAGCGTCAATTTCCTGCCCGATACGCACCTTCTGGTGCTCGATGCGTCGCGCATTGTCGGCGCTTATGAAGACGGCTGGGCGCTGTTGCGACGGGAACACGGCAAAACCGGTTTCATGCCGCGCATGGTCAACTGGATTACCGGGCCGTCGCGTTCAGCCGATATCGAACTGATCCTTCTTTTGGGTGTGCACGGGCCGCGTCGGCTGCATATTCTTTTGATCGATGGTTAAGAAAGGCACAGATGGGCGTGTCGGCCTGAGCCGCGAGGACGCCGAATTGTGGCGGTTCGTCACCCAAAGCATCAAACCGCTTGCGGGGCGCGCCGTGATGATGCCCCCGGACGAGCCCGAAAGCGACATGGTGCGCCGGGTCCGGCAGATGAGGCGGCACGCGGCCCCGCTGCCCATGCCGCAACCGCCGGGCGCCAATGAAACGCCTGAAATCACCCACGGCCAGACGGCGGGCATGGACAAGCGAACGGCGCAGCGTATGCGGCGCGGCAAAATGGCCATTGAGGGATGCCTCGATTTGCACGGCCTGACCCAGGAGGAAGCCTATCGCGCGCTGTCGTCTTTTCTGGCCGGATCGCAAAATGCCGGGCGGCGATGCGTTCTGGTGGTGACCGGCAAAGGTACGCGGCAGGACGGCAGAGCCGGCGTGTTGCGCACCAACGTGCCGCACTGGCTGAACCAGCCGCCGAACCGGGCGCGCGTCATCGGCTTTTCGCACGCGGCGCAAAAAGACGGCGGCTCGGGCGCACTATACGTGTTGCTCCAGCGCGCAAGATAAAGGTAAATCAATGAGATGACCCCGTTTGGTGAACGTGTGCGTGAACTTCGCGAAGCCCGTGGCATGGCGCAAAAGGACATGGCGGCGGCGCTGGGCGTGTCGCCCGCGTACCTGTCGGCGCTGGAGCACGGCAATCGGGGCCGCCCCGGTTCGGGACTGGTGATGCAGATCTGCGCCGTGTTCGAGCTGATCTGGGACGAGGCCGAAGACCTGAAACGCCTGGCCGACCTGTCGCACCCGCGCGTCGTGGTAGACACCGCGGGCCTCAGCCCCAAAGCCACCGAACTGGCCAACCTGCTGGCCGAAAACATCGCCGAACTGGACGAAGACACCATCGACTGGGTACTGGCCGAAATCCGCACCCGCAAACTGCCGCCCAAGGGCCCGGCGTATTAGGCAATCTACCCCGGCCTTCGATTTGTGCTCGGTTTTTCAAGGGCATAGGCCCGGGCCGCGGAAGCTTTTGCCGCATTGCCGACCACTTTTTTTGGATTAAGCAACAGCACGTATAGCAGCGCGCGCAGGCCCGATTTGAAGCTGCTGCTGCGCGCTTGTGCCCTTCGGGCGACCGGGTCGCCGCCGTATTTACCCTCGAAGTAGTAGTTGCTCCAGGTCATGTGCCAGTCCTTGAGCCACCGCACGCGTAAGGTTTGCGGAACGGAACCCCCCCCGACATGGGGCACCTTGGCCAAGGGCGTAACGATTTGAGAATATCCCAGGGCGTTGAACCTTAGGGCGAGATCAGCGTCTTCGTTGTAAAGAAAAATCGCTTCGTCAAAACCACCGACATGTTTCCAGGCGACCATATTGCACAGCAAAGCCGCGCCGGTAAGGAACCAGGTGCAAAAATCGCCATCGGGCTCCGTCTGTGCTTGATGGTGGTTCTTCTCCCACGGACCCATCAGCGGCAACTCAAACCCGCCCCGGGGCCGGAGCAGCAGGGGCGCGATCATGGCTGCATCAGGATTGCGGTCGGCCGCCGCCATGAGGTGCGAGAGCGCCTCGCCGTCAACAAGCGTATCGGGGTTGAGGATCAGACCGAAATCGGTTTTGACCAGGGCCATTCCCTGATTGTTGGCGAAACCGTAACCCTCGTTAACAGTATTGCGTACGATTTCGACGTCGGGCCGCGCCTGTTCGACCAGCGCGCAGGTTCCATCGGTACTGGCGTTGTCTACAACGATCACGCGGATGCCATTCGGCAGGGTGCCCACGCACTCAACAATGGTTCGTGCCGAATTGAAGGTCACGATAACAACGGTGACGTCATCAAATGCGGGAGACGTTGGCATGGGGGAAACCATTCAGATGTAACAGCAATTCATTGACGGCGGTTGCAGGGACGATCGAATACATGGTATCCGCTCGGAAGCAGGGTCACAATATCATCTGGAAAAAGGGTTGTTTTGTGCGCGTTTTTTATGCTCAAGCCGTTTATGGCGACGAAGAAATCGAGGCCGTTACGCAGGTTTTGAAGAATAAGTCCCTGACTTTGATGGACGGTCCTTCGGTAAGGACATTTGAAGCCCGAGTCGCCGAAACCTTCGGCAAGCGCTTCGGCCTGATGGTGAACTCCGGTTCTTCCGCCAACGCCCTGGCCGTTGCCAGCCTCGGCCTGCAAGATGGGGACGAGGTGATTACGCCGGCCCTGACCTTTTCGACAACCGTTGCGCCGCTGATCCAGCAGGGCCTGGTTCCCGTGTTCGTGGATGCCGAACCCGATTCCTACGTGATCGACCCCGACCAGATCGAGCGCATGGTCGGTCCCAAAACCCGGGCGATGATGATCCCCAACCTGATTGGCAATTTGGCCCATTGGGGCGCGTTAAAGGAAATTGCCGACAGGCATGGGCTAAAAACCATTGAGGACAGCGCCGATACCATTGGCAGTCTGTACAAGGGACAACCTACAGGGAACCTCTCGGATATTGCGACGACCAGCTTCTTCGCGTCGCATGTTATGACCGGCGCGGGCTTCGGCGGCATGGTTTGCTACAACGACGAAGAAACTTATCGCAAGGCCAAGCAGTTGCGCGGTTGGGGCCGCAGCTCAAGCCTTGTTGGGGAATCCGAAGCCATCGAGGATCGGTTCAACATCCGGATTGACGGAGTCGAGTACGATTCAAAATTCGTGTTTGGCGATGTTGGCTATAACTTCATGCCTTCCGAAATTTCAGCTGCTTTCGGATTGGTGCAGTTGGACCGCCTGAGCGACTACGGTGCGCGCCGCGAGCGCAATTTTAAAAGCCTGTGCGATTTTTTCGCCGATTACGAGGAATGGTTCGTGTTACCGCGCCAGCAGCCGGAAACGAGAACATACTGGCTGGCGGTACCGCTTATCGTGCGTTCGGACGCGCCGTTCTCGCGCCGCGAGCTGCAGGTTTATTTCGAATCCAACGACATCCAAACGCGCACTGTCTTCACAGGCAATATTTTGCGCCAACCAGGCTTTGCTAACATCGAGCACCGCGCGGACCCGGCGGGCTATCCCAACGCCGATCGGGTAATGGAGGGCGGAATTCTGCTGGGCTGCCATCAGGGCATGGACCAGCGGCAGGTGGAGTACATGTTTGATGTGTTCAAGTCCTTCGCCCAACGGTACTGACCGGGTCCTGCTCACCGGCGGGACGAGTTATCTCGGTCGCTCACTTGTCGGGCGGCTGCTTGGCGAGGGCGCCGATGTTCATGTCATCGTCCGTCCCGGTTCCGACCGCACTCGTTTGGAAGGACTGCGCGGCGCCCCGGTTGTTCACGAACACGATGGCAGTGTGGAATGCCTGTCTGAAATCGTTGCCAAGGCCGCGCCCTCAACGGTCTTTCATCTGGCCACCCGTTATTTGCGGGAACATTCCCCGGACCAGATCGACGGCCTGGTAAACGACAACATCGGGTTTGGTACGCAGGTGTTGGAAGCCATGCGAGTGGCGGGCGCGCGCCGCTTGATCGACTTGGGAACGTTCTTCCAGTTTTACGACAGTCCGACCTATCGGCCCCTGAACCTGTACGCAGCGACCAAACAAGCGTTTGCCGATATCGTTGCTTACTATCAGGATGCGCACGGTTTCAGCGCCGCGACACTGGTTCTTTACGACGTCTACGGGCCGGGTGATTGGCGGGCCAAGCTGATGGCGGCCATCCGGGATGCCCAGGCTGGACATACAACGCTCAAACTGGCCGATGCAAACGTTGTTATGGATCTGGTTTATATCGACGATGTGGTTGATGCCTTGCTGCATGCGGCGCGAGAAGGGATCGAAGGCGGTCCTTTCGCAATCAGCGGCAGCCAGCGCGCCACCCTGGGCGAGATTGTGCAGGTGTTTGAACGGGTAAACGGAACGCCCATCACGTCGCAACCCGGCGCCTATCCGGTCCCTGCGCGCGCGCCGAACGAGCCATGGATCGGGCCCGCCTTGCCGGGCTGGCAGGCGAAAGTCGGGCTGGAAGAAGGCATACGCCGGTTCCTGGCAGGGGAGACATAACGTGCACATTGACGATACCGCGCTGGACGGGGTCAAGATTATCCATCTGGATGTCTTTGCAGATAGCCGGGGCGGCTTCGCGGAAACCTATGACAGCCGGTCGTTCGCGAAATTGGGTATCGACACCGTGTTCGTTCAGGATTCTTGGTCCGTTTCCGCCCAGGCGGGCGTCGTGCGTGGTTTGCATTTCCAGGCGCCGCCACACGCCCAATGCAAAATCGTGCGTGTCACCCGTGGCCGGGTATTTGACGTGATTGTTGATCTGCGCCATGGCTCCCCGACCTATGGAAAACACATCAGTTTCGCGTTGTCGGCGGCGCAGAAGCGCTGCGTATATATCCCGATCGGTTTCGCCCACGGTTTTTGTACGCTGGAGGAGGATACGGAGATCACCTACAAGATGTCCGACCATTTCGATCCCGGCTGTTACAAGGGAGTGTTATGGTGCGATCCGGCGTTGGGCATAAATTGGCCGGTGCGGCCGGAACAAGCCCTTGTTTCGGAAAAGGACGCCGCACACCCAGGCATTGATGACTTGGCGCAGGTGTTCTTATGAGCGGAAAAACTATTCTCGTGACCGGCGGAGCGGGGTTTATCGGTTCCGCCGTGGTGCGCCGGATCATCGAGTGCGGCGACGACCGCGTGGTCAACGTGGACAAGCTGACCTATGCCGCCAATCTGGCAAACCTTGCGCCAATCGAAGGCCATCCCGGTTATGCCTTTGAAAAGGCCGACATCTGCGACGGCGGCGCGGTTGGCGAAATCCTGAAACGGCACCAGCCCGACATGATCATGCATCTGGCCGCCGAATCGCACGTGGACCGGTCCATCGACGGTCCGGCCGATTTCATTCACACCAACATCGTCGGCACCTATCAGCTTTTGCAGGCGGCGCTGGATTATTTCCGGTCGCTGGATGGCCCGCGCAAGGAGGCGTTTCGTTTTCATCATGTGTCTACCGACGAGGTATTCGGCTCGCTGGAAATGAACGATCCACCGTTCAATCCCGACACGGCCTACGCGCCGCGTTCGCCCTACTCGGCCAGCAAGGCGGCGTCGGATCATCTGGTGCAGGCGTGGGGCCATACCTATGGACTTCCGGTGGTGCTGAGCAATTGTTCCAACAATTATGGCCCCTATCAGTTCCCTGAAAAACTGATCCCGCTGATCATCATCCGGGCGCTGGCGGGCCGAAACCTGCCCGTTTACGGGACAGGCGAAAACGTGCGCGACTGGCTGTACGTGGATGATCATGCCGATGCGCTGCTTACAATCCTGAAGACGGGGCATGCCGGCGAAACTTATCTGGTCGGTGGCAATGCCGAGCGTTCCAACATGGACGTGGTGCGGACCATTTGCGCCATTTTGGATGAAAAGTTCCCCGGCAGCCCGCACACGCCCCATGAAAACCTGATCACCCTGGTTGCGGATCGGCCCGGACACGACATGCGCTATGCCATCGACGCGTCGCGCCTGCGCGATGAACTGAGTTGGGAACCTACGATCAATTTTGAGATCGGAATGAAACAGACAGTCGAGTGGTACCTGCAAAATCAGGCGTGGTGGGAACCGCTGCTCAGCGAACGGTACGATGGCGAACGTTTGGGGCTTGGCGCTAACGGGAGCAAAAAACAATGAAGGGCATCATTCTGGCCGGTGGCGAAGGAACGCGCCTTTATCCGTTGACCCAGGTCGTCAACAAGCAGCTGCTGCCCATTTTCGACAAACCCATGGTCTATTACCCCCTGTCGGTGCTGATGCTGGCGGGCATCCGTGAAATCCTGATCATCAGTTCACCAAAGTTTTTGCCCATGTACCGCGATTTGTTCGGCGACGGCGAGCTCCTCGGGCTCGAAATCCAGTACGCCGAACAGGCTGCCCCCAACGGCTTGGCCGAAGCGTTCATTATTGGGCGGGATTTTGTCGGCAACGACCCGGTGGCGCTTATTCTGGGCGACAATATTTTTTACGGTCATGGCCTGTCGGGCCTGCTGGCAGACGCCTCGTCCCGCGCGGGCGGCGCCAGCGTGTTTGCCTATTGGGTGAAGGATCCCGAGCGATACGGCGTGGTTGAGGTCGCGGATGGAAACAAGGTCGTCGGCATCGAGGAAAAACCAAACCAGCCCAAATCCAACTGGGCCGTCACGGGGCTTTATATTTACGACAATCAGGTGCTGGATATTGCGGCAAACCTGACCCCGTCGGCCAGGGGCGAGCTGGAAATCACCGACGTCAACAAGGCCTACCTTAATCGCGGCGAGCTGAAAGTCGAATTCATGGGTCGCGGCTTCACATGGCTGGACACTGGTACCCACGCAACGCTGCTGCAGGCCTCCCAGTTCGTGGAAACCATCGAAAGCCGCCAGGGATTCAAGATTGCGTGTCTCGAAGAAATCGCACTGCGCAAGGGCTTCATCACGCTGGACGCCTTCAAAACCCTCGCCGAAAGTATGGGCAACGCCGACTACGGTACGTACCTGCAACGCATAGCGCGGGAACATGCGGAATAGTCGGGGCGGAATGTTTCGTATACGAAACTTGGCCGAGACGAAATAGGGGAAAAAATGAGAGGCGACGACAACCCAAACTCCGCAAACCCGATTTTGGCCTGCCCGGTCAAGCTACGCAATCCGTTTTCGGTGGAGCAACTTTCATTCCTGTCGCGCTTACATTCGTTCGCCCACCTACCCATGCGGCGGGTCGAGAAACGCTTTATCGGTAAACCGGCAAAGCGGATGATGCGGTTGCCGCACGGATGTTCGTGGGGGGATTTCAGGTCGTCTTTCAAGGTCGATATTCAGGGAGTTGCCAGGACAATAGTTGTCAATGCGCGGAACCTTCAGTTCGGTGCTCTTTACCAATCCCAGAACCGGCCCGTCTATGAGCCGGAGACCAGCGCTTTGCTGGATTTGCTGGTGGGTGACGGAGATGTCTTTTTCGATATCGGCGCCAACTGGGGGTATTACTCCGTCCTGATTGCCAGTCGGCCCGGATATTGCGGGCACATCAAGGCATTTGAACCCTTCCCGCCAACCCATCAGGATCTCGTTGGTGTCGTCGATCAGGCCGGTCTGGCGGATACGGTTGCTTGCTATTCCGAGGCCCTGTCGGATCACGACGACACAGGGACAATGGCTCCGTGGGACGGCATGCAATCGGGCTTGGCGCGCCTTGGACCGGCCAGGGATGAAAATGCGGGAAGACAGGAGGTTTCCGTCCGCCGCCTCGATTCTCTGGACGTGGGTTTCCCGGACGTCATCAAAATTGATGTCGAGGACCATGAGGCGGAAGTCTTCGCCGGGGCCGAGGCGACATTGCAACAGGCCGCGCCTTTTATTGTCTTTGAAAACTGGCTGAACAAGGACCGACCGGAAGTGACCATGGAACCTTATAGGGTTCTGTCTGGACACGGGTGCCGGTTTTTTGTCGTCGGTTGGGCGGGGGACGGTGAGCCTCGGTTCTGTGTTCCCGAGCTACCCGCGCCCGAGGGGCCGACGCTTGCATTGATACCCCTCGAGCCGGATAGCCGTTTCTTTTTTGCCGGTCAGCTAAACATTCTGGCCGTCCCGCCCCAGCGGATGGACAGGCTGCACGAGATCTTTTCGCCGCTTTGACCTACAAAATAAACTTGCTCAGATCCGTGTCCTTGGCCAGGGCGGCGACTTTGTCGTTGACGTAGGCGGCGTCGATGGTGATGGCGTCGCCGGAACGTTCGGAAGCGTCGAAGCTGATTTCCTCGACCAGTTTTTCCATGACCGTTTGCAGGCGGCGCGCGCCGATGTTTTCGACCCCGGTGTTGATCTCGGCGGCCAGATCGGCGATCTGTTCGATGGCGTCGTCGGTGAACGTCAGCGTGACCTCCTCGACCCCCATGAGCGCCGTGTACTGCTTGATCAGCGAGGCTTCGGGTTCGGTTAGGATTCTCACGAAATCGTCACGGGTCAGGGCCTTCAACTCCACCCGGATGGGCAGACGGCCCTGCAATTCGGGCAGCATGTCGGCGGGTTTGGACATGTGAAACGCGCCGGATGCGATAAACAGGATGTGGTCGGTTTGCACCGCGCCGTACTTGGTCGATACCGTCGTTCCTTCAATTAGCGGCAAAAGGTCGCGCTGCACGCCTTCGCGCGAAACGTCGGCGCCAACGCGGTCGGCCTTGGCCGTGATCTTGTCGATTTCGTCGAGAAACACGATGCCGTTGTTTTCCACCATGTCGATGGCTTCCTTGACCACCTTGTCCTCGTCCAGCAGCTTGTCGCTTTCTTCCGCCATGAGGACTTCGTAGGATTCCGTAACGGACATTTTCTTGGGCTTGGTGCGCCCGCCGCCGAACGCCTTGCCCAGCATGTCGTTCAGATTGACCATGCCCATCTGCGAGCCGGGCATGCCGGGGATGTCCATGGTGGGCAGGCCGATCCCGCCGGCGTCGGAAACGTGAACTTCAATTTCCTTTTCGCCCAGCTGGCCATCGCGCAGCATCTTGCGGAATTTCTCGCGCGTGTCCTTGCTGGCGTTTTCACCGACCAGCGCGTCAATGACCCGCTCCTCGGCCTGCAGCTCGGCCTTGGCCGTCACCTGCTTGCGCATGCGTTCGCGGATCATGTGGATGGCGATCTCCATCAAATCGCGCACAATCTGCTCCACATCGCGGCCCACGTACCCAACCTCGGTAAATTTGGTGGCTTCGATTTTCACGAACGGGGCCTGGGCCAGCTTCGCCAGACGGCGCGAAATCTCGGTTTTGCCGACGCCGGTGGGGCCGATCATCAGGATGTTCTTGGGCAGAACCTCCTCGCGCAGGTCTTCGTCAAGCTGCTGGCGGCGCCAGCGGTTGCGCAGAGCGATGGCGACGGCGCGCTTGGCGTCGTCCTGTCCGACGATGAAACGGTCAAGTTCGGAAACGATCTCGCGGGGGGTGAAACTGGTCATAAGGCCTCGATGACGATGTTTGTGTTGGTATAAATGCAAATGCCTGCGGCGATTTCCAGCGAGCGCCGGGCAATGGCCTCGGCGTCCAGATCGTCACGGTCCATGAGCGCGCGGGCTGCGGCCAGCGCGTAATTGCCGCCCGACCCGATGGCGATCAGGCCGTCCTCGGGTTCCAGCACGTCGCCGGTCCCGGTCAGAACCAGCGAGACGTTCTTGTCAGCCACCGCCATCATGGCTTCGAGGCGGCGCAAATAGCGATCTGTGCGCCAGTCCTTGGCCATTTCAACACAGGCGCGGGCCAATTGGGACGGGTATTGTTCCAGCCGCCCTTCCAGGCGCTCGAACAGGGCAAACGCATCTGCCGTGGCGCCCGCGAAACCGGCAATCACCTTGCCCTCGCCCAAACGGCGCACCTTGATGGCGTTGGATTTGATGACGGTTTGGCCCAGGCTGACCTGACCATCGCCGGCGATCACCACGTCGTCGCCCTTGCGCACGCACAGAACCGTGGTGCCGTACCAGGTGTTCGGATCCTTGTGTGTCATGGTCTCCCCTGCGTTTCCACTGGCTCAAACGGCGCTAAAAAGCGGCGCTCAAGCGCGCCGCCGAAAAATCCGTTCCGTGTGAATGATTTATGCCGGTGGCAGGGTCCCGTCAACCCGGCCACCGGCAATAAGGCGCGACGGCGTCAGTCTTTGACGACCAGTCCACGGGTATCTTCGATGCTGATGTTCAGTTTGTCGAGAGCGTCATAGATCGGAATGAAGAAGTTCATTCCGACCGAATACTCACCAATTCCGGCGTAGGTAACGCCGACGACATTGCCGTGCGTGTCCAAAAGGGCTCCGCCGCTGTTGCCGCCCTGAATGTCCACATCGGCCTGAATGTCTTCGAGTCCATATTTGTTATTGCGGAATTTGCTGACGATACCTTTGGTTACGGTTCCCGCATATTTTTTGTACAGCGGCGAACCGATAGCGAAGACCTCCTCGGTGATTTTAAGTGGCTCCATGCGCAGAGGAAGCGGCAAATGACCGCCTTTTTCCACCTGAATCAGTGCGACGTCACGTTCGGGATGCCTGCGAACGACCTCTCCCAGCACCTTGCGGCCCGTAATCAGGCGAACTTTCATTAACCCGGTGTTTTTCACCACGTGATAGTTGGTCATGATCAGGCCAGGCGAAATAAAAAACCCCGATCCATGGCCCGTGCCGGTTTCCACGGTAACCACGGCCCGGCGAATATGGTCGATATTGTCGGTGATAGTTGTTTCATAAAGCGGCAGGTGACCGATCCGGAGTTTCGTGTGTTTCACGTCGGTAATGTCGGCGACGGTCGACGGTTGCTTTTTGAGCAGGGCGACCAGTTTTTCGTCGGCCGCCAGGTTTACGGCCGCTTCGGCGAAGGCTTCGGTGATAAGCGTGATAGCGCCATCGGGCATTTCCTGGTCCAGGGTTATGGAGCCATCGGTTTTGGTTTGATAGACGACCTCCTTATTGAAGACCGAGAACACCTGCCATGTGACGGTCGAGGATGCCGAACCGCTTTGTGTTTCCGTGTGTTGACCCCGGTTGAAGGGGTTGATGTGGTCGCAAAGGTTCATGCGGATATTTTCGATCTGCCCGCCAACAAGGTATTCGGGTTTGATTTCGTCGCGTGTGGCCCCGGCGAATAGGTTGTCGGGGTCTCCCACCACGTTGAAATTGGCGTTGTCGAGTTCCTCAAAAAAGATATCCGAGAACTCCATGCTTTTCATGCGAATGCGCCCTTGGTTCCAGTAAACCTTGGGGGAGCGCGGAATGCAGGTGAAGGGAACGAACTTGTAGCTGCCGATAACGGCCCCGCGGCGCATCTTCACGCTGACCCTGTTCAGCTTGATCGGCGCCAGCTCGTTTCGATTATCGATAAAGACGGGCTGTTTTTGAGGAACTTTTGCGACCTGAACGGTCTGGCATCCGGCAAGAACAGCAACAATAACCAGTGACGCCGCCAATTCGGCGGTGCGCGCGAAACCCGACATAAACACGCTCCTTCCCCAATCGTCTCGGTAGTTTTTATTATCATATCGACGCGGGGGTTGTATCGAAAGAGAGAATTCGGGCCAAGGGTGGTCATTTAGCAACCTTTCGATTTTGATTTGTTCCTGTTAAAAGGGGCCGTTCCTTGCCATGGAGGGCCGAGATGCGTCAGGAAAGCGTCGAGCGCAAGACAAATGAAACCCGAATTTCCGCGACCGTCGATCTGGACGGGACCGGCCGCTATGAGATTTCCACCGGCATCGGCTTTCTCGATCATATGATCGAGCAACTGGCGCGCCACAGCCTGATCGATATCGATTTGAAGGCGGACGGCGATTTGCACATTGATTTCCACCACACCACGGAAGACGCCGGTATCGTCATCGGTTCGGCCATCAGTCAGGCATTGGGCGAACGCAAGGGCATCGCGCGTTACGGGTCCGCCATCGCGCCCATGGATGAAGCCCTGTCGCGCGTCGCACTCGATGCTTCCAACCGCCCCTATCTGGTGTGGAAGGTGGAGTTCGTGCGCGACAAGCTGGGCGAAATGGATACGGAACTGTTCAAGGAATGGTTCCAGGCCTTCGCCCAGGCCGCGGGCCTGACCCTGCACGCCGAAACCTTTTACGGCGAGAACAACCACCATATTGCGGAATCCCTGTTCAAGGCCCTGGCCCGGGCCCTGCGTCAGGCGGTGGAAGCCGACCCGCGCAAGGGCGATGCTGTGCCATCGACCAAGGGTGTTCTGGGCGGTTCCCTCTGACAGCAATGTCCGTTAGCAAGTAGCAGGCATCATGCGCCTTTACAGCGTTCATTTTCGCAGCGAATTCGGCGGTCCGGACTTCGCCCTCATCAAGGAAGGGTTTTGCTGGCCCGCCTTTTTCCTCAGTATCCTGTGGGCGCTGTGGCATCGCATGTGGCTGGTGGCTGCGGGGCTTTTTGTGCTGTCGGCAATCGTTGGATCGGCGGGCGTGGCGTTAGGACTGGATCCGCTGGGTGAGACCGCCGTTTCCTTGGCCATGGCCCTGATGATGGGTTACTTCGCCAATGATATCCGGCGCTGGGCGCTGGACCGGCGCGGCTATTCCCATGAAGGGGTTGTGCTGGGTGATAACGAGGACGGCGCGCTGGAACGGTATCTGGCCAATTCGCCGGTAATGTCGGGAGGATTACGGCCTTGAGCGTGGCCATTATTGATTACGGATCGGGCAATCTGCGTTCGGCGGCCAAGGCTTTCGAGCGGGTTCTGGGCGAGATGGGGCGCAGCGACGCGGTAAACGTAACGGCCGACGCGCAAACCGTTCGCGACGCCGATCATATTGTGTTGCCCGGCGTCGGTGCGTTCGCCGATTGCATGGCGGGCCTGACGGCGGTGCCGGGAATGATCGACGCCCTTGGCGAGGCGGTGCTGCAAAAGGGCCGCCCCTTTATGGGCATCTGCGTGGGCATGCAATTGATGGCCGAAGTCGGGCGCGAATACGGCGATCACGATGGCCTGGGCTGGATTTCTGGCGAAGTGGTGGCGTTGAAACCCGACGATCCGGGCCTCAAAATCCCGCACATGGGATGGAACGAATTGCGCATTCGCAAGGCCGGTCACCCGGTATTGGCGGGGATTGAAACGGGTGCTCATGCCTATTTCGTGCATTCCTACGCCATGACGTGTAAATCCGCCCATCACGTTTTGCTCGACGTTGATTACGGCGGACCGGTCACCGCCATGGTGGGGCGCGACAACATGGTCGGCGCCCAGTTTCACCCCGAAAAAAGCCAGCGCACGGGCCTTCGCCTGATTTCCAACTTTCTGGCCTGGAAACCATAATGAATTTTCTTCCCGCTATCGATTTGAAGGACGGACAGTGCGTTCGCCTGATTCAGGGCGACATGAACCGTTCCACCATTTTCGGCGATGACCCCGCCGCCCAGGCGCAAATTTTTGCCGATGCCGGATGCACCTGGCTGCACATGGTCGATCTGAACGGGGCCTTCGCGGGCCGCCCGGTCAACGCCGACGCCGTTCGCGACGTTCTGGCGGCGGTGGATATGAAGGTGGAACTGGGCGGCGGCATCCGCGATATGACGACCATCGCCGTCTGGCTGGAGGCGGGGGTCAGCCGGGTAATTCTGGGTACGGTGGCCCTGCGCGATCCCGATCTGGTGCGCGCGGCCTGCAAGGCGTATCCGGGCCGCGTCGCCGTGGGCATTGATGCGCGCGACGCCTTCGTGGCGGTGGAAGGCTGGGCCGAGGTCTCAGAAATGAAGGCGGTGGATATGGCCAGCACCTTTGCCGATGCGGGCGTGGCCGCCATCATCTACACCGATATTTCCCGCGACGGCGCCATGGAAGGCCCCAATATCGAGGCGACGCTCAGGCTGGCCGAGGCGGTCCCGATACCGATCATCGTATCGGGCGGGGTTTCATCCATGGCTGACCTGCAAGCGGTTAAAAAAGCGGGGGAAGGTATTTTCGAGGGCGTCATCAGTGGCCGCGCCATTTATGACGGGCATATCGACCCAGCCGCTGCCGTCGCCCTGCTGGAAGGTTCTTAAAACAATGCTGAAGGTTCGTATCATTCCGTGCCTGGATGTGGAAGGCGGGCGCGTGGTCAAGGGGGTTAACTTCGTTGATCTGGTGGACGCGGGCGATCCGGTCGAACAGGCCACCATTTACGACCGCGAAGGGGCCGACGAGCTGACGTTTCTGGACATCACGGCCAGTCATGAGAACCGCGACACCATTCTGGACGTGGTCAGCCGCACCGCCGAGCGCTGTTTCATGCCGCTGACCGTAGGCGGAGGTATCCGCTCGCTGGACGACATCCGCAAGCTGCTGCTGGCCGGGGCCGACAAGGTTTCCATCAACACGGCCTCGGTGCACAACCCCGATTTCGTGCGCGAAGCGGCGCAAAAGTTCGGCAGTCAGTGCATCGTCGTTTCGGTGGATGCCAAGCAGGTGGACAACGGTTTCGAGATTTTCACCCACGGCGGGCGCAAGCCCACCGGCATCGAAGCCATCGGTTGGTCGAAACGCATGGTGGAACTGGGCGCGGGCGAGATTCTGCTGACATCTATGGACCGCGATGGAACCAAGATCGGATTTAACATCCCGTTGACCCGCGCCATTTCAGATGCCGTACCGGTGCCGGTGATCGCGTCGGGCGGGGTGGGTACGCTCGATCACATGGTTGAAGGGGTGACGCAAGGCCACGCGTCCGCCGTGCTGGCGGCCTCGATTTTCCACTTCGGAACCTTTACCATTGCCGAGACCAAGGCCCACATGCGTGCCGCCGGGGTCGCCGTTCGCGGGGACGCATAAAAACAGGGGATGTATAGAATGGCATACGATCAGGACAATATTTTCGCCAAGATCCTCCGTGGGGAAATTCCCGTTGAGAAAATTTACGAGGACGGCTTCGCCATCGCCTTTCCCGACATCGACCCCCAGGCTCCCACCCATGTGCTGATCATTCCCACCGGCCCTTATGAATCCCTGGACGACTTCGCGAAAAACGGAACAGTCGCGGAAATCGCCGGTTTCTGGCGCGCGGTCGGCGCCATCGGTCGCCAGCTGGGCGTGGACGAAACCGGGTATCGCACCCTGGCCAACACCGGCCCCGACGCCCATCAGGAAGTCATGCACTTCCACGTGCATCTGTTCGCGGGCAAGAAACTGGGGCCCATGCTGGTTCGCTAGGGCGAACCCCCATCCAGAAATTCACACGCCCGATATTCCGAGTAGTATTCGCCGCCGTTTGCGAAATCGACGAAACCCACATGGCCGCCGTGTTTGGGCGTTTCCAGAAACAGGTTGGGATTGGCCGTGGCTTCGGCGTGCGGGATGCTTTCGGGCGATAACATCGGATCGTCGGTGGCGTTGAGGATCAGGCTGGGCACTCGCACGGCTTCCAAAAACGGCTTGCAGCTTGCCAGACGGTAATACTCGGCCGATCCCGCGAAACCGTGCATCGGCGCAGTATAGCGCTCGTCGAATTCATCGAAGGTGGAAATGGCGTCAAGCCCCGATACGTCCAGTTCGCTTCGGAACCGTTCCGATTTTTGCCAGATTTTGCGGCGCAGGCTTCGTAACAGGTATTCGGTATAAATCCGATTTTGCGCGCGCTTCATCCTGATGGCCGTGGCGGACAAGTCGCACGGAACCGAGATCGCAACCGCGCGTGCGACTTGCGGCGGAACCCGCTCAGGTTCCTCGCCCAGATATTTCAAGATCTGGTTTGCGCCGATGGAAAATCCCACCAGCGCAACGTCGATCTTGTCCCGCGCGTTCAGAACATGGCTCAAAAGGTGGCGCAAATCGTCCGTGAATCCGCTGTGATAGCTTGGCAAAAGGCGGTTGGGCTCATGGCCGCAGCCGCGCATGGTCCAGGCCAGCACGTCCCAGCCCCGCCGGTTCAGTGCCGTCACCATTCCCAGAACGTATTTACGCCGTGAATTTCCCTCCAGCCCGTGCGATACGATGGCCAGCCGGTTCGACGGCTGTCTCCCGGCCTGATGCCAGTCGAGATCCAGAAAATCCCCGTCCGGCGTTTCCATGCGCTCGGTACGCGGGCGCACCGGCGGCGGATTCCGGAAAAGCACCGGAAATATCGTTTGCGCATGGCCGTTTCGCAACAAAACGGGCGGCGCATACTGGCTGGATGGCAGAACCGGCATGTCTGTTGCCTAACCCCTCGCGCCTGTCATGTCAAAGCCCGTTGCGCCGTCCGTCCGTTGACACCGGGACGCCGGACACTCAGAATAACCGCCTTGATTGAACGGAGTTTTCAAAAATGAAAAAGACCTTTCTTTATGCGTTTATCGCGATGTTCTTCACCGCCGTCACGGCGGTTTCCCTGCCCACTGATTCTTTCGCCAAGGGATCAAAGGCGGACAAGGAAACATCCAAGGAATGCAAGGACATAGCCGATCCGACCAAAAAGGACGAGTGCGTCAAGAACGCCGGAAAGAAAGATAAAAAAGAAAAGAAGGACAAGAAGGAAAAAAAGGCGAAAAAGGATAAGAAGGCCAAGAAATAGAAGAGGCCGTATCCTGATAAGCTAGAGGAAAAACACATGAACATTCTGCGAATCATCATCGCCATCTTTTTGCCGCCGGTGGCCGCTTTCCTGACCGTCGGCATCGGTCTTCATTTCTGGCTGAATCTGATTCTGACCCTGTGCTTTTTCGTGCCGGGCGTGATCCACGCTCTTTGGCTGGTGGTTAAGAAGGCCGGCGAAGACTGATATCGTTGGTGCTGCGATTGATCGTCCCGCCGTATCCACAGGCCTTGGCGGAATCCCGCATGGGTGGGCGCGCGGATGGCGGCGCCTACAATTAAGAAAAACAACTTCTTTTGGGTAAACGGACAAGAACGGCAAAAGAACCATGTTGGGAAACGCCAACCGCTTCGTTGCGACCCTCAGCGCCCTTATTTTGGCCGGATTCCTGGCAACCAGTCTGATCAGTTTTTTCGTCGCCCGCGATTCGCTGACCGATCAGATTTCCAAGACGGCCCTGCCGCTGACCAGTGACAATATTTACTCGGAAATCCAGCGCGATCTGTTGCGTCCGATCTTTATTTCTTCGCTTATGGCGCAGGATACGTTTGTTCGGGACTGGACCCTGAACGGCGAGAAAGACCCACAACAAATCATCCGCTACCTGAAGGAAATTCAGGATCGTTACAAAACGATCACGAGTTTTTTCGTTTCGGAACGGACGCGTATGTACTACCACGCCGATGGGGCGCACCGGCGTGTCTTCGAGGACAACCCACGGGACGCCTGGTACTTCAGGGTGCGCGACATTGCCAATGATTTCGAAATCAACGTGGATTTCGACGAGGTAAATCGGGACACCGTCACCGTCTTCATCAACTACAAGGTCTTCGATTATGCGGGCCGGTATATCGGTGCGACCGGGGTGGGTCTGGCGGTAACGGTCGTTAAGGAATTACTGGAATCCTATCGCCAGCGCTTTGAGCGGCTGGTCTATTTTGTTGATGGCGAGGGTAACGTTACCCTGCACGGAACCAATTTCAACCGTCCGGCGAATTTGCGCGACCGAAAGGGGCTTGCGGACGTTGCGAAGC
This sequence comes from Rhodospirillales bacterium, assembly GCA_016776725.1. Lineage (GTDB taxonomy): Bacteria > Pseudomonadota > Alphaproteobacteria > Rhodospirillales > Shumkoniaceae > JABGRG01. The sequence continues at coordinate 24,747 of JADHSV010000018.1, forward strand.
AGATTACCCAGTCGCCAATTCACTCTGTCTCCTACCAGAACGACGGCCAAACCTACCTTGTTCACAGCCGGTTTGTTCCGGAATTTCAGTGGTATCTGATTGTCGAGCAGGACGAAACCCTGGCCGGCGAGTCGATTTGGCTTACGCTTCTTGCCAACCTCGCCATTTGTCTGGCCATCACCGCTGTGGTGGTGTTCATCGCCAGCTTTACCATTCGCAGCTATCGAAGGCGTATCGAGGAAATGGCCACCACGGACAAATTGACCGGGCTGGCAAATCGTCAGTTGCTGGACGCCATGCTCGATCAGAACGTCAAATCCATGAAACGCAGGGGTGGGCCCCTTTCCATGGTTATCTGCGATATCGATCGGTTCAAGGGCGTCAACGATCTGCACGGCCATCTGGCCGGTGACGCCGTTTTGCAAAACATCGCCGCAATTGCCCGCCGCCATGTTCGCGAAGCCGATTTCCTGTGCCGCTGGGGTGGCGAGGAGTTTCTGATCTTGGCTCCGGATTGCGACGCCGAGCAAGCCCACCGGTTGGCCGAGCGAATTCGTGACAGCGTCGAGACGGCATCCGTCGATTATGACGGTCGGAAAATCAGCGTGACCGCAAGCCTGGGGGTTGCCGAAATACACGTCGGCGAAACGTCCGATGATTTGATCAAGCGAGCCGACGCGGCGCTTTACGTCGCCAAAGGGGCGGGACGAAACTGCGTCATGATGGCGCAATAAACCATTTAACCGCTCAGGTCCCCATCAACACGGCGCTGCGTCCCGGTACGATGCGTCTGTAAGAAAGCGCTTCGGCGATGTGAAGGCGCGTGACACCGTCGCTTTGGTCCAGATCGGCGAGCGTACGGGCGACGCGCAGCACCCGGTGATAGCCGCGCGCCGTGATGCGCAGCCGACTTGCCGCTTCGGCCAGCAGGGCCTGACCCGCGGAATCAGGCGCGGCGACACTTTCCAGCAGTTTGCCGTCGGCTTCGGCGTTGGTGCGCACCGGGCGGTTGGATGCTTCAATCCCGGCATAGCGCGCCTTTTGCACTTTGCGCGCGGCATCGACTCGGGCCGCGATGTCGGCACTGGTCTCGGCGGGCGGCGGCAGAGACAAATCGGCCGGATTGACGGCGGGCACTTCCACATGCAAATCGATGCGGTCAAACAGTGGCCCGGAAATCTTGGATTGGTAATCGACGGCGCATTTGGGGGCTCGATTGCAGGCCTGGGCCGGGTCGTCCAGGTATCCGCAGCGGCACGGGTTCATGGCCGCGATCATTTGAAAGCGCGCCGGATACGTCACGTGCGCGTTGGCCCTGGCCACGCTGGCGCGCCCGGTTTCAATGGGTTGGCGCAGGGATTCCAGCACACTGCGCTGGAATTCGGGCAATTCATCCAGAAACAAAACCCCCAGATGGGCCAGCGACACCTCGCCCGGACGCACCCGATGGCCGCCGCCAACCAGTGCGGGCAGCGATGCCGAATGATGGGGATCGCGAAACGGCCTTTGCCGGATTAACCCTTCTTCGGGAATGTCGCCCGCCAGACTGTGGATCATGCTGACTTCCAGCGCTTCCGGTATTAGGTAGCAAACGCACCTATACCGAGGGAGACTCGGAAATGGTTATAGAATCAGGTATCCTCCACCCCCATGAGGGGTACTCGCGCAATTTTGCGTTTGGTTATGACCATAATTTTAATTTTGGTCGTGCTTCCGCTTGTTACAGAGTTCGTTATCAAGTACGCGGAAGAACAGGGATTTTACGACCAGCCATCACAGAGGGTGGCTGATATGTTGGGCTTGTTAGGTGCCCTTACTGGGAATTGGTGGTTCGCGATTGTTTTGGGGTTTGTCGCAGGAGGCACGCTCTTTATGTGGGTGGACGTACTCCTAAGAAAAATAACGATTATCCGCCCAAACATCCCTACATCTATAAAGATGCAATTTCAGGCTGGTAGTACAAATGCGGTTCAATTATCCAATGAGAATATTGTGTCGTCTCATTTTGAACGGCAGGAGTTTAATTTTGCCGGCGAAAACGGCGAATTGCTCGACCAAAGAGTTCTCTGGGTCTGCGTTTTGGTGTTTACGAAGCCGACTCATTATGGACAAATAATTGTGGACGCAGGGAATGCGAGGATTCCTGAATACCAAGTTTTAACTCAAAAGCACAACTGCGCCATTGTTAGATTTAATGGAGACATTGGTAACGTTGCACTTGAAATAAAATGCATCCCCTCTAATCCAGCCTGACACTATCGCAACCAATAGCCGTTAGACATTGCACAAAAAAGACTGCCGTGAACCCACCGCGGGAAATCTTGTTATTGATATTCCGCTCAGATTCGTGAATCCCCATGGCTTCCAGCCGTTCCGCCAGTTCCTTGTAACCGATATTTCGGCGCTTCAATTCAGCCTTAAGGATACCCTTAACGCGGGCTGACCATTCTGTATCTGGCATGACTATCTCCGTTTTCAGTGTGGATATCATCATATACGATACATTTGTCATTGACAATACCCAATAACATCACTATATTCGATACATAAGCAACGGATATGGTGATAAACAAATGGCACAGCATTTCCTCCTTTCAGCACAAGCCCGCACATTGAGCTTGGTTAAGGTCATGCGGATGTCTGAAACAGAAGCATATGAGGCTTTCAGCGCCATTCGTTGGGTTGCGAATGACGGCGAACCGTTTTGCCCGCGTTGCGGCTGTGTTGCGGTCTATGAGTACCGTTCGCGCCGTATCTACAAGTGCCAGGGTTGCGAAAGCCAATTCTCGATTACGACGGCGACGATCTTCGCCAGCCGCAAGCTGCCGATCCGCGATTTGTTGGCCTCTATCGCCATTTTCGTGAACGGTGCCAAGGGTATCAGCGCGCTCCAACTGAGCCGCGATCTGGACGTTCAGTACAAAACGGCCTTTGTGCTGGCTCACAAGCTGCGTGAAGCCCTTGGTGCTGAAATGACGAACCGCACCCTGTCCGGCATCGTTGAAGTCGATGGCGCGTATTTCGGCGGATATGTGAAGCCTGAGAACCGCAAAGAAAACCGCAAAGACCTTCGCCTTAAGGAAAACAAATCTGGCAAGCGCCGCGCGGTAGTCGTTATGCGCCAGCGCCACGGAAAGACGTTGCCGTTCGTGTTTGACCGCGAAGATGAATCGTTACCGACCATTCAGGACCGTGTCGAACACGGCAGCACAGTACACGCCGACGAGGCAAGTTGTTGGGATGGCCTGCACGCCCGATTTGCGGCCAAGCGGGTTAATCACTCGGTCACGTTCAAAGACGAAGACGCCTGCACCAACCAAGCCGAGTCGTATTTCTCGCGCCTTCGTCGGATGGAAATCGGAACGCACCACCACGTTTCGGGCCGTTATCTGCAATCCTACGCAAACGAAGCGGCATGGCGCGAAGATAACCGGCGCAAGCCCAACGGTACGCTTTATGTGCTGGCAGCCGCCGCCGCTATAGGGCATCCGGTATCGCGGGAATGGAAAGGGTATTGGCAGCGCAAAGCCACCTAGAACATATCGTCGTCGGTCAGATAGCCGTCTTTGTGGGCCTGACGAACCCCAGCTTCGATCATTGATGTCATGATTTTTGGTACGCTCGTTCCGTGCGTTTCCCTTCTCCTCAATTTTCGAATCCGTTCAAGTGTCTTAAGAGACAGCGTGCAATAGCGCCGCACGTTCTGTTCTTCTTCACCATCCTCAGACTCGGGTTTGTTGTCTGCCATACGGAGATATTAGCTAAGAAAAACCAGCTATGGGAGTCTTTTGATGCGAAAAGGATGCACAAACCAACCGTAAAAGGTGCAAAATCGCATCTTTTTTTCCCTTGACCCAATCATTAGAATGGGCGCAAAATGGTAATAATAAAAAAGCGGCCCCCGAAGGAGCCGCTTCTCTACCGGCAGTGCACCGGATTTAGGCTAACCGCCGTGTCACCGGCGGGGCCATCTGCGGAAGTGGGAGCGGACATGCTCCCTTCTTCCAAACCTGCGCCGGAAATAGTCCCGTACATAGACGGTGTATTCCCCGAACAGGTCTCGCACGAGTGTCTGCATAAGACCCTCCTGTCGCGAGACGACCGGCTCAGGCCGGTCTCCCCGAGAACGCCCCATCGCGCCCCGCGCCATTCAGGGCGTTAGGGAAGATCGGGGCTCCGAAGAAGGACTACGGAACACTCGCGTATAATGAGAAAGCACATATCCCTTTGAGTCAAGGGCGATGTATGGGGTTTCCACAAGAAATCCACAAGATTTTGTTATGGAAATATAACGGGTTGTTTTTTATTAACCCGCCACAACTGATATTGCCCCGGCCCCTGTTCCGACCTAACCACATCCTTATCCCGCTGTAGCCTGAGCGCCACACCGACTCGCTTGGTCATAAGCCTGAGTAGCCGCTGATCGTCTTTGTCCAGCGCGCGGGACACCAGCAATTCCAGTGCGATGTCCCGCGTTGTGAGCGGTTCTGCGGCCTGCCTGAGTATGGACAGGACGATTCGTGTCATCTGGCCCCGGTTGCTCCAATCCTTGGGCGGGCGGAAGGCTTTGGGCTTGATGGCTTCCACTTGGTGCGTGGGATCGAATTGCAGAATCGTGGCGTCTATATGTTCAAGGTCGGCAAGGAGTTGGCGCAAGTGGTCGTGGGTGCGCTCTATCTCCCCCGCTATCTCAGCACGACGTTTTGCAAGGCCGGTAAGGACATAATCAGTCATGCCGTAAGTGTATGAAAAACCACGGAAAAATTTTAGAGGATTTTAGGTGTGCTTGCTACCTAATACCGAGCGCTTCGGCTGGGTCCAGCGGTGGCAGCAGGCCGGGCAGGCGCGACGCCAGCATGGATTTGCCCGCACCCGGCGGTCCCACCATCAGCAGAATGACGCTCCCGGCACGAGGGGTCTTGAAGTCATCCATATGAGCATGTTATGGCCGCCTGCCGCAGCGATCTCCAGCGCGCGTTTGGCGGTTTCCTGCCCCTTGATGTCGTTCATGTCGGGGTATTGGATATGGTCCGTCGCCAGTTTCGCCTCGAGCGCGCCGATCAGCTGGGTGCCCTTGAAATGATTGATCAGGGCCAGCAAATGGCCCGGCGCCAGCACCGTCAGATCGCCCGCCCACGCCGCTTCCCCGCCCTGCGATCCGGGACAGATCAGCCCCCGGTCATTGGCGTTGGCGTGGATGGCGGCGGGCAGCACGCCGGAAACCGGGACCAGCGCCCCGTCCAACGCGCGCGTAATAGCCTTCGACCTCGTCGGCCGGTATGGCGCCCATGACGGCCAGAACGCCCAAGGCAATGGGCAAATCGAAATGGCCGCCTTCCTTCAACAGATCGGCAGGCGACAGATTAACGGTGATGCGCTTGGGTGGCAGGGCGAGTCCCAAGGAATTCAATGCCGCGCGAACCCTTTCGCGGCTTTCGGCAACGGCCTTGTCGGGCAGGCCAACAATGGTAACACATGGATCACCCGATTAGTTTCCTGCCAAGGTGAGAGGCAAAAAGAAGCCCCGTAAAGGGGGGCTAACGGGGCTAAAGGCTGAAGTGGGGGAGACCAATGCGTAATAAAGACCATAGCCTACCAAGAAAGATTAATCAATTTATGAGAAAGCAAACGGGCAGCCCAATCTCGCATTTGATGTATCAAGTAAGCCGTTCCCGACCATATATGGCTGGTGGGTAGGTCCGCCCTCCTTGTCATGTGGGGTATCGACAAGATACCTTGGTAAACGCCGGCAACCCCGCCGCCAGCTGCACCTGGACATCCACGTCCAGCACTTCAATCCCGGAAAACGTTACCGACCCAACACGCGCGACCAAAGGTTGAGACCCTTCTTCTGTTATCCCCGATCATAAGGATCAAACGGCCAGACGTGAAGGGGTTCCGCGTAATACTTTTGCCCGAAGCTACCCGCGCGTGGCCGTAAAGCGCCGGTCGATGGCGTTCCAGATGTCGGATTCGAGGCACACGTTGTCGTAGCGGTTGATTTCCTGCAGGCCGGTGGGCGAGGTGACGTTGATTTCGGTCAGGTAGTCGCCGATGACGTCGATGCCCACGAAGATTTGGCCCATTTCGCGCAAAGCGGGACCAATGGCGGCGCAGATTTCGGCATCCCGCGCGTTCAGCACTTCCTTCACCGCCTTGCCGCCCACATGCATGTTCGAGCGCGCTTCGCCCGCTTGCGGAATGCGCAAGATGACGCCTGCGGGCTCGCCGTCCACCAGAATGATTCGCTTGTCGCCTTCGCGCACTTCGGGGATGTAGGCCTGGATCATCAAAGGCTCGCGGGACGCGCCCTCGAACATCTCGATCAGGGAGTTCAGGTTTTCGTCATGGGGCGTGATGTGAAATACGCCTGCGCCACCGTTGCCGTACAGCGGCTTGACGATGATGTCCTTGTGCCGGGCGCGAAAATCGTTAATGGCCGCGCGGTCCGACGTAATCAGGGTGGGTGGCAACAGCTCGGGAAAATCCAGCATGAACAGCTTTTCAGGTGCGTTGCGCACCTCGCGCGGATCGTTGACCACCAGGGTCTGCGGGTGGATGCGTTCCAGCAAATGGGTGGTGGTGATGTAGGAAAGATCGAACGGCGGGTCCTGACGCAGCAACACCACGTCAGCGTCGGTCCCCAAATCCAGTGGGCCCGCATCGCCCAGCTCGAAATGGTTACCGTACTCACGCCTGACCCGCAGGGTCTGGGCGCGCGCCATCAGCCGCCCATCCGAATAGGCCAGATCACGGGGTTGGTAGTAAAAAAGCCGGTGGCCGCGCTTTTGCGCTTCAAGGGCCAGAACGAAGGTGCTGTCGGCATCGATATCGATGCCGTCGATGGGGTCCATCTGAATGGCGACCGTCAGGGTCATCAAATCGGTTCCTTGCTAATTAATTCGGCGTTTCATTTCCTGCAAAAGCGCTTGGGCCTCGCGCCGGTTGGCGGGGGTATCGTCAAACTTCAGGTATTCCTCCAACGCAGCAATAGCCGCCGGGCAATTGCCCAGGCGGGCGTTGATAATGCCCGATTCGCGCCATGGATCGGAAGCCTGTGGCGCAAAAAGCGCAATGGTTTCAATAGTTTCAAGGGCTTCTTTCATGTTTCCGTTACGGATTTTCCGAACCTTGATATTGTTTTGCAACCGAAACAAAATGGCGCGCCGCGTCATGGGGGCGTAGCCGCCGGGGGTCAGTTCGGCGTCCATTCCTTCGGCCTGTTTCAAAATGGCCCGCAAATCCGCCGGTTCAAGGATGCGGCATCCGTCCGCCGGATCGAGCACGGCGCGCACACCGTCCTGCTCCATGCGGATCAGGAAACGTGACGGGAAATCCAGCCCCACCATATTCCAGCCCAAAGTGTGCGCCACATGAAGATGCAGAATGCCCAGTGCCACCGGCAGCCCGCGCCGCGAATCGATGACCCGCATCAGATTGGCGGCCTCCAGATCCTCGAAGGTTTCCTCCTCGCAGCCGTAACCGTAGCGCCGCGCAAACACATGCGAGAGCGCCTCCACCTGATCGGCCAGATCGCCGGGCCCGCGCGCGCTATCGGCATAAGCGCCGACCTCGACCGCGATTTTTTCCAGATGACGGCGATAGGGCTCAAGGTTCGCGCGAGGCCGACCGGCGCAGGCCAGCAGCAACGCCGCCTCCGCCAGATCGATCTCGTCGTCGGCCAGCGCGCCCAGCGCGCTCAGTTTTTTTCGGAATTTGGCCGGAAGTCTCACACCGGTAGCCTCACGAAGATCACTTCACCCGGACGTGGCTAATGACGTTGTTAACGTAGTCGATCTCGCGGGCATGGGCGATCACGCGGTTTAGTTCGTCTTGTGACTGGGCGATGCCGATAATGTAGACGGTGCCGTTCACGGTCTCGAACACGTAGTTGACGGCCATGATGTCCCGATTAAAAGTCACTTGCGTTTTTAGCTGGGCCGTAATCCACGAATCCTTGGCCAGATTGACCGCGCCACCGCCCGCCAACTGGATCTCGTTAAGAATTTCCTTAATCCCGCTTGCCGTCCACGCCAGCTTCACGGCGTCGGCCCGCATTCCTTCGCTGTCGGCCACGCCGGTCAGCAAGGCGCGTCCTTCGTATACCTCGACCCCGATATTGACCGGAAGCATCTGGTCCTTTTCCAGGTAAGAGCCCAGGATCGCTGCTTCGATTTTCAGATCCTTGGCCGCGCCCTCGATCCCGCGGTCCGAATAGGCGGCCACGCCCGCCGTCGCGCCCGCGCCCACCACCACGCCGGTGCAACCTTGAAGGCCCAATGAGGCCGCTAAAAACAGGGCCAGCCCTAGTGCCGCCGCGCCTGAAGAAATTTTCATGTGAAGTGCTCCTTTGGTTTCAACTGGGACGGGGGTCCAGATGCGGCGCATCCCAAACACGGCGCATCATAGTCGCGCTTGGCGCCCGCTGAAAGGGGTTGCATTCAATCGGGCCGCCACGCGTCGATGATATGGCGCGGTAGTTTCCAAGCCGTTACCAAAATGACGTCGAAACGCATGAATTGTCCGGCCATATGCGGATGCCGTGCCATGAAGGCCAGCGCGGCGCGTTCGATGCGCTGGCGCTGGCGCGGCCCCAGGGCATCGGCTGCCGCCGCCAGATCGGCCCGAGCCTTGACCTCGACAAAGGCGATCAGGTCGGCGCGCCGGGCCACGATGTCAATCTCGCCCACCGTTGTTTTGAAGCGGGTGGCAAGAATTCGGTACCCTTTCAGGCGCAACAATGCGGCGGCCAGATGTTCGGCGAAAAGCCCGAACCGCCATGCCGCCCGCCGTTTGGGTGCCGGTTTGCCCGCCATTACCCCTCATCCGTCAAAGCCAGCGCGCGGGCGTAAACGTCGCGCTTCGACCATCCGGCGCTGAGCGACACAAGGGCGGCGGCATCGCGTACGCGGCTGGATTTCAAGGCCTCGCGCAGGGCGTCATCAACTTCTTCGGGCGAATACTTCCGGGCCTGCACGCTGGGCGCCGCCACCACCAGCGTCACTTCTCCCTTGGGGGAACCGGCTTGCGCAAAATGCTCGGCCAGTTCGCCCAGAGGCCCGCGCCGCACTTCCTCGAACATTTTGGTCAGCTCGCGGGCCATGGCAGCCTCGCGCGGCCCCAGAACCTCCGCCATGTCGGCCAATGAGGACGCTAGCCGTTTGGGGCTTTCCAGAAACACCAGCGTTGCCGGAATGTTTGCTACCGCGGCCAGCGCCTTTTTGCGCGCGCCCGATTTGGGGGGCAAAAAACCGACGAACATGAAGCGGTCCGTGGGCAGGCCGGACAATTGCAGGGCGGTCAGAACCGATGACGCGCCGGGGGCTGCCGTCACCGGGATTCCTTCGGCGATGCATTCGCGCACCAGCGAATAACCGGGATCGGACACCATGGGAGTGCCCGCATCCGAAACCAGCGCCACGCTTTCGCCATTTTTCAGTCGCTTGATAAGGGCGGGCCGGACTTTCGCCGCGTTGTGTTCGTGATAGGGCATCAACTTGGCCGAAATGCCGTGCAGGGCAAAAAGTTTGGATGTGACGCGGGTATCTTCGCAGGCCACCAAATGGGCCCTGCTAAGGATATCGAGGGCGCGCAACGTGATGTCGGCGGCGTTGCCGATGGGGGTGGCGACCAGAACCAGACCCACGGGTTGCGAAACCGACCGTTTACTAGCGGGCGCGCCGGCTATAGGCTCAGGCCCGGCTTCGGCCCCGGGATGAATTGAATGCGGAGGCTTCGCGTCGAGCGATGTTTGGTCAGTTTCGTTTAACGAACGTTTTTGTTTCCGTGCCATTGTGGGCGGCCGCGCTGTTGTTGGTGGCCTGCGAGTCTTCACGATTGACGCCGTGGAGGCAAGGCGAGATCGGACCGCCCATTCTGGCGGCCCCGGCGCCACCCGCCAAAACCAGTGAAATACCCTCCTCGGCGACCGTGGGCCAAGGCTCGGGCCAGGCGGGCGCGTCCGGCCAGCAGGCCGCGTTGGCGCCCCATACTACGGGCGGAACCGGGGTGCCGTCGCTGGCTCCGTTGCTAAATCAGCCCGGCGTACAGGCGCCCGATTCGGGTGCAGTCGGATTTACCCCTTCACTTTTGCCGCCCGCCGAAGTGCCCCGGGTCGGCGTTCTTCTGCCATTGACGGGGCCGCAGGCGGCCATTGGCAAAAGCCTGCTGAACGCGGCGCAGCTGGCCTTGTTTGATTTCGCAGACGACAAATTCGAGCTGGTGGTTCACGACACCGAGGGCACGCCCGACGGGGCGGCGCGGGCCATGGCCATGGCCATCAGTGACGGTGCTTCCCTTGTGTTGGGGCCGTTGCTGGCACCGTCGGTGCGCGCCGTAAGCCCCGCGGCCCGGGCGGCGGGTGTTCCGGTGATCGCCTTTTCGTCCGACCATTCGGTGGCGGGCGACGGCGTTTTCACCATGGGCTTTTTCCCCGACGCCGAGGTGCGCCGGGTGGTCGCCTACGCGCGCTCGCGCGGAGTTACGCGATTTGCCGCCATGGTACCCGATGACGCCTATGGCTCGCGGGTCATTGATTCCATGCGCGCTGCCGTCGATAGCGCCGGTGGCGTCATCGCGCGCATCCAGTTTTACGATCCGCAGGCGCAGGATTTCGCACCCTCCGTGCGGCGTTTGGCCCGCTACGAATCCCGCCGCGAAGCGCTGGAACGGCAACGCGCCGAGCTGGAAGCGCGCGGCGACGAGATTTCAAAACGTGCGCTGGAACGGCTCGAAAATCTGCAAACCTACGGCGATCTGCCGTTCGAGGCCCTGTTGATCGTGGGTGGCGGCAAGCGCCTTCAGGCCATCGCCGCCCATCTGCCGTTTTATGATATCGACCCCAAGAGGGTGCGTATGCTGGGCACCGGTCAGTGGGATGTGCCTGGCGTTGGTGCCGAACCGGCTCTGTTGGGCGGATGGTTTGCCGCACCTACGCCCGTTGCGCGCCTGGACTTCGAGAAGAAGTTCATCGCCGTATACGGTAAAAAACCGTCGCGGCTGGCCACACTGGCCTACGACGCCACTGCGCTGGGCGCAGTATTGGCGGCCGCGGAGAACGGGCCCGAATTCAGCATCGAATCGTTGACCCGCGAATCCGGCTTTTTCGGACGCGACGGAATTTTCCGCTTTAAACCCGAGGGCGTTGCCGAACGCGGTTTGGCTGTGCTTGAAGTGGAACACCGCAGCTTCCGCGTCATCGACGCCGCCCCCGAGGCCTTCCCGCAAGCCATGTTTTAGGCGTCGGAAGCTTGGCAATATTAGGGGACAGTATACAAAATTATTTCTAATAATTTAGTATACTGTCCCCTAATTAACTCACGCCAGCAAACGGGACAGGACGGCGTTCAGGCGTTGGCGGCCGGCAGGAGTGGCGCGGAAGTGCGTGGCGTTTGATTGGATGAACCCCGCTTCGCTCAGGTCGTTGACGGCGTTTTGGTCAACGACGTCGGCGAGTTCGAGGGCGCACCGTGTGGTGAAGCGCTTGCGCTCGATTCCTTCCGCCGTGCGCAGGCCCGACAGCAGCAATTCCTCGGCTCTTTCGGTTGCGCTCAGGGTGCGGCGTTCGGACGTTCCGTGTCCGTCCTGCTCGACGGCTTGCAGCCATTTGGCCGGATCGCGGATTTGGCGGGTGGTATCGGTGATGCGATTTCGGCCAAGGCGCCCATGCGCGCCGGGGCCGACACCCACGTAATCGTCGCCCCGCCAAGTGGCCATGTTGTGGCGGCACTCGTGCCCCGGTCGGGCGTGGTTCGAGATTTCGTAGGCGGGAAGATCGGCCAAGACATCCTGTGTCGCCTCAAACATGGCGGCGGCAGCATTTTCTGGAAGTTCCTCGACGCCGTCATCGAAAAAACGGGTCCCCGGTTCGATGCCCAATTGATAGGCGGACAGGTGCGATGGCCCAAATTCCAGGGCCTGGGCCAGTTCGCCCCGCCATTGCGGGACGGTTTGACCGGGCCGCGCGTAAATAAGATCGAACGAAAATCGCGGAAAAGTCCGTGCGGCCAGCCCGATAGCCTCGCGGGCCTCCGCCGCCGAATGGGTACGACCCAGGAATCCAAGCGCACTATCGTCAAGGGATTGAACGCCCAGCGACAGCCGATTGACGCCCGCCTCCCGAAATTCGGTGAATCGCCTGGCTTCACTGGATGTGGGGTTGGCCTCAAGCGTGATCTCGGCATCGCCCGACAAGCCTTTGATATTGCGAATAATCTCAGCGACCGTTTCGGGCTCCATCAACGACGGTGTTCCGCCGCCGAAGAAAATACTGCCCACGGGCCGCCCATTTGATTCGTTTTCGAAATGACCAAGCTCGCGCACCAGCGCCTTGCACCAGCGGGCGTGGTCGATTTGGCCCGTTTCGTGGCTGTTGAAGTCACAGTACGGGCACTTGGATTTGCAAAAAGGCCAGTGGATATAGACGGCGAGAGTATCGCTCATAATCTGGCTCAATGCCTTGGTGGCTGCGGGTTTAGCCGCTGAAGCAGGCGGCGACCAGTTTCTGGAACGCATCCGCCCGGTGGCTCATGGAATGCTTTTTGGCCGGGTCCATTTCGCCAAAGGTGATTTTCTGGCCTTCGGCAAGGAACATGGGATCATAACCGAACCCCTGATCGCCCCTGGGCGGCCAGACGAGCGTTCCGTGAACGGTTCCCTCGAAGGTTTCCAGATGCCCATCGGGCCAGCACAGCGCCAACACCGCGACAAAATGCGCGCTACGGTCTTGTTTGTTTTCAAGGGCATCGTCGACTTTTTTCATGGCCATCATGAAATCGCGCTCCGGCCCCCCCCAGCGCGCCGAATAGATACCGGGCTCGCCATTCAGGGCGTGCACCGCAAGACCCGAATCGTCGGCCAATGCAGGAAGACCCGTCGCCTTGGCCGCAGCCTCCGCCTTGATCACGGCGTTCTCAACGAACGTCACACCGGTTTCCTCGGGATCATCCAACCCCAATTCCCCCGCCGAGACGACGTTGACCCCGAACGGCGCCAGCAAATCCCCGATTTCACGGACTTTTCCAGCGTTATGGCTGGCGATGACCAGTTTTTTTTCGTCAAATTTCCGGGCCATGACGCCTACTCCAGCCCCAGCGCCTTGCGCTGCAAGGCAGCCATTTCTGTCGTTCCCTTGCGGGCCAGTTCCAGCAGTAGGGTCAATTGGGCGTCGGTCATGGGTTCAGCTTCGGCGGTGGCTTGGACTTCAATGATGGTACCGCTTCCCGTGAGGACGAAATTGGCGTCGGTTTCGGCCGAGCTGTCCTCCTCGTAATCCAGATCGAGCACGGCTTCTCCCTTGAAAATGCCGCTTGAGACCGCCGCCACCTGGTCTTTCAGGGGCATTTCCGCCAGCAAACCCAGCGCGAGAAGCTTGCCGAAGGCCTGATGCAGCGCCACATAGGCCCCGGTAATGGACGCGGTGCGCGTTCCACCATCGGCCTGCAACACGTCGCAATCGACGCGGACCTGCATCTCGTTAATCGTCGTCAAATCTGTGATGGTGCGTAAAGAACGCCCGATAAGCCTTTGAATTTCCTGCGTTCGTCCCGACTGTTTGCCGCGTGCCGCTTCGCGGTCCATGCGCGTGTTGGTGGCGCGGGGCAGCATGCCGTATTCCGCCGTGACCCAGCCCTTGCCCGTTCCCTTCAGCCAGCGCGGCACCCGTTGTTCGACGGTGGCGGTACACAGCACATGGGTGTCCCCCAGGCGCACAAGGCAGGAGCCTTCGGCGTGTTTGCTGACGTTTGTTTCAAGGGAGATTTCACGAAGCTGATCAATGGCGCGGCCAGAAGGTCTCATGTTCTTTTCTTTCGTTCGTTTCTTCATATTTTCGCGGGGCCAGACCCTAGCGCGCAGGCGGGCGCGCGTAAAGGGTTTGACGGAAATGAACCGGTGTGCGTTGACGGGGACCTGAACGCTAACTAAATTCCCTCGTGCAAAACCATTGGTGCGCTCCAGGCATAACATGATTACGGAACTGAACGAACGGTCGCGGGATATCTTCCGCCATATCGTCGACGCCTATATGGAAACCGGCGATCCGGTAGGCTCGCGCACGGTTTCCAAGCTGCTCGACACCTCGTTGTCACCGGCGACCATCCGCAACGTCATGGCTGATCTGGAAGACTCGGGCCTTTTGTTTTCCCCCCACGCGTCGGCCGGGCGGCTGCCCACCGAGGCAGGCCTGAAGCTTTTCGTCGATGGTCTTCTGGAAGTGGGGAACCTGACCGCCGAGGAACGTCATGATATCGAAGGCGGCTGTGTCGGTTCGGGGCAAAGCGTTGATGGCCTGATGGAACAGATATCGCAGACTCTGTCGGGCCTTTCAGGGTGCGCAGGATTGGTGCTTGCGCCCAAAACCAGCAGCCCGCTTCGTCATATCGAGTTCGTTTATCTTAGCCCGGGCCGGGCCCTGGTGGTGTTGGTGGCGGAAAACGGCGTTGTCGAGAACCGCGTTATTGAAACCCCGCCAACGCTGTTGCCATCGGCCCTGGTCGAGGCCACCAACTATCTGAGTGCGCGTATGGTGGGGCGTACCCTGAGCGGGGCCTACGAGGAGATCATCGCTGAGCTGGAGGCCCACAACGCGGAGCTGGACCAGTTGACCGGTCGTGTGGTGGAGGCCGGGCTCGCCACCTGGGCCGGTCAAGAGAGCGAACGCCGCCTGATCGTGCGCGGGCGCGCCAATTTGCTGGACGACGTTACGGCGGCGGCCGATCTGGAACGCATTCGCGGGCTATTCAACGCGCTGGAAACCAAGGACACCATGCTGAAGATGATCTCGCTGGCCGATACGGCCGAAGGCGTACAAATCTTCATTGGTTCCGACAGCCAGTTGTTTGGCATGTCCGGGTGCTCCATGATCGTGGGCTCTTATCAAAACAGCCAAAATCATGTATTGGGCGCCATCGGCGTCATCGGCCCCACCCGCATGGACTACGCCCGCATCATTCCCATGGTGGATTTCACCGCAAAGTTAATTGGCCGGATCATCGGCTAGAGCAAATCCCGAGCTGATGGAACATCAGCGACGACGTATTTGCGTAAATCGCAAGCAAACGGAAAAAGAAGAGAATGGCCAAGAAAAGCACTAAAGACCTCGAAGAAACTTCCGAAACCGAGGCCGAGGAAATCATCGAGCAGCCGCAAAATCCGTGGAACAACGTCACGGCGACCGCGCCGGGCGATGAAGACTCGAATAAGGACGACGACGAGGCCGAGGCCGAAGAAGAAGACGCGGGCCCGGACGCATTGCTGCGCGTGGCCGAGCTGGAAAACGAAGCGGCTGAACTGAAAGACAAGCTGCTGCGCGCCCTGGCCGAGACCGAAAACGTGCGCCGCCGCGCCCTGCGCGACCGTCAGGATGCCACGAAATACGGCATCGCCAACTTCGCCCGCGAAATGCTGGGCGTGGCCGACAATCTGCGCCGCGCGCTGGACCATGTGGACGCCGACGCCCGCAAGGACGTTGAAGCTATCGAAAATCTGGCCGCCGGGGTAGAGATGACCGAGCGCGCCATGCTGGATGCTATGGAGCGATTCGGCGTCAAGCCGATCGAGGCCTTGGGCGAGAAGTTCGACCATAATTTCCACGAGGCCATGTTTGAGGCTCCCGATCCGACCAAGCCGTCGGGTACCGTGATCCAGGAACTGGAAAAAGGCTACGTGCTGGCCGATCGCCTGCTGCGCCCGGCCCGCGTCGGCGTTTCCAGTGGTGGCCCGGCAGCCGTGGCCGAAGAACCTGCCGAACCCACCGACGAAAAGGCCGATGAAACCGCCGCCGCCAAAGACCAGCGCGCCGCATATGAAAAACAATCGGATGCGCAGGGCGAGTCGGGCGATGGCAAGGGCGGCAAGCTGGACGAAGAGCTTTAGTCTCGTGGCGCAATCAGGAATTCCCCATCCGCATCATGGGCGGCAAAGCGCCGTTTGGCCGTGGCCCGGTCGGCCACGGCGTAACAATAGGCGCAACCGTGGGGGCATGTATCGTAGTCGCCTATATCGCGCGATGCGTCGCACGCGCAGGTTTTGCGGTGCGGCTTTCGCTTTGCGCTGACAGGTCGTCCGGCCACGTCGGACAAACGGACCGCGTCAATGCAGCTTGCTTCACCAATGCCGTCGGCCAGAAGTTCTGGCTGCCCGCATAAGGTTAGCGTCATTTTATGATCGGCGGCGATGCGGGCAAGATTGCCAAGAAGCGCAGCTTTTTCTTCATTGGGCCCGTCCCACCATTCAAACCCGCCCGTTTGTGCAGCAACGGTCATATTTCGCGTGGTCTTGCGGTAGGGCTGCATGAATGAAACGACGACCTCGTCAACCAAACCTTCCAGCGCGCCCGCCAGCCGGGCGAAGTTTTCGCGGTGCCAGGGGGCGGGCGTCAGGGACGACAGCACAATGGGGTCGTAGCGCCACACGCACACACGCGGGCCAAAGGTGCGCGCGATTCGGCGAATATGCGATATCGCGCGATCGGGACCGATGTTGGCGGCGTCCAGAACGCGAGGGAATCCGGTGATGGTGTATTGAACGGTAAAGGGAAAGCCTTGGGATCTGACGGCGTCAAAGCCATCCATGAACGGCCCCGCATTGCGGGTCCAGAAAACGAACCCGTCCACCGCGTCGCGCCTCAGCGCAACCTTGTAAATCTGCCGCCCATAGGGGTTGACCATACGGCAGTATCCGGCGCGCAATCGGCGCACAAACCAGTCGCCGTAAAAGGCCGGAATATCCGTCTTGTATGAGGCCGAAATAATCATGATCGGCGAATATCATCCAAAAATGAGCAAATACCTTTGTTTGGAATGGTTGCGCGTGTCATTCAACCGACATATATAACGGCCAAACGCCCGCTGTGGGGCGTGCTTTTTTACCAATTTAACCCTAGGAATTTCCGTGGCGCCATGTGGCCGGGGGAATTTGCCGCAAGAAACAGAGGATAAGATGAGCAAGGTAATCGGGATCGACCTGGGAACGACCAACTCCTGCCTGTCCGTCATGGACGGCAGCGAATCCAGGGTCATCGAAAATATGGAAGGTACGCGTACCACCCCGTCCATGGTGGCTTTTACCGAGGGCGGCGAACGCCTCGTCGGACAGCCCGCCAAGCGTCAGGCTGTGACCAACCCGGAAAATACGGTTTCAGCCATCAAGCGCCTGATTGGCCGTACCTATGACGATCCCCATACCGAAAAGGACAAGGGTCTGGTTTCCTACCAGATCGTCAAGGGTGACAACGGCGACGCCTGGGTGCAGCTGGATGGCCAGAAAATGAGCCCCAGCCAGATCAGCGGATTCATCCTTCAGAACATGAAGGAAACCGCCGAAAGCTACCTTGGCGAACCGGTGACCCAGGCGGTGATTACGGTCCCGGCCTATTTCAACGATTCCCAGCGTCAGGCCACCAAGGACGCGGGCAAGATCGCCGGCCTTGAAGTTCTGCGCATCATCAACGAACCGACGGCGGCGGCTCTTGCCTACGGGCTCGAGAAAAAGAGCGCCGGCACCGTTGCGGTGTACGATCTGGGCGGCGGAACTTTCGACGTGTCGATCCTTGAAATCGGCGACGGCGTCTTCGAAGTGAAGTCCACCAACGGCGACACCTTCCTGGGCGGCGAAGACTTCGACAAGAAGATCATCGACTATCTGGCCGACGAGTTCAAAAAAGAGAATGGCATCGACCTGCGCGGCGACAAGCTGGCCCTGCAGCGCCTGAAGGAAGGTGCGGAAAAAGCCAAGATCGAGCTTTCCGCCACCATGCAGACGGAAGTCAACCTGCCGTTCATCACCGCCGACGCCAGCGGGCCGAAGCATCTGAACATCAAGATCACGCGGGCCAAACTGGAAGCCCTGGTCGATGATCTGATTCAGCGCACCGTCGCCCCGTGCCGTGCCGCGCTTAAAGATGCCGGCGTTTCGGCGGGCGAGATCGACGAAGTGATTCTGGTTGGCGGCATGACCCGCATGCCCAAGGTTGCCGATACGGTGAAGGAATTCTTCGGGCGTGAGCCGCACAAGGGCGTCAACCCCGACGAAGTGGTCGCCATGGGTGCGGCCATTCAGGGCGGCGTTCTCAAGGGCGACGTCAAGGACGTGCTGCTTCTGGACGTGACTCCGCTGTCGCTGGGTATCGAAACCTTGGGCGGCGTGTTCACCCGCCTGATTGATCGCAACACCACCATCCCGACGCGCAAAAGCCAGGTCTTCTCGACTGCTGAAGACAGCCAGAACGCCGTCACCATCCGCGTGTTCCAGGGCGAGCGCGAAATGGCTGCTGACAACAAGCTGCTGGGCCAGTTCGATCTGGTGGGTATCCCGCCGGCACCGCGCGGCATTCCGCAAATCGAAGTAACCTTCGATATCGACGCCAACGGCATCGTTCATGTCTCGGCCAAGGACAAGGCCACGGGCAAGGAACAGCAAATTCGCATTCAGGCCTCGGGCGGCCTGTCGGATGGCGATATCGACCGCATGGTCAAGGACGCGGAACAGCATGCCGACACCGACGCCAAGCGTAAAGAAATGGTCGAGGCCCGCAATCAGGCCGACTCGCTGATCTATTCCACCGAGAAGAACCTGACCGAGTACGGCGATAAGATTCCGGAAGAGGAAAAAACCGCCATCGAAGCCGGTATCGCTGATCTGCGCACGGCATTGGAGGGCGAAGACCCGGACCCGGAAGCCATCAAGGCCAAGACCGAAACCCTGATGCAGGCATCCATGAAGCTTGGCGAGGCCATGTACAAGGCCAGTCAGGAAGAAGGGGCTGCTGCGGGTCCGGCTGATGAGGCTGGGGAATCGGCTGCATCCGGCCCGTCTGACGAATCGGTGGTTGACGCCGATTTTGAAGAGGTCGATCCCGATAGCCGGGATCAAGACAAGAAGGACTAAGTTACCGGCAACGGCCGGGGGGGCCAAACGCACCCCCGGCCGTTTCAATAAAAACAGCAGGTTCGCGGAAAAAAACGAATGGCCAAGCAGGACTACTATTCGACTCTGGGCGTAGATCGGAGCGCATCGACCGCCGATATCCGGAAAGCCTATCGAAAGCTGGCCATGAAATATCACCCGGATCGCAATCCGGGCGATAACGCCGCAGAACAAAAATTCAAGGATCTGAACGAAGCCCACGACATTCTGAAGGACGAGCAAAAACGCTCGGCCTACGATCAATACGGCCACGCCGCCTTTGAACAGGGTGGTCCCGGCGGCGGCAGTCCGTTCGGCGGGTTCTCGCAGGGATTTGGTGGCGGCGGCGGCGGTGGCGGTTTCGGCGATATCTTCGAGGAAATGTTCGGCGATTTCATGGGTGGCGGCGGACGTGCGGGCCAGGGCGGAGCGGCCCGTGGCGCGGACCTGCGCTACAACATGGAAGTCAAGCTGGAGCAAGTTTACAAGGGCGCGAAAACCACCATTAAAGTGCCGACATCGGTACCGTGTGGGGAATGCCAGGGTAGCGGTGCCGCCGGAGGTGCTGCGCCTGTTACCTGCCCCACCTGCCACGGTCATGGCAGGGTGCGCGCGCAGTCGGGCTTTTTCACCGTTGAACGCACATGCCCCGCCTGTCAGGGCGTGGGTCAGGTCATCAAAGACCCGTGCCGCAGTTGCGGCGGCAATGGCCGCACACGCAAGGAAAAGGTGCTTTCCGTTAACATCCCTTCAGGCGTCGAGGATGGCACTCGCATCAGGTTGGGTGGCGAAGGCGAAGCCGGTATGCGCGGCGCGCCTGCGGGCGATCTCTACATATTCGTGACCATCGCCGAACACCGGTTTTTCCAGCGCGAAGGGGCCAACATCTTTTGCCGGGTGCCCATTCCCATGACCACGGCGGCTCTTGGCGGCACCGTTGAAGTGCCGACCCTGGACGGACGCAAGGCGCGCATCAACATTCCGGCCGGGACCCAAAGCGCCCATCAGTTCCGACTTGCGGGCAAGGGCATGCCGGTTCTGCGCTCTTCGGCCCACGGCGACATGTTTGTTCAGACCATGGTCGAAACGCCGGTCAATCTGACCAAAAAGCAAAGCGAACTGCTGCGCGAATTCGAGCAAAGCGCCAGCGGCGAAAAACACAGCCCCGAATCCGCCGGGTTCTTCTCTAAGGTCAAGGAATTGTGGGAAGACCTCAAAGACTAGGTTGGTGCATAATCGGGGCTTAGGGGGAACCAAAGCCATGAAAATCGGAATTGTTGGATGCGCCGGACGCATGGGCCGGATGCTGGTTGCCGAAGTGCTGGGGCGCGACGGGTGCGAACTGGCAGGCGGATCGGAATTGCCGGGCAGCGAAGTCATCGGAAAAGACGTGGCCGCGGTTGCGGGATTCGATGCGGCGGGTATTTCCATCGTTGACAACGCGCAAGCTGTATTTGCGGCAGCCGATGTGGTGGTTGATTTCACCCTGCCCCAGGCCACCATCGGCCACGCGCAACTGTCGGCGGCCAACGGCACCGCGCTGGTCATCGGCACCACGGGCCTCAATGCCGATCAACAGGCCGCCGTTGACGAGGCGGCAACCAAGGTCACCGTTATCCAGGCCGCCAACATGAGCGTCGGAATTAACCTGCTGCTGGGCCTGACCGCTCAGGTGGCCGGAATTCTGGGCGATGACTACGATATTGAAATCGTTGAAATGCACCACCGCCACAAGGTGGATGCGCCGTCGGGTACGGCGCTGGCACTGGGTCAGGCCGCCGCCGATGGCCGCGAGGTGGATCTGGAAGCGGTTTCACAGCGGGTGCGGGACGGCCATACGGGCGCGAGGCGCGCAGGTGACATCGGTTTTGCCACCCTGCGCGGTGGCGACGTGGTTGGCGATCACACGGTCATGTTTGCGGGCGAAGGCGAAAGCATATTATTGACCCATAAGGCGGGGTCGCGGGCGGTCTTTGCGCGCGGCGCCATCCGCGCGGCCCTTTGGTGCAAAAACAAGGCGCCGGGAATATACTCCATGCGCGACGTGCTGGGCCTCGCCTGAAATCCATGAAAAAGACAGACATTCACGAGTTCTACCGGCGGCTGGCGGAGGCTAATGCCGAACCGCGTAGCGAGCTTGAGTTCGTAAATCCCTACACCCTTCTGGTGGCCGTGGTGCTTTCGGCCCAGGCCACGGATGTGGGCGTCAACAAGGCGACGCGGGGATTGTTCAAACACATCGATTCGCCCGAAAGCATGCTGACCATTGGCGAGACGCGCCTGCGCGAAGTCATTTCCAGCATCGGCCTCTACAACACCAAGGCCAAAAACATAATCGGCCTGAGCACATTGCTGATTGAAAAACACGAAGGCCAGGTGCCGCAGGACCGCACCGCCCTCGAAGCCCTGCCCGGCGTCGGGCGCAAAACCGCAAATGTGGTTCTGAACGTGGCGTTCGGCGAGCCGACTATCGCGGTGGATACCCATATTTTCCGCGTTTCCAACCGCACCGGGCTGGCCGTAGGAAAAACGCCGCTGGCGGTCGAGGAAAGCCCCGTGAAAAAAACGCCGTCGCAATGGAAGCTGCACGCCCACCATTGGCTGATCCTGCATGGCCGCTATGTCTGCAAGGCCCGCAAGCCCGATTGCGCCAATTGCGCGGTCGAAGACCTGTGCGGCTATAAGGCTAAGATTTTTTCCTGATACCGAGACTTAGATAGCATTCGCGCAAGGGGATGCTGCCTGCGGTGCGTCCGCGCGCTTCCAGGTGTGTGACCCGGTACTCGGGTGATGTTTTCGTCTGGTACAGGAAGATGTCGAAAATGCAGCGCGGGCTGGAATACTGCCAAAGTTCGGCGGGCGGGTCGCGGCGGCGAAAGCCGGGAATTCCCATCAGGCCTTCGACCTTCACCGATGACAGACCCATCAGTTGTTCCGGCCCCGGCAAATCTTCGGGCGGCGTGATGGCGGCAATTTCCGCCTGATCGGGTTGCGGAAGATCCGCCGCGGATGCGGGGCTTTCGGGCGCTTGCGCCTGGGGTTTTTCTTCTGGTGCGACTTTGGGTGTTTCGGCGGGCGGTTGGGCCGCCGTGATTTCCTGTGCTCCGGGCTCTGTAACCAATGCCCGTTCAGGCCGCTTCGAGGCCGAACACCCGGCAACCAGAGCCGTTGAGACACATAATACGGCCAGGGTACTCGACCGCCGGGAAGTCATACGAAAAAAACCGCTCAGCCTTCGGGGGTCTGCGTTGCGTCGGAAGCCGGCATTTCCGTCTTCGCCGCGTCGGTGTCGGCCTTCTCCTCGCTCTCGCTTTGGCTGATTGAACGCATGTCGCCTGAAATTTCGCCGCCCGCCTCGATGGAAATGCGGCCATAGCGCACCGTGCCGTTAATACGGCCGCCGGAACGCACGGTGAGAATATCGCGGGCCACAAGTTCGCCTTCGTAAAGGCCGCTGATGTCGGCTTCATTGACCTCGGCGCTGCCCATGAACACGCCGGTTGGCGCGATTTCAATGGCGTGGGCATCGGAAAGCGAAGCCTCGACCTTTCCTTCGACGATCAGTTTTTCGCAAGACGTGATTTCGCCGGACAAGCAGATTTCACGGCCGACCGTCAGTTTCCGGCTTTCGGTCTCGCCCGGTATTACCCGATCATACCGGCGCGCGGGTTCAACCCCGCGCCGCGGAATATCGTGGCGAAGCGTTGGCGAACCGGTCGGCTTGGCCGGGGCCTGATGGCTTCCTTTGCGCGAGAAGGGCTTGAGCGGCGGTGCCGAATGATCCTGAGCCTTGCCTTCCTCGGCGCCGGGTTTTACCGTACCGTCGCCGGAACCGTCCTTTTTCTGGAACATGGTTCGTTGTTCCCTTTCCTCAGGTAGTCGTCATTTCGTTTTCAGTCGCGGGCTGTATGTCTTTGCCCTCGGCGGATCCACCTTCTTCGCCTGCGGCGGGCATGCCGCCGTTCCGCCAACGCTGAACCAGATGCACCATCGCCGCCGTCCCGATGACCGGAGCCAACAGGTTAACCACCGGTACGGTCAGCAGGAATGCGATAAGCGCACCCGACAGAAACACCCGAATTCCGTACCGTTTGCGCAACACATATGCATCGGCCGGTATCATTCGGCGCAGGGCCGCCAATTCAAAATATTCCCGCCCCAGAAGGTACCCGTTAAGGCTATAGAAGACAAAGAGGTTTATCACCGGAATGAGATAAAGCGGCAATGCCAGAACGTTTAGCGCGACCATTACGGCCACCAGTTTGAGCGTCGAGCTCAGCGCGTCGGCGATGCCGGGGCCGGGCGCAGCCGGCAAATGCGGGTAGTGACGGGCCTCGACCGCGTTGGCCACCCGCTCCAACAACAACCCGACGATCAAGCTGGCCACCGCCGGAAACAGAATCCAGGTCAGTGCGAACGCCGCCGTCGCCCCCAGCATGTCCACGAAATCCTCGATCCACCAGATGTCGAACAGGACCGTCTCGCGCAGGGCGAACCAGATGGCCGCAAACAGCGAGACGAAAATGGCGACGGTCGAGCCCACGCTGATCCACATTACGCGGCGAATGGCGGGGTCCGAAAACTGGCTGACGGCCTTGAGGAATGCTGAAATCATGGGGTTCGTCGGGTCTCTTTGGTGAAGAATTGCATGTGTTTAGCCCCGCCATCCGCAAGCGGCAAGGGAAATTCCCCGGCTGACTAGCGAAACGGCAATCGTCACGGGACGCACGGGCCGGATTTCCACAAAAAAGCGCCCGACCAGGGGGGAAGCCGGGCGCCTTTCGCCGTCTTCCAGCCGCCAGACGGTACTTTGGTACCGCCTCTGGTTCCGTTGCGTGAACCTAGCGGCTCTTGCCCCTAATAAATGGGTATATTCGCGCCGCGAAGCAACGGCGTACGGGGCATCTTTCAGAACTGGTCCCACGTATTGTTGGTTCGTGGATCACGGAACACAAACAGTTCGGGATCAATCTTTGCGCCCACCCGCGCGCCCATCAGCGATACCGTTGTTGTTACGCCTTGCGCATCGGTCACCACCCACTTTTTCAACTGCATGGGGCGGTCGGAAAACACCAGCGTCAACGCCCCTTCCAGGGGATCTTTCGCCCGGACAAGACTGAGGCGCAGCGTTTGCGCCTCGCGCATCAGACCGGTGATGATCAGATCGTCGCCAAACAGCGAAATTTCCTCGCGCACCAGAAAACCGGCGGGTGTGTCGTTGGCATCCACATAGCTGACCTGCTGCAACTCCTTGTCCACATAGATCAGGTTGCCCTTGGCGACGATAATCAGGATTGGCACCGGCGGGTCGTATTGCAGGCGCATCTTGCCGGGACGCGAAAGGTACATCTTTCCTTCCGCATAGCTACCGTTCGAGGAGGCCTGCAAAAAGCGCGATTCGAGGGTGCTGACGCTGTTGAGGTATTCCTCAATGCGCCCCACCGCCGCGCGATCGGCCTCGCTCAGCTTCGCGGGTGTCGCGTCCTGGGCATGCGCGTGCGTTGTCGGCATGAAAAACACCCATGCCAGCAAAAGGGCCACGCCCAGTCTTTTCAGATGTCTAATTTGCATACTCGCCGCCGCCGATCAGCACTTCGCGGCGGCCGACGCGGTCAGCCTTGCTGACAACGCCTTCGCCTTCCATGCGTTCGATAATTCTTGCGGCGCGGTTATAACCGATTTGCAGGTGTCTTTGAATAAAACTCGTCGAGGCCTTTCCTTCGCGGGCAATCAGGGCCACGGCCTGATCGTAAAGATCGTCGCCCGAATTTCCGCCGATGCCGCCAAGCATGTCCGGCATGCCGCCTTCTTCCTCTTCGGTCACGGCTTCCACGTAATCGGGCTCGCCCGCGCTTTTCAGGAAGCTGACCACATCCTCGACCTCTTCATCCGACACGAACGGGCCGTGGACGCGCGTGATGCGTCCGCCGCCCGCCATGTACAGCATGTCGCCCTGGCCCAGAAGCTGTTCGGCCCCCTGTTCGCCAAGGATGGTCCGGCTGTCGATCTTTGAGGTGACCTGGAAACTCACGCGGGTCGGGAAATTGGCCTTGATGGTGCCGGTGATGACATCGACCGAGGGTCGCTGGGTGGCCATGATCAAATGGATGCCTGCGGCGCGGGCCATCTGGGCCAGCCGCTGGACGGCGGCCTCGATGTCCTTTCCGGCGACCAGCATCAAATCGGCCATTTCGTCGACGATAATGACGATGAAGGGCAGCGGGTCCGTGGACAGCGGTTGTTCCTCGAAAACCGGCTTGCCGTTTTCATCAAACCCGGTTTGCACCCGGCGCGTCAGTTCCTCGCCCTTCTTGCGCGCGTCGGCCAGTCTGGCGTTGTAGCCGTCGATATTGCGAACGCCCAATTGCGACATGGCGCGGTAGCGTTCTTCCATTTCGCGCACGGCCCATTTCAGGGCGACCACCGCCTTGCCCGGTTCGGTCACGACGGGGGCCAGAAGATGCGGAATGCCCTCGTAGACCGAAAGTTCCAGCATTTTGGGATCAATCATGATCAGCTTGCAGGCGTCCGGCGTATGCCGGTACAGCAAGGACAGGATCATGGTGTTAATGGCAACCGACTTGCCCGAACCCGTGGTGCCTGCGATCAAAAGATGAGGCATGCGGGCCAGATCGACTGCCACCGCCGCGCCGCCGATATCCTTGCCCAGAGCCAGCGACAGCTTTCCGCCACGCCGCTCGAAGGTGTCGGAGGCCAGCATTTCGCGAAGATGGACCATCTCGCGGCGAACGTTGGGCAATTCGATGCCGATGACGTTGCGCCCCGGAATGACGGCGGCGCGTACGCTGACCGCGCTCATGGAACGCGCAATATCGTCCGACAGCCCGATCACGCGCGACGTCTTGGTTCCGGGCGCGGGCTCAAGTTCATAAAGGGTGACGACCGGACCAGGCCTGACCTTCACGATCTCGCCATGTACGCCGAAGTCCTCAAGCACCGATTCCAGCAATCTGGCGTTCTGCTCCAGCGCCTGTGCGCTGACCGACGCCGAACGGTTTACCTCGGTCTGCGTTAGCAGATCGAGCGGCGGGAACTGGTATTCGTCGCCGGGCTCCAGGGCCAGCTTGCCCTGACATGCGTCGCGGGCCTTGCGCCCGGTCTTGGCTTTCTTCGCGCGTGGCGCGACCCGACCGGGCTGCGCCTTTTTGGCCGGAGTCTCCCGGCGCGCCGCCTGTACGGGCGTATCCAGATTGGGTTCGGTTCGCTCGGCGTCAAACCGGGGTTCGCCGTCATTCAGTTTGCCGGCTGCCGTGCGGCACCAGTCGAAGGCGCGGCGCAACGCCAGCGCGATGCCGACGATGCCCCGTCCGATATTCCTGCAATCGGTCCAGGAAAGCCCGAGGGCGGCCACCAGCGCACCGGCACCCAGGGCGGCGCACAGGCCGGCGATCATCCATTCCTCGATCCCCACGGGGGCCAGCGCGCGAACCAGAGGGTCAAGTATGAGGGTTCCGGCGGCTCCGCCAAGCCCGGCGCTCAGCGGCCAGTCACGCGGCGCTTCCAGGGCGCTCAACGCGACCGCTAGAAGCAAAATGGCGGCAATCATCGAGGTCAGTCGCCAAAACGGGTGGGTCACTGGCTGTTTGCTGACAAACCGCCATCCCCACGCGGCCAGAACCAGAACCGGAAGACTTCCCGCAACACCCAGAACCTGAACCAGAATATCGGCTGCATAAGCACCAGGAATTCCAAGCAAATTCCCGACCGTGCCATCGGCGGCGCTGTTAAGCGAGGGGTCAAGCGGCGAATAGGTGGCGATGGCGACCAGCACCGCGCCCGCGAAGATAAACGAAATGAGACCCGCGGCCTCGGCCAGCCGCCGTTTCATGAAATCCACGGCACCGACAGGTAACAGCGCGTCGCGCGCGCCGGATGAAAGCGTGTCGACCATGCCTGCGGTTTTAAGGCATTAGGATTTACAACACCTTAACAACGCGCTCCAGCGCTTCGGTTGTGGTCGCCAAATCATGAACCAGGGCGATGCGGATATATTCGGTTCCCGGGTTCTTGCCATATTCGTCCGTGTGCGACAGGTAGGCGCCGGGAAGAACGCGAATCGCTGCCTGTGTCCACAAACGCCGGGTCGCCGCCTCGCCGTTGCCTACATTCAGCCACAGGAAAAAGCCGCCTTTCGCCATGACGTTGCCGAAGCGTGGGCCCATGATTTCCTGGGCCGCTTCAAACTTGGCGCAATAGAGGGCGCGGCTTTCGGCCACATGGTCTTCGTCTTGCCAAAGCGCGGTGGAGGCATCAATGGTCGGCAGGGGCACACCCGCGCCCCCATAGGTGCGAAGACGCCGGAAAACCTTCATGATATCCGCTGGTCCCGCGACGAAACCGGACCGCAGGCCCGGAACGCTTGAGCGTTTCGACAACGAATTAAAGATTACCACGTTGTCCATCACCCCGACCGTTTCGTTAACCAGTTCGGCGCAGGCATTTAACGCGCCCGCGGGCGCGTCGCCCATGTAAATTTCCGAATAACACTCGTCCACAGCCAGCACGAAATCGTATTTGCGGGCCAGCACGATGGCGTTTTTGAGGACCTTCACATCGGCCACGGACCCTTGCGGATTTGACGGACTGCAGAAGTAGGCCAACGCCGTGTGTTCCAGAATTTCCGGGTCCACGGCGGTGAAATCGGGCAAAAAGCCGGTTTTCTCCGTCGCCGGAACAAACACCGGATCGGCGCTGTTCAGGCGCGGCACCGCCGAATACACGTGATAATATGGATTGGGCACCAGAACGTTGGGCCGATGGCCGCGTTTGCGGCGCGGCACAACAGCCTGGCCGATCATGAAAATCGCCTCGCGGGTTCCCGAGACGGGAAGGATTTGCGTATCGGGATCAAGTAGACCGTCGGCTAGGTCATACCGCCGGGTCAGCCAGTCCGCCACCGCGCGGCGAAATTCGGGCGTCCCGTCAACACCCGGATACTTCCCCCAGCCCGCCGCACTGGAATGCAGGATTTCGGCCACCATCGGCGGCGGTGTGTGCTTGGGTTCGCCGATGGACAGCATCAGGGGATCAAGCGTTTCCGGGGGCCTGAGCGGTTCCAGCAAGCTGCGCAAACGATCGAATGGAAAGTCATTCAATGTTTCAAGGGCGGGGTTAAGCATGGTTCGATCCTCAAACACATATGAGTCGCACAGGACACTCGGCGGGTCGCACAGGATACTTGGCGGGCCGCGACGAACATACGGACTGGACAGAAGCGACGAAAGAGACGAAATGAAGGAACCATGGTGAAAACGCGTACATTTGCTAAAAAATATGAAACCGATGTGCTTATCGTCGGGGGCGGGCTTGTGGGCGGGACGCTTGCGGTGGCGCTGGACGTGGCAGGATTGGGCAGTACTGTTATCGAGCGCGGCGACCCGGAGGCGCTGACGGATGCGGGTTTCGACGGTCGCGCCTCGGCCATTGCGTATGCTTCGCAGCGCATGTTCCAGGTACTGGGTCTGTGGGACCGCATCGCGCCGGACGCTTCGCCCATTCTGGATATTCGCGTTTCCGAAGGCGAATCACGGCTGTTCCTGCACTTCGATCATCGCGAAACCGGCGACGGACCTCTTGGCCATATAGTTGAAAACCGAACGATTCGCGCCGCCCTTCACGAGAAATTGCCCCAATTGCCAAACGTTCGCCTGTTGGCCCCGGCCCAACTCGTTTCCCTGGAACGCAGCCCCGATGGCGTCGATGCGATCCTAGCCGATGGCCGCCGTATCCGCGCGCGGCTTGCGGTGGCCGCAGACGGACGCGACTCGGCTGTACGCCGCGAAGCCGGGATTCAGATTACGGGCTGGGATTACGGACAAAGCGCCATCGTTTGTACCGTCGAACACGAGCGATCCCACAATCATGTGGCGCAGGAGCATTTCCTGCCCTCGGGGCCGTTCGCCATATTGCCGCTGCGCGGAAATGCCTCGTCCATCGTATGGACCGAACGGGCCGGTCTTGCGCCGGCCATGATGGATTTGCCCGAAAGCGAATTCATGGCCGAACTGGGAGCGCGATTCGGCGACTTTCTGGGCCGCCTCTCTCCCGTTGGTCCGCGCTGGTCGTATCCCCTGTCGTTGCAGTTCGCGCGGGCGGCGACGGCGCAGCGTCTCGCCCTGGTGGGAGACGCTTTGCATGGAATGCACCCCATCGCGGGACAGGGGCTGAACATGGGTTTGCGCGACGTTGCCGTTCTGGCGGAAGTGCTGTGCGATGCCAAAAGGCTGGGGCTTGATCCATCCGACGGCGCGGCGCTGGCGGACTACGAACGGCGGCGGCGGTTTGACAATTTCGTGATGCTGGCCTCGACCGACATTCTTACGCGGCTGTTTTCAAACGATATGCGGCCGCTTAAGGGTGTGCGCGATCTGGGCATGTCCCTGTGGGGCCGAATCGAGCCATTGAAAAAACTGTCCCTGCGCCACGCCATGGGTACATTGGGCCACCCACCGCGCCTTTTGCGCGGTAGACCGCTGTGAATCAGGTATTCAGGTGCGTTCGGACGGGCTCTAGGGTTCGCGGCTGAGGCCGTGGGTTTTCAGGCCGGCGAGGTAGGCGGCCCAGATTTCTTCCCTGTTAGCGCCCAGATCGTAAAGCAAATCCCACGTATAAATGCCGGTGTCGTGCAGATCGTCGAACTTGATGCGAATCGCATAGTTGCCCACCGCTTCCACATCCATGATGCCGACCATTTTTCTGCCCGGCACGATGCGTTTTTCCTGACCGTGGCCCTGGACCTCGGCGGACGGGCTTTCCACGCGCAGGTATTCGGCCGGAAGGGTAAACGATTGGCCGTCGGCGAAATCCACTTCCAGCGCCTTTTCCTCTTTCTTGAGGCGAATTTCCGTGGGCTGGTGCTTGGTTGAGAAGGTGTCGCTCATTTATGTTTTTCCTTGGGGTGGGCCTTGGGGCGGGATTGGTTCGGAATTGTCCAGGGGGCGGGCTTCATCGGCCAGCATAATGGGTATGCCGTCGCGAATGGGATAGGCCAGGTGCGCCTGATCGCTGATAAGTTCCGCAGCGCCCGCATCGTAACGCAGCGGCCCTTTGGTCAAAGGGCAGACCAGGATTTCCAGCAATTTCGGATCGATCTTTCGTTCGCTCATGCCAACCTCGTCGTTTGGTTCAAGTTCGCGTCAGTGCCGCGGAAGAGAGGAGTCCCGGTCTCCCGCGCGGGTGCGAAACTCCATGAGGTCGCACAAAAACGTGCCGCGCTCGGCCACACCGTTGCATTCCAGCAGCGCCTGCTTGTCGCGGGGCTCCAACGGGCAGGCCATGGCCAGGGCGCTGACCAGAGTTTCATCTGGAAGCGCCTCCATGGTTCGGCAGTCGGCATTGATTCCGGTCGCCTCGAAATAACGTTCGACCACGTCAAACAGGCGCGGGCGATCATCAAAGGGTATAGTTCGCTCGTTCAGATCGTCCGCATATTCGTCATAGCTGGCGGCGACTCGCCGGTAGCCGCGCAGAGGCTCAAGTTCCGATGCGGTGGAAAACCGGGCGACTCCGGTGACCTTTATCAGGTATCGGCCATCATCGCTTTCGGAAAATGATGTGATGCGCCCGGCGCATCCAACCCCATAAAGCGGAGCGTCGTCGGGAACCGGACCCGCCCCGATTTCACGTGGCTGGACCATTCCGATGATCCGCTCGGCGGCCAGCGCATCGACCACCATGTTCAGGTAGCGCGGCTCGAAAATGTTGAGCGGAATGGTGCCGCGCGGCAGCAAAAGCGCGCCGCAAAGTGGAAATACCGGGATCGTTTCGGGCAACGGCCCGTCACTCATTTTGCCAAGAGCGGCGCTCATGAAAACAGAACGGTCGACAACCGCCGCCGCCCCGTGATGCAAAGCGCGTGAGACGGACCCAGCGCATCGAATATCTTAATCAACTGTTTGCGCGCCGCTTCGTCGTTCCAGTCGCGATCGCGCCTTACCAGTTCGATCAGCTCGTCAACGGCCTCTTCGGCGTTTCCGCCGCCGTACAGCGCCATGGCCAGATCAAACCGCGCCGCGTGGTCGTTCTCGTCCTTTCCCAGCCGCTTGCGAAGATCGCCCGCGTCGTCGGCTTCTCCTCCTTGGCAGGCCAGTTCAAAAGCCGAAATGGCGGCGGCGACGGGCGCCGCTTTCTTGAGCTCGGGCGGAAGCCTGCCGATGACGTCCTGCGCCTGTTCGGTGTCATTGGTGGCGATAAAGCACCGGATCATGCCGCCGATGGCTTCGGGGTTCGCTGGATCCTGCCCCAACACCTGCGCAAACGCGCTGGCGGCGGCTGCGGCGTCGTTTGCTTCCAAAGCTTCATAAGCGGCTTCCAGCACCGATTCGATGGGTGTTTTCGCGCCACCGGTCAGGCGTTCGATAAAGCTTTTGATCTGACCTTCCGGTACGGCGCCGGTGAACCCGTCCACCGGGCGGCCCTGGCTGAAACCGAAGACGGCCGGTATCGACTGAACATTCAGTTGCACGGCCAGCTCGCGATTTTCATCCACATTGATTTTAACCAGGCGGACCAGACCGCCGGCGTTACGCACCAGTTTTTCGATGGCCGGCCCCAGCTGCTTGCATGGCTGGCACCAGGGAGCCCAGAAATCGACGATGACGGGCGTTTCCATGGACGGCTCAATCACGTCCGCCATGAAGCCGGCGGTATCGCTGTCTTTGATAAGATCCCCAACGTTCGCGGCTCCTCCAGCAGTGGGCTGAGCACCGGTGGGGTCGAGAATAATTGCCATAACCGTTTTTTCCGTTCACTCGAAACCGGCCTATTAAATGGCCGTTTCCGACAATTGCCGCAAGGTAAAAGGATGCAAAAATACACCCGCGCGGACACTACATTTCGACGATGCGTGGTTCGTGGCCGCAGGAACTGATAAAGGTGAGTAGCCCGTCCGGCGTGATCGCGGTGGTCGCCGCATTCGTCAGCGGATGGAAGTTAAGCAACTCGCGGCGCATCATGGCGGCGTCCAGCACGACGTGAAGTACGTCTTCGGCGGCATTGATCAGGGCAAATGGCGTGACCGCGCCGGCATCGACGCCAAGCGTTTCACGCAGGACTTCAGCTTTGGCGAAGGACAGGCGGCCCGAGCCCATTAAACCCTTCAGCGCCTTCAGGTCGATGGCCCGGTCTTCGGCGGCGACAACCAGCCAAAGCGATTTCTTGTGGTCGCGCAGCAACAGGTTCTTGCAATGGGCGCCGGGAAGATCTCCTCGAAGACGCTTGGATTCCTCCACCGTGAAGACCGGGGGATGTCGGTGGGTCTGTGTTTTGATGCCAAGCCGGTCCAGCCGGGCGAAGAGGTCGTCGGGTGTTGCGTTCATGCACCACACAATAGAGTTTTTCCGCCCTGCACGGAACTATTTGAAAAAAAATGGGCGAATTGCAGAAAGCGTGAAGTTGGGGCTTGCAAACCGGTGCGCATTGCGTATGATCCCGGCCCCGTAAGTTGAGTGCCCGGGCGGGCGTAACTCAGCGGTAGAGTGCGACCTTGCCAAGGTCGAAGTCGGGAGTTCGAATCTCCTCGCCCGCT
>JADHSV010000001.1 GCA_016776725.1 Rhodospirillales bacterium
TATCAATGGAAACGCAGTACCCCTCCCCCGCCAAAGCGCACACCACCGGCAAAACCCGAGCCATTTCATCATCGGGAGACACCGGGTCCGCACCCGGCCGGGTGGACTCGCCGCCCACATCCAGGATCGCCGCCCCCTCGCCCGCCAGTTTCCGCCCGTGTGCGATGGCGGTCTCGGCATCGAAAAACTGCCCGCCGTCGGAAAAACTGTCCGGCGTTACATTGATGATCCCCATGAGAACGGGAACATCCAGGGAAAGGCCCGCAAAAGCGAGAAAACCCCGCGGCAAGGCGGGGTTTTCATCGGTGTGATCGGTTGTTGTCACGGCGATTACGATCCGGGTTGCGGTTCCGCTTCAAGACCGCCGCGCGGTCCCTTTTTCGCCGCACCGCTGGATGGCACCGAAGATTTTGGCGCGTCATCCTTGCCGGTTTCGGACGATCCGTCATCCTCCTCGCGAACAATCGGTTCACCCCTGAGAAGCGCTTTCACCTCTTCACCTGAAAGGGTTTCGTACTCGAGAAGCGCCTGTGCGATTTTCTCAAGGTCTTCGCCGTGCTCGTCGAGAATAACCCTGGCATGACTTTCCGCTTCGTCGATCAGACCGCGGATTTCGTCGTCGATGATCTGCGCCGTCGCATCGGAAACGTTCTTGTGCTGGGTTACCGAATGGCCGAGGAAGATCTCTTCCTGATTGTCCGTGTAGCGCAGGGGGCCGAGCTTCTCGGAAAAGCCGAATTCGGTCACCATGCGGCGCGCCAGATCGGTGGCCCGCTGAATGTCGGAGCCCGCGCCGGTGGTGATGTTGTCCCGGCCGAAGACGATCTCCTCGGCGACGCGGCCGCCGTAGAGAATGACCAACATGCTTTTAATCTCGGTTTTCGATTGGCTGAGCTTATCGCGCTCCGGAAGCTGCATGGTCAAACCCAGAGCCCGGCCACGCGGAATGATGGTCACCTTGTGCAGCGGGTCCGCCTTGGGCACATGCAGCCCGACCAGAGCGTGGCCGGCCTCGTGATAGGCGGTCAGTTTCTTTTCGTCGTCGCTCATCACCATCGAGCGCCGCTCGGCCCCCATCATGACCTTGTCCTTGGCCGCCTCGAAATCGACCATGGCGACGAGACGCTTGTTGCCCCGCGCGGCCAGCAGCGCGGCCTCGTTGACCAGATTGGCAAGATCGGCACCCGAGAACCCTGGCGTTCCACGCGCCACAACGCGGGCGTCCACATCGGTTCCGATGGGGATATTGCGCATATGGACCTTGAGGATTTTCTCGCGGCCCAGAATATCGGGATTGGGCACCACGACCTGACGGTCGAAACGACCCGGGCGCAGCAGCGCCGGGTCCAGAACGTCCGGCCGGTTGGTCGCGGCAATCAGGATGACGCCTTCATTGGATTCGAAGCCATCCATCTCGACCAGAAGCTGGTTAAGGGTTTGTTCGCGTTCATCATTGCCGCCGCCGAGGCCTGCGCCACGATGGCGTCCGACCGCGTCCAGCTCGTCGATGAAGATAATGCATGGCGCGTTTTTCTTGCCCTGCTCGAACATGTCGCGCACACGCGACGCGCCGACGCCGACGAACATTTCAACGAAGTCCGACCCCGAAATGGTGAAGAACGGAACGTTGGCCTCACCCGCAATGGCGCGCGCCAGCAACGTTTTACCGGTGCCCGGAGGCCCCACCAGAAGGCAGCCCTTTGGAATTTTCCCGCCCAGACGCTGGAACCTGTGGGGGTCCTTGAGGAACTCGACGATTTCTTCCAGTTCCTGTTTGGCTTCGTCGATTCCCGCCACGTCTTCGAAGGTGACGCGGCCAGATTTCTCGGTCAGGAGGCGCGCCTTCGACTTGCCGAAGCCCATGGCCTTGCCGCCGCCGCCCTGCATCTGGCGCATGAACAAAACCCAGATACCGATGATGATCAGGAACGGGAACCACGACAGCAAAACCCCCCAAAGGGTCGGGCCGTCGTCGGTGGGAACTGCGGTGATGCGCACGCTGCGTTCGTTCAGCCGTTCAACCAGACCGGGGTCCTCGGGCGCATAGGTGCTGAAATTACGTCCATCACGATAATGGCCCGTAATCTTCCGGCCCTGAATGGTGACCTCGAGGATCTCGCCGCGATCAACCTCGGCTACGAATTCCGAAAACGCCAAATTGTTCTCGGGACCCTGCGTCGGCGCCCCTTGAAAAAGGTTGAACAAGGCAAACACGAGAAGCGCAATTACGATCCAAAGCGCTATGTTCCGATTGAAATTCACTAAATCGTCCTTCCTGTAACTACTCCATGGGCGCGCCGGTCCTGCGCGCGGAGCCGCCCGTTCCTGTCACATCTCATGAGATAGTACAAGAAACTTTGGGCGCAAGGCAAAACCCCTGTGCCGAAAGTTTATTTCGCGGCGAAAATTCGACCCTTTGAATGATTGTCTGTTGCCCAATTCCGGGCCGCCGAAAAGAAATGTGCGGAACCTCGCGAACACCCCGAAAATCGCGGATCGCCGGCAACACCAGCCGGGCCGGATACGGAATACAGGTTTCGCGCACGCCAGCGTCGGCGGCAACGACTTCGGCCCAGCCGTCGCGCCCCAGCGGACCGACCATGACGTATTCGGCTCCAATCACATTTGTTTGAAGCCGGAACCGCCCGTCCCACAATATTTCGTTTCCGAGTCTTTGCTTCGGCAAGCCACGGTTTTCGCGGCTGACAATCAATCCGTTCTTCGATTTTTGAAAACGGCAGCGCGCGAGGCAAAATGATTTCCCTTCACGCCGGTCACAAACCCAGTCGTACAGACTGCTCAATTTCCGGCGATCGGCCCGATATGCCGCACTTCCAATACACGCGGCCACGCAAGCCAGGGCGCGCATCGCAATCAGCCGTGGGGCCGTGGCCAGCACTTCCATATTGATTTCAGCGTATCCTGCACCATGGACGCGGCACGCGCCGCCCAGCAGGGCCTGGGTTTGCGTTTCGGCAAGGATGCGCAGATGTCCGAAAGCCGCCGCCGTCCGGGACAGATCCTCGGGCGGGTACCCGGCCCCGGCCAAAGTCGAAATGCTCTCGCGAATTCGAACTCTCTCAAAGGCACGATTGCGGTTCGACGGATCGTCCAGCCATTCCTGATCGTGTTCTTCCAGCGTCATAGCCAACGCGCTGCGCGAAACACCCAACAGGGGACGCACAATGCGAACCCCGCCCCTTTCGACAATGGCGCTCATACCGGCAAGGCCATCGGGGCCGCTGCCGCGACGAAGCCGCATAACGAACGTCTCGGCCTGATCCTCCAACTGATGAGCGAGCGCCAGATCGCCAACGCCGTTTTCGCGGCACCAGCCGGTCAGCAGTTCATAGCGGGCCTCGCGCGCCTTTTCCTGAATGCGCGTTTTCGGTTTGGGGCCGGTCCAGCGAAGCACATGATGCTCGATCCGTTGGTTCGAAAGCCACTGTCCGACCCGAAGCGCTTCATCTGCAGACCCGTCGCGAAGGCCGTGATCCACGGTCAAAGCGACGATCCGATGGCCTTGCGCCCGAGCCCACCCATCCGCCAGCAGACAAAGGGCCATGCTGTCACGCCCGCCCGAAACGGCGATGGCAAGGGTTCCCTCAAACGGCGATAGCTGTGCCATCAACCGGGCGAAGAATGCTTGGGAAATACCGCTCATGGTCTCGCCAGGAACCGCCGCAGCCTCATTCGCAGGCGTTCCGCGACCGCTCGCGGGCAACCAGCCGTTTGATGTTGGCAGGCGCATCGGCGTATTCATTCGCCAGCTTTCCAAAAGCCGCGCAGGCTTCGCGCTTCTTGTCGAGATTGGCCAGCGACATTCCCAGCTTCAACAGAACATCCGGTGCTTTCTGTCCCGTAGGACTGCTCTGATAGGCTTCCAGGAACACCTCGGCCGCCATCACGAAATCTTCCCTGACATAAAAGGTCTCGCCAAGCCAGTAGCGGGCGTTGGCGGCCAGAGCATGATCCCCGTGTCCTTCGAGAAATGCCTTGAGGGCCAATTCCGCATCGTCATATCGGGCCTTGCGCAAAAGACCGAACGCGTAAGTGTATTGCTCCTTCGGCGATCCTTCCGGAAGAACGCCGGGAGCGGCCGCTGCCTGTTGCGCGGGCGCCGGTGCGGGAGCCGCAGCAGGTGCCGGAGCGGCCACCGAAGCAGTCGTAGACGGCCGCGCCGCGCCCTGTTTCTCGATCTTTTCCATGTCCTCGCGCGAGATCGTCCCCAAAACGCCGGGGGCGGCCGCGAAAGAGCCGCTGGCCGCGCGTTCCACCGGCGGCGGAGCAGGAACCGCCGCCACCCTAGGCGCGCCGGGTTGTGCCGGAGCTATTCCCGCGGCCTGATTCTTTTCTATAACGCCAAGGCGGTAATCCACATCGCCGATCAGCTTGTCGAGGCGCTGGCTCATCTGGTCCAACAGGTGTGTGACTTCCTCGGCCCGTCCCGTGGCGGTACGCAGTTCACTCTCGAGCGCAGTCAGGCGTAATTCCATGCGGGCGATGGATTGTGACGCTCCCGACGGCGCCACTGCACCTGGCGGCTGCGAAACGGTTGCGCCGCCGCCACGCGAAAGCTCAAAGCGCAACGTTTTAAAGTCCCGCTCCAGTCTTTGTATCTGGTCGGTTAGACGCCGCAAGTCCGAGCTTTGTGAAAACGCGGGCGGCGCGGACAACACAATTGCCGCCATGATCGCCGTAATGCTCAACAAC
The DNA here is from genome assembly GCA_016776725.1 of Rhodospirillales bacterium. GTDB lineage: Bacteria > Pseudomonadota > Alphaproteobacteria > Rhodospirillales > Shumkoniaceae > JABGRG01. The sequence continues at coordinate 4,714 of JADHSV010000001.1, forward strand.
CACCTGGAACCCATCGTCATTCTCCACCACCTCGGCCAGGCCATAATACAGCCCACAACCGTTTCCTTTATTCATTCAGAGCGGATCATGCCCGGTGTTTTAGGCAAAAATGAGGCGCTTACCCGCACCGGTCCCCGGTCAGGTAAGCGCCTGCAATTAAACCGCCCTGGGGCGTACCCGTCAGCCTCAGTCAGCGGCGAGTGTCGTCACGCCACGACGGTTCTGCGCCCAGGCAGCTTCGTCATGACCAAGTGCGACGGGGCGTTCCTTACCAAAGGAGATCGTCCGCACGCGGGTACGGGCAATGCCCAGCGCCGACAGGTAATCCTTCACCGCGTTGGCGCGGCGTTCACCGAGCGCCAAGTTGTACTCGCGGGTGCCGCGCTCATCGCAATGACCCTGAACGATGATGCCGACATTCGGATATTTCTGCAACCACGCGGCCTGTTTCTTCAACACGGCCTGCGCGTCGGCAGTAACGTCAAATTTATCAAACCCGAAAAAGACGCGGTCGCCGACGTTAACGACGAAGTCTTCCTTCGAGCCCGGCGCGGGGCCGACACGCTGGGCCGTAGCGGCGGCTGCCGACGGCTGCGCGCTTACGGTCGCTTGCGCGCCACCGGAACCGCCCGAGGCGGCCGTTTCATCCGGAGCGGTTTCGCAACCTGCAATGAGAGCCGCAGCGGCAAATAAGGCCAATATTTTGAAGCGCATAAAGATATCCCCCTCTTAGGAGTATTCGACTGGCGGAAGCACCACAGCAATCAGTGGACGCAAAAAAATCAATTCCTTCTGCCGGTGTATGCCGGTGTTGTGCTTAAGTAAAGGTTAAAGCCAAAAAATTACCGTCAAAACCTACAGTACTGGGAGAATATGCCGACCTTGTCACGGAATCAAGGGGGACCACGCAGGATCGGATGCATCAAGCGGCGTCACAACCTCTCGTTCATTGTCCCCGGTAAGGTCGATTGAGTACAACCGCGAGCGGGTTCCCTTCTTATCGGCACCCGACGGATCCTCGCGGAAGAACATCAAAACCCGGCCATTGGGCGCCCACGTTGGCGCTTCCACCAGAAACGCTTCGGTCAGCAACCTTTCGCCCGAGCCGTCCTTCCCCATGACTCCAATGAAAAACCGTCCCCCCCGCATTTTCGTAAAAGCAATAAGATCGCCGCGCGGCGACCAAACCGGCGTCGCATAACGGCCCTTGCCGTAACTGATTCGCTTCACCCCGCGCCCGTCGGAATCCATGACATAGATTTGCTGCGAGCCGCCACGGTCGGAATTGAACACGACACGCTTGCCGTCGGGTGAGTAACTTGGCGAGGTATCGATGGCGGAATGCTTGGTCAGGCGCTTGCGGACGTGCGTGCCCATATTCATGGTGTAGATATCCGAGTTGCCGTCCTCGGCCATGCTCATGATCACCTTCTTGCCGTCCGGCGAAAAGCGCGGCGCGAAAGTCATGCCCGGAAAATCACCCAATATTTCCTGCCGGCCCGTATCCAGATTGAAGATGTAGACCCTGGGAATCCTTTGATAATAGGACAGAAAGGTGATCTCGCGGCGACTCGGCGAGAACCTTGGCGTCAGCACCAATTCATTGCCCTCGGTCAAAAACTGATGATTGGCGCCGTCCTGATCCATGATGGCCAGCCGTTTGACGCGTCGGTTCGGCGGACCGTTTTCGGAGATATAGACGATCTGCGTATCGAAATACCCGGCTTCACCGGTAATCCGCTTATAAATTTCATCGGCAATGATGTGCGCGACCCGCCGCCAGTTGCCCGGAACCGTCGTATAGGCGCGGCCGATCATCTGCTGTTCGGCGAACACGTCCCAAAGCCGAAATTCCATTTTTAGACGGCCGTCGCCGATCATTTCGGCCTTGCCGTTAATCAGCGCCTGGGCGTTGATCACCCGCCAGTCACCGAAACGCGGCATCACGTTCACCGCCGCCGCATCCTGGATAAACGCCTTGCTGTCCAGCGGCCGGAACAATCCCGTGCGTTCCAGATCGGCGGAAATCACACTGGACACATCCCGGCCGAATTGGGCTTCGGCCTCTGTTCGGCCAACGAAATCGGTGACCGCGATGGGCATCGCCTCGACCGTGCCGCGCGTGATATCGACCCGAAGATCAGCCCGCGCGACCGTTGCGGCGCACACCATAAATGCTGCGGCCATCCCACGAACAAACCAAATGCTTTGTCTGTTAAACATCATGTCCCAAACATCTCCTTGGGATTGAACACCAAATTCATAACCTGCCATTCGTCGTATTTTTCCGGCGGCAGCTTCAAGGGGCTGCACCGCGGGTTCAGCACCGCGCGTAAGGCGCTTTCAGCCATAGCCCGGTAAAAGGGATCGCCGCGCATGCGGGCCTGATCGGTAATGCGGGCCTCGCGCACGGTGCCATCCTGATTCATAACCGTGTGAATTTCGATTTCCAGACTGCCCGCGTCCTTGGCTCCGGCCGGAAGGTTCCAGCACTTCGCCAGTTGTCGGCGCACCATATCCAATTCACTGATGGTCAGTGGCTGCATGGGGTTATAGGCGCGGCGCGGCGTACTCAGCGCTTTGGCGATCTGGCTCTCGAAGCTTTCCTTTTTCTCTTGCGGTTTCTTCTCTAATTTTTTCTCTGGCTTTTTCACCGGACGGGGCTTTTTCTTCAGTTCCTCGACCGTTTTGAGAACCGACGCGAACGGATCGGGCGGCTTCGGCTTGCGCTTGGGCTTGACCTTGGCCAGTTGCGCCGGAGGTTTCGGTTTGGGCTTAGGCTTGACCTCTGGCTTCGGCTTCGGTTTCGGCTTGGGCTTGGGCTTGGGTTCCGGTTGAGGAGGCGGCGGAACGGCCACGACTTCGGGTTCGGGCTCGGGTTCCGGTGGTGGCGGGGCCGGTTCAGGCTCGGGTGGAGGCGGCGCGGGTTCAGGTTCCGGTTCCGGCGGAGCCGGTGGTTCGGGCTCGGGTTCCGGTTCCGGCTCGGGTTCCGGCTTCGGTTCCGGCTCGGGCAAGGGCGCCGGCGCGTTGGTTTCTTCGGCAACGGTAACGATTTCGACCATGATCGGAGTATCCATCAGCGGCGCAGGCGCGCGCAGTTCGGGCAGCCCGTAGTACGCCACCGCAAAAACGGCGACGTGCATGGCGCACGAAAAAGCGATACTCCGTTCCATGGTGTCTACTTCGCCTTTTTATCTTCCGCTTTATCCGGCGGTGACGCCGGCATGCGTTCCGTGACCAGGGCAACCTTGGAGAAACCGGCCGCGTTTACGGTTCCCATCACTTCCATGATGCGCCCGTAGACGACGCCCTTGTCGCCACGAACAAATATGCGAGCCTCGGGGTTGTTATTGGTGATGGCGATCAGGCGCGGCGCCAGATTTTCAATGCCGACCTGCGTGTCCTGCAGAAAAATCTGTCCTTCCGCGTCCACCGTAACGGCCAGCGGTTCATCCTGGCCGGGCAACGCGTCGGCGCTGGTTTTCGGCAGATCAACCTGAACGCCCACCGTCAGCAACGGCGCGGTTACCATGAAAATAACCAGCAGAACCAACATGACATCGACCATGGGCGTCACGTTGATATCGCTCATGGGCCGCGAGACCTCGCGCCCGCCCAACCGGCGCAACCCACGGCGATGGGTGGAAAACGACATCTATTCGCCCCCTTCCATCTGCCGCGAGACGATGGCCGCGAATTCGCCGGCGAAGCTGTCCAGACGTCCGGCGTAGCGGTCCAGTTCCTTGGACAGCTTGTTGTAGGCGACAACGGCGGGAATGGCGGCCAACAGCCCAAGTGCGGTTGCGAACAACGCCTCGGCAATACCCGGCGCGACGACGACAAGGCTGGTGTTCTTTGACAGTGCAATGGACTGGAAGCTGTTCATGATGCCCCAGACCGTGCCGAACAGGCCGATGAAGGGCGCGGTCGCGCCGGTGGAGGCCAGGAACGTCATGTAGCGTTCGGCACGGTCCATTTCGCGCGTCACCGTAATCTGCATGACCCGGTCGATACGATCGCCCAACCCGATGCGGCTGGTTTCTGTCCCTTCGATGCCCTTGGCCAGAGCCCTGCGCCATTCTTTCATGGCCGCCAAGAAGACGGCCGACATGGGGTCTTGCGGGTAGTTGCCGATATTGTCGAAAAGGGTATCCAGAGACCCACCCGACCAGAACGCGGTTTCAAAATCACCGGCCCGCTTGTTCAGCCGTCTCAGACCGAAGTATTTCTCGAAAATGATGGCCCAGCACCAGATCGAGGCTAACAAAAGACCGATAATCACCGCCTTGACGATGATGTCAGCGCGCAAAAACAAGCCCCAAACCGAAAAATCGAGTTCGGCGACGGACCCGCCCAACGCAACCGCATCAATCACTGTGTTTTCCATGTTTCGGTCCTATTAATTCTCGCAAAAATGGGTCTTCAGCGACGCGCGGATTGCAGCCGGAATTCTGACCGGCCCCCCCGCACCCGTTTGTTTCACACAGGCGACCTGCACACTCAGGCGCACCAGTTCCTCGGGGCCGCGGCACACGGATTGCTCGGTTTCCAGCGACGCGCCCCTAAGCCCGGTAATTCGCGATCGGACTTCAAGGTCGTCGTCCAGACGCGCCGGTTTGAAAAAGTCAACGATACACCGGCGCACGGCGAAAACCACGGCGTCGTCTGCCGCAAGCCGCGACTGTTCTACGCCCAAAAACCTTAACAAATCCGTACGCGCGCGCTCGGCGAACTTCAGGTAATTGGCGTGATAGACGACGCCGCCGGCGTCGGTGTCTTCGTAATAGACCCGAACCGGGAAAACATGCGCGCCGTCGCGCACCTGTCCCACGGCGTCAGTCATCACTGTTCTCCGACGCGGTAATAAGCTCCATCTGCGCGCTTTGCGGCGGCGGGTTCAGGCCCATGTGCTTGTACGCCTGCGCCGCCAGCGCACGGCCACGCGGCGTGCGCATTAGCAGGCCCTGCTGGATCAGATAGGGCTCGATTACCTCTTCGATGGTGTCGCGCTGTTCGGACAACGCGGCGGCCATGGTTTCCACGCCGACCGGCCCGCCGCCGTAATTGTCGGCGATGCAGCGCAGATAGCGCCGGTCCATGGCGTCCAGCCCCATGGCGTCCACTTCCAGGCGGTTGAGCGCGGCGTCGGCAGCCGCCGCGTCGATGGCGGCGGCCCCGTCGATGGCCGCGAAATCGCGAACCCGGCGCAGCAAACGACCGGCCACCCGTGGCGTGCCGCGCGAACGCCGCGCGATTTCAATGGCCCCGTCCTTGGTCAGGTCCACTCCCAGAAGGCGCGCCCCCCGGCTGACGATGAATTCAAGTTCCTCGACCGTATAAAAAACGACCCTCAACGGAATGCCGAAACGTTCGCGCAAAGGCGTCGTAATCAGGCCCGAACGGGTGGTCGCACCGATCAGGGTAAAGGGCGGCAAGTCGATGCGAACCGAACGCGCGGCAGGCCCTTCACCGATGATCAAGTCGAGTTGCCGGTCTTCCATGGCCGGGTAGAGAATTTCCTCGACCGCCGCGCTCAGGCGGTGAATTTCGTCGATAAACAAAACGTCGTTGGGCTGCAAATTCGTCAGGATGGCGGCCAGATCACCGGCTTTGGCCACCACCGGCCCCGAAGTGGCGCGGAACCCCACGCCCAGTTCGCGCGCGACGATCTGGGCCAATGTCGTCTTGCCCAGCCCCGGCGGGCCGTAAAAAAGCACATGATCGAGCGGCTCGCCGCGATTTTTTGCGGCCAGAATGAAAACCCGAAGATTGTCGCAGGTCTGTCGCTGACCGACAAAGTCATCGAGACTGGTCGGGCGCAGGCCGGTATCCACGGCATCCGCTTCGGCTTGCTCGGGTGCGACCATGCGGTTTTCCTCGCTCATGACGCATGCTCCCTGGGCGCAAGTTCAGCCAGCCCGCCGCGGATCAGGCTTTCCAGATCGGCCCCCTCGCCCAGGCTGCCCGCCACATGGGAAACCGCACGAAGCGCGTCCGACGCGCCGTAGCCCAGATTGACCAGCGCCGAGACCGCATCCGCCGTATTGCTGCCGGCAGCGGCGCCCAAAACGGGCGAGCCGGGAAGGCCCGTGGTGCCCAGCGCCAATCCGCCGACCTTGTCCTTTAATTCACTGGCGATGCGCGCGGCAAGTTTGGGTCCGACGCCGGACGGGCGCGACAACGTGGTGCGGTCGGCGGCTGCAATGGCGTGCAGAAGTTCTTCCGCGTTCAGGGCCGACAGGATGGCCAATCCGACCTTCGCACCGACGCCCTGAACCGTGGTCAGAAGCTTGAACCAATCGCGTTCGGCTTCTTCCATGAAACCGTAAAGATGAATGTGATCCTCGCGAACGTGGGTCTCGATAACGATGCTCGCGTGCTCGCCCTCGCTCAGGCGGCCGAGCGTGCGCGCCGAACAAAACACCAGATAACCGACGCCCGAGACGTCGATGATGGCGTAATCCTCACCCAATGTATCGATGCGTCCGGTCAATTTAGCGATCATCGCGCTATCGCCTTTTCAATGCGCATGGCGCTTTCGCGGTGATGGGCGTGACAGATGGCCACGGCCAGGGCGTCCGCCGCGTCGGCCTGTTTGAAGGTGCTTCCGGGAAGCAACGTGCGAACCATCATCTGTATCTGTTCCTTGGTGGCATGGCCGGTTCCGACAACAGTTTTCTTGACCAGGTTCGGTGTGTACTCGGCCACCGTCACCCCGGCGCGCGCCGGGGCCAGAAGCGACACGCCCCTGGCCTGACCGAGTTTCAGCGTCGAGACCGCGTTCTTATTGACGAACGTCTCTTCAACGGCGGCTTCATCGGGATTGAATTGGCCGATGACCTCGTCAAGCCCTGAATAAAGCTGTGAAAGACGATCGGCCAAAGCCGCCTTACTATCGGTCGCGATCACCCCGTCGGCCACAAATTTAAGGCGATTGTCCCACGCATCGATCACCCCCCAACCGGTGAAACGAAGGCCCGGATCAATCCCCAACAGTCGCAACCGCTCCAATAGCTGAGTTCCTTTCTTAAACGCTCAAGCGCTCCATGACGTCTTCGGGGACATCGAAATTCGAGGTCACCCGCTGCACGTCGTCGCTGTCTTCCAGCACGTTCAGCAGCTTAAACAACGTCTCAGCGGTATGTTCGCCGACGGGAATGGTGTTCATGGGCTTCCAGTCCAGCCGCGCGGCCTCGGGCGTGCCGAACTTGCTTTCAAGGGCATCGCGAACAATGCTCAGATCGTCCGTGGCGCAGCTTATCTCGTGGCCCGCGTCGCCCGATTCCACGTCCGCCGCACCCGCTTCCAGAGCCGCTTCAAACATTTCGTCGGCGCTGGCCACATCGGCCTTGTATTCGATCCAGCCCACATGCTCGAACATGAAGGTGACGCTGCCGGATTCGCCGAGGTTTCCGCCGTGCTTGCTGAACGCGGCCCGAACCTCGGAGGCGGTGCGATTACGGTTGTCCGTCAGCGCCTCGACGATCATGCCGACGCCGCCGGGGCCGAAGCCCTCGTAACGGACTTCCTCGAAGTTGCTGTCGTCATCGCCACCGGCGCCGCGCTTGATGGCGCGCTCCATGGTGTCCTTCGGCATATTGGCCGCCTTGGCCGCCTGGATTGCCGAACGAAGGCGCGGATTCATTTCAGGGTCCGGCAACCCCGTTTTCGCCGCAACGGTGAGTTCGCGGATCAATTTAGTGAAGACTTTGGCGCGCTTTGCGTCCTGCGCGCCCTTGCGATACATGATGTTCTTAAACTGAGAGTGGCCGGCCATACCTTGAGATATCCCTTATCTTCCGACGAATCCGGGTGCTTGTACCATATATAGTGGGAAAAGCGCACGGACACCGCGCATTTGAGCTATCAGAGCAATATGGCAGGAATTTGGCAGGAGGCAACGAATTTGACACATTTGTTGCCGAAACAGCTATTTTTCCGGCGAAGCGGACGTTTTCGGAAGAATGGGCCGCAAGCGCCCGCCGATGCGAATGGGTTCAAAGGATACGGCCAACCCGGTCTTGTCGTCGGTTTCAAGCAGAACGCCGCACAAGGTCGCCTTGCCGGTGGCGGGCTGCAGACGTTCGGCGGGCGTTACGTCGGTCAGCCGCGCGATCGCGGTTTCCTTTTTCATGCCGATAACCGAATCGTAATCGCCGCACATTCCGATATCGGTCAGATAAGCCGTTCCGCCCGGCAGGATTTGCGCGTCTGCCGTCGGGATGTGGGTGTGACTGCCGACGACGGCGGAAACCCTGCCGTCCAGAAAGTGCCCCATGCCCATCTTCTCGCTCGTCGCCTCAGCGTGGATGTCGACGAAAGCCGCATTCACGGCTCCACCCAGCGCATGATTGCGAACCACCAGATCCATTGTGCGGAAGGGGTCGTCCAGGGGGTTCAAGAAAAGCCGTCCCTGCGCCTGGGCCACCAGAACTGTTCGCCCATCGGGCAGATCAAACACGCCATGGCCGCGTCCCGGCGTGTGCGGCGGGAAGTTCAGGGGGCGCAGAAGGCGCGGCTCGTCGTCGATGAAATCGGCTGTCTCGCGCTGATCCCATGCGTGATTGCCGGTAACAACGACATCGGCGCCGCCGTCCAGCAACGATTGGAAAATTTTGCGGGTGATGCCGAAGCCGTGGGCCGCGTTCTCGCCGTTGACGATGATGAAGTCTGCCGCCAGTTCGCTCCGCAATCGCGCCATTTCCGCAAGGACGATTGTTCGTCCCGACTTGCCGACGATATCCCCCAGATAGATTATTCTCATTCTTCCACCGTCTCGATTAGCGCTTTTTCCGTCGCGACCCAGTCCAGCCGCATGTCGTACGTACCGTGGGGAACCTCGGTCACCTTTTGGCAGGAGTAAGCGATGCCCACGGAAAGCACGTCCCCCCCGGATTTCAGTTCCGCCAGCGTGCGGTCATAATACCCGCCGCCCTGCCCCAGTCGATAGCCCCGCGCATCGAACGCCAATAGCGGCATCAGAATAATTGCCGGAGTGACCCACGGTTTGTCGGCTGTGGGTTGCCGGGTCGCAAGCGCAGCACTTTCCAATTCATCACCCGGCAGCCACTGGCGAAAGCGCAAAGCCTGATCGCGCCCTGCGATGACCGGCAGCGCGCAGATCGCCCCCAAGGTAGAAACCCTTGCCAAAAGCGGGCGCACGTCGGCCTCGCCGCCAATGGGCCAATATTCCGCCACCACTGTGCCCGGCGACAGCCCGAGATTTTCGGCCCCGGCCATGAAATTGGCGGCAATGGCGTCGCCGAACGCAGCTTCATGCCCGCGGCCAAACGCTGCCCGACGCTCCCGCATGGTATCCCGCAGTAGCGCTTTCCTGTCGGCAATGGTCATGGAAAAAACCGATTGAAAATAGAGACGGAGCCGCAACGGCCGTTGGTCGATGAAATCCTCTGTGGCCTGCTAACGCAGGTGGGCACCGTATACCGGACCCACGAGTCCGGCAGGGACAGCTCCCGAGAGAATCGAAGTAGCCCCAGGGATTAAGTGACCTGACGCACCATGCAGCTTCCGCCCAACACGGTATTTAGGCTTCTTTTAGCCTGGCCGCAACATCCTCGATACGATTTGCCAGCGAGTCCATACTTGCGCCCAGGGTTTCCTCGGCTTCCAGATGCGCCGCAGCGCCCTGGTCGGCGGCGCGCAAAGTTTCGCTTTCGCCGTAGGCATCCGACAACTCGTCGGCGATCAACAGGCTGACCATGACCAGCAGCTGAGCATCTCCGACCTGGCCGACCGAAGCCACCAATTCACCGATGCGCCGGTCCACATAAGCCCCAAGGCGCGACAGATGGGCTTCCTGCCCGTCTTCGCACGCGATCTGATATTTGCGGTCATTGATGGTGACGGAAACCTGCGCCAACGGCTTATTCCTCCAATACGGTCTTCAGCCGGTCGATAGCGGCATCAAGCCGTTGCGACACCTTTTCGTTTGCCTCTCTCAGCGTAACGTTCTGGGCGCGTGTCTGTTCGATATCGGGATCGGCGGCCACAGTCGGCGCGCGCTCGTTCAGCGCGGCCTCAACTTTGGCGACGGCGGTCTCCAGTCGATCGTGCGCTTTGTCGACACGCGACGGCGTGGGTATCGAGGTGGTGTTCACGGGCTTTGAATCCCCAGCATTTCCCGCATTGGCCGAACGAAAGAATAGGCGTCGCGCCTTAACAACGTCAACCGCCGATTACCGCAAAAAAAGCCATTGACTGCGCAGGCCAATAGGTTGATGTTGCGCGCCGAAAATTCTTGCAGCAATAGCCCCAAGGGCATTGATCGGTTGAAACCGCCGGTAGAGCGTTGCGCCATTCTGGGCGATTCGACGCCGGATTGGTGCTCAGACCGTCTGAAAAATGGAGAGAGAAATGGCAGTACGCGTTGCAATTAACGGCTTTGGCCGCATCGGACGTTTGACCATGCGCGCCCTTATCGAACAGGGCCGTGACGACGTCGAAATCGTCGGCGTTAACGACCTGGGCTCGGTCGAGGCCAATGCTCACCTTCTCAAGTACGATTCGGTCCATGGCGTTTTCGCGCCTGACGTAACGGTCGAAGGCGACAAAATGAACGTTGGCCGCGGCCCCATCCAGGTCACCGCCGAGCGCGACCCGACCAAGCTGCCGTGGAAAGATCTGGGCGTCGACATCGTGTGGGAATGCACCGGCATCTTCACCGCCAAGGAAAAAGCTACGGTTCATCTTGAAGCCGGCGCGAAAAAGGTTCTGGTTTCGGCTCCGTCCGCCGGCGCCGACGCGACCATCGTTTACGGCGTCAACCACGACGTCCTGAAGGCGTCCGATACGGTTGTTTCCAACGCTTCTTGCACCACCAACTGCCTGGCCCCGATGGCCTATGTCATCAACAACCTGGTTGGCATCGAAAAAGGTTACATGACCACGATCCATGCCTACACGGGCGATCAGCCGGTTCTCGATACCCTGCACGGCGATCTGCGCCGGGCCCGCGCCGGTGCGCTTTCCATGATCCCGACCTCGACCGGTGCCGCGCGCGCCGTCGGCCTCGTTCTTCCCGAACTGGCTGGCAAGCTGGACGGCTCGGCCATCCGCGTGCCGACCCCGAACGTCTCGGTCGTCGATCTGACCTTCATCGCCAAGAAGAGCACGACGAAGGAAGAAATCAACGCCGCCATCTCGGAAGCCGCCGCTGGCCCCCTCAAGGGCGTCATGCTCGCCATTGACGCGCCGCTGGTTTCCATCGATTTCAACCACAACCCGCACAGCTCGATCTTCGATCTGACCCAGACCCAGGTCGTCGACGGCAACCTCGTGCGCGTCGTTTCGTGGTACGACAACGAATGGGGCTTCTCCAACCGTATGCCCGACACCACGGTGGCCATGGCCAACGCCAAATAAGGCGACCGCGGTCAAGAATACAGACGATGGGCGGGGCCTTTTCTGGTCCCGCCCTTGTTTTTTTGTGGTACGGATAAAAACCATGAATACGCCGAATTGCCGCCTTTATCTGATTACGCCGCCGCGTATCGACATCCCGGAATTCAGCACTGCGCTGAGCTCGGCGCTGGACGGCGGCGACGTTGCCTGCCTGCAAATCAGGCTCAAGGATTTAGGTGACGACGAGATCCGGCGCGCCACCGAAGCCATCCTTCCCATCGCGCACGCGCACGATGTCGCCGTGCTGATGAACGACCGCCCCGACCTGGCCGCCGAAATGGGCTGCGACGGCGTTCACGTGGGACAGGAGGACGCGTCTTATGAGCAGGCCCGCGCGGCGCTCGGCAATGACGCCATCGTCGGCGTCACCTGCCACGATTCGCGCGATCTGGCCTTCGAAGCGGGCGACAAAGGCGCCGACTACGTGGCCTTCGGCGCGTTCTACCCCACTGCCACCAAGAACCCCAAAGCCCAGGCGCAGCCGGAAATCCTTGAATGGTGGAGCGAAGTCACCACCGTCCCCTGCGTCGCCATCGGCGGCATCACGGTCGACAACTGCCGACCCCTTATTGCCGCCGGAGCCGATTTCCTGGCCGTCGTCGGCGGCGTGTGGAATTATCCGCAAGGCCCCGCGGCAGCCGTCGAAGCCTTCAATCAAAAGATCGCTTCCCCCGCAGACGCTTGACGTTGCGTCAGCGCACGCAAGCTGGTAGGTTCCGCGCCGCATTTAAGTCACATCACCCAAACGTACGGTCAGCACCATGAAAATAAACGGGAACACCATCCGTCCAGGAATGGTTATTGAACATCAGGGCCGCCTGTGGCGGGCCGTGAAAATTCAGCACACCCAGCCCGGCAAGGGCGGCGCCTATCTTCAGGTGGAGCTCAAGGATATCCGCATCGGCTCCAAGCTGAACGAACGGTTCCGTTCATCGGAGTCGGTCGAGCGCGTGCGTCTGGAACAAAGGAAATTCCAGTTCCTGTTCGCCGCCGACGACATGTACACGTTCATGGATGACGAAACCTACGATCAGATTGCCATCGCCGGCGAGGATGTGGGCGAAGAACAGATCCCGTTCCTGCAGGAAGGCATGGCGGTGATGATCGAAAGTTACGAAGGCGAGCCTCTTGGCGTCGCCCTGCCCGATCATGCCGTGTTCGAGGTGGTCGAAGCCGATGCCGTGGTCAAGGGACAGACGGCGTCTTCATCCTACAAGCCCGCGGTTCTTGATAACGGCGTTCGCGTTCTGGTGCCGCCGCACATCGAAGCGGGAACCCGCATTGTCGTCAATACGCAGGACCGCACGTACGTGGAACGCGCAAAGGATTAAACCAAAAAGATGGCTCTTCGTTCCGCTCTGATAAATGTCATGATCGCGGCCGCCCAGAAGGCAGCGCGCAATCTGGTGCGCGACTTCGGCGAAGTCGAAAACCTCCAGGTTTCGCGCAAAGGCCCCGCCGATTTCGTCTCCACCGCAGACAAAAAGGCCGAGCAAACCCTGCATGCGGAGCTGCACCGGGCGCGGCCCGATTTCGGCTTCATCATGGAGGAAGCGGGGGTCATCGAAGGGCCGGACAATTCCAATCGATGGATCATCGATCCGCTGGACGGAACCACCAATTTCCTGCACGGCATTCCGCACTTTGCCATTTCCATCGCCCTTGAGCGCGACCGCGATATTCTGGCCGGTGTCATTTACGAACCCATCGGCGATCAGATGTTCTGGGCCGAAAAGGGCCAGGGTGCGCATTTGAACGGGAAGCGGCTGCGGGTTTCCGCGCGCTCGCGTCTGGATGATGCGCTGTTCGCCACCGGCATTCCCTTCAAGGGCACGGAAAACCATGAGCCGTTCGGCCGTCAATTAGCCGCCGTGATGGGTGAATGCGCAGGCGTTCGCCGCTTCGGCGCGGCGGCGCTGGATATGGCCTATGTGGCCGCCGGGCGCTACGAAGGCTACTGGGAAACCGGCATCAACGCATGGGATATCGCCGCGGGCGTCGTTCTGGTGCGCGAGGCAGGCGGTTTCGTCACGGAAATCGACGGCGGCAGGAAATTCCTGACCAGGAACAACATTCTGGCGGCAACGCCCGACATGCACGGGCCGCTTGGCGACATTCTGCGTAAATCGACAAAAGCGCGGGATTGATTTTTCCGTCGCCCCAAACGCCCCCTACCCCAACGAACCGGTTGTGCGGCGCGTGGCCGTTGGCTATGGTGAACGCGCATATTTTGATCGAACAGGGTATACTTGTTGGGTCACATTCGGCTTGCCCGTCCGTCTGGGGGAAACAGTAGCGCCATGAATAAACGACCCGCTTTCCATCGTGCCGCCACAATGCCTATCGCCGGTTGGGGGCCTATCGCTGTTTTTGCAGTGTTCCTGGGCGCGCAAACCGTATTGACGCCCGACGCCAACGCCCAATCGTCCGGCGGTTACGCGAGCGATAATCCGTATGTCACCGTTGATTTGAGCGTCATCGACGCGGGCAGTTCCGCGGCGGCTGGAAAATCGTTTGCACCCGGCCCCGGTTATTCGGGATCGTTGGTTGTTCCCGGGCCGACCGTACCGGTTTCCAGGCTGTACGTCGCCCCCGAAGGCGGCGCTGTGAATATTCCACCGCCCGACAAAAACCGTGTCGTTATGGCCGCTCCGGCCCCAAGTCGCGCCGTCCCGCCGGCCAAACTTCCGGTATCGACCATGGACATTCCCGGAAAAGCACTTCCGGAGCCCTCACCGGAAAAATCGGCAACGCCGCCCAAGCCGGTAAAAGCGGTTGCGCCGCCGCCGCCCAAGCCCGAACCCGAACCCGCAAAACCGATGGAAACCGCAAAACCCGCGGAACCGGTAAAACCGGCGGCTCCGAAACCCGCAGCCAAACCGGTTGATGCGCCGCCGCCCGAGCCCGCGATCGCGGCTCCGGCGCCGCCACCGCCGCCGGAAACCGCCAAGCCCGCGCCGGAACCGGCGAAGGTCGCGGCCCTGACGCCTGCGCCTGCAGCCAAGGCCGAAGACGCCAAGGCCGAAGTCGGCGCGGTGACGAAAATTCTGTTTGACGCCTCCGTTTCCAAGCTTCCCGAGGGATCGCAAGACGTTCTCAAGGGGCTTGTGGACAAGGTCATCGACGACTCGAACTTACGGCTGCAGCTTCTCGCCTATGCGGGCGGTGATTCGTTATCGTCGAGCAAAGCGCGTCGGCTGTCGCTGTCGCGTGCGCTGTCGGTTCGTTCGTTCCTGATCGAAAGCGGGCTTCGCAGCACGCGAATCGATGTCCGCGCGCTTGGCGACCGGACGGACGAGAAACCGGTCAACCGGGTCGATATCAATGTCGTCGAGCGATAACCAACGCTTGCATTCCAGTTTCGTGAAAGCCGCCTTGCCATGAACCGGCCTCGCCTTTTCCTGACCCGCATGATCCTGTTTCTTTTGGCGGTAATCGTCGTTTGCGGGGTTTTGTTCGGCCCGCTACAAAGCGCCTTTATGGCCAACGCGCCGCTGAACGGGCTGATCCTGGGCGTTTTGCTGCTGGGCATCGTCTACAACTTCCGTCAGGTCGTCAGGCTGTATCCCGAGGTCACGTGGATCGACGGCTTCCGCAGTGATCTTGGGCCCCAAACCCCGGTCAAGGATCCCAAGCTGTTGGCGCCCATGGCGACCATGCTGGGCGAGCGCGGCACCAAGCTCAGTCTGTCGGCCCTGGCCATGCGTTCGCTGCTTGACGGCATTGCCTCGCGTCTGGATGAAAGCCGCGATATCTCGCGCTACACCATCGGCCTGCTCATATTCCTCGGTCTTCTGGGGACGTTCTGGGGCCTGCTGGAGACCATCTCGTCCATCAGCGACGTCATCGGCGGCCTGTCCGCCGCGGGCGGTAATCTGGCCGGCGTGTTCGATGATTTGAAACGCGGCCTTGAGGCTCCGTTGTCGGGCATGGGAACGGCCTTCAGTTCGTCGCTTTTCGGTTTGGCCGGTTCGCTGGTTCTCGGTTTTCTGGACCTGCAGGCGGGTCAGGCCCAGAACCGTTTCTTCAACGATCTGGAAGAATGGCTGTCCAGCCTGACGCGGCTGTCCTCGGGCGCCCTTCCGGGCGACGGCGATCACTCGGTTCCGGCTTATGTTCAGGCGCTTTTGGAACAAACCGCGGAAAGCCTGGAAAACCTACAAAGGACGCTGGCGCGCGGCGAGGACGAACGCAACTTCGCCAACACCAATTTGACGACCTTGATGGAAAAATTGGGCACCCTGTCCGACCACATGCGCACCGAGCAGACGCTGATGATGAAGCTGGCGGAAAGCCAGATGGAGATGAAACCCATCCTGCTGCGCCTGGCGAATGGCGTCAGCGAACAAGGCGGCGGGATGGACGAGTCGACACGCACCCACATTCGCAATCTGGATGTCTACGTTGCGCGCCTGCTTGAGGAACTCGGTGCGGGACGCGAGGAAATAATCCAGCAACTGCGCAGCGAAATCAAACTACTGGCAAGAACGGTCGCCGCGGCATCGGCCGCGTCCGACTTGTCACAGCGCTAGTCCCGCCATGGCAATTTCATCCCGACGTTTGGAACGCAGCCCAAACATATGGCCGGGATTCGTTGATGGTTTGGCCGCACTGTTGATGGTTGTCATCTTCCTGCTGATGGTTTTCGTTCTGGCTCAGTTTTTTCTGAACGAAGCATTGTCGGGACGTGACGAAGCGCTTGAGAAACTTCACGGACAGGTCAGTGAACTGGCCGACATGCTGGCGCTGGAACGCAACGAAACGGCGGACCTGCGGCTGAACGTCTCGCAACTGTCCGAAGAACTCCAGGCCTCCGTCGCCCAGCGCGACGATCTGCAAAGCGAACTGGAAAGCTTTACCTTTCGCGCCGAAAGCGCAGAAGAAGAGGCCTCGCGCCTGAACCGCGAACTGGAAGACGCCTTCAAGACGATCATGGCCGATAAGGCCGCGATCGCGGTGCAGGTCAATAAGCTGGCCGCGCTGTCTCATGAGATCGAAGCGCTGGAGGCGCTAAAGGAAGAGTTACAATCCGAAATCGCCGGGCTGGCGGGAAAGCTGGACAAGTCCCAGGCGGAGTTGGACGAAGAGCGCAAGGCGTTGCTGGCGGAAAAGGATCTTTCCCAATCGGCACGGGCGCAGGTGGCGCTTCTGAACCGTCAGATGAGGGCCTTGCGTGAACAGGTCGCCGGAATCGCCAGGGCGCTGGATGCGTCCGAGCTGCTTGCCGTGAAGCAAAAGGTGCAGATCGCGTCAATGGGCAAACGCCTGAATGCGGCACTGGCCTCCAAGGTGCAGGAACTTTCGCGCTATCGTTCCGAATTTTTCGGCCGTCTGCGCGAACTGCTGGGCAAAAGAAAGGGCGTGCGTATCGTCGGCGACCGTTTCGTCTTCCAGTCGGAAGTTCTGTTCGCCAGCGGATCAGCCAATCTGGAGAAAGCGGGCACTGCCCAATTGCGGCAGCTGGCGGAGACGCTTATTGAGCTTTCCGCGCGAATTCCCGAGGATATTGACTGGGTTCTGCGCATCGACGGCCACACCGACAAAAGGCCCATTAGCACGGCGCAATTCCCGTCCAACTGGGAATTGTCGACGACGCGCGCCATATCGGTGGTTAAGTTCATGATCGAACAAGGTATCGCCACCGGCAATCTGGCAGCGACCGGGTTTGGCGAGTTCCAGCCCATTGACCCGCAAGACAACGAAGAGGCCTACCGGCGCAACCGCCGCATCGAATTCAAACTGACGCAGCGGTAAGACTTCCCGCCGTTCACCGACAGCCCAGGCAAACATGTTCATCCTGTTTCTGATTGTCTTTATTGATCTGCTCGGGTTCGGAATCATCATTCCGCTGCTGCCCTTCTATGCCGAGCATTTCGACGCCGCACCGTATGTCGTTACCCTGGTGCTTGCCACTTACTCGCTGACACAGCTTTTTTCGGCGCCCTGGTGGGGCGGACTAAGCGATCGCATCGGCCGCCGCCCCGTGCTGATCGCGAGCCTCGCGGGCGCGGTTGTTTCCTACATCTGGCTGGGCTTTGCCGACACCCTGTGGATGTTGTTCGCGGCGCGCGCGCTGGGCGGCGTCATGGCCGGGAATATTTCCGCCGCCTTCGCCTATGTGGCCGATTCGACCACGCCCAAAAACAGGGCGCGCGGCATGGGGATGATCGGCGCCGGGTACGGCCTGGGGTTCTTTGTCGGGCCGGCCATTGGCGGTATCCTGGCCGGACCGGATGCCCTGAACGCCGATTACCAGACGCCGGCCTTCGCCGCTGCCGCTCTTTCCTTCGTTTCCCTGGGCCTGGCCATCGCCATTCTCAAGGAATCCTTATCGGACGAAATCCGCGCCCGCGTCGCCGCCCAACCAAAGAAATCCCTGATGACGCAATTGGTTGAGGCCGCCGCAAACCGCAACCTGGCCTACTGGATTGTGCTCATGTTTCTGGCCACGTTCGTCATGGCCGGAATGGAAACCACGTTCGCCATGTGGGCGGAACGCGGGTTCGGCTGGGGGCCACGCCATATCGGCTTCATTCTGGCCTTCGTTGGGGCTCTCAGCATCATCATTCAAGGCGGAATGATCGGCAGACTGACCCGAAAATTCGGCGAGCGGGCTCTCGTCATTCAGGGCGCGCTGGTGCTGGGCGTTTCGTTTTTCTTTATGCCCTTCGCCCAGTCCCTGCCTATGCTGCTTTTGGTCATGGCCGGTCTTGCCTACGGTTTCAGTGTCATTACCCCGGCGCTGAACAGCCTGATTTCCCTTGAGGCCGACCCCGACAAACAAGGCGGCACCTTCGGCCTGTCGCGTTCGGCATCCATATTCGCCCGAGTCGTCGGTCCGGCCTTCGCCGGCGTGCTGTTTTCCGCATTCGGACGGCATTCCCCCTATTTCGTGTCTGCGGCAATCATGTTTTTGGTATTTTTCATTGCCCTGCGTGCGGCGAAATTGGGCACGGAACGGGAAAAAAAGGGTCAATAGCAAAATTTTTTCCGATTTTACCGAATACCTTGGCAAAACATTGAAAGCGCACTTGATCCCAAGCCAAGGCTTGGCTATATAGTGCGCCGCTTATGCGGAGTTAAGTTATGAAAAAAGACATCCATCCCGACTACCATGACATTACCGTCCAGATGACCGACGGCAGCACCTACACGACCCGTTCGACCTGGGGCAAAGAAGGTGACGTCCTTAAACTGGATATCGACCCCAAGACCCATCCGGCGTGGACCGGCGTGCATCGCCTGGTTGACAGCGGTGGTCAATTGGCCAAGTTCAACAAGCGGTTCAAAGACCTGGGCATTTAAGGCCTGGCTTTATCGCACGTGTTTTCGAGGGCGCTGGAATGATAGCGGCGCCCTTTTTGCGTGCCTTTTTTTTGGCGCCCGTTTTCAAAGTGCCTTTCGTCACTTCGCCAGCCCGTCGGCGCGGGTAATCTTTCTTTAGGAATCTGGGGTTAGCATTTATGCTATGGGGGCATAAGTGGTCGCTTGGCCCGTTCGTTCGTGCGTAATTTGTGGCACGAACGCCTGGAGGTGGCATGGCCGAACCACATATCTTCGTTAGTTTCCAGGTCTATATCCTGCGCGGTTCACGTTGGGAAATTTATGCGCGGTTCGGCGCCAATGATCGACTTGCGGCGGTTCAACTCGGACGAAAGGTGAGTCGCAACCCCAACGTCACGGGCGTGAAGGTCATCAAGGACATCTACGACGAATACGCCGAAATTGCGGAAGAGCACGTGGTTTACAAAAGCCGCCGGGCTAATCAGGCACCCACCCGTTCGCCCGAAACAAGGGCAAGGGTATCACGCGCCGATTATATCTCCGCGCAGATGGCGCATCAGGAGGCGCAGGCTGCGCTGGCCGCCCAGACTGCCGCTCAGGCTTATTCGGCCGCAAACGACACCTTGCCGAAGGGTGCGGTGGGAAAAGCGCTGTCGCGTACCTTTCTCGCCTTTATCATAACGGTCCTTGCCACCGGGATCTTGGCGTATATCTTCGATGGAGCGGAATCCGAGGCCGTATCCACCGCCCAGAGCAGCAGCCTCGTCGCCTTCCTCACGTTTTCATTGGCTGCCATACTGGCCGTCGCGTTCATCGCTGCCGTTGTGATCGCGCCGAAATCGGGTTCGGCGGCCAGGGCCTGGAAACGCCTGCGAAAGACCTATTCCGGCGCCGAACAAACGCGAGGCGAACCTCAAATAAAGGTCGCGACGCCGCATAGCTTCCCACTCAGGCGCAAACGGAACCGCCTCAAGCTTCCGAAAAGTGCCGCTGAGCCGCTAAAGTACATCAAGGCCTATTTGCGCAAGGCAGTCGCGCCGCTACGCGGGGCGTACGATTTGCGCGACCCGTACATCAAATTCGGCATCAACCTGTTCGCGGCGGGAGCAACCGAGGCTTTGTGCCAAGAGCGCGGCATCATCCCCGAAACGGCGCAGAAAGTCATGAGCGGCGCCATTCGCGCGCTGGGCGTACCGCCAGAGCAGGCCGACGGGTTCTCCGGCGCCTATGTCGAATACCTGATATCGGACCCGCGTTACATGGATATGTTCGCCGGCGGCCGCGAAGCGATCCTCGCCGAACTGGCGGAAAAACCGAACACACGGCTACGTCTTCACACAGCCATCGAGAGTTGGGTGCAGCCTTCCAGTCCACCGGAGGATAAACTGACCGTCACTGTGATGTTCACTTCGATCGCAGGGTTTGATGATCTGTTGGCCAATAAGGGGGACGAAGCAGCCCGCGAGGCTCTTCGCGTCCACTCAGCCATCGCCACCCGCGCCCTGACCGAATACGGCGGCAAGCAAATCAAACGGCTTCAATCGGGGATAATGGCCGCCTTTATGAGCGCGGAAAATGCGCTGCGCGCCGCGTTCGTCATCCGCGACGGCATGCAAGAGCATTCCAAGAAAAACCTTGAACTTCCCCTGAGCGCCAACGTCGGCATCAATTGCGGCGAACCCATCGTCGAAGGCAACGATCTTTTCGGCGTGACCGTCCAACTTGCGGCCCGCATTGTCGCCATTGCAAAGGGTGGTGAAATTCTCGTTTCCGAGACGATTCGCGAAACACTTGGCAATGCCGACGATCTCGCCGAATTTGAGGCCTACGGCCCCTTCACAATGAAGGGATTTACAGATCCCATAACCCTCTACCGGGTCGTTTTCACAACAACTTCGGTAAAGCCCGTAAAGGTGCGAAGAGCGACAAATTAAAAATAAATTGCCGCTCCTTGACAGCAAATAATTTCCAACCCATCTCAGTCGCGGCGCTGGATGCCTCTATCAGGGTTCAGCCCAACTTGAACCGGAATTCGGCCATTTGAAGAACGCGCTGTGCGTTCAGGCGGGTTCCATTATTCGCGTATTGCTTCGCAAAGGAGGATATCGCTATGCGTACGCTCGACTTCTCGCCCCTTTTCCATTCAACGGTTGGCTTCGACAGAATGCAGCGGATGCTTGACTCCGCGCAAAGGGTCGACACGGCCAAACCGTCCTACCCGCCGTACAACATCGAATCTATTGACGAGGATTCATACCGGATCACCATGGCGGTCGCCGGTTTCGCGACCGAAGACCTGGACATCACCGTGAAAGAGAACACGCTGATCGTCTCGGGTGATTCGCAGCGCGACGATAGCGATGTTGTCTACCTTCACCGCGGCATTGCCGGCCGCGCCTTTGAGCGCCGCTTCCAACTGGCCGATCACATCAAAGTGGTTGGCGCGGGTCTTGAGAACGGCATTCTTACGGTCGATTTGGTCCGCGAAATTCCCGAAGAGATGAGACCGCGCAAAATCAGCATCGGCAAGGGCGTCAAAACGCTTTCGGCGTCGAAGACGAAAGCCGCCTAGGCACATGAAAAAAGGGGCCGCCATTGGCGGCCCCTCAAAGAAAGCCTGATCCCTGTTAAACTCGCCCAACAGACTTTTCTTGGCGGCGATGATACCCATGCTCGTCGCATGGGGTCAAGGGCTGATACCAAGGTTTAGCGCAAAAAAAGGCCGCCTCGTTTGGCGGCCGAGTTTAACAGGGAGGCTTGAAGATAATCTGGCACAAGCATGGGGAAAATCTTGAAAAACCCCTGCTCGTCCGCTTCTCAATATAAGCCAACGTGGTTAACGCCGCGTTAACAGCACGTTTCCCGATAATTCCGCGTCATTTTTTAACAAAAAAAGAATCAGCAACGTCGTGGGCGGATTCCTTTTCGGCAATCATTTCCCGGGCACGCAAGATCTCGGCTTCCAGTTCGGCAATGTACTCGTGCAGCGCCTCGATCGACATTTCTTCCAGGTTTTTCAGCTTCGGTTCTTCGCGCAACGGTTCCAGATCGTCGGTATCCATGTTTCCTCCAGGGTCCCTTTGCGGCTGATTTTATCCAATTTTATCCGTCGAACCAAGGAACGGCGTCTAACGGCGTTTGACCATCCGCTTTTCCCGGAGTAATAAGAGCCTTGGAGACAGGTGGCTGGAAGTCCGGTCACTGAACCACTTTTTTTTTGACGGGACGATTGGGAATGGCTCAACCACTGATGCCGAAAGCCACTGCCGTTTGGTTGGTGGAAAATACGGCTTTGACCTTTGAACAAATTGCCGAGTTTTGCAAACTTCACCCCCTCGAGGTCCAGGCGATCGCCGACGGTGAAGTCGGTATGGGAATTCAGGGCCTGGACCCGATCACCAACGGCGTGCTGACTCAGGAAGAAATTGACCGCTGCGTGGAAAGTACGGACAACCGGCTGGTGATAGCCAAATCCAAAATTCCGCAGCCGCGCGCCAAGCCCCGTGGGGCCCGCTATACCCCGGTCTCCAAGCGTCAGGACCGTCCCGACGCCATCGCTTGGCTGTTGAAAAACTGCCCCGAACTCAGCGATGCCCAAATCTCGCGGCTCATCGGAACGACGAAGCCGACGATCAACTCGGTGCGCGATAAAACCCACTGGAATTCACAGCAGATCAAACCGCAGAATCCCGTAAATCTGGGCCTGTGCACGGCGCAGGATCTGGAAAGGGTGGTGGTTATCGCCAAGAACAAGGCGGCCAAGCTGAAAGCGGCGGAGCCCGCCGTAGATACGGCTGTCGAGACGGCAGAGGAAGCGGGCGTCGAATCGACCGAAGATCAGTCCGAAGTTCCGGCAGATCTCCCGTCGGACCCGTCTTAGAGCCTGTCTCCCCTATTCGGACCCACTGAGACGCCGCCTCCGGTTTGCCGGCAAGGAAGGGCCCGCGCCGCGATGCCGGCGCATCGCAAGCGGAGCCTGACGCCGACCGGCGGGCCGGAAGCGGCGCCTGCGGTCGGTTTTCCAGACCTCCCGCCGCGTCGAGGGCGCTTGCCGATGGGTCCGCATCGCCTGCTCGCTCTCTCCTAATACCAAGCTGCATAAAGAATAACCCATTGAGATCGTCTCAGCGTCCCGTCGGGTAGGAGCAAAGCCGCAGGCGATGCGCGTGCATCGTCAAGGTTTTGCGACGCCCTCCGACGGGACGCTGAGACGACCGGAACGGCGGCCTTTCAAGGCTTTCGGGCGTCGTCTCCCACGGCTTACGATGCAAAGGCATCGCCGCGCCGCGCGCTCCTAGCCGAAAGCCTTGAAAGGCCGTCTCAATGGGTTATTCTTTGTGCAGCTTGGTATAACGGGAGGACTGGAAAACCGATCTCAGTGAATCCGAATAGGGGCGACAGGCTCTAAAGGAAATTTGCGAAAGCAGTTGCGCGACTCCACGCGTTCCTCGGCACCATCGAGGAGCGCGTTTGCGCGCCTAGCCCCCAATTGCCGCTATTCGCGGCTGAGACTGGCGATCTCGTCCTTAATTTTTAATTTTTGTTTCTTCAAACTGGCGATGAGCATGTCATCGGGATTGGGTCGGCTATTCTCTTTTTCAATTTCCGCGTCCAGCGCCTGATGTTTGGTCTTCAGCGCGTCAATCAGCTCACCCTGACTCATTTTATACGGTCTCCTAAAGTCGTTCGCCAGATTGTCACCATAGTATTGCAACTACCGCCAAATAGCCAGCGATGACAATTTCAAATCGCCATTGCTGCCAATTTATTATTCGTCAGTCGCCCAGACAAATACCCAGGCCGCGGGCGGTACGCACCGTCGTCCCGTGAATATTGACATTGCGGTAACGTGTGATGACATCTTCGATCGGCACATCAACCACTTCGCGGTGCTGCCAGACAACCAGACGGTCATACCGCTCCTGCGCCACCAGATCGACGGCATGAACGCCGTAGGCCGACGCGATCATTCGGTCCATGGCCACCGGAATTCCGCCTCGGGCGACATGGCCAAGAACCGTCACCCGTGTTTCGGCGTCTGTCAGTTTCTGAATTTGATCGCCGATCATGTGTCCGATTCCACCGTAGCGCACCTCACCATCCACATGCGTTTCCCACAGGGCGTCGCCATTCACCGATTTAACGGCCTCGGCACAAACCACAAGGGCGTGGTTGCGTCCCAGTTTATGCAAATTGGCAATGTGATCCGCCACTTTGTTAATGTCGTATGGAATTTCCGGTATCAGACAAACGTTCGCGCCGCCGGCGATGGCGGAATTAATGGCAATGTTCCCCGCATCGCGGCCCATCACCTCCAGCACCATAACCCGGTTGTGGCTGGCAGCCGTCGGCTGAAGCCGATCCAGGGCGTCCGTCGTGGCGGCAACCGCCGTCATGAAGCCAATGGACCATTCGGTAAAAGCGACGTCGTTGTCGATGGTCTTGGGTATGCCGACGAAGGGGATGCTGCCCTGCTGGCAAAGGCGGCTGAGAATGCGCATGCTGCCGTCGCCGCCAATTGCGATCAGGCCATCAAGGCCGAGTTCACGATACCCTTCGATAACCTCTTCTGAACGATCAATGATGCTGCCGTCGGGCATGGGATAGGCAAACGGATCACCTTTATTGACCGTCCCCAGGATGGTTCCGCCCATGCGCAGAATGTTGCCTGTGAACACCCGCATGTTCAGTTCTTCGGCCAGCGGCGGACGCTCCAGCAAGCCAGCCGTTCCTTCACGAATTCCAACGACTTCCCATCCGTATCCAAGGACGGCGCGGCAAACAACGGCCCGGATGGCCGCATTCAGTCCAGCACAATCGCCGCCACTGGTTAACAGACCGATTCGCCTTTTTTTACCTTTTGCCATCACCCACTTCCTCCGATCGTTTGATTGGGCCAATCGTGGCACCGCAACTATTGTTCCTTCTGCAATACCGTTTCGCAAATAATTTTGCTATGATGTTGTTTACCGAAACGAGCCATAAAGCCGATGGAAGAAAAAGAAACCTTGAAAAGAAGACTTGAGGAACTCAGGACCGAGCATCGTGAACTTGACGATCAGATTGCGCGGATCATCGAAAAAATTCCGTTCGACCAACTTGAGGTCCAGCGCCTGAAAAGGCGAAAACTCGCCCTGAAAGACCAGATCACGAAGCTGGGCAGTCAGTTAACGCCGGATATTATCGCCTGAACCACCGGGGTTTGAGTTTTTCCAGCGCCGCCGCAAATCATCATCTGCGGCAACAAGGAGCTGATCGGCGTCGGCCCGCGAATCAAAATCCACGAGCCCCCAGACCAGGTCGAAACCGGTTGTGCCGTCACGGGAAATCAGCCGTGTGCGCATGGCGTCGCGCACCTCTTTCATTGTCTGCAGTCCGTCGTTTCGGTCGGTCAGGGTCAAAATGACAGCAAAATCCGAACCGCCGATGTGTGCCACGATATCGGTAGTGCGCAACGCGTCCGCCAGGGTCCGGGCGACCTGCTCCAAAGTTTTGTCGGCGATTTCGCGCCCGTGAACCAGACGAATATTCTCGACGCCAAGAAAATGAATGACCGCCACGCTGCTCGTCGTTTCCGTTTGGGCGCTTCTGATGATGATACGGGACAATTCGCGCGCAAACGCGCGGCGGTTCAACACCGGAAGCACACAATCCTTCTCGGACAGTTCCTTGAAATGCTCGGCCCGTTCGCTGTCGCGTTCGGCCGCATGGCGAACGCGGTCAAACTCGCTGATAATGATCGTCAGCGCCTCGCGCACATGCGGGGTTAACTCCTCGGTCGGAATTCCCATGATATTGGCGACGTCAAGAATCCGACGCGGCGAAGCGGGTTCGGCCAACCCATACGACCCTTGCTGTTCGGTTTGCGGCTCTTCTTCCGGCTCGCGCCGCCCTTTTTGGTGGCCGGTCGCCGGACTCGGATCAATCCCGGCCGACCTTGTCACATCAACCATCGCTTCCCCATCACGGTGAGATGCGTGAAAAGGCTACCACCGCCCGCCAGCAAATCAAAGCCCGCGTCTTGCCAAGCGCTTTCGGCTGCCTATAATCCGGCCCTCGTTCTTACAAGCATTTGAAACGGAGACGCCATGACTACCGAGGCCCCCTTGGTCGGCATCCTTATGGGAAGCCAGTCGGACTGGGATACCATGAAAAACGCCGTCGATACCCTCAACAAACTGGGTATCGCAAACGAGGCGAACGTTCTTTCCGCCCACCGCAACGCGGATCGCCTGACTGAATACGTCAAGGGCGCCAAGGGCCGCGGGCTGAAGGTGCTGATCGCAGGCGCCGGAATGGCGGCTGCCCTACCCGGCGCCGTCGCCGCACTGACCCCCCTGCCCGTTCTCGGCATCCCCATGGAAACGCGGGTAATGGGCGGGATCGACAGCCTTCTGTCGATGGTTCAGATGCCGCGTGGAATTCCGGTGGGAACGCTGGCCATCGGCAATTCAGGCGCCGTGAATGCGGCGTTGATGGCGGTGGCCATCCTTGCCCTTAGCGACGAAAAAATCGCCGCCGCCTTGGATAAATTCCGCGCCGAACAATCGGCAGCCGTTACGAAGTTGCCCGCCTAGCGCCAAAGGCACGGCTAATTCCGCGAATCCGCCGATTGAGGAAACCACGGGTATCCTTAAAATCGGCGGATTCGTCGCCAAGCCAGTACAGTACGGTCGCCACATAAACGCCCGCCAATAGCGCGCGCTTCGTATAAAAGCTGAAATCGGCCGCGTCGTCTCCGGCGGCGTACCATATGGCGTTCACCGTTCGCAACGTACAGGCCGCCGCCGTACCCGCATTTTGCGGCAGGGCCATGAAGGACAGAGCGCGGCGCAGGGCCTCACGGTGCGGCGCCATTGCGCTCAGGCGCGCGCAAACGGCCGTATCAATCCGCGCCCGAACCTTCATTTTTGAAAGATCCATCCGGCCCAGCGCGTCGGCCATCAGCCGATCACCGTATTCAAAAAAATATTCAACGACGCTCAGCATTCCGGCCGGGAACGCACGTTTGCCGTCGATGGCGCTGAAACCGGCGTCGCGCGCACCATCAGCCAGGCTACGCTGTGTCCAGCCGTCAAACGTCACGTGGTCCAGCATAGCCAGAAGAATGGCCTCGCGTATGTCCGGGGCAACCATGGCGCTCTACGGCCTCCTAATTCGCCTCAGCCGCTTGGTCTTCGTCGGCGTCGTGCGCTTTCACGATTTCCTCGACGAACGCGAACTTCGACAGATCGTCCATGCGCATGGGATAGAGAACGCCGTCCAGGTGATCGCATTCGTGCTGCACAACGCGCGCATGAAAACCGGCAGCCTCGCGCTCAATGATTTCGCCGTTGGGCGTTACGCCGCAGTAACGGATACGATAGGGGCGCTCTACCGCGCCGGTCAGACCGGGAAGCGACAGGCAACCTTCCCAGGCTTCCTCATACTCGTCACCGATCACCTCGATTTCCGGATTGATCAGAACAGTCAGCGGGACAGCCGTATCATCGGCATCCTCGCCGGTCCGCTCCGCAGAAACGAAAAAGACCACGATGCGCAGTGGAACGTGAACCTGCGGCGCCGCCAGACCAGTGCCGGGGGCGTCCATCATGGTCTCCACCATGTCCGCCGCCAGTCGTCGAACTTCGGGCGCCGTCGGGTCAGCGACCGGCTCGGCGTTCATTTGAAGGACCGGATGGCCCATCTTTGCTATCTTGAGAATGGACATGGATTGAATATGTATGCAAGCCGCGCCAAGGCCAATGCCAAATATCGCCGCAAATGGGATAAGCGACGGAAAACAGGCTATTTTCGTGCCCATAACCCTTCACATCCATGCCGGGGTATGATATAGCCCTGCCCTCCAACGGCATCACGATTATCTTTTTATTTGCCCTGGCTAGTAAGGAGCAGCGAAAACACCGTGCAAGTTTCTGTCCGCGACAACAACGTCGATCAAGCCCTGAAGGCGCTCAAGAAAAAGATGCAGCGCGAGGGTATCTTCCGTGAAATGAAGCTCCGCCGTTCCTACGAAAAGCCGTCGGAACGCCGCGCGCGCGAAAAGGCCGAAGCCGTACGCCGCGCCCGTAAGCTGGAGCGCAAGCGGATTGAACGCGAGGGCTTCTAGGCCCCGCAGGGCGGGATACGTCCCGCCCCGACTTTCCTGATCTGAAACGCAATCGCCACGGCGTCCCGAAAGGGGTAGCCGGGTTTTTGTGTGTCCGCAATTCTTACAGCACCCTATTTGGTGACAGTATACTAAATTATTTTTAAAATAATTTAGTATACTGTCACCAAATAGGGCAAAAAAAGCGGCGGAGCCCGGAGGCCCCGCCGCTTTGTCGGTTGCGCGACGTTCGGTGTTATCCGAGCGCCTGGACGATTTCTTCGGTCATCTTTTTGGCGTCGCTGAACAGCATCATGGTCTTGTCGCGGTAGAACAGCTCGTTATCGAGCCCCGCATAACCGGATGCCAGCGAGCGTTTGATGAACAGCGTCGTGGCCGCCTTCTCGACATTGAGGATAGGCATCCCGTAAATGTCGCATGTCGGGTCGGTCAACGCCGCCGGGTTGGTGACGTCGTTGGCGCCGATGACAAAGGCCACATCTGCGGTCGCGAACTCGTGGTTAATCTCTTCGAGCTCGAACACCACGTCATAAGGCACGTTGGCTTCGGCCAGCAGCACGTTCATGTGCCCCGGCATGCGGCCCGCCACCGGATGGATGGCATAGACCACTTCGACGCCTTCGGCTTTCAGCTTCTCGCCCATTTCACGAAGGGCATGTTGGGCCTGAGCCACGGCCATGCCGTAACCCGGAACCACGATGACCTTGTTGGCATTGCTCATGATGAACGCCGCGTCATCAGCGCTGCCGGACTTGACGGAGCGCTGTACGCCGTCCTTGCCCGCAGTCGGACCGGCCACTTCGCCGCCGAAACCACCCAGCAGAACGTTGAAGATCGACCGGTTCATCCCCTTGCACATGATGTAGCTGAGGATGGCGCCCGATGATCCGACCAACGCGCCGGTGATGATCAACGCCGAATTACCCAGCGTGAACCCGATGCCGCAAGCCGCCCAACCGGAATAGGAGTTGAGCATGGAAACGACCACCGGCATATCGGCGCCACCGATCGGAATGATGATCAGGAAGCCGATAATGAAGGCCAGCAGGGTCAACGACCAGAACGCGGTCGGTGAATTGGTCACCACCAGCCACACGATCATGGCGACGATGGTAAGGCCGACAAGGGCGTTAAGCGGATGCTGCCCTTTGAACACGATGGGCGATCCCGACAGCACCCCTTGCAGCTTGCCGAAAGCGATCAGCGAGCCCGAGAAGGTGATGGCGCCAATGGCTGAACCCAGCGACATCTCGATAAGACTGGCAGCACCGATGTTGCCCACTTGTCCAATGCCATAGGCTTCGGGCGAGGAGAAGGCTGCACCGGCAACCACAACGGCGGCCAGACCGACCAGGCTGTGGAACGCGGCAACCAGCTGCGGCAAGGCCGTCATCTGAATTTTCAACGCGACGACGGTACCAATGGTTCCGCCGATAAGCACCGCAATAAGAATGGTGCCGTAGCTAAGGACGCCCGGATCGAGCAAAGTCGTCGAAACCGCGATGACCATGCCGATGACGCCGAAAAGATTACCCTTGCGCGCCGTTTCCGGCGAAGCAAGGCCCCTGAGTGCCATGATGAACAGGACTGCGGCAATCAGGTAGGCGAAGCCTACAATTGTTTCGCTCATTATACCGCCCTCCTACTTCTTCACTTTTTTCTTGAACATGACCAACATCCGCTGGGAGACGATAAAGCCCCCGAAGATGTTGACAGAGGCCAGAACCACGGCAATGAAGCCCATGGTTTTGGAAAAGCCGAAGCCCGCAGGACCGGCGGCAATCAGACCGCCGACGATAATCACCGAGGAAATGGCGTTGGTCACGCTCATCAACGGTGAATGCAGGGCTGGCGTTACGCTCCACACCACGTAAAAGCCGATGAAGCAGGCCAGAACGAATACGGTGAACAGGAACAAAAACTCGTTGCCGTTCCCGGCCGCAGCTTCTGCCTGAGGAACAACGATTTGCGTGGCCTCGCTTGCCAGTTGCGCAGCCTTGGCGGCCAAGTCGGCCGCCTGATTAGCGAACTGAGAGGCGCTATCCGCGAATTTTGCCGGATCCATGGTTATTTCTCCTCCCCTGTCAGTTGGGGATTCACCACTTTACCATCACGCGTGACCAGGGTTCCGGTGACCGTTTCGTCTTCCCAATCAAACTTGACGGTCTTGGCATCCTTGTCGACGTGCGGGCTGATGAAGTTAAGAATGTTCTTAGCGAAAAGCATACTGGCGTCGGTCGCCAAGCGGCCCGGAACGTTTTCGTGGCCGACGATTTTGACATCGTGCTTGAGCACAACCTTGCCCAGCTTGGAAAGCGGGCAGTTGCCACCGGCCTCGACCGCCAGATCGACAATCACCGACCCGGCCTTCATTTCCTTGACCATGTCCTCGGTGACCAGAACCGGAGCGGCCCTGCCGGGGATCAATGCCGTGGTGATGACGATGTCCTGCTTCTTGATGTGCTCGGACACCACCTGCTTTTGCTTTTCGAAATACTCGGGCGGCATCTGCTTGGCGTAACCGCCAGCGGTCTCGGCATCCTTTTCCATCTCTTCATCGACGGTCAGGAACTTGCCGCCAAGGCTTTCCACCTGTTCGCGGGTGGCCGGACGAACGTCGGTCGCGGTCACAACGGCGCCCAGACGCTTGGCCGTGGCGATGGCCTGCAATCCGGCAACGCCGACGCCCATGATGAACACCTTGGCCGGCGCAACGGTGCCGGCGGCGGTCATCATCATCGGGAAGGCGCTGGGATATTCGGCCGCGCCATCAAGCACCGCCTTATATCCGGCCAGATTGCTCTGGCTCGACAGGATGTCCATGGACTGCGCCCGCGAGATACGCGGCATCAGTTCCATGGCAAATGAGGTAATGCCAGCTTTGGCATATGCCTTAACATCGTCGGGATTGTACAACGCACCGAGGCTGGCAATAAGAACCGCGCCCTTTTTCATCAAGGACAGCTCGTTCTTGGCCCCATCTCCTTCGATGATCGGACGCTGAATCTTAAAGACGATGTCGGCGGATTTCAGTGCGCTTGCCGCATCCTTGGCAATCGTCGCACCGGCTTCTTTAAATGCGGAATCAGTGAATGCTGCGTCGGCCCCGGCACCTTTTTCGACAATCACGTCGAAGCCGAACCCAACCAGCTTTTTCACCACGTCCGGCGAGGCGGCGACCCGCGTTTCACCGGGACGCCTCTCCTTTGGTATGGCAATCTTCATATCGGAATTACCCTTTGGTTCCCCGAGGTTTTAAATGCGCCCGGGTTATGCCTCTAATGCGACAATTTCGCAAGTGCCGAGTCGCTACCGTGCATGATGCATTCGTCAATTAGAACCAATTTGATTGACGAATCTCTTATATTTCCACATGAACTTTATGGTTTCCACGATGCGAAAAAAAATTATCCGAGCTTTACTGCCGTCCCGTTGGCGATCGCCATAAGAAGAGTCCGCTTATCCCCGCCAATGACCTCATAGTCCAGGTCAATGCCGATGACCGCGTCCGCGCCCAGTTCTTCGGCTTCTTCCACCATCTGGTCGAGGGCGTGATCCTTGGCCTTCTTGACTTCCTTTTCATAGGAACCCGACCGGCCGCCGACGAAATCCCGGATACCGGCAAACATATCGCGGAACACATTCGTCCCCATGATCGCTTCGCCGGTGACAATTCCCACATATTCAACAACCCGCTTGCCTTCAACGCCATCGGTCGTCGTTACGATCATTTTCGTTTCCTCCATCTGCCTGGTTCATGAAACATCTAGCCTGCCACGGGAACCTTCGCTGCGGCAAGGGCTGCCGCCTGCCGTTCGCCGACCTGTTTCGCGTCGAAGCCGTCGATCAGGTCGTGGAACATGCGGTGCCAGTTGCATTCGGCGCGCAGGTGCATAAACACGGACCCCAGGCCAATGGCCGCGCGGTCCATCAGCACGAACTCGCGCGGCGGACGCACCCCGCCCGCTTCACGAAGTTCGCGATGGACCTTTGCGGCAACTTCGGCCCCGTAGGCCCCCGGCGCATTCTCCTGAATGATCCGCACCCGGTCTTCCATGAGCGGCTCATAAAGGAATTGCGCCCACTGATTAAGAATGCCGATGACGTGACGGTCCAGATTTTCAAACCCCCAGGTTTCGTACGCGTGAACCGCCAAATCCTCGTCGCCGTCACGTAACGCGTTATAAAGATCGATCACCGCGCCGACGAAAGCGGGCGGAAAAATACGGACACATCCGAAATCCATGAGATTGACCGAATAGTCGGGGCGAACCGTGTAATTGCCCAGATGCGGATCGCCGTGCAGCACGCCGTAGCCGTATAGCGGCATATACCAGGCCCTGAACATGGCATGGGCGACCCGGTTGCGCTCTTCCAGCGCCGCCTCGCGAACATCCAGCAACGGAATTCCGTCCAGCCAGTTCATGGTGATGAGCCGTGTCGTCGAAAGTTCGGGAACCGGCTCGGGAACGTGAACGGCGTCCTCGTTTTCCAAAACGGCATCGAACAGCGCCATGTTGGCGACCTCGCGGCCATAATCCAGTTCTTCGCGCAGGCGGGCGGAAAGTTCGGCGTGAATTTCGCTGGCGTCAATCACCCGGTCGTATCTTCTGAAAACCGCAATCGCCAGTTTCAGTTGCTTCAAATCCGCCTCAACGGCGGACCCCATGTCGGGATACTGAAGCTTGCAGGCCAATTCGAGCCCGTCATGACCGGTGGCCCGGTGCACCTGCCCCAGTGACGCCGCCGCGCTCGCCTGGTGATCAAACTCGTCAAATTTGCGCCGCCAGTCTGTGCCCAATTCGGCAGCCATCCGGCGTTTGACGAAGGCCCGCCCCATGGACGGCGCGTTGGTTTGAAGCTGGGCCAACTCGGCGGTGTATTCGGGCGGCAGCAGATCGGGCACGGTGGCAAGGATCTGCGCGGCCTTCATCAAAGGCCCCTTCAGACCACCCAGGACGCGTTTTAATTGGACCGCGTAATCGGTGTCCCCGCCCACAATTCGATCCCCGGCGACTTTCGCCGCCAATCCGCCCATTCTGGCTCCAACACGGGCGTAGCGTTTGACCCGGCCGGATAGGGAATTACGATCCGCCAGTTTCCATGCCCTCCAATTCGTCGATGAAACCCGACACCATGGAAAGTCCGCGCCCCCAGAAGGCCGGATCGGCAGCGTTCAGACCGAAGGGCGCCAGTATTTCCTTGTGCCACATGGTGCCGCCGGCGCTGAGCATTTCCGTATATTTTGCCTGAAAACCGGAATGGCCCTGCGCGAACACGTCATACAGGGAATTGACCAGACAATCGCCAAAGGCATAAGCATAAACGTAGAACGGCGAATGGATGAAATGCGGGATATAGGCCCAGAAGCTGCGGTAGTTGTCATCCAGACGCAAGGCCGGCCCCAGGCTTTCGGTCTGTACGTCCATCCATATCTCGCTTAGCCGGTCCGTGGACATCTCGCCTGATTTGCGTTCATCGTGCACCCGCCGCTCGAACTCGTGGAAGGCGATTTGCCGGACCACCGTGTTCAGCATGTCCTCGACCTTTCCCGCAATCAGGATGCGCTTGCGCGCGGGCTCGGTTTCGGCCTTCAGCAACGCCCGGAAGGTCAGCATCTCGCCGAATACGGACGCGGTTTCGGCCAGGGTCAGCGGTGTATCGGACATTAGCGCACCCTGCCCCGCGGCCAGCACCTGGTGCACGCCGTGGCCCAGTTCGTGGGCCAGGGTCATCACATCGCGCGCCTTGCCATGGAAATTCAGCAAAATATACGGATGCGCCGACGGCACGGTCGGATGGGCGAAGGCACCCGAATCCTTTCCGGCGCGGGGAGCCGCATCAATCCAGCGCTCGTCAAAAAACCGTTTGGCGATGGCGGCGATGTTGGAGTCGAATGCGCCGTAGGCTTCCAGCACCAGATCGCGCGCCTCATCCCAAGAGTAGCGCCGGTCGCTGTCTTCGGGCAGCGGCGCGTTGCGGTCCCAGTAATCCAGCTTGTCGGCACCGAACCACTTGGCCTTAAGGCCGTAATAGCGGTGCGCCAGATTGGGGTACGCGTCGCGCACCGACCCGACCAGCGCCTCAACCACCTCGTCCTCGACGAAATTTCCCAGATTGCGCGATGAAACCGGGCGTTCGAAGTTACGCCACTCGTCCTCAATCTCCTTGTCCTTGGCGAGCGTGTTGGTAATCAGCCCGAAAAGCCGAAGGTTTTCGGTCAACACCGCACCCAACGCCTTCGCGGCTTTCTCGCGGGCACTGCCGTCCTTGTCGGACAGAAGGTTGAGGGTCTCCGACAAGCTAAGTTCCTTGCCATCCACGTCGAAGCGCAAGGACGCCATGGTCTCATCGAACAGCCGCGTCCACGCAGCGCGCCCGGTGACCGATTTTTCATGCAGCAGCTTTTCGGCCTCATCCGACAGCTGATGCGGGCGAAAAACGCGAACGTCGCGCACCCACGGTGCATAATTGGCGGCCCCGGTTTCCTTCAATTGCGCGGCCAGCACGGCGTCGTCGATGCGGTTAAGCTCCAGCGTGAAGAATAGGGTCTCGGTCGAAATCACGGTGATGCGTTCGGCCAGCGTTTGATAAAAGCGCCCGTTCTCGGGGTTCTCAACATCGCCCGCAAATAGAAGCTGGGCGAAGCTCATGGCCTTGTGCAGGCGTTCGGCGATTTGTTCGTATTCGCCGATGGCCTTGCCCAGCGTCTCGCCGTCCAGTTCCGCCAACCGCCCTTCATATGCGTCACGAAACGCCTTTGAACGTTCAGCCGCCCATTGCAGATCGTCTTCAAGCTCGGGCGCGCCCGCATCCGCATACAGATGGCTCAGATCCCAATCCGGCAGCGATTTCGGCGTTTCGGTATTTGTCATTCGTCCCTCCCTGTGATGAGGACGCATATAATGCAGGCTTGGGAAAGCGGCAACCGCAATGATATGTTCCGTCTCAACGAACGCAGCGCGGGAGCCGGGATAACATGACCGAAAACATCACCATTTGGCCCAACCTGGTAACCATGTTTTTCTCGCAGGCCGAAAGGCTGGCCGACAAACCATTTCTTTGGGCCAAGAATGGCGGCGTTTATGAGCCACTTAGCTGGCGCGAGACGGCTTCGCGCGTCGTGCAGCTTGCCCGTGGCCTGCGCGCCCTGGGCGTGGTCGCGGGCGACCGCATCGTTCTTGTTTCGGAAAACCGCCCCGAATGGCTGATCGCGGATATGGCGATTATGGCGTCCGGCGCCATATCGGTCCCCGCCTACACCACCAACACCGAAGCCGACCACCTGCATATACTGGAGAACAGCGGCGCCAAGGGGGTCATCGTGTCCACCCGGCGGCTTGCCGAAAAACTAATTCCGGCCGCCCACCGCGCCGACGAAACCCATTTCGTTGTCGCCATTGAGCCGCCCGAAATCGCGCAGCACCTGACCCTCGATCTGCATGCCTGGGACGACGTTCTGGCCTCGGGAGAAAACGGCGGCGATATTGCCGCCGACGCCGAGAAATTCCAGCGCACCGATACCGCCTGTATCATTTACACATCGGGAACAGGCGGCGCACCGAAGGGCGTGATGCTGCATCACGGCGCTATTTTGCACAATTGCGAAGGGGCGGATGACGCCTTGCGCGAACTTGGCCTGGGCCACGAGGTGTTTCTTTCCTTCCTGCCCCTATCGCACTCCTACGAGCATTCGCCCGGCCAGTTTTTCCCCATTCTGATCGGGGCCGACATCTATTACGCCGAAAGCGCCGAATTGCTGATCACGAATATGGGGCAGGCGCGCCCCTCGATTATGGTTTCGGTGCCCAGGCTGTACGAGTTGATGCGAACCCGCATTCTGGCCGGCGTGCGCAAGCAAGGCGGCCTGCGCGAGAAGATGTTTCACAAAACGGTGGCATTGGGGCGCAAACGCCATCTGGGCGGCGGTTCGCTGGGTTTCGGCGAAGCTATCGTGGACGCCATACTGGATAAGCTGGTGCGCGCCAAGGTGCGTGCGCGGTTTGGTGGGCGCTTGAAGGCCATGGTGTCAGGCGGCGCGCCGCTCAATCCTGATATCGGTCTGTTCTTCACGGCGCTGGGATTGCGCGTCCTGCAAGGATACGGGCAAACGGAATCGGCCCCGGTGGTCAGCGTTAACAGGCCCGGCAAGGTGAAAATGCACACCGTTGGCCCGCCCCTTATCAATACCGAAGTGCGCATCGCCGAGGACGGTGAAATCCTGATCAGGGGCGAGCTGGTCATGCAGGGGTATTGGCGCGATCCCGAACTAAGCGCCCAAACCGTCAAGGATGGCTGGCTTCACACCGGCGATATCGGCGTCATCGATGCCGATGGCTATATTCAGATCACCGACCGCAAGAAGGACATCATCGTCAATTCCGGCGGTGACAACATTTCGCCGCAACGGGTCGAAGGCATTCTTACCCTGGAGCCTGAAATCGCCCAGGCCATGGTATACGGCGATCAAAAGCCGCATCTGGTGGGCATCCTGATCCCCGACGCCGAATGGCTGAAAGGCTGGAAAGCGGCCAACGGACCCGACGCTGACGTTCACGGCGCGCTGAGCGCCGCCGTCGACCGCGTGAACAAGGATTTATCCAACATTGAAAAGGTGCGCCGCTTCATCGTCGGCGACGAGGCGTTCTCCATCGACAACGAACAAATGACCCCGACCTTGAAGGTCCGCCGCCATAAGATCACCGAGGTCTACGGCGAGCGGTTGGAGGGCCTTTACGGTTAAAAACGGGCGCGGCGCTGCTCATAAGCCTGAAGATGGCAGTAGGCGATTCGCAGGCCGGGCGTGGCGACGCCGAATTCGTGGCCCCTTGCGACCATGTAACCCAGAATATGCTCGCCTTCGATCAAACTGCCGTTCTCGATATCGCGCAGCATGGACGCCGTGAAGGCCGATCCCTTTTCGGTCAAAAGCGAACTCGCGGTCTCTATCGCCTTGGGGCTGGGCCTGTGTCCCGCCGCCTCGGCTACGGCGATGCATTCGTCCAGCAGTTCCAGAACGATGGTTTCGCCCTCGTCGGTCGCCACGATGTCGCCGACGCTGGCGCGCATCAGACAGGTCGATGAGGCCAGGGTGCTGAGCAGCACCAACTTCTCCCAGCCGTCCTGCGCGATGTCCGGGCTCAAACGCACATGCACCGGCGTTTCGGCCAGCAAATCGCCAAGCGCCTGACAGCGCGCCGATACGCCGCCGTCGCGTTCGCCCAAGGTCATTGAATGAAGCTGGTTCAGGTGATGGATTTCGCCATCGTTCGTGAGCGTCGCGGCCAAATGGCATAATCCGCCGATGACGCGTTCGGCGCCGAAGCGGGCGTCCAGGGCTTCATAATGCGCAAGTCCGTTGAGCAGGGGCAGAACGGCTGAATTGGGGCCCACGGCGGGCGCGATCGCATCCAATGAACTTTCAAGGTCGTAGGATTTGTTGGTCAGAATGACCATATCGAACGCCTGGTCGAGTTGCCCGTCCATGTAGGTTTTGACCGGAGTTGCGATATCGCCGAACCCGCTTTTGACCACCAGACCGTTTTTGGCAAGCTGCTGGGCACGCCGTTCGCGCACAAAAAACGAAACGTCGGCGCCCGCTTCGGCCAGGCGTCCGCCGAAATAACCGCCAACCGCTCCCGCACCAAGAACCAGAATTTTCATCGCCAGCAGGCTCCTTTTTCGTTAGACGCCGTAATGTTCCCGATACCACGAAATGAATTTCGGCACGCCTTCGCTGATGGGCGTTTTCGGAACAAAGCCGAAATCGCGTGTCGCCGCCTCGATATCGGCGTAGGTTTCGGCTACGTCACCCGGCTGCATGGGCAGGAACTCGATCTCGGCCTTCATGCCCAGCGCGCGTTCGATTTCGCCGATGTAGTCCATCAGGCTTTCGCTGCTGCTGTTGCCGATATTGTAGACGCGCGCAGACGCCTCGCCCTCGGACGGCGGATGATCCATGCACGAAACGACGCCGGCCACGATATCGTCGATATAGGTGAAATCGCGCCGCATGTTCCCGTTGTTGAAAACAGGAATGGGTTCACCGGCCAAAATTTTCTTGGCGAAGATGAAAGCCGCCATATCCGGACGGCCCCACGGCCCGTAGACCGTGAAAAAGCGCAATCCCGTCAACGGCATGGCGAACAGATGGCCGTAGGCGTGGCAAATCATTTCGGATGATTTCTTTGTCGCCGCATAAAGCGATATGGGCGTATCCACCCGGTCTTGCGTTGAAAACGGCAACTTGGTGTTGGTTCCGTAAACCGACGAAGACGAGGCGTAGACGAAATGATCCAGCCGATCCAGCCCGCGTGCGGCCTCCAAAAGAACCAGTAATCCCTCGATATTGCTGCGCGTATAGGCAAACGGATTGACCAGCGAGTAGCGTACCCCGGCCTGCGCGGCAAGATTAATGATTTTGGTGATTGTGGAATGGCGGGCGAACAGTTTCCCCATGGCGTCGCGATCGGAAATATCGGCCTTTTCGAAGGAAAAACCTTTCCATTCAGCCAATTTGGCAAGCCGCGCCTGCTTGAGGGAAACGTCGTAATAGTCGTTGACCTCATCAACTCCCACGACCGTTTCTCCACGCCCCAGCAATGCAAGCGACGTGTGAAATCCGATAAAACCAGCCGCGCCCGTGACCAGAACCGCCATTCAACCTATCCCGATTTTCCGTTTACGTTGGCTTCGTATAGCGCGGGAACGCCGTGAAATCATCCAAAACCTCACACCTGTCGAAAACCCGCATCTGAAATGCGGCAGCCCGGGCGCCAGGGTGAATACTTGCGCGAAGGCAGCAAAATTACCGCCGCGGCCCAATATCCAATCACTCCCGAAGATTCTCCCAAATTCCAACCAATCAGTTGATAAATGACGGGAGCAATTCGTGCAAATCAATAGTCTATTACTTTTGAATGATTTTATTTTTAATATTATTTTCAACTAATGTATCCATTGATTTCATACTTGTGACAAAAGCGCTCTTACGCTATTAGTAAACATAGATAATAAAGAGCGGGCTTGCGAAAAAAATGCCTTTGCTAACGAGCATTTTTAGGTGGTTTGCCCCGATGAAGACGCGGACGCGTCCTTCGTCTTTATTTGAAGCATCAAAAATATACTGCAAGTCATTTGCATTTGCACAGTTAAGCCGGATGATCAGAGGGGATCGCCGGTTGTCGTGTTTGGGAAACACACGATAGCGCCTTCTCGTTTTTGATGGCGCGCCCCCCACGTCACGGGCCTGATCCGGGGCGTTGCGGGGAGTTAAAGGGGGATTTGTTTTTTTAGAATTCGCGAAACCGTCGGGTGGGAACAAGCGTCACCTCAACCATCGGAGTGCTTGTTCTTCCGTCTTTCGCGTTACGAGGCAACAAAAGCAATAACAAGCACTTTTTTTGCGGAAGAGACAACTTTAGGAGGAAGACTAAATGGCTGAAGAAAGCGTAGCGGCCAGCGTGGAAGCGCCGGCGGAACACGCCGAAATCGCGATTGATGCGCCTGAACCTTGGGAGCCGTTCGAGACCCAGCTGGTCAGCTGGAGTATTGGCATCGGCATTGCCGGGCTGATCGTTCTCGGCACTCTGGTCAATATCTATCTTCTCGATTAGGCGACGCGGATCGTACTTGCGATAAAGGAGCCTTTTATGAAGGCGGACATTGACATGGTCATCAGCCACGACGGCGAAAAGTGGATCGCACGAAACGATTCCATGGCCGTTGAGGGAAGGTCTTTCCCGGAGCTCGACGCTAATCTCGTCGAATCCCTTCGGGAAACCGGCCGGTACGATGGCTCACACCTGACCGTTTTCATGGGTTTCGATATCACGACGATCCCATCCTGGATTCATCAGTACGCCCCGCACTACTTCAATCGCTACGTCCATGTGGACGTGTGACGCGGGGTCATCGCCGAAGATTTCGGGAAATGTCTGAGAAATGAACTCGAATTACGGGGGATGAAATGAACGGCGTTAATAGAAAGTGGTATGACGGGATGGCATATCAAGAGGACTGGTGGGCCGTGTGGCTTGGCCTCATCATGTTCGGCGCGGGTCTGCTATCCATTGTTGGTATCGATGCAGTCGGCTGGTTTGCCAAACCCACAACCTGGGTCTGGGGCGAGGCGGGCGTCTTCTACAAGGCATCGGGCAAAGCCTACAAGGGCATGAGCCAGGTTACGTCCATCGGCATTACATATATCGTCTGGACCGCCCTGGTTTGCATGGGCGCTTACTTCCAAAAGCTCAACATGAAGAAGTTCTTCCTGGGTTGGACGGGCCTCTTTATCATCACCTACATTGCGGTGGCGATCGGCTTTGAAGCCCATCTTTCCGCTCCCATCAACAAGTGGGGCAAATACGGTCTGACCTGGGGTCTGTCCCTGGGTAGCGGTGTTGCGTTTATCCTGTGCCTCGTCGTCGGCCTGATCATCGGCAACTTCATCAAGCCGCTGGCCGCATTCCTTAAAGAGGCCTGCAAGCCCGAATGGTACATCAAAACCGCCATTGTCTACTTAGGCATCAAGGTTGGCGTGATGTCCATGAAGGCCGCCGGTATGACCTTCGAGTTGGCCCTGGCCGGCGCCTGCGCCACGTTCGTGGCCTACCTGCTGTTCTGGCCGATTATCTACGTCATGGCGCGCAAGATGTTCCGCCTGCCGCGTGAATGGGCTGCGGTTCTCTGCTCCGGCATCTCCATCTGCGGCGTGTCCGCGGCCATCGCCACGGGCGGCGCCATTCGCGCCAAGCCCATTATCGCGGTGATGGTTTCCATGTTGATCGTCGTTTACGCGATGATCGAGCTGCTCATTCTGCCCGGTTTCTACAGCACCGTGGCTCCCGATCAGCCGATCGTCAACGGCGCCGCCATGGGCATGACGGTCAAGACCGACGGCGCAGACGCCGCCGCCGGCGCAATCATGGACGAGATCATGGTTGCCAATGCCGCCGCAAGGGGCATCTACTGGGAACCCGACTGGATCCTGACCGCCTCGATCATGACCAAGATCTGGATCGACATGTTCATCGGTCTGTGGGCTTTCGTTCTGGCCATCATCTGGGTCTACAAGGTAGATAAACAGCCAGGCACGCAAACGGTTGCGGCATCGGAAATCTGGTTCAGATTCCCGAAATTCGTGCTCGGCTACGTGTTCTGCTGGTTCTTCTATGTCGCTATCGCGATGTTCGCTCCGGACATCATTAAGTCGGCGAAGATTGGTGCGGGCACCGTCCAAAGCCCCATGCGGAAGTTCATGTTCATGATGACTTTCGTGGCCATGGGCTGCATCACCGACTTCAGCAAGCTGAAGGGCATGGGTCGTCTGGCCCTGCTGTACGGTGTGGCTCTCGTGGTGATTATCGCCCCGATCGCTTACGCCGTGGCGTATATCTTCCACGCTGGAATGATGCCGCCTCTCGTCGGTTCGTAAGTTAACCGCGAGAGACGACGCCATCTCGTCAAACGCCTTCGCCCGGTCAGCATTCGCTGGCCGGGCGGGGGCGTTTTTTTATGTGCAAGGTTTCGAGCGG
Source organism: Rhodospirillales bacterium (assembly GCA_016776725.1). Classification (GTDB taxonomy): domain Bacteria; phylum Pseudomonadota; class Alphaproteobacteria; order Rhodospirillales; family Shumkoniaceae; genus JABGRG01. Next base: position 46,063 of record JADHSV010000001.1, read on the forward strand.
GCGTTCGCTATTCGATTTTCAGGATTCGCAGCAAATTCGTCGTGCGCGGCTTTTTGAAGGGAATTCCCGCCGTCACAACCAGCGAATCCCCGGCCTCTGCGAACCCTTCGGCAACCGCAACCCGGCCCGCTTCGCGCGCCATATCGTCCATGTTTTCGACGATTTGCGCGACCACCGGATAGACACCCCACGCCAACGATAACCGGCGCGCCGTTTCCAGCCCAAGGGCCATACCCAAAATTGGCACCGCAGGGCGTTCGCGCGAAGCCCGAAGGGTTGTCGTGCCGGTCGAGGTGAAGGTAACGATCGCGGCGGCCGAAATGGTGTGGGCCGCATCGTGCGCGGCGGCCGTGATCGCATCTTCTGCCGTGGGCTGCGGATCGCGCCGCTGGGCGTCGATATATTTCCGATAAACGGGATCGCGCTCCACCCGATGGATAATCCGGCTCATCATTTGCACCGCTTCCACCGCGTATTCGCCCACCGCCGTTTCGGCCGACAGCATTACCGCATCGGCGCCATCGTAAACGGCGGTTGCCACGTCGGACGCTTCGGCGCGGGTGGGAACCGGCGAATGGATCATTGAATCCAGCATCTGGGTGGCGACGATGACCGGCTTACCGGCGAACCGGCAGGCGCGGATGATGCGTTTTTGCAGGGCCGGCACGTCTTCGGGCGGCGCTTCCACGCCAAGGTCGCCGCGCGCCACCATCACCGCGTCCGCCGCCTCCACGACTTCGAACAACTCGTCAATGGCCGCCGGTTTTTCCAGCTTGGCCACCACGCCCGCGCGCCCGTCCACCAATCGGGTGACTTCAAGAACGTCTGCCGCGCGCTGCACGAACGACAGTCCAACCCAGTCAACGCCCATGCTCAGGCCGAATTGCAGATCCGCGCGGTCCTTATCGGTAAGCGCGGAAATTCGCAGTACGCTGTTGGGCACGTTTACGCCCTTGCGGTCCGACAATGGGCCACCGACCTCGACCTCGGTTTGCGCGAAATCATCTCCGCACTCCACAATGCGCAAGCAAATGTTACCGTCGTCCAACAGCAGCTTTGTTCCCGGCTCAAGGGCCGAGAATACTTCCGGATGGGGCAAAGGCGCGCGCGCCGCGTCCCCGGGTTTATCGGTAAGGTCCAGACGATACCCCTGCCCTTTGGTCAGGTTCACGCTGCCGCCTTCGATGCGCCCGATCCGCAGCTTTGGCCCCTGTAGGTCCATAAGCACCCCAACGGGGCGGCCGGTTTCCTTCTCCAGGGCGCGGATCGCATCCAGATTTTTCTGGTGATCGGCATGGGTTCCGTGGCTGAAATTCAGCCTGAAAAGGTTTGCGCCGGCGCGGAACAGGGCGCCGATCCGCTCGGACCCTGATGTCGCCGGGCCGAGGGTCGCAACGATTTTGGCATTCCTGATTGCGTTCATGTGCTAACAATAGCGGTGTCGAATCCACTGTTACCAGTGAAACTTTCCCTACAGGAAACCCGGTTTCGCCATGTTCAAGCGCATCGCCAGGGCCTTTGGTAAGAAAAAAAGGCGTCCGCGCACGCCGGAGAGTAAGTTGGCGCCGGGCGAGGGAATCCGCCAGCTTGCCGCTGCCCTGCCCGAAACCGGTGATGCCCCGCCAGCTCGGACCCCGGCCCCACCGCCTGCCCCGACGCCAGCCCGGACGCCCCCGGAACCGACGCGCGATGAATTGATTAGCGAGGCCATGCGCATTCGTAGCGAGAAGGCCGAGATTCTCAACGAGTTGCCCGCCCGCGACCGCGCCAAACTGCGCAAACTGGCCGAAAAAATGCTTTTGAGCGGGGTGTCGGACGACGATAGTGAGGGCGAAGCAACCAAGGGGGCTCCGCCCCGCAAACGGCACTGACACAAATTGACGCCATGAAATCGACGGATATCCATACCCTGGCGGAAAGGCTTCTGAAGGGTGAGCGCCGGGCACTGGCGCGGGCCATCACGCTGGCCGAATCGACCCGGCCCGACCACCGCGACACCGCCAACCGGCTTTTGCATCATCTGGCGGATCGTACGGGCGGAGCCATCAGGGTTGGAATTTCGGGCGCACCCGGCGTCGGCAAATCCACCTTCATTGAGGCCTTCGGCAACCATATCCTGGAGCAAGGACACAAAATTGCGGTGCTGGCGGTCGATCCTTCCAGCCCGCGTTCCGGTGGATCGATCCTGGGCGACAAAACCCGCATGGAAACCCTGGCGCGACATCCAGCGGCCTTCATCAGGCCTTCGCCATCGGGGGGCACATTGGGGGGGCTGGCCCGGCGCACTCGCGAAGCCATGTTAATTTGCGAAGCCGCGGGTTTTGATCTGATCATCGTGGAAACCGTGGGTGCAGGCCAGTCCGAGGCCGCCGTGGCCGACTTGGTCGATGTGTTCGTCCTGCTTCTTGCGCCCGCCGGCGGCGATCAACTGCAAGGCCTGAAAAAGGGAATTGTCGAGTTGGCCGATATCATTGTCGTGGGCAAAGCCGACGGCGATTTGGCCCGGCCCGCCAGACAGACGCAATCCGAATATGAAGGTGCGTTGGGCCTTTTGGCCAAGGACGCCGCGAAATGGTCGCCCCCCGTCCTTCTCGCCTCGGCCATCGAGGGAACCGGAATAGACGCCGTATGGGAAACTATAGGTGAATTTTGCGCCACCCATTCAGGACCGGACGGATTGGCCGCCAAGCGGGCAGCACAAGCCAAAACGTGGATGTGGCGGGCCATTGAGGAAAGGTTGATTGCGCAGGTTCGCGGTGACGCCCGGTCACGCAAACTGATCGCGTTCCTTGAAAAACAGGTGGTATCCGGAGACAAATCCCCATCGGCGGCGGCCGATGAAATTTTGGCGCACGTCAAGCTCTGGAAATCGGGCGCGGGCTCATGATAGGTTCGCGTCAGTTTTGTTACGCGAAAAAGGAAGGACGAAGGGAAATGAAATGGGGCGCAAAAAATCGATCCTGGCGGCGGTTGTCATGACGGCTTTAGGGGCAACATCAAACGCCGAAGCAATGGATCTGGAAAACACCCTTTATCTGGATCTGGAATCCGGTCGGGTTGTTATTGAAATGCGCCCCGACCTGGCGCCGAACCACGTCGCGCGCATAAAGGAATTGACGCGCGAGGGTTTTTACGACGGCATCAAGTTCCATCGGGTCATTGCCGGATTCATGGCGCAGACCGGTGACCCCACGGGAACGGGTTCGGGTGGATCCGGCCAAAAGCTCGACGCCGAATTTTCGGACGAGGCGCACGTTCGCGGGACCACCTCCATGGCCCGCACGTCCGATCCGAACAGCGCCGATTCGCAGTTTTTCATTGTTTACGCGGCGGCCAAGCACCTGGACGGCCAATACACCGTCTGGGGCAAGGTTACCGAGGGCATGAAATACGTGGGCAAGATCAAACGCGGCGACGACTATTCGGGCGCCGTTGACGATCCGGACTCCATCGTGCGTATGCAGGTCGCGGCTGACGTCAAGGAATAGACGAGGCCTAACCGGCCAGCGCTTCCTCGATGGCGGCGAGTGCGGCTTCGCCCTTGTCGCCGTCCGGGCCGCCGGCTTGCGCCATATCGGGACGTCCGCCGCCGCCCTTGCCGCCCACCGCAGCCGAGCCGGCGCGCACCAGATCAATGGCGCTGATGCGGCCCGTAAGATCATCGGTCACGCCGACCACCAGTGACGCCTTGCCGTCGTTGACGCTGACCAGCGCAACGACGCCGCTGCCGACCTGGGATTTCAGATCATCTGCAAGTCCCTTGAGGTCCTTGGCGGGCATGTCCTGCAACAGCTTGGGCGCAAATTTGACGCCTGCGATCTCTTTGATATCGCTTGCGCCGGCCGCGCCGCCGCCACCCGTGGCCAGCTTGCGCCGCACCTCGGCCAGTTCCTTTTCCAGCGCCCGGCGTTCTTCCAGAAGCGCCGCCACCCGCTGGGGAACGTCGGCTGGCGCTGTTTTCAGGACAGCGGCCGCTTCTTCCAGCCGTTCGCCCTGCCCGGCCAGATAATCGTAGGCGGCCTTGCCTGTCAGGCATTCAAGCCGTCGCACGCCTGCGGCCACGGCGCCTTCGGAAACCACCTTGAAAATACCGATGTCGCCGGTGCGTCCCACGTGCGTTCCACCACAAAGCTCGGTGGAATAGGCCCCGTCTTCACCCAGCCCCATGCTGACGACGCGGACTTCCTCGCCGTACTTTTCACCGAACAACGCCATGGCGCCGGCTTCAACCGCGCCTTCCGGGTCCATAAGGCGGGTCGTCACCTCGCTGTTTTCGCGAATGCGCCCGTTCACCACGCCTTCCACAAGTGTCAGATCGTCCGCCGTGACCGGTTTGGGATGGCTGACGTCAAAGCGCATGCGATCGGCTGCCACCAACGAGCCCTTCTGGGTGACGTGATCACCCAGGTGGCCGCGCAGGGCGGCGTGCAGCAGGTGCGTAACCGAATGATTGCGGCGGATTCTTTCGCGGTTCAGGTGGGAAACTTCCAGCAATACGTCGTCGCCGACTTTCACGCTTCCCTTCACGACCTTGCCCACGTGAACGAGGAAGTCACCCAGCTTCTTGGCCGTCGCCGTCACGTCGATCAGGGTTTCCTCGCCGATCCGAATGCGGCCTATATCGCCGACCTGACCGCCGGATTCACCGTAGAACGGGGTTTGGTTGACGATAACGGAGACGTCCTCGCCGGCGGTGGCGCTATCGACCCGCTTGCCAGCCGCCACCAGGGCTGTAACCAGACCTTCGGCGGTCTCGGTGTCGTAGCCAAGGAACTCGGTTGCGCCCAATTCCTCACGAGTTTCAAACCAGATGCCTTCGGTCGCCGCGTCTCCCGATCCGGCCCACGCCTTGCGGGCCTCGGCGCGCTGGCGTTCCATGGCCGCGTCGAAACCATCCGTGTCGACTTCAATACCCTTGCCCTTTAACGCATCCTGCGTGAGATCCAGCGGGAAACCGTAGGTGTCGTAAAGCTTGAACGCCACCTCGCCCGACAACGCGGCACCCTCGTCAAGTTGGCCGGTAGCCTCGTCAAGCAACTTAAGGCCACGGTCCAGGGTCTGCTTGAAGCGCCCTTCCTCCAGCTTGAGAGTTTCCACGATCAGCGGTTCAGCCCGATCCAGCTCGGGAAACGCCTGCCCCATTTTGGCGACCAGCGCCGGCACCAACTGCCACATTAGCGTGTCGCGATAGCCGATAAGCTGCGCATGGCGCATGGCCCGGCGCATGATGCGCCGCAGCACATAGCCGCGGCCTTCGTTGGAAGGCAGCACGCCATCGGCGATCAGGAAGCATGACGCCCGCAAATGATCGGCGATAACCCGGTGCGAAACCTTGTGCGGACCGTCTGCGTCGGTGCTTGTCGTTTCCGCCGAAGCCATGATCAGCGCGCGCATCAGGTCGGTTTCGTAGTTGTCGTGGGTTCCCTGCAACACCGCCGCGATGCGTTCCAGGCCCATGCCCGTGTCGATGGATGGGCTGGGCAAATCCTGGCGGTTGCCGGGCGCAATCTGATCGTACTGCATGAAGACCAGATTCCAGATTTCCACAAACCGGTCGCCGTCTTCGTCGGGAGTGCCCGGAGGACCACCGAAAATGTGATCGCCGTGATCAAAAAAGATTTCCGAACACGGCCCGCACGGCCCGGTGTCACCCATGGCCCAGAAGTTGTCCGACGTGGGAATGCGAATGACGCGGCTTTCGGGTAGTCCGGCGATCTTGCGCCAAAGGTCGTATGCCTCGTCGTCCTCGGCATAAACGGTCGCCAACAGCTTGTCTTTCGGCAACCCGTAATCCTTGGTCACCAGTTCCCAGGCCATTTCGATGGCGCCCGCCTTGAAATAGTCGCCGAACGAGAAGTTCCCCAGCATTTCGAAGAACGTATGGTGCCGCGCCGTATGGCCGACATTCTCAAGGTCGTTATGCTTGCCACCCGCGCGCACGCACTTCTGCGACGTCGCCGCCCGCGAATAATCGCGTTTCTCGGCCCCGGTGAACACGTTCTTGAACTGCACCATCCCGGCGTTGGTGAACATCAACGTGGGATCGTTGCGCGGAACGAGGGGGCTGGAACCGACAACCTCGTGGCCGTTGCGGGCAAAGTAATCGAGGAACGCCTTGCGAATATCGTTAACAGTTTGCATGGTCAGGTTTTCTTCTTTGAATATGCGACAAACACGGGACGCGCCGTTTGTTAGCGTCGCGCCGCGTCGCTTTTACCCTTTTGCGCCGCCCACTGTCCAGAAAAGCGCGGCCCCATCGGAGCCGCGCCCTTCAAATAATTGCCGTTTCGCAAGGATATTGAAAAAACCGAGCTCACGCGTCGGTCGCTGTTTCCTCGGTTTCTTCGTCTTTCGAGGGCGCGATCTCGTCGGCCATCATGGCCTCGGCGACAAGGCCGGCCTGCTCGCGAATGGACGCTTCAATGCGTTCGGCCTTTTCGGGATGTTCGCGCAGGAAGTTTTTGGCGTTTTCCCGGCCCTGGCCGATACGTTCGGAATCGTGGGAGAACCAGGAGCCGGACTTTTCGACAATCCCGGCCTTTACGCCAAGATCCAGCAGCTCACCCATTTTGGAGACGCCCTCGCCATACATGATATCGAATTCAACCATCTTGAACGGCGGGGCAAGCTTGTTTTTCACGACCTTGACCCGGGTCTGGTTGCCGACCACTTCGTCGCGGTCCTTAATCGCGCCGATGCGGCGGATTTCCAAGCGAACGGAGGCATAGAACTTGAGCGCGTTGCCGCCGGTCGTCGTTTCCGGATTGCCGAACATCACGCCGATTTTCATGCGAATCTGATTGATGAAAATGATCATGGTGTTGGAGCGCGCGACCGACGCGGTCAACTTGCGCAACGCCTGGCTCATGAGCCGCGCGTGAAGGCCCATGTGCGAATCGCCCATCTCGCCTTCAAGCTCGGCCCGGGGCACCAGCGCGGCGACACTGTCAATGACCAGCACGTCAACCGCGCCCGAGCGAACCAGCGTGTCGGCAATTTCCAGCGCCTGTTCGCCCGCATCGGGCTGCGAAATCAGTAATTCATCCAGGTTAACGCCCAGCTTGCGGGCATAGCGCGGGTCCAGCGCATGCTCGGCGTCGATGAAGGCGCAAACGCCCCCTGTTTTTTGCGCTTCGGCCACCACATGCAAGGCAAGGGTGGTCTTGCCCGAACTTTCCGGTCCGTAGATTTCAACGACTCTTCCGCGCGGCAATCCACCGATGCCAAGGGCGATATCCAAACCGATGGAGCCTGTCGAGACGGTCTCGATATCGACCGCCGCCCCACGCTGGCCGAGACGCATAACCGATCCTTTGCCGAAGGCGCGTTCAATCTGCGTGACCGCGGCATCCAATGCTTTATTCTTATCCATGTTGTCCTTTTCCACGACACGTAATGCGCTTTGCGACATGACCAGCCTCACTTATTCCATAGGGTCGGGTTTGATGCAATGCGGTTGAATGTACACGTAATGTTCTCTTTGGCAACACTTTTTATTACTGCGTTGTTTTATATACATAAAACGGCTTCATGTTCTAATTATGTTCAGCGTTTTTTGAATGAATCGTCGAAAGGCTTCGGTCTTAAGAAGCCATGACTTCCTTGGCTTTTCCGGCCAGTTCGCCAAGGTTATAGGGCTTGGCCAGGAAGTGGATGGTGGGGTCGCGGTCGATATCCTCGGAAATGACGTCCTCGGAATATCCCGAAACCAGAATGACCTTTACGCCGGGCATTTCCTGGCGAACCAGCTTAACAAATGTGAAGCCGTCCATCCCCGGCATGACCACATCGCTGATGATGAGATCGATCACGGTATCGGTGGAGTTGATGACCTCCAGGGCCGCTTCGCCGCTGTCGGCCTCCAGCACGTTGTATCCCTTGTTGCGAAGGGCGCGCGAGCCGAACATGCGCACGGCGTCCTCGTCTTCCACCAGCAACACCGACCCGCCCCCGGTCAGATCGGCCTCAGCGTATGAATTGCCTTGGACCGTCCCCGCCACGCCCGATTCGGCCTCATTCGTTTGGTAGGCATCTGCGGCCATTTCGGGCAGATAGATACTGAACGTCGTTCCGTCGCCAGGCGCGCTGTCAACGAAAATGAAGCCTCCCGTCTGGCGCACAATTCCGTAAACCGTCGAAAGGCCCAGCCCCGTCCCCGCCCCTTTATCCTTGGTCGAGAAGAAAGGCTCGAAAATCTGGCCGATGCTTTCCTTGGCGATGCCGACGCCGTTATCCGCCACCTCGATCAACACATAAGCGCCGGGGAGCATCAACTCGTGCCCGCGATTGACCGGAGCGTCGATTACCACATCGGACGTTCGAATGGTCAGGGTGCCACCGCCTGGCATGGCGTCCCGCGCGTTCACCGCCAAATTGATAATAACCTGATCGAACTGAACCGGATCGACCCGCACGAGCCCAACGTCACGCCCGTGTTCGATCACCAGTTCAACGGTTTCGCCCATAAGCCGGCCAAACATGTGGGAAAGGTCGGCAAGCGCATGTCCCACATCCAGATCCACGGGTTTAAGCTTTTGCTTGCGCGAAAACGCCAGAAGCTGACGCACCAGATTGGTTGCGCGATTGGCGTTCTGCTTGATCTGCATGATATCGGCGAACGCCGGATCATCCGGGCCGTGACGTCCCAGCAAAAGATCCGAAAAGCCAATAATCGCGGTCAGCATATTATTGAAGTCGTGAGCGATACCGCCCGCCAGTTGCCCCACGGCATGCACCTTCTGCGCCTGGGTAAACTGAACCTCCAGAGATTTCTGTTCGGTCGTATCAATGAAGTGCAACACCAGACCCGACACTTCACCCGCATCGTCTTCCATGCGGCTGGCAAACAACGAAACTGTTAATTCGCGCTCGCCGGCGGCGGGCATTCGCACCTCGATATGGGCGGCGCGCGAGGTTCCCATAACCACCTTGGAAAGCTGCGCGGCCACGTCGGAGCGATCTTCCTTGCTGATACGCTCGGCCAGCGGCCGATCAATCACCGCTTCGCGATGAAGGCCAAGCAATTTCAAAAACGCCCGGTTGCTATCGGCAACATTACCCTGGAGATCGAGAAGAACGATTCCCACCGGCGCCTCGTCGTAAAGCCAGTGCAGCCGCGATAGCGCCGAAGCGACGGGATCGGCTTCGGTGCGCCACATGACTTCGCGAAGAACCATGGACCGGCTGTAAACCATATGGCCGGTGCGGTCGGTCCGCACCGATTGAAGCAAGGTTGCCGGAAAGGTCGTTCCGTCGGCGGCTTCCAGCGTTACTTCGCCGTGCATGGGGCCATCGTCGTTACCCGAAGCCCATGTTTCACCCGATGCGATGACGAAATCGGCGAAGACCGTATTGCCGTCACGAAGGCTGGCGACGGGAACCCCAATCCATTTGGCCAGGGTCTCGTTGGCGTGCAGAATTTTTCCGTCCGGCCCCACCGAGAAAAAACCGGCCGGAAGATGGTCCAGAAAATCGGCCAGCATTTCTTCTTCGCCGCGGCGAACGGCGTCCATTTCGCGTCGCGCCGTTATGTCTTCGCCACGCCACACTGCGTGCCCCTCAAATCCGGGAAGCGGACGAACGGAAATACGCCGCCATTCGACCACGCCCTTCGACACCTTGAACGGCAACTCGGCAACGCCCGCCACACCGGCCACCGCCGCCGCCCGCAATCGCCTGAGTTCTTCGACGGAACGTTCCCCTCCAGCCAGAATCGACTGAATGGCATCCAGGGAAGTCGCCATGAAAAACAGGCGTAGAAATGCCGAGTTGGCATAAACGAAATCGCCGTCAGCCGCCGTAATCAGCCGCGCATTCGGGTTTTGCTCGCTGGCGGCAAGAAGAAGCCCGGTGACGGGATCATCGGCCTGACGGCGGCCCAGCGCCCAGGCGAAGACAAACGCGGAAACCAACGCGCATACCCCCGCGGCCGCGATCGCCGACATGGAGGCCCCCGTCAAGGCGCCCAAACCCGATACCCCCGCGAAAACGGCGATGAAGACGCCCCACACCAATGGGCGTAGCGCCAATTCGCGCAAGCCGGAACCACGGCGCCGCACCGGCTCGGGAACGGAAGGCTCACCGTGCTGCTCGGCAACCGGGTTGGTTTCTTCGCGACGTTCGTCCGTCCCCGTCAATCGAAGGTTACCTCCGCCTTTTCTCTATCGGTTCAGCGCCTGGGGCATTTTACCCCTCAAACGCATAACATATCCGATAACTTCCGCGACCGCCTTGAAATGTTCAGGCGGAATTTCCTCGTCAAGTTCGACCGCCGCATAGAGAGCCCTGGCCAAAGGCGGGTTTTCAACAATCGGAATTTCATTTTCCTCGGCCACCTCACGAATTCTGAAGGCCAGCGAGTCCATACCCTTGGCAACCAGAACCGGTGCGCTCATTTCCTCCATATCGTACTTCAACGCAACTGAATAATGGGTTGGGTTCGTAACAACAACATCGGCTTCGGGAACGGCCGCCATCATACGCATTCGCGCACGCTGGGTGCGGATTTTTCGTATCTGCGCCTTGATGTGGGGGTCGCCTTCCGACTGCTTATGCTCATCCTTGAGCTCTTGTTTGCTCATGCGCAGTTTCTTCGTGTGATTGTACTTCTGATACATGAAATCGAGGATGGCGATGGCCGTCATCACCGCAATGGTTCCGCCGAACAGCCACATGACCACCAGATGCAGGCGCTGCAAAGTAAACACCAAATTGGTCATGGGCAGAAGCTTCAGATCTCCGAACAACGGCAAGACCAGACCCAGGGCTACAATGGCGACAAGGGCCAACTTGATAAGCCCCTTCACGAACTCGACCATCTGCCGGACCGAAAACTTGTTCTTGATGCCCTTGATCAGCGAAATCTTGCTGATCTCGGGCTTGATTTTCGACGGCGCGAAAAGAAAGCCGGTCTGCCCGGCATTCGAGGCGAGGGCGGCGACGACCAGGATTCCGATAAACGGGCCCAGGATCACCACAAGATCAAGGATCACCCGAACGAATACCAGACGCAATTGCTCGGGATTGATATCGATTGCATGAGGTGCCTGCAGGAATGTGGCCCCGGTTTGCTTGACGCCGGACATGATATCCGGCGCCATAATGAACAGCGCCATGGAGGCAGCCAGAAGCATGCCCCAGCTTTTGATTTCCTGGGACGTCGCCACATTGCCCTTATCCCGTGCTTTCTGAAGCTTTTTTGGAGAAGGCTCTTCTGTTTTCTGGGCGTCGTCTTCTTCTGCCATATTGCACCTGCTATGGGATTATGAAGGCCGCGTACATCTCGCTGAAGCGCGCCATGAACATCAGCATGATGCTGGAAACAACCAAAACCATCACCGACAACTGGGTCATGATCTGAATGGGCAAACCAAAGAAGAATACGGGCAACGCGGGCATCAGGCGTCCAAGAATACCAAGCATGACGTAGTGCGTAATTCCCGTAACCAGAAACGGCGATGCCAACTGTACGCCAAGGATAAAACTGTCCATGACACGCCGTGCGAACATTTGCGCGAAATCCCCCAGCATGGGCATCTCGCCGGGGACGAAAAGATCGTAACTCTGGACGACGGCCCGCAACATCAGATGATGGATATCCATCGCGAAAACCAATACCGCGCCCATGGTCATCAGAAATCCGGAGATGACCGACCCCTGCTGTTCGGATATGGGATCCTGAATAAATGCATTGGCCATGGATGATAGATACGAAATCACGGTTCCGGCGGTATGCAACGCCCCCATGGCGACTCGGCCCAAAAGACCAAATACGCTGCCGATCACAATTTCACCCAAAATCAGCAAAACCAGGCCGACGGCGCTTTCCGGGATCACCGGAAGGTCGTTGATGAGCATCGGCATGACGACAAAACTGACAGCCAGCGCGAGAAGCAGGCGGATATTCACCGTAACATACGAAGCGCTGAAAGCCGGCATAAACGCAAAGGCGGCGCCAAGGCGTGCGAAAATCAGAAAAAATCCAAAAAGATTAAGATTCAGCAGCTCGCTTAGCATAATCGCGGCTAACCGAGACCAAGGCCAATAATGCGATCAAACAGTCCACGCCCGAAATCGGTAACCGTTTTGATCATAAAAGGCATGAAAACGACCAGCCCAACGAACACGGCTATAATTTTGGGAACGAAAGTCAGCGTCATTTCCTGGATCGTCGTCAGGGCCTGAAAGATGGCGATCGTCAAGCCGATGGCAAGTGCGGCCAGAAGTAGCGGGCCCGCTGTCTTGAGAACGGTGAACAGCGCATCGCGACCGACTTCGAGAACATCGACCTCGTTCATAACCGTAAAGCCCCCGGCCGGATTAAATCGGCATCCGGGTGATTTCCTTGTATGCCTCGATAACCTTGTCGCGAACGGAAACCACCGTTTGAAGGGTCACTTCGGCCTCGGCAACCGCCGTAATCACCTGATTTAGGTCGGCATTGTCACGGATACCCTGAACGGAAAGATGTTCGCTCCGCTCTCCGATTTTCCTGGCCTCTTCGAGCGCGCCTTTCACCAGATCGGCGAATTCGTCGCCACCGGCGGCCGGTTTGTCCCGCGCGTCGAGCCCCTTCCCCGCGCCGGTCGCCGCACGGGTATAGGCGCCCATTACATTGGCAATATTTTGTGCAGGTGTCGGCATCTCTCCTCCTGTTACGTCAAGCCCACCACGGTTCCCGTCAGGTTTTTTTCACAAGCCCTAACGCAGAATGTCGATGGTGGCGTTAAGCATGGCCTTAGAGGCCTTGATTACGCTCAGATTGGCTTCATACGACCGCTGCGCCTGGCGCATATCGGTCATTTCAATCAAACTGTTTACGTTGGGTGTTAGTACGTACCCGTCGGCGTCGGCGGCCGGATGGTTCGGATTAAACTGTTTGTTGAATTCGCTTTTATCGGGGCGGATATCGTCAACCCGTACCGTTTTCAGCCCAACCCGGCGATCCAACTCGTTACGAAAGGTCACCACCTTGCGTCGATAGGGATCCTGGCCCGGTTCGCGCGGCAGCGAGTCGGCATTGGCCATGTTTTCCGAGATAACGCGCAGTCTAGTCCCCTGCGCCCGCATTCCGGCGGCCGAAATCTTGAAGGTCTTCAGTAAATCATCCATCCGTCGACATCCATTCCGCTAGCGACTCTTGACCGCCAAGACGATCATACTCAGCTGCTTGGCGTACAGCTTGGTCGTCAGTTTATGGCTGGTGTTGGTTTCGTGAATTTTCGCCATCTGCTCTTCAAGGACGATGGCGTTGTCCGCCGGCGACGTCTCGAACGGATGGCGGTCCGTTTCCTCGGCGAAATCGCGGATGCGCTTGCGTCGCCCGCCGGCATGGCCAGCTTGGGTGACTTCCATATTCAACTGCATGGATTCGCGGCGCACCATCTGCTCGAACCTGAACGCTTTAAGGTCGCGCGCCTTGAACTTGGGGGTGTCCGCATTGGCAACGTTATGCGCCAGGACTTCCTGACGCTGCGTCAGCCATGCCAAACGCTTTTTGGCCATGGCGAAGAACGAGATCTTGTTGAGATCCATCTTTCACAAATCCATCTGTCGCCGGCGCCCATGCCAGCCTTTGTCCCAGCTACAAAGTATGGGGATACCCCCTTAAGAAACCGTAAAAAGGGGTTTCTCGCGCGCTCTGAACCACCTGCCTAAGCCCTCGTCGAATTTGATTCAAGAGCCGGTCTCTTGCCTTTAACGAATTGATTTTATTTATTTTTTTTCGCTGCGATCATTTAAATAAATTTTAAGCATGTTCGCGCAGACTTGGTTTTGGTTTTAAGGGCGGTAGATAGACGGAAAATCACTTGGCCGATTCGGGTAACCCAAACAACACCAAAGACGATGCGCCTCAAAAGGCCGTAGCCCTGGGCTACGAGCCTGAGGCCGACCAGCGCCCGAAAGTTCTGGCCGCCGGACATGGGGCCGTGGCCGAGCAGATTCTTCAAATCGCCTTCGCCAACGATATCAAGGTTCGCGAGGACGCCGATTTGGTCGAGGTTCTGAGCTCGGTGAATATCGAAAGTGAAATCCCCGTCGAGGCGCTGGCCGCCGTCGCGGAAATTCTGGCCTACGTTTACCGCGCCAATAATTCAACGAACCCGCCACCGGACTTCGGCTGCGCCTCAAAGGATGGTGCGTCATGACCGACAATTCGAATGCCGACGGCACGAGCGCTGACGAGAGGCCCGATGTCGTTTCGGAGATGGCCAAGGTGGCGTCAGTTATCGCCACTGCCCGGCGCATGCTGGAAGAAGGCAAGATGATCGACCTGTCGGCGTTGAGCGGAAAGGTCGAAGCGCTTTGCGCTCAAGGCATCAGCGCCCCGCGCGAGGAACGCGAGGCGGTGGCTCGTGCGCTGGAAGAACTGGTCGAGGCGCTGGATGGCCTCGCCCAGGACTTGAAAACACAGTTTAAGGCCCTGGAAGACGAAGGGGCCGAAAGCACGTCGCGCCAACAGGCGTTGAATGCTTACGGCCAAGCGAAACCAAAGAAGTAGCCGCCCCGGCGAAGGAAATTGGGCATGGATTTAGGATACGGCGAATATTTTCAGTTTCTGTTTGCGCTGATATTCGTTCTGGCACTGATTGCGGTACTGGCCGCCGTGGCCCGCCGCTACGGTTTGGGCTACCGCCGGCCGACGCGCGGAAAGACCGATCGGCGGCTTTCCCTGGTCGAGGTAATTCCGATCGACGCCAAACGCAGGCTTGCCCTGTTTAGGCGCGATTCCCAGGAATACCTGGTGCTGATGGGCGCCACATCCGATTTGCTGCTGGAAGGCGCTATTCCCGCCCCGGCCGATGATTTCCAGTCGGCGCTGTCAAGTGCTGTGGCCGACGACGACGCGGAGAGCCCCTCATGAACCCCCGCACCGCCCGGGCGTTTTGCCAGATCGCACTCATCGTCATTACCACGATGGCCATGATTTTGATGAGCGCGCATTTCGCTTCCGCCCAGACTTTTTCCATGGATCTCGGCCCCGGCGGCGGCACCGCGACGGGGCGCATTGTTCAGTTATTGGTCTTGCTCACGGTGCTCAGTCTGGCGCCGTCGCTGCTGGTCATGATCACGTCGTTCACACGCATCGTCGTCGTTCTCAGCTTCCTGCGCACCGCCATGGGAACCCAGCAAACACCACCCAACCAGGTACTCATAAGTCTGGCGTTGTTCCTGACGCTCTTCGTCATGATGCCGGTCATGCAGGAATCCTACGACGAGGGCATTGCGCCATTGATGGCCGAACAGATCGACGAGTTCGAGGCCTTTGAGCGCGCCATCAAACCGATCAAGGGCTTCATGATGAGCCACGTGCGCGAACAGGATTTGATACTGTTCTCCGACCTTTCGGGCGAAACCGACGAGGTGCTGCGCACCGACATGCCGCTGCGCATCCTGATCCCGGCCTTCATCATCAGCGAACTGAAGCGGGCCTTCGAAATCGGTTTTTTGGTCTTCGTGCCCTTCCTCGTCATCGACATGGTGGTGGCTTCGGTCCTCATGTCCATGGGCATGATGATGCTGCCGCCCATCATCATCGCACTCCCCTTCAAGATCATCTTCTTCGTGCTGGTAGACGGCTGGTACCTCATCGTCGGCAGCCTGGTGAAAAGTTTCGGGGGGTAGGTGCAGGGCGTATTGCCTTTACACTAGATTAGGTTATTATAAAAAAAACGTTGATTTTTTTATACTCCGGGCCGCAATTAGTAAAATCGGCGCGAAATTTTTCTAGTTGAAAACGGTCGTCTGCGGATGCACGGGGTGCGGTATGGACATTAATAAATTCGCCAAAACGTTCCCCGGAAAACTTGTCATCATCGACGATGGACGGGGCGTTGCATTCGTCGCCGCGCCATTGCCGCGCAAATGGGAGATGCCGCCGCAGTTGATCTCGTTATGGGTTGAAGCGAAAGAAGTCCTTGGTGAGTTGAGGGGAACCGCGCGCACCCTGCCGGACCCAGCGCTTTTGCTGCGTCCGTTGGGTCAGCGCGAAGCCCTGCGGTCTTCCAGTCTGGAAGGGACGTATGCGACGCCGGAAGAATTGCTTGCATACGAATTGAACCCACGAGACCCGATGTCGACAAAAGACCCGGCAAATCCGTGGCGCGAAGTTTTCAATTATCAGCGGGCTTTGGAACTAGGTTGTGTGTTGGCCGACAAAGGGGTTCCGTTTTCAGAAAGAATGATCCGCCAAATTCATAATCGACTGATGATCGGTGTTCGCGGTGAAGACAAAAACCCCGGCGAGTTACGCGACACGCAGGTTCACGTTGGGGCTGGCAGACGGTTTACGCCTGCACCGCCGGAACATCTAAAAGCACTGCTGGCGGAATTCGACCGCGACACGCAACATATCACGAATATCGACCCCCTTGTCCGCGCGCTGATGGTCCACTACCAGTTCGAAGCCATCCACCCGTTTCGCGACGGCAATGGCCGCGTAGGTCGCCTGTTGCTGGCGTTAATGATTTACAAACATTGCGAATTTGACAAACCGTGGCTCTACCTGAGTGAATTTTTCGACAACCACCGCGACGACTATATTGATGCACTCTTTAACGTAAGCGCCAATGGCGACTGGGCTCGCTGGATAGAACTCGGCCTTCTGGCAACCATCGAAACCAGCCGCAATACCGTACAACGCATCAGAAAACTTATGGAATTGAAGGATGAATACGAGGAACGAGTTCGCGAATTTGGCGGACGCGACCGATTGATGCACATCATTCCGCTTCTTCTTTCATCACCAATCATCGTTTTCAAGGATCTGATGGAAACCCTGGATGTTACCTACCCGACCGCCAGGGGAGATATGGCGGCGCTCGAAAAGATGAAAATTGTCAAAGATCTGGGTAGCCACAATCGACCACGCATGTTCATTTCAGAAGAAATTTTCAATCTGGCCTATAGCGATGACTGAATTGCAGTAACGGCGAAATCACGCCCTACCCGCCTTTGCTCACCAAAAACATCACGACGATGATGGCAAACAGCGCGATGCCCATGAGGACCCGCGACAGGGGAACGTCCATGGGATTCCGGTCAAAAGGTTCGTTGCATTGGGCGCAGGCGGGCGTGGTGGTGCCCGAGAAGGCGTCCTTGATCGGATCAAGCGGGTTCAGGTGGCCGCAGGCTTTGCATTTGTAATCCTTGCGCAGGCGTCCATACGACGAAAAGCGCATGTCCCAACGGCCGCGCATTACTTCAACAACTCGGCGATGAAGGGCGGCAGGGCGAAGGCGGCGGCGTGAACGGCGGGGGTGTAATAGCGGGTGGCAAAGCCTGCCCCTTCGAAACGCGGTGCGATGTCGGCTTGGGTTTGCACCCGCAGGGCCGCGTCGTCGGTGGCCCAGCCCAGGGCCATGAAGCCGCCCACGTAGCTGGGCACGACCGTCAGATAGAACGAGACATCGGCGAACTGCGAGGACAAGCGACGATAGCTGTTGGTGACCTCGTCGCCCTGGAAACTGGGAACGCCGTTCTGGGTCACCAGAATGCCGCCCGGTGTCAGGCGCTTTTTGCAATCGGCATAGAAAGCTTCGCTAAATAACACTTCGCCGGGACCGACGGGATCGGTCGAATCGACAATAATAACATCGAAGGTCTGCTGCGTTTCGGCAACGAATTTCAGGCCATCGGTGATCAACAAATCGGCGCGCGGATCGTCGAACGCGCCGTCGCTTAAACCCGGCATGTATTCGCGGCACAAATCGACCACCGTGCGGTCGATCTCGACCATGGTCGCGGTTTCGACATCGTGGCGCAGCACCTCGCGCAGAACGCCACCGTCGCCGCCGCCGATGATCAGAACGCGCGCAGGCTCCCCATGGGCGAACAGCGGCACGTGGGCCAGCATTTCGTGATAGGCGAATTCGTCGCGCTCGGTGGTTTGGATAATGCCGTCCAGCGCCAGCACCCGCCCGAAATGCGGCGTTTCGAAAATGATCAGATCCTGGAAGTCGGTCTTGTTGCGGTAAACGACGCGAGAGACCTCAAAGCGCTGCGCGTAACCGTGACTAACCGCGCCGTCGTGCAGCACTTCGTTGAAATACTTCAAGGCATAAGGCCGCGTTTATGTTCGGCAAGCTGTACGCTATCGGGTTCAAACGCCCGACGCAGCACGGGAACGGCATCGTAAGGATGGCAGTCGCCGCACATGAAAATATCGATGGCCGCGTAATCGCGCTCGGGCCACGTATGGATGCTGATATGGGATTCGGCCAGCACGACAACACCGGACACCCCGCCGAACGGCGAGAACCGATGGGTATGCGCGTGAAGAACGGTCGCCCCCGCCGCTAGTGCGGCTTCGCGCAACGCCGCTTCGATTGCGGTGGCATCGTCAAGGCGCGTCGCCCCCCACATCTCGATCAAAAGATGGGTGCCCGCAAATTCCAGCCCGTCGCGATTAACGAAATAATCGCGCTTCTCAAGCGTTTCCAATTCGGCAAGGATGTTCTTGCTCATTCTTACCCCCCCAAAACCAGTGGACTTCGTGTCCATTCGGGCAATTAATTATAATAAAACACACAACACCCCGGGGCCAACACGGAAATATTCGTCAGCCCAAGTGCGCCGCGGGGGCGTCACGTACCCGCGTCTTCCTCCGGCGTCAAGGTTTTTAGCGACAGGGCGTGAATATCGTCGGCCAATTCCTGCGCCAACGCCACGTACGTCATGCGCTGGCGCTCGACCCGCGATTTTCCGGCAAATGCCTCCGACACGATTTCGACGCTGAAATGGCTTTCGCCCTCGGGGCGCGCGCCCGCATGGCCCACATGGCGGGCCGATTCGTCGATGATCTCCAAACGCATCGGCTTGAACTCATCGGTTAGCTTCTTTTCAATAGCGGATGCCACTCGCATTACAAGGCGTCCTTTCCCTTCTCGCGGCGAAACAAGAAAATTGGTAAGGTCCGCCGCCGCGTCAAGGCACGTTTGCCCTTAATTCTAATCGGAAACACCTGCCACATGTCAAACAAACGGGAATTTACCGCCTATCTGCTGCTCGGCGCGGTGGTTCTGTTGTGGGGGGTCAACTGGCCGATCATGAAGATCGGGCTGGCCTATATCTCGCCCATGTGGTTCGCGCTGGCCCGTGTTTTTCTGGGGGGCGCATGTATTTTCGCAATTCTGGCATGGCAAGGGCGCCTTCACCTGCCCGCGCGCCGCGACTTACCCATCGTGATTACCGTCGGCGTCCTGCAAATCGCGGTTTTGCTGGCCCTGCTGCACACGGGCGTCCGTTATGTGGACGCCGGACGCTCGGCCGTACTGTCCTACACAACGCCATTGTGGATCGGCCCGCTGGCTTTGGTTTTCCTGCGCGAACGCCTGAGCGGCAGGAAACTGGCGGGGTTGGCCCTAGGGCTGGCTGGAATCGCCTTTTTGTTCGATCCGACGGTTTTCAATTTTTCCGATACAACCGGGTTGATGGGCAATGCAATATTGATTTTGGCCGCTATCGTCCTTGCGGTGGTGATTGTGCATGTCCGGGCCCACCCGTGGCCGATCTCGGCTCTTGAGCTTCTGCCGTGGCAGATGGCGCTGGGCGCTATGTTGCTGCTTCCCGTCACGTTTATGATGGAGGGCCCGCCCAAGGTGGTGTTTTCGCCCGCCCTGGCCGCCGTCCTTGTTTACAACGGTCCCGTCGCCTCGGCGTTTTGCCTGTGGGCTTATCTGACGGTCATGCGCAACCTTCCGGCCATGAGCACGGCCATGGGCTCGTTGGGGGTGCCGGCGGTAGGAATTTTCTTTTCCGTCCTGCTCATGGGAGAGCCGCTTCCTGCCTCAAAAATCGCCGGATTGGCGCTGATTGCGATGGGTGTCCTGGTGGTCACCCTTGTGGATCTCGGAAAACCGCGCGAACCCGCCTTGCCAGAGAAACAGTGAACGCGCATATTAGAACTATGGCCAGGGCAAACAAAAAGGCTTTCAACGGATATTCGCCGCGCTACACGGGCGCCGAGGCGACGCGCGAGCGCGTCTGTGACTGGCCGGGCTGCGACGAGCAAGGAGAGCATCGCGCACCCAAATCCCGAACCCATTTGAACGAATTCAGCTTTTTCTGCCTCGATCATATCCGCCAGTTCAACAAGTCCTGGAACTATTACGAAGGCATGAGCGAAGGCGACATCGAAAAGGAAATCCGCAAGGACACCATTGGCCGACGGCCCACTTGGCCCTTCGGCGCGCGCTCCGCCGCCTTCCGCTTCGCGCGCGGACAGTTCGGCGACGCCGACACCTTCGGCCTGTTCGACGATGAAGACGATACCGATGGGCAAAGCGCCGGCTCCCGCCAATGGGCTCCCGGATCCCCCGAGGAAAGCGCCATGGTGGTCCTTGATTTAACCGCGCCGGTTACGGTCGAGGACGTCAAGACGCGTTACAAGAAACTCGTCAAGCGTCACCATCCCGACGCCAATGGCGGCGACAAGGCGGCGGAAGAAAGGTTCAAGCAGATCAATCTGGCCTATCACACGATCATGCAGAGCCTTTCGCCCTAGAAAAAAATCTCCGAACGATTAAGTACCTGAAGATCAAACACGGATATTGCCCACATGAACGCGCCAACAACGACCGAAAACCATTTCCCGCTGGATATGCCCGATATCATGGTTTCCGTGCGCCAGTGCTTCGGCATTGACGTCGACATGGAAGTTCCGGCCTTCAGTCTGGGCGATGAACACGTCCCGGATGTCGACCAGGCCTACCAGTTCGATCACGACACCACGCTGGCCATTCTGGCCGGGTTCGCCCACAACCGGCGGGTCATGATCCAGGGCTATCACGGCACCGGCAAATCGACCCACATCGAACAGGTCGCCGCGCGGCTCAACTGGCCGTGCATCCGCGTCAATCTGGACAGCCACATCAGCCGCATCGACCTGATCGGCAAGGACGCCATTGTGCTGCGCGACGGCAAGCAGGTTACGGAATTTCGCGAAGGATTGCTGCCGTGGGCTTTGCAACACCCGACCACGCTGGTTTTCGACGAATACGACGCCGGACGGCCGGACGTAATGTTCGTCATTCAGCGCATTCTGGAAGCCGACGGCAAATTCACGTTGTTGGACCAAAACCGGGTTCTGCGGCCGCATCCCTGTTTCAGGCTGTTTTCCACCACCAACACGGTGGGCCTGGGCGACACCACGGGGCTGTATCACGGCACCCAGCAGCTTAATCAGGGCCAGATGGACCGCTGGAACGTCGTCGCCACGCTCAATTACCTGCCCCACGACGACGAGGTGGGCATCGTGCTGGCCAAGGTTCCGGCCTACGGCGGCAAACACGGGCGCGATGAACTGGGCGCCATGGTTCAGGTCGCCGATCTGACCCGCACCGGCTTTATCAATGGCGATATTTCCACCGTCATGTCGCCGCGCACGGTCATCACGTGGGCGGAAAATGCCGACATTTTCGGCGACCGGGGCTTCGCCTTCCGGGTCACGTTCCTGAACAAGTGCGACGAATTGGAACGCCCCATCGTGGCCGAGTATTACCAGCGCTGCTTTGGCGAGGAACTGCCCGAATCGCTGGCGCGAACCGTCGTTTCATAGGACATTCGCCGTGAGTCAGCCCGACGACCATAGCGAAAAGATCAAGCGCGTCACCACCGCCGCGTTCAAGGCCATCGCCGAAGAACGCGAGGTCACGGTCGAGTTCGCGCATGGCGCCGCCGGGGGAACCGAAACCAACGTGCGCCTGCCGTCACCGTCGCGCCGCTTTTCAGGCGAAGAACTGACCCGCCTGCGCGGCGCAGCCGATGCGCTGGCCCTGCGCCTGCGCCATCATGATGCGGCCGTTCACCGGCGCCGTATGCCCTCGGCCGTTCATGCCAGACGGCTGTTCGATACCATCGAACAAATTCGCGTTGAAGCCATTGGATCGCGCGATCTTTATGGCGTGGCGCAAAATCTGGAAGCGCGGCTTAACGAACAATGCGTGGCCGAGGAACTGGCCGAAATTGAGACACGCGAGGCCGACAACCTCAATCAGGCCCTCCAGCTTTTGATCCGCGAGCGCCTCTCCGGTTCTCCCCTGCCCGCTTCGGCCACCGGACTGGCCGATTTGTGGCGGCCCTGGTTCAACAAACGCATCGCGAACCTGTTTGCCGAGTTGAGCGACCAAATGGACGATCAGGAAGCGTTTGGGTCGACCCTGCGCGAGGTGATGCACGTTCTGGAAATCGCCGACGAGACCGACGTTCCGCCCAACCCCGAGGACAACCCGGACCAGGAGGAGGACGCCGATCAGGACCAGCCGCCGCCCGATTCCCAAGGGGCCGAGCAGCAAACCGAAATGCCCCTGCCCGCCGACGGCGAGGACGCGGACCAGGACGAGGAAGCCGACGGCGCGGCCATGATGGAAGACGAACAGATGGCCGACGGCGGCGAGGACGAACAACCCGCCGGTCCGGCCCGCTGGAACAGGCGCCGTCCGCAAGACGCGCCGGATGATCATAACCTTTATAAGGCGTACACCACCGAATTCGACGAAGTTGTCGGGGCCGCCGATCTGGTGGATGACGAGGAACTGACACGCCTGCGCGCCCAGCTGGATCTTCAGCTTGCCAGCCTTCAGGGCGTTGTCTCGACCCTGGCCAACCGGTTGCAGCGCTTCCTGCTGGCCAAACAGACGCGCTCGTGGGAGTTCGATCTGGAGGAAGGCCTTCTGGATGCAGGACGGCTGTCGCGTGTCGTGGTTGATCCGGTGCACCCGCTGTCGTTCAAGCGCGAGTCGGACGTTAATTTCCGCGATACCGTGGTGTCCCTGCTGATCGACAATTCCGGCTCCATGCGCGGGCGGCCCATCACCGTGGCCGCCATGAGCGCCGATATTCTGGCGCGCACCCTGGAAAGATGTTCGGTCAAGGTCGAAATTCTGGGCTTTACCACACGCGCCTGGAAGGGCGGCGAGGCCCGCGAGAAATGGGTGGATGCGGGCAAGCCGGTCAATCCGGGCCGCCTGAACGATCTGCGCCATATCGTGTTCAAGGGCGCCGACGAGCCCTGGCGGCGGGCGCGGCGCAATCTGGGCCTGATGCTGCGCGAAGGCCTGCTGAAAGAAAACATCGACGGCGAAGCCCTGCTGTGGGCCCACTCGCGCCTTTTGTGGCGCCCCGAAAAACGCCGCATCCTGATGGTCATATCCGACGGCGCTCCGGTCGATGACGCAACGTTGTCGTCCAACCCCGGCAATTATCTGGAACAGCACCTGCGCGGCGCCATCGAATGGATCGAGACGCGCTCGCCGGTCGAATTGACGGCCATCGGCATCGGCCACGACGTAACCCGCTACTACCGCCGCGCCGTCACCATAGCCGACGCCGAAGAACTGGGCGGAACGGTCATGAAAAACCTGACCCAGCTGTTCGACGAAGATATGGTCAAAGCCGACTTGCGCCGCGAAGCCGCCGGCCCCTACGCCGACCACGGGCGCTATCACTAGCGCGGCCACCAGCCCCCGCCCTCGACAACAAGCCCGGAGCGGCGCGCAGCGCCCGACTAACGACCAAGCGGGAGTGCAGCCTTAATGGCGCTTGAACGAAATTAAACAAACCCGGCTCCGCCCGCACCCGCAAAGGAACTTGCGTCCCTTTGATCCCGCCTCTTTGACGCTCTTTCGTCTTCATCTCGCACCTTTGCCCGACATCTGACCTGACTGATAGCCCACAACCCGACCGACGACCTACTTTACGGTAGTTTTTACCTTAAAATGTAATATTTTAGGATTTTTTCCGTTTTTATATTGACATATCTGTTTTGATAGCCTATTTTCCCCATATCGTGATTTTTTTAACAAGAGGAGAAAGTTATGGGTGCGGTTTACAGTACAGAACCTCCTTCGAGCACAAAATCGAAGGACAAGAAGAATGACATTACGATCAACGGCATCCCGCCGGGAGCCCAGATATCGGTTGGTTCCGACAACATCGAACCGCCGGGCGCGGGCGATTCAGATGACGCGCGGGCTTCCGGCCCCGCAACGAAGGGTGCTATGGCCAAGGACCCCAACCAGGGCCGGGGCGGTCATCCCACCGAGTTGGGCGAGAAACAGGGCCCACGCTTTCTGGAGCCAAACGACGGAAGCAAGCAGAACAAAGACGGAACCGTCAATAAGCTGGGCGACAGCGGCCCGCAGGTCACCGAGATAAAGGAAGACAAGCCTCCGCGCGGAAACTTCGGCCCGTCGGGCTCCATCGACAGCGGCGACCGCAAAGCCCCGGCCCCGGACAAGGGCCCCAAAGGCGGCGGGTCCGGCGATAGCGGCGAGCGCCTGAAAGAACAAATCGCCAACATACGAGAGCGTCAGGAAAAACAGCAAAAGCAGCAGGAGGAAAAGGAGCGGCAGGACCGCGTCGCCAAGATGGAAGCCCTGAAGGCTGAATGCAAAGCCGCCAAGGGCACCTTCGGCCGCAATATCTACGAGCAAATGCGCGGAAAAGCCCCCGCCAAAGCCCCCGGCCCGTCCGGTTCGGTCGACAGCGGCGAGCGCAGGCCCAACCTGCTTGACGAGGCATCCAAGCCCCCGGCCAGCGTCCAAAACGCCCGCGCCTTCTATGATCGGCTGCGCGGAACCACGCCGGCCAAGCCCCACGGCCCGCCGTCCACACCCGATCCGCGCGATACGATCGACAGGGACGCCCTGCGCGATATCAAGGCTTTCGACAAGGAAGTCGCGCCGGAAGCCGACGAGTGGGAAGACCGCGCCAGAGACTTTATGGACGTTTATGGCGACTACAAGGACATGCTCACGGGCGGCAAGCGTGCAACCGGCGCGGTCCCGCCCACGGCAGCCCAGGTTTCGGCCAACGCGCGCATGGTCGAAGGATTGGTCAAGGTGAGCGACGATACCATGCTGGCGGGCCTGTTCGCCGACTCCCTCAAAAGCGGATCGTCCGCCGCCTGGTCCGCCTACGCCGACTTTGTCGAACAATTGGGAGCCCGTGCACCGGATCGCGTTGAACCCTTTGAAGACGCCGTGGAAGGGGCGTTGGGAGGAGAGGACGGTGAAATGAGCGATTTTGTGAGGGCGCTTTTCAAGGCGGCTGGTCTAGACGCGATGCTTCCAAAATTACACGCCGATAGTTTGGCTTACAAACGTGAGATGTTAGCCCGGTATATCAATCAATCTCGAAGGAGCGGAGTTAAAGGGAGGGACATTGATCGCCTTGAAAGGATGCTGGATACAGATCACAAGGCCGCAGTAAAGGAGTGGGAGGAGAAAAATTGGGGGCCTACAAAGGCCGAGAGATAAAAAAAGATGCTACCAAACTGCTGATCTCCAATTATAGTTGCATCGCGCTGTTTTGCGTGGTTGATGTTAAAACAGGGTTAGTGGATCGTTGAGGTTGGTGATGGTGGCGTTGCGAAGAGTCGGCGGTGACGTTTTTCTTCAACCGGCTCTTCGCGTCGTTTTCACTTTCATATGTCTCGCATTTAGTTCCCCGTCACTTGGCGCGGAAAGCCAGCCGAACCATTCCCCTCCCTCAAACCGAACCGAAATCAAAGAACTTCTGACGACTGCCTTGTTTTCGCCAACGTGGCGGTGGCCTGTGCCTGCGTCGCGGGTTGCGTTGCTAAGTGAGACCACGGTCGTGGCAATGTATATGCCGCCGGATCCCGGACGGGAACAATTTGAACCGGTATTTCAAAGATTGGACGCCACGCTGGCGCGTTTGCAAAAGGACATCGGTTTTCCGCGCATTGACCCGAGCCGGAAGCTGGGAAAGGAGGATGAACTATTTTCCGCGCGGAAGGGCGATGATCCTTATGTCCTTATCTTCGCTTTGCCTCCGGACGAGTTTGCTCACTCGATGAACTTCAATTCCCGGACGTATGGGGGGGGAATGGTGGACGTGGAACGTTATTTGAACCGGGGATGCTTCTTGCCGCCGAGTTGGGCGAAGAACGGAATCAAGAGCATCGAGACAGGATATGTACGATCCGATCTCCCCGACGCCCAATTCGACAAATGCGTGGCCGATATCCTGTATCTGGCCCACGGCATCTGGGCCGAGGATGCGCGGCACAAGGATATCGTGCTCAAAATCATGTACGACCCCATGGTGCGGCCCGGCATGACGCGCGAGGCCCTGTTCGAACTGGTCGATCAGGGCGTGTTTGATCATTTGCTGGGGAAGTAGCGGCGCGTACCGCCATCACCGAACTGGTGGTCAAGGTGAAGGCCGAAGGTGAGAGTGTGCCGTATCAGCGGTGGGGGTTCCTTTGCCCCCACGGTACGGGGTCAGGTTTTGCGAACTTTAATAAACGGCTTGAAGTCGAGGTCGGCGTTGATGACGTCGTCCATGAGGAAAAACACGAGATCCTTTTTCAATGCCTCGCGGGCAAGTTGATTGTCCGCGGCCTTTGCCGCCAATCCCAGGATGGTCGCCATCTTGCCATCGAGAGCCCGGTGATGATCGTGATGCTTTTGTGTTTCGGGATAGCCGATATCGGCCAGAAACGCTTCTTCTCTGACGAAATGCTGTTTTGCGAATTTGACGAATTTGGGGACGCGCGTGGCGCATTCCGTGGCGTGATCGCCATCAATGGCCGCGACGATGGCGTTAACCATCTCGACCAGACGGCGATGGTCGCGATCAATGATTTCGCATTCGGTTTCGAACGATGACGACAGGTCAACCATTCGCGATGTCTCCCTTTGTTATCCGCATCTGGCGATTGCCCCGGCCCAAGGCAAGTTTATTCCGCAGCCATGCCAATCGGCGCAGCGCTGGCGGTGTCCTCCTTCAGGGGAAAGACAAAGGTGTCGGAAGCTTCGATACTGGCAAAAATCGTGTCCTCCAATTCGGGGGAAAATTCACGGTGCACGCGGGCAAAGTACTCATCCCCGCTATTGCCATCGGGGCTTACGCTAACGATGCTGCTGTGGCCAAGCAGGTGGGTTGAGCTCACCGAAACCGGGATTCCGGGGTTTGATCCAGTGTTGCCGCCGCTCAGGACAATTCCCTCGGGGCGAATCAGAACCTGCACGGCCGTTCCGTCCGCAATCCCACCGGCCCCAACCCTGCCCAGCGGGGTTTCGACCGCGCCGTCCCGAACGACGCCGCCTAAGCGGTTCATCAGGCCGAACAGGCCGGCGACGAATTCGTCGTTCGGCTTGTAGTAAATATCGTGCGGGCTTCCTGATTGCCGCACGCGGCCATGGCGGCCCAGGATCTTGATGCGGTCGGCCATGAACATGGCTTCTTCCGGATCGTGGGTCACCATTAGCGTGGCGACGCCGTTTTGCTTTAGCACATTCAGGGTGTCCTCGCGGATCATCTGTCGCATGTTGGTATCAAGGCCCGAAAACGGCTCGTCCAGCAAAAGCAGCTTCGGCTCCGGCGCCAAAGCCCTTGCCAGGGCTATGCGTTGCTGCTGGCCGCCTGAAAGCGTGTGCGGATAGACCTTTGCGTAGTCGGCCATTCCGACCTGATCCAGCATTTCCAGGGCGCGGGCCCTGGCTTTATCCCTGGCCATGCCGATCAAGCCGAAACAGACGTTGGCAACGATGTCCAGGTGCGGAAACAGGGCGTAGTCCTGAAACATCAAGCCGATATGCCGATGCTCGGGCGCGAGCGAACTTTCTTTCGTGGCAACGGTTTGGTCGTCGATGACGATGGTGCCGCATTGAAGGGTTTCCAGGCCCGCGGCCAGACGCAGCAAGGTGGATTTTCCGCAGCCCGACGGGCCAAGCAGGCACACCAGTTCGCCCGTCGGAATGGTCAGCGACACATTGTTGAGGACCTTGTTATTGCCGTATGCGTGCGATACGCCGTGGATGTGAAGGCCCTTCATGACATTTCCTTTTCTGTGTTGCTGCCATGGCCTGGGCGGGCTTTGGATATTGCAATGGAAAGCGCGATCACCGGCAAAACACCAAAGCCGACAATCGCCAGTGCGGCCAGCGAGGCTTCGCCCAATTGCTCGTCGGAGGCAAATTGATGGACGTAGGTGGCGAGCGTGTGAAAATTAAACGGCCTCAGGATGACCGTAATGGGAAGCTCTTTCATACAATCGACGAAAACCAGCATGACGGCGGTCAGCATGCTGCCTCTGATCAGCGGCAAATGAATGCGCCGAAGGGTGCTGAAGGTTCCGTGTCCCAGGCTGCGTGAAGCGCCGTCCATGCTGGGTGTGATCTTACCCAGACTGGCCTCCACCGTACCGAACGAAAGGGCCAGAAAGCGCACCAGATAGCCGAACGTCACGGCAGCGATGGTGCCGCTAAGAAGCAATCCGGTGGAAATACCGAACGTTTCGCGCATATAGGCATCGACGCCATTATCGAACGCCCCCAGCGAAACCATGATCCCGACAGCCAGAACCGACCCCGGAACCGCGTAGCCCAAACTGGCCAGACGGACCATCACCTTCAACACAGCCTCGCCGCGCAGCCGCACGGCATAAGCCATGAAGATACCAATGGCGACCGCGATGGTGGCCGCAATAGTCGACAATAGCAGGCTGTTCCCGGCGTGACGTAGCACCTCAGCGTTGGCGGCATCGTCGAAATGGATTGCCGCGTAGCTGGCCAGCACGGCCGCAGGCAGGGCGAACCCCAGAAGTACCGGCAACGCGCAACCGGCGGTGGCCAGGACGGCGCGGGCTCCGGTTAATTGATATCCGGGCAGGGCTTTGTATTTTGAGGTGGTGTGATGGAACTTTTGTTTGCGCCTGCCAAAGCGTTCCGACAGCACCAGGAAGGCCACGAACAGCAGCAGCACCCCGGCCAGTTGAGCGGCTCCTGCGATATTGTTCATGTTCAGCCACACGTCGTAGATGCCCAGCGTGAAGGTGCCGACGGCAAAGAAGTCGACGGTGCCGAAATCGTTCAGGGTTTCCATCAGAACCAGGGACAGGCCGATGACGATGGCCGGGCGGGCCAGCGGCAGGGCAACCGAAAAAAAGCTTCGCCACGGACCGCGGCCCAGAACCCGGCTGGCTTCCAGCACACACACCGATTGTTCCATAAAAGCGGCGCGTGAAAGCAGATAGACGTACGGGTACAGCACCAGTGTCATCATCGACGCCGCACCTCCCAGCGACCGTATTTCCGGAAACCAGTATTCGCGCTTGGTGGTCCAGCCAAAAAACTCGCGCAGCATTGCCTGAACCGGACCGGCGTATTCCAGAATGTCGGTGTAAACGTAGGCGATGATATAGGCCGGCATGGCCATGGGCAGCAGCATCGCCCACTCAAACACGCGCTTGCCGGGGAAACGGCACGTACTGACCACCCATGCCGACCCGACACCGATGATAAAGGTGCCGACCCCGACCAGCGCCATCAGTTGCAGGGTGGTCCACACGTATCCGGGAAGAACCGTGGAAACCAGATGGCTCCAGATGTCGTCGCTTGGCGTCAGCCCGACGTAACCCACCGCAAGAATGGGCAATGTTACGATCAAGGCGATGGCGACGGTGCCAAGGGTCCAGGCGTTCAACCAGCCCAGCGAGACCCTTTTGGCACCGAGCGCCATATAGGTGGAACTAGTCGTTGTATTTCACCTTGTCCATAATGCGTGAGGCGACTTTGCGGCGTTCGGCCACATCCGCCAAATGCACATCATCGGCCTTGAACGTGCCCCACGAGGCGACAATCGGATGCACTTTGGCGCCGGCCTTGACCGGGTATTCGAAGTTATCCTCGGCGTAGATTTTCTGCGCCGCGTCGCCGCTGAGGAATTCGATCAATTTGATCGCATTGCCCTTGTTCTTGGCGCTTTTGGTAACGCCCGCGCCGCTGATGTTGATGTGGGTGCCGCGATCATTCTGGTTCGGAAATACCAGGTTAACCGACGCCGCCCAGTCTTTCTGTTCGGGCTCCTTCTCGTTGGTGACCATTTTTCCCATGTAATAGGTATTGCCCAGCGCCACATCGCATTCACCCTGGAACACGGCCTTGACCTGGCCGCGATCATTGCCCTGGGGCTTGCGCGCCAGATTGGCCTTCACGCCAGCGGCCCATTTTTCGGCAGCCGCCTCGCCCTTGGCGGCGATGACCGAGGCGAGCAGCGAGATGTTATAAACATGCTTGCCCGAACGGGTGCATACGCGGCCCTTCATGTGCGGCGCGGCCAAGTCTTCATAGGACGTCACCTCGCCCGGCTTGACCCGGCTTTTTGAGACAAACAGCACCCGCGCGCGCGTCGTCAGCCCGTACCACAGGCCGTCGGGATGGCGCAGATTGGCCGGGATGTTGGCCGCCAGCACCGACGAACCGGTTGGCTGCATCAGGCCCGCTGCAACGTGATTGTGAAGATTGCCGATGTCGGAAGTCAGGATCATGTCGGCCGGGCTGTTGGCCCCTTCAGATTTGAGGCGCTCAAGCATGCCTTTCTTCAGATAGACCATGTTGACCTTGATCCCGGTCTCCTTGGTAAAAGCATCGAGAAGCGGGTCCATAAGGAACGGCTGACGGCCTGAATACAGATTTACTTCGGCAGCCAGCGCGCGATCCGCCGAAAAGGAAGCCGCGACCAACAACGCCGCACCGCAAAGGACTCCTCCAAATACTCGTTTTTTCATTCGACAACCCTTTATTGTTGTGCTTGGTAAAACAACGCTCTCATCGTGAGACATCCGCAAGCATGACGCCATTCGGACTCAATTGCAATTAATATTCACCCGCATTCTTAACAACGATCTGCATCAAGAAGCAGAATGACTTCTTGTTTTTATTTGTTCTAATTTAAAAACATGAGCTGCGGCGCAGCAATGCGGCGGCGGCGTGCGCATCACTTTTCAACCCGATTTGCCAGCTGAATGTGGACATCCGGGCGAGCGGGGTTTAGCTTGGCGCATCGTGATACAAACACTTGATTACCACTGGGGGGATTAGTCGTTATGCGTGAGAATCCGGTTCGTACAGCCTGGGCCGAAGGCCGCGGAGCTATTACGGCATGGTTGACCATCGCCAATTCATACAACGCCGAAATCCACGCGCATGATGGCTTTGACGCCATTACGGTCGATGTTCAGCACGGCGTTGTTAGTTTTCAACAAGCCTACGAGATGATGCAGGCCATTACGACCGGCTCGCCCGCACCGATTGTCCGTGTTCCTTGGAACGATCCGGCGTCGATCATGAAGATGCTTGATGGCGGCGCTTATGGCATCGTCTGTCCGATGATCAACACGCGCGAGGAATGCGAAAAGTTCGTCGGCGCCTGCCGCTACGCGCCAACCGGTTATCGCAGTTTCGGCCCGGCCCGCGGCGTCCTTCACGGCGGCCCCGATTACTTCGATCACGCCAACGACACCATCGTCACCCTGGCCATGATCGAAACCCGCTCAGCTCTTGATAACCTTGAAGAAATCGTAAAGGTCGACGGCTTGGACTCGGTCTATATCGGCCCCAACGATCTGTCCATCAGCCTGGGCCATGGTCCGGCGCCCGAGCCCAAGGCCAAAGAGGTGATCGAAGCTGTCGATCACATCTACAAGGTGTCCAAGGCCAACGGCGTTCGCGTCGGCATCCACTGCCCGTCGGGCGAATCGACCCGCCGGCGCTTGGCACAGGGCTACGACTTCATCGCCATTTCCAACGACGCCCGTCTGATTTCCGCAATCAACAAGAAAGAACTTGCGGACGCCCGGGGCTAACATCACCGGCCCGCGCCAAGCCGCTAATTGGCGCATTCCGCCTATTCGTGCTAGTATTTCACGTAACTGGGCGGGATTAGTGGCATGACGGAAAAACCGGCTGCCTTTGTTCGTGTTTTCGGCACCTTGGCCGTGCTTTGTTTCGGCCTGAGTACGGGCGCTTGCGTCACCACGTGGGACCGTATTGCCGAAACGGTCATGCCCAAAAGCCAAGCGGTTGCACAGAAACCCGACGCCGCCATCATTGAAATTGCCGCCCTTCCCGACCTGCCCGACATGGAGACCGCTTCCGGCGGCGATCCCGGCGAGCAGGCGGCCATTTCCCATATCGAACAACTGGGCGACGATGTACTGGCCGCGCTGGGAAACAGCGCCATCGACACCGACCAACGCGAGGCCGTTTTCCGCACTATCCTGGCCCGTGACCTGGATATCGAATTAATCGCCCGATTCGTTCTGGGACGGCACTGGAAAAAGGCGTCGGAAGATCAGCAAAAGCGCTACACCAGCGTCTTTTCAGAATTTCTGGTGCAAACCTACGCGACGCGCCTGGGCGGCGTCAGGATTGATGATTTTCACGTTGACGAGGATCGGCAGCAACGACATCCTCGTGCGCTCGCAGGTCGACCATGGCGCACGTAAGCCCGTACGCGCCGATTGGCGGGTCCGGGAAAACGACGACGGCTTCAAAATCATCGACCTTTCCGTCGCCGGCATCAGCATGGCCCTCATGCTTCGCCAGGAATTCGCCTCGATCCTGCGCAAACAGGACCTTGAAGGCCTGATCCTGCTCCTCCATGACCGCATCGTCTGAGCGGCCAAAACATTATGGATGATTTCACCCTGGCTAGGGCGATCCATGTGATCGCAGTGGTGGCTTGGATCGGCGGGGTTTATCTGGTGACCACGGTTATATTGCCGTCGGTCAGCAGCCTGGCCGCGCCGGAGGAGCGCATCAAGGCGTTCGAGGAAATCGAGGGACGCTTTGCGTGGCATGCGCGCGTGGCCACCGTGGCCGCCGGGGCCAGCGGGTTTTATATGCTTTACGTATTGGGCGCGTGGGAGTGGTATCTCGATATCGAATATTGGTGGCTACACGCCATGACCCTGATATGGACGCTGTTCACGCTCGTCCTGTTTGTTCTGGAACCCCTGTTCCTGCATGACTGGTTTCGCGCGCAAGCCCGTCAGGCTCCGGAACGGACCTTCCGAATTGTCACGCGTTTCCATCGCATACTGCTAACCGCCAGCCTGATCACCGTTGCCGGCGCGGTCTTCGGCGTACATGGATGACGCCTGAAACAAGAAAGGCCCGCATGATGCGGGCCATTTCCGAATTCGTCGAAACTGTTTGGCGGCGCGTTACGCGGCCTTGCGTTCGATGGCTTTTTGGATCTGCTTTTTGACGCGCCGGAATTCGGGCGAGAGTTTGCTGTCCCGAGTCGCCAGAAGATAGGCATCAAGGCCGCCCTTCTGTTCCAGCAGCCGCAGCGCATAGGCGCTGACGCGAACACGAACGCCCTTTTCAAGGGCTTCGCTCCAAATCGACGTCGCCTGAAGGTTGGGCAGGAACCGCCGCCGCGTTTTGTTGTGAGCATGGCTCACATTGTTTCCGGTCTGGACGCCCTTGCCGGTCAGGGAGCAGCGCTTGGCCATCGATCTGGTCCTCTTAATCTACAAAATAAATCAGGCCGCGCCGATTGCGACCTGTGGACGCGGTTTATTAAGGAAATGCGGGGGCCGCGTCAAGGAAAAAGGGTCCCCAGACGCGGCTAATCACATTTGCCCGCCGTTTCCCGCGAACCTTAAAACGTTCCCGGATATTTGCCGCCGTCGATCAGCATGTTCTGACCGGTGATGAAACCGGCCTGGTTGCTGCACAAGTAGGCGCACAGCTCGCCGAATTCCGAAGGATCGCCGAAGCGCCCGGCGGCAACCAGGCCCTGCCGGATTTGGCGCATTTCTTCAAAATCCTTATCCTTCAGCTTGGCCATCGCCCTGGTGTTGTCGATGTGACGTTCGGTTTCGAAATCACCGGGAAGCACGTTGTTGATGGTCACGTTGTGCTTGGCCACTTCGCGCGAGGTGCCGGCGACAAAACCGGTCAACCCCGCCCGCGCGGCATTGGACAGCCCCAGAATGCCGATGGGCGCCTTGACCGCGCTGGACGTGATGTTGACCACACGCCCGAATCCGCGCTCGATCATGCCGTCAACGGTGTCCTTGATCATGAACACGGACGCCAGCATGTTGTTGTTCAGGGCCGAAAACCAAATCTCGCGGTCCCAGTCGCGGAAATTGCCGCTGGGCGGGCCGCCGGCGTTGTTAATCAAAATATCAGGCTCGGGGCACGCAGCAAGCGCCGCGGCGCGTCCTTCATCCGACGTGATGTCGGCGGCGATGGGCGTTACGTTCGCGCCCGTCGCGGCGGCGATTTCCTCGGCAGCCTTTTCGATGTTTTCCGGCGTCCGGGAAACGATAACCACATCAACGCCTTCACGCGCCAGCGACATGGCGCAAGCCCTGCCCAGTCCGGCGCTGGCGCCGCCAACGATGGCTTTCCTGCCGGCGATACCAAGATCCATTTATTATTCTCCTTCTAATTATTCTCTAGCGCGCGCTGGCGTAGAATTCGACGCGGCGCTCCACATACCCCACGGCTTCCGCCGTGGCAAAGGCAAATGCGAACACCATCAAAAGCAGCGCCCAGAATTCCTCGAACAGGAAGTTGCGCGAATACAATTCGAACAATTCGCCAATGCCCATAATGGCGACCAGCAATTGCCCGATAACAACGCCCTTCACCGCCCGAATGAGGCCCATGCGAATACCGGCAAGAACTTCCGGCAAGGCGGCCAGCAGGTAAATGCGCGTAAACACCGTCCAACCGTTGGCGCCGAACGAAAACGCCATTTCCGGCAACGACGGGTTAACCGATTTGACCCCTGCCCGCGTATCCAGGACGATGACCCAGATGGCGAACATGAAGACGCTGGCGATGACCGTGGTCTGACCAATGCCGAACAGAACCATGAGAACGGGCACGATCGCCGTTAGCGGCGCGCTGACGAAAATGTTGACCCAGGTGCCGACCAGTTGGTCAACGACCTTGCTGTAACCCATCAACGAGCCAAGCGGAATGCCAATCAAAACGGCCAGTCCCATGCCCACGAAATAGGCGTGTAGCGTGATCGACATGGCGTTGTGGAACTTGTCGGTGGGAACTATCTCCAGCCCGGCTTTGAAAATCTCCGTGAGCGGTGGAAAAATATCAAACCAGCCCGTATGGCCGACGACTTCCCACACCAGCGCCCACAGAAACAGCGAGAAGATGATATGGACCTTTTTGCCGAATATTGTCATCAGCCTCGGACCTTTCTCGCCGCCGCGCTCTCATCCTCCTGCAGGTACTCGCGCAGGATGGCCCAAATCTCGTCGACGCTGTCCAGATAGTTCTTCTGTCGGCGCACTTCATCGGGAGAAACGCTTCGATCAAGATCGGTGGTGAAGATGTTCGCGACCTTGCCCGGCCTGCGAGACAGCAGGACGATTTGATCGGACACGTAAACCGCTTCCTCGATGCTGTGGGTCACGAAAATCACCGTCTTCTTTTCGATCGCCAGCAGGTCCAGCAGGTCGTCCTGGAATTTGCGCCGGGTCTGTTCATCGACCGAGGCGAACGGCTCATCCATCAAGATGATATCGGCGTTCACGGCAAGGGCTCTGGCCAGACCGACACGCTGGCGCATGCCGCCGGACAGCTCGTGCGGATAGGCGTCTTCAAAGCCCTTCAGGCCCACTTCGGCGATATATTTCGTGGCCTTTTCGTACCGCTCTTCCTTGGAGGCACCGCTCAATTCAAGTCCGAAAGCGACGTTGCGAATTACCGTCGCCCACGGCATCAGGGCGAAATCCTGGAACACGAAGGAGCGGTCGGGGCCCGGGCCGGTTACCTTTTGGCCGCGAATGCGCACCTCACCCTCGGTCGGATCCAGCAATCCGGCGATGATTTTCAAGAGCGTCGTCTTGCCGCAACCGCTGGGGCCGAGGAAGGTGGTCAACTGCCCTGCCGGGATATCAAGATTGACGCCCTTTAAAGCCTGGACACCGCCTTCGTAACGCTTGGCAATCCCGTCCACGGAGACAATGGTATCATCGGCCGAATTCGAAACTTTTTCTGCAACTTGGTTCATCTGTCTAATTCCGTATCTCTTAAATCGACATCAACGAGCGCGGTTTTCGGGCCGAACAAAGACCTCGAGCTTCAGCAAACCCGTCAGGGTCACCGCCGCAAGCACGATGATCGACGTAATGGCGGCAAACATTTCGGGATAATCCGCGACCGACCGGTGGTAGGTGATCAGATCGCCAATCCCCGTCGGTGTGATCAGCAACTCGGCCAGCACGACGCCGATGAAACCGGCGCCGACTCCCAGCCGAAGGCCCGCGAAAATCAGCGGGCTGGCGGCGGGCAGGATGATCTTCATGATCTCCTGCATGCGCGATCCCTGGAAGGACCGGCTCATTTCGAGCAGCGACGGGTGTGTGTGGCGGATACCCTTGTAAGAATTAAGCACGATCAATGGCAGCGACATGATGACCACCGCAATCACCTTGGAGGTCAGGCCGATACCGTAAAGGTAGGTGATCAGCGGAATGATCGCTGCGACCGGGGCCGCCTGCAGAATGATGAAAATGACCAGTGTGCACCATTCGAAACCACGCCACAGGCCCATGCCGACACCGCAGGCGATACCGGCAAAGGAACTGATGAGCACACCGATGAGCAAGGGCTGGACGGTTTGCGCATAGGCACCCAGGAAGCTTCCGTCGAACGTCATGCGCATGAAGGCGACGAACGTATCGACAAAGGTTGGAAACGAAAGGCTGATTGGAATTTGGCCGGCGATTTCCCATGCCCCGAAGAATAGGACAAAGGAGAGGATTTTCCACATCCACGCCTGGCGGCTAAGATCGCGAAGCGCCATCAATTGTCGTCCCGTTGTTTGAGTTTATTAAATAAATTCGGGATATCCCGGAGAGAACGGCGGAAGCCGAACTCCCCGGGTGTAGTTTGCCTTACGCGGGTTTTTTAAGACGTCCCGCTTTACTTAAGCTTATTAAGCACCGTGTCCAACGGCTTGAGGTACCAGAAGTCCTCAACCTTCAGATCGGCCGCGTTGCCCTTGATCTGACCGGCGACGCTGTAGAAATCGAAGTCGGCGCGAGCAGCACTGGCGCCACCGCCGTCATTCGGGAACATGCCGCCCGCAGCGCCCACTTCGAAGTAGGGCAGGATTTCTTTTTCGAGATCCTTCGGAAGGTCCTTCAGCAGGCCATATTTGGTCCGTTCGGTCTGAACAATCGCCGGGTTCTTGTTGATTTCACGCCACGTTTTGACGAGCTCTTCAAGGAAGACCTGCACGTCGGCCGCGTTCTTCTCAAGATAATCCTTGCGCGCGAACAACGCTTCGTCGCTGGCCGCCAGATCGCCCAGGGGAAGAACCTGGAACTTTTTGGCGTCTTTGCTCTTGAGGAAGTTGGTGTTGACCGAATCGATGATGGAAGCCTTGATGTTGCCCTTGAGCATACCAAGCGCGCGAACTTCCGAACCCGGAACGTAAGAGATGGAGCCGTACTTGATGCCGTGCTTCAGAGCCATCAGGTTGGCAATGGCCAGCGTGCCGGACGTGCGCGAATGAACCACCAGGTCGCCACCGTCCAGGTCTTTCCAGGTCTTGTAATGTTCGGTGTTGACGACCGGATAGAACTGCAGCGTGCTCAACTGGAAGAACAGCCGGATCGGCGCCTTGACCTTCTGAATAATTGCATACGGTGTGCCGATGCCGATATCGGCCTGATCATTGACGATCGCCTGGTTGGCAACGTCTTCGGACTTGAACGAAATCAGATTGACGTCGACGCCACGCGCCTTCGTGCGTTCGATCGCAATCATCAGATTGAGGGTCTCAACCGATTCAATGTCGCCCAGACCAAGGCGGATTTCACCGGCCGACGCCGGGCTTTGCACCACCGAAGCGGCGGCAAGCAAAACAGCCGGAGCAATCAGCCGACTGGCGAAACGAAAAGCTTTTCCCATAGCCATCCCCTATTGCGTGATTAAAATTCTATGACGGGCCATCAAAAACCACAGAAGAAAGCAATTGTCAACAATCGTGTTTTTTGCTAACAATATTTTTGACGGTTGGAAATTACTGCTATTGCGTGGTAGTCACGACGCAATACGTGTTCTGCTACGGTGAAAACAACACAAAACGTACGAGAAAGAAACGGAAGACCATGATCCAGCGCCCGCAATCGCTGACTTCCATCGTTTTGAATGAGTTGGAGAGTCTGATCCTTTCCGGTCAGCTCGGGCCCGGCGAGCCCATTAACGAGAAAGCGTTCGCCGAGCGCAGCGCGGTCAGCCGCGGGCCGATTCGCGAAGCCTGCCGCAGGTTGGAACAGGCCGGCTTGGTGACGATTATCCCCAATCGCGGCGTGTTCGTTCGCAAGCTGCAGCCAAAAGACGCCATCGAAATCTGTGACGTTCGCGCCGTACTGTCGGGATTTGCCGGGCGCATTCTGGCCGGTTGCGTCACGCCAGACCAGGTGTCCGAACTGACCGACATGATTGCGCGCATGGAAGCGGTGGCGCAAACAGGCAACGCCCAGGCGTTTTACCCGATCAATTCCGAATTCCACGCCGCCATCTTCGACTTCGCGGGCAACGGCCGCCTACGCGAGATGTACGCGGCCATCAGCAAGGAGTTGCACCTGTTTCGCTGGCGCGCCATGCTGGTCAGCCCGGACCTCGTGAATTCCAATCAAGAACATCGCGAAATCGTCGACGCGCTGAAAAACAACGATACCCAGGGCGCGGCCCATATGATGGAGAGCCACGCCATTTCGGTGAAGAACCGGATTGTCGGTTCCGGTCTGGGCGACTAGGACGGCTTAACGTCGGCCAGCTTTCCAATAAAATCGATCATTTTCGGAACGGGGTTTGCGCCCTGCCCTTGCGCTTCGGCCAGCACATAGGTCTGATGGGCGGCAGCGGCCACGCCCGAAGGCACCTTCGCTGCGGCAGCCATGCCCACATAATACCCCATATCCTTGCAAGCATTGGATATGGAGAACCGGAAGGCCGATACGTCGTCTTGTTCCAGATAGGGGCGAACCCGACGCAATATGGTGCTGTCACCGCCGCCGGTTTGCAGGACTTCGCTCAACGTCTCGATATCGACGCCGCCCTTTTGCGCGCACACCACCGCCTCGGTCAGAACCACCGCGTTGGTCAACGCCACGAAGTTGTGCAGCAACTTCATCTGATGGCCGGTACTGACGCCCCCGGCGCGATAAATGTTTTCGGCAATGGCGTTCAGCAGCGGTTCGGCAGCAGCGAAGTCGGCGTCCTCGGCCCCGACCATAACGTTGACGCGCCCTTCCTCCGCCTCCATCGGCGTGCGGGTCATGGGGGCGTCGATGTAACGCGCGCCTTTTTCGACAATGGCGGCTGCTACTTTCATGGTCGATTCGGGTAATGCCGTCGAACAATCGATAACCAGCTTGCCCGCGCCCAGGCCTTCTAACAGCCCGCCGGCCGAAAAAACCACGTTTTCCACCTCGGGCGATCCGGTGACGACGATAAACACCACATCTGACGCTCGCGCGATGTCGGCTGCGCTCGCCAATCCTTCGGCGCCGCCGTCGATCAGGTCATCAACGGGCTGGTTGCCGGGATGCACGAGAAAATTGATCCGATAGCCGGCCCTTTGAACACTCTTGGCCAGCCCGTGGCCCATCATGCCGATACCGATGAAGCCCACTTTTCTGCCGTCACTCATGGATTCCCCTCCTGCAATTCAACGCGGGTATTTTCGTCTGCGCGAATGTAATGCCCAAGTTCGAGCCTGTCCCGGTCTTTCTGCCTTTATTTTTGCTGATTCTTCCGCATTTTTCCCCTAATTTTGGTTTTAATAGGGTGTTTCGATGTTTAATGGTTTTTTTGAAATTCACCGCATGAGGCAAAAACTTCGCTATTTTTTTAGGTTTTTTCTTTTTTTATCCTTTATTTCTATTTTTCTACTGTTTTTTAAGACCGGAATTGATTCCAACAAAGACGATTGCCCAAAAACTAGAATATTCTCAACCCTTTTTTCCATCAGTGGGGGCGGGAATAGAATTTTTCTCCTTTGCGTTTCTCCGCGCTGATCGGGAAGTGAGCCCCGAATATCCAGTGACATGGCGAAATTTAAAACCGTCATGCGATCGCGCCGTTTAGTGTTGCTCAATACCTGAGTTCGAGCCATCATCGCCGCACAAGCGAGTTGCCAAGTCGTCACGAGAACAACTGGAAACACGCAAACCCCTGCCGGATATTCCGACCGGCGCCAAATTGCCTGAAAATTCCTGATCATAAGCCTTACGGAGATTGAATAGATGACCCAAGTACCCAATACCGTTTTCAAGACCCGCGTTCGTAACGAGGCCCTGGGCGGGCCCAATCCTTTTGAATGGAAAGACGTTTCCAGCGACGATGTTTTCAAGGGCCGCAACGTGGTGGTATTCTCGCTTCCCGGCGCGTTTACCCCC
This sequence comes from Rhodospirillales bacterium, assembly GCA_016776725.1. GTDB lineage: Bacteria > Pseudomonadota > Alphaproteobacteria > Rhodospirillales > Shumkoniaceae > JABGRG01. The sequence goes on from JADHSV010000001.1 coordinate 86,270, forward strand.
ACCTGCTCGACCAGCCACTTGCCGCGCTACGAGGAACTTTGTGATGAGTTCAAGGCTGCGGGCGTTGACGGGATCGTGTGCGTGTCGGTCAACGACGCCTTTGTCATGTTCCAGTGGGGCAAGGCCCAGGGCGCCGAAAAGGTCTTCCTGCTGCCCGACGGCAACGGCGAATTCACCCGCAAAATGGGTATGTTGGTGGACAAATCCAATCTGGGCTTCGGCATGCGCTCGTGGCGTTATTCCATGTATGTGGAAAACGGCGAGATCAAGAAGCTCTTTTCCGAAGCGGGCTATGAAGACAACTGCCCGACCGATCCCTTCGAAGTCTCAGATGCCGACACCATGCTGGCCTATCTGAAAGGCCGGTAGAGGGAATCCGTTTATGCGCTGCGCTGCGCCTGGCGCCAAAAAGGGGCCAGCGCGCGTGGCGCTAGTGGACATATGCCGCCAAAGCTCCACAAGCACACCGTTATCTGTTAGTGTCCTCTACGTTGCCCGTTACAAATTGGGCCGGTGGCTGATCGTGGTCGAGGACACGTGCTAATTCCCATAAACAGATCGCTGAAAATCGGTTTTCCACTGGTGATGGGGCTGGTGGTTACGATCAGTGCCGCATTTGCGCAAACAGGCCTCGAAAAGCTGGAAATCACGGTGGCGACCCCCGGCCACTTTCCCCCCCATTACTCGGTCGAGCCTTCAGGCCTTCCAGGTGGGTTCGCCATTGATGTGATGAACGAGATTGCCAAGCTTGCCAATCTGGACGTCACCTATCGGGTCGAGAAGAACTGGCCCACGTCGCACGATGCGCTGCGGAACGGTACGGTCCATGTCATTCCGAACATGGGAATTACCGAACGCCGGAAAAAGGATTTCGCGTTCTCCTCGCCGGTCGAAACGTTCGCTGTTTCATACTTCGTCAGCAGCGACAGCACGCGTTTCAGAGAACCGCAGGATTTGATCGGGCACAAAATCGGCGTGGTCAAAGTCAACGTTGGTTATGCATTGTTGAAAGACAGAAAAGACGTTGAACTGGTTACCTATTCCGATCTGCCCCCAGCGCTTTTTGGGCTATTGGCCGGGCAAGTGGATGCCATCGCCTACCCCGAGCCGGTGACCTGGAAATTTGCACGGGACGCAAAAGTATCCGATCGGTTAAAAGTCCTGTCGCCGCCGCTGATCGAAATAAAGCGGGGCCTTGCCGTTCGAAAAGACAACACGGAATTGCTGGCCCGGCTTGATAGGGCCGTTGTTACGTTCGTCGAATCACCTGAATATATGAAAATATATCACCGCTGGTGGGGTGAACCGGTGCCGTTTTGGACGGTCACGCGGGTAGCGATCGCCATGGGACTGGCCCTGTTCCTTTCCATTGCGACCGTGATGGTCTGGCGGCATTTTTCACTCCTGCGGGTCAATCGGCGCCTTGAAGCCGCCATTGGCGAACTGCGGGATACGTCCGCCGCGCTGCAAAAAAGCGAAGAGAACTTTCGCAATCTTGCGGAACATATTCGCGAGGTCTTCTGGGTCGGTTCCCCCGACTGGCGGGAAGTCAAGTACGTCAGCCCCGCCTATGAAGAAATCTGGGGCCGCCCCCGCCAAAGCCTTTACGATGACCCCATGTCCTGGGCGCAAAGCGTTCATGCCGACGACCAACCAGCCATGATGAAGGTGATCATGGAAAGGGTGGAAAACGACACTACGGTCGCCATTTTCCCCGAATATCGGATTATTCGCCCCGATGGCTCCCAACGATGGATTTTTGCCCGCGGCTTCCCGGTTCAGGACGAGGACGGAAATGTGGTCCAGATCGTCGGCATCGCCGAGGACATCACCGAACGAAAACTGGCCGAGGACAACTCACGGGACCTTCATGCCGAACTCGCGCATGTTTCGCGCCTCAGTAATCTGGGCGAAATGGCGGCGGGATTTGCCCACGAACTCAATCAGCCGCTGACCGCCATCTCGAATTATGCAGCCGGAAGCATTCGCAGGCAGCAACTGGGAACGTTCGGCCCAGACGATACGGCCGCGGCATTTGAACTGGTTGCCGAACAGGCCAACCGGGCCGGTGAAATCATTCGCCGAATCCGCAAATTCGTCAGCAAAGAAGGAACAGAGACCGGACCGATAAACATAAACGCCTCGATCATCGATGCGGCAGCTTTGATGCGCCCCGATGCCGAGAAAAACGACGTCGCGTTTAAACTTGATCTGCCGGAAGGCCTTCCGAAGGTCGCCGCCGATACGGTCGAGATTCAACAGGTTGTGATTAATCTGGCGCGAAACGGTATCGAAGCGATAGCCGTCGCGGAATCCGAATTACGCGAATTGGCAATTCGGACCGAAGTGCTGGACGCAACCGACGTCAAAGTTACCGTAACCGATACCGGCAGCGGCATTCCCGACCATGTGAGCAAGCGCTTGTTCGAACCCTTCTTCACAACCAAGGAAGGGGGCATGGGGATAGGCCTTCTCATCTGTCAGCGCATTGTCCAAGGCCATGGAGGCAACCTTACAATCGCGCCCAACGGCACCAACGGCACCTCCATCTCCTTCACCCTGCCCATCGCACAGGCGGGCGAATAGAGGAAAAGGCCCGCCGTATTCGGGCGGGCCTCCTTGTTTTTTTCCAGTGGATACCGGGTTATGCGCCCCAGGGCGTAATGGCCGCTTTCAGGGCCTCGTAGCCGTCGATGAAGCGCGGGCGTTCACCACCATACACCTCGTCAAAGGTGGCCAGCGCGCCGTCCAGGAAGTCGCGCAGTTCCTGGTTTCCGGGGTTGGCGTCCAGATAGGCGTCGCGGATCAGCACGAAGTGGATGCGCGGATCATAAGGCTTCTTGGTTCCGCCCATGCTCTCATCGCCATCCAGCAGCCGCAGCAGCATGGCGTCAGCCGAACCCAGCGTCTGTTCGTGAATGGGCGGCCCTTCCATGCGGTGCATGACCGAGGTCATATCCCGCCCGTTGCCGGTGGTGTGGCCCATTTCGGACCAGACCATGTCCATATCGGCCTCGACGCCGAAGTGTTTCGCCACCATGCCGCCGAAGGCGCGCAGCGGGTCGGAAACGTCGGCCAGCAGGTCGGTCAGGCGATCGCCGTCCAAATCCGTGGCCAGTACGATGGAATCTTGCTTTTCAATCAGATCCCAGATCAGCAGGCCGTAGTTGGTGTCCGAGATATGCTGCTCGATCTGTCCGCCCCAGTTCTCCATGCCGTCTTTGAAGTCGGGCGGCAGCAGGGCGATGATGCGGTCGATGTTTTCCTTGTGCTCTTCGTAGGCATCCACGGCGTATTTGCGGCCTACCTTGAACTTGGTGCCCTTCAGCAGCCAGGTATGAAGGCCTGCGTTGATGCCGTCTTCCATGGCCTGCGTCGGCTTCATGGCAACGCGGCCCAGACGCCCCGTTTCATGAACCATCTTCAAAAAAAGGCGGTTGGCATAAGCCATCTGCACGCCGGGCGAATTCATTTCCGTATGCACATGGCCGGTATCGGCGTCGACCGTGAAGACGGCCCGGTTTTGCGAGTAAGGCAGGCACGGCATGCACCGGACCACCGTGATCGGCCCGTAAGGCCGCACATTGCAAAATACGCCCGACTGGGTGCGCAATGGCGCGTTGGCCGATTTTCCCATAACCACGACCTTGCCGCCCTTGCCGTCGTCGACCATGGCGTCACCGGCGGTGGACCACTTGATCGAGGTATAGGGCAGGTTGCCGAACCAGGCCAATGAGGCCAGCTTGGTGTCGTGCCGGTATTGCGACCACATAGGCACCGCGTAATACGGCAAGCCCAGCACGTCGACGGCTGCAAGCGTGCCCAGCAGGGCGTACGCATCGGTCAGCGAGTGCACGACAGGGTTCACGTCGCCGCCGTGTTTTCCACCCTTCCAGACGACTGCGTCGGGATGGCCTTCGGGCCGGACGTCGGCGGGCTCAAACATATTCGACATCAGGCCGAACAGGTCACCCCCGTCGGCCTCGGTGCGGGCAATTGATAACAGATCAAGCATAGGCGCTCTCCCCTTTCATATTCGAATCGGCGTGTTTGTGTCCGTCGGGGTGCGCCCCTGTTCCCTGCGATGATAATGCGAATCTGTGTCGCCCGGACCTGCGCGACCATATTCAAGACCGCGCATTTTGGCAAGTCCAAGCACACTATCGGCGCGAACGCTGTTCCGGTATTCTAAATGGATGAGCGCACCGGATACCAGCCTCGGAGAGGGGCGGAACGGAGAGCCCCCCACCGAAATCCTTATCGAGGGCCTGCACAGGTCCTTCAACGGCAATGATGCCCTGAGGGGCGTCAATCTGACGATCCGCCGCAACGCCATCGTCGCCATCGTCGGCGGTTCGGGCTGCGGCAAGACGGTACTGCTCAATCATATTCTGGGGCTCATGGTTCCCGACCAGGGTCGCGTCCAGGTCGCCGACCACGACAAGGACGGGGCGCCCCTGGTCGATCTGGCGGCCATGAACTCCAACCAGCTGGACCGCATTCACACGCGCTGGGGGGTGGTGTTCCAGAACAACGCGCTTTTCTCGGGCAGCGTTTTCGACAACATCGCCCTGTGGCTGACCGAGGTCAAAAACATGCAAGACCACGAGATCAGGCACATCGCCCGCACGGTGCTGGACGCCGTGGCCCTGCCGTCGGACGACGGTTTCCTGGGTCTCGATGTCCACGATCTGTCGGGCGGCATGGCCAAGCGCCTGGCCGTGGCGCGCGCGCTGGCCATGAAGCCGCTGGTCATCTTTTATGACGAACCCACCACCGGGCTGGACCCGACCAGCGCCGCTCAGGTTCAGGACCTGATCGTCTCCACCCACGTCGAGTTCAGGGAAGCGGGCTTTGACCGCACCACGGTGATCATCACCCACGACAAGGATCTGCTCAGCCGCCTGCGCCCGCGAACGGTAATGGTGCACGAGGGCCGCGTTTTCTTCGACGGCCCGCTGGAGGAATTCGAGAAATCCAAATCCCCTCACATCCGCCCCTACTTCGACATCATGCCCATCCTCCAACAGGGCCATAAACTGCCCGAGGGCTAAGGACGGTGGGGGCGTGGGCGCCTATTTCTGCGTCAGTTTGAACTCGATGCGGCGGTTGCGGCGGTAGCCGATTTCGTCGTTGCGGGGGTCGAGCGGGTGGAATTGCCCGAAGCCGGCGGCGACCAGCCGTTGGGCGGGAATGCCGCTGTCGATCAGGAACTTGACCACCGAAACGGCGCGCGCGGTCGACAGTTCCCAGTTGGATGAGAACTGCTCGTTAGGTTTTCGGTGACAGGTTTTCGGTGACAGTTTACTTTTTACGTTTTCGGTGACAGTTTACTTTTTACTGCGCGCTGATGGAAACTTCGTCCCCGTCTTCCGCCCACGTTTCTCCGGTCGGACGCGCCGTCCCAATTCGGCCTCGATCTCCTGCAACCATTCGGCCTCGCCCAACGGACGGCCGATGGTCTCGGCGGCACGCAGGGACTTGCTCATTTCCTCTTCCTCGCCACTTTCCAGCAATGCCGTAAAGTCCGGAAACCGTTTGAGCACCGGCTCGGGCGAAACCAACCTATCGCCTTTTCCCGACAAATGGGCGTTGACGCTGGACCACCGCCAGTCGGCAGCCCGCTTGACGAGCCCCGCCCGCACCGGATTGAGCGAGACATAGCGCACCGCGCCCGCCAGATGGGCCTCGTCCATCACCACCGAACCGAAGCGCCCCTGCCACAGATGCCCCGTCCATTTATTCCGCGCATTAACATGCCGCGTGTAGCGCCGATGTGCGTCGGCCAGCGTCGCCCGCAGACCGTCGGCATGGGCGGGAACCATGATCAGATGAACGTGATTGGGCATCAGGCAATAAGCCCAGACTTTCGTTCCCGCCTTCTTCGCCGCCGCGTCAAGCAACTCCATGTAATAAAGGTAGTCACCGTCCTCAAAAAACACGGTCTCGCGCCGATTGCCGCGCTGTGTAACGTGATGAGGAAAACCGGGAAGGACGATGCGGGCCAATCTGGACATGTGGAACTATACCATGCGCCGACGGAAAGTTAAAAAGTAAACTGTCACCGTAATCCATAGCCAACGACATAGGAACGGTATGCGGCATATGGACTTTTTTTCTGATTTATTTCCACATCTTCTTTTATGGCTTCATATACCTGTGATTGCAACACCTCGTACCCGAGAACATTGGCCCTTTCCAGGTCAGATAAAGCCATCGCTTGCGCCTGTGGAACTGGACCCATCCACCCTTCAATAGCCGCAGCTTTTACTATCGCAGCGTAAATATCTGCTTTAAAACTACTTTTATCAGCCATAAACGATCCTTACCAACTCAGTTGTTTTTTTCACCGCGAAATGCTTTTGAGGCCGTCAACAACATAGTCACCATTTCGGCGGTTGAAGGCGCGCTGAGGAATTCTCTTGCGTCAGCATGAGTTACGCCCTGCCTCTTCGAGTGGACAAACCATTTCTTGCCTTTCTCAGGATCCCTGGGAAGTCCAAGTCCACTGACATACATCAACCCCATTAAAAGCTGCGCATATCCATTTCCTTGAGCCGCAGATTTCCGAATCCATTTCACCCCATCGACCGGATTCGACGGCCAGGTGTGATTTCCAATTCCAATTCCGAAATTATCTAAGTACAGGCTCCCAAGTAAAAATTGCGCGACATCAAATCCGCTGTTTGCCGACTTTGTCAGCCACATCAATGTCTTCTCCGTGTCTTCATCCAGATCTTCTCCGAAGAGGTATAGGAGGCCTAAATCATATTGAGCCCAAGAATTCGATCGATGTGCCGCGTTTCGCAACCAAATCAGCGCGGTCGCTTTGTCGGTTCTAGTGCCACGGCCAAACTTCAACGCATTTGACAAATCATACATGGCGGCAGCGTAATCTTGTTCCGCCGCATTTCGAAGTAGATCAAATGACTCCTGATACCGACTATTAATGGCCAGCAAATAGCCCAATTGAAACTTGAAACGCGCGGAATCCGGGTATGCCTCAAGTGCTGCTCTGCATTCTGCGATAGCTTTTTCCGACGCCATGAACCAGTCTGGTGGGGAATCCGTGACCCGCTGGGAATCGCTCGGATGCGCAGCGAGTTGATCGCATTCATGGATTGGCACGTTTGGCTCGCTTGCTCGCAACAAGGTAGCTTGGGAAACAAGAAAAATAACGCCCAACGAAAGGAATGCCGCCGAAATTCTAGATTTTGGAAACACCTTACTTAATTTCATCTTCCCTTCTCCGCATCATTTCCGCCGGAATGCAATTCAACGATCACGCGCGCACCGGTCTCGCCGTTGAACCCGATTGCCTTCATTGGTTGTGCCATAAACGCCCCCTATGCCGCCAGCTTTTCAACCGGCGGGCGGTTCGCGTTCTCATTGGCGTATCGGAAGCCCCGGTTTGATCGCGAACCATCTATGGGAGCATGATCAAAGCAGGCTTCCGGGCTCCGGTCGCCAACGAAGCCATAGGCCGCCTCCACCCCCATGGCATCCAAATCCAGCGTCACGCCCGCGTCATCCATGACGAACACGGTGTCCTCGCCCGCACCACCTGAAACGCTGGTATCGGCGGCGTCCATGAACAGCACGTCGTCGCCGTCGCCGCCCGACAGGGTGTCGGCCCCGTCGCCGCCGATCAGCCAGTCGTCGCCGGCGCCGCCCGTAATGGCGTCATCGCCCGCGCCGCCGTCCATATACACACCCTGGGCGGTGTCGGCCCCGGTGTCGGGGTCGGGCTCGCCGGAGCCTGTGGTGTAGGTTGCGCTCAGCGCATCGTCACCGTCGTGGGCGAACAGGCCTTCCAGGTTGTGGGTGGCGAGATCGAGGGTCACCGCGTCGGCGTTTTCGACGAACGCGATATCAAAACCGTCGCCGCCGTCCACGCTGGTGTCGTCGGCGTCCATGAAGACGATGTCGTCGCCGTCGCCGGCGTCCAATACATCGGCCCCGGCCCCGCCGGCGATCCAGTCGTCGCCGGTGCCGCCGGTCAGGGTGTCGTTGCCTTCGCCGCCTTCCAGCAGCACGTCGGCGGCGGTGCCCGCGCTCAACGCGTCGTCGCCGTCAAAGCCGAACGCGCCCATATACCCCAGTTGGCCGAGATCGACGGAAAGGTCGGAAAACCGCCCGTCGAAATACACGTCCGAGCCGTCCGCCGCCTGCAGATCGAAGCTGCCGTCGGCGGCGATGCGATAGCCGATTTGCGAGGTGGCCAGCGAAACGTCGCCGAAATCCCTCGTGCCGCCCCCGGCAACGGTGTAGCTGCCCGTGCCGTAAATGTGGTTGGAGCCGACGGCTTCCTCGACGCCGTCACTGGAAAGGGTGATGGAGGTGATGCCCATGGAACCCGGGTCGGTCCCCAGGGACTTGAACTCACCGGAACAACGCATGACCAACCTATTTCTGCGTCAGTTTGAACTCGATGCGGCGGTTGCGGCGGTAGCCGATTTCGTCGTTGCGGGGGTCCAGCGGGTGGAATTGCCCGAAGCCGGCGGCGACCAGCCGTTGGGCGGGAATGCCGCTGTCGATGAGAAACTTGACCACCGAAACGGCTCGCGCCGTCGACAGTTCCCAGTTGGATGAGAACTGCTCGTTATGGATGGGGATGCGGTCGGTATGGCCATCCACGCGCAGCACCCAGTCGATCCCGGACGGGATCGTCGCCGCCACTTCGGCCAGGGTGCGGGCGAACTGCTGCAACTGGGCCATGCCGCCACCATCTTGACCTCCCTTGGCCAGAACCGCCTCGCCGCTGCCGAAAAGCACCTCGGACTGAAAAACGAAACGGTCGCCGACGATGCTGATGTCGCGCCGGTCGCCCAGAACCCGGCGCAGCCGGCCGAAAAATTCCGACCGGTAGCGGGCCATTTCCTCGATCTTGCCGGCCAGCGCCTCGGCCAGCCGCGCGTCCAGCTTGCCGATCTTTTGTTCGTTGGCTTTGTTTTTCTTCTCGGACGCCTCCAGCGACTTGTTCAGAGCCGCCAGTTCGGCCAGAACCGCTTCCAGATTACGGTGCTGTTTGTTCAGCTCGCGCTCTTTCTCCTTGCCCGCCGCGCGTGCCTCGTCCAGCGCCGTCTCGGTCTCGGCAACCCTGGTTTCAAGGGCGGCGATTTTGCTGTCCCGGTCGGCTTCCACGTCGGACAATTTGGCGCTTAGCGCCTCGCGTGCAGCCGCCATGTCGTCAAGCTCGCTGGACAGGCCGCTGGTCTTGCCGCGAAGAAGCACGTTTTCCTGCCCCCGCGCACCCAGCAGACGCACCGCCTCCTCGACCTGCTTTTCAAGAGACTCGAGAGTTTCCGGCGGGACCGTTTCCCCCAGGCCGCCGACGCGTCCCTCAAGGTTTTTGATCATCTTCTGGATTTCATCGAAGGTGCCGTCGGCCTGCTGGGCGGATGCGAAACCACCCCAACCCATCAGCACGAAAATGATGAGGGCAAGCAAAAACCGTAATGATCTACGCCCCATGAAAGGCCTCCCAACCCAAACACAGGCGCAAACTATAGCCCGAATTGACAGGGGAACGGAACGATCAATCGCCACCCAAATGGCTCAGCAGGATTTCGCGGTCAGGCGCGCGCGCATCAAGAGCGGCGCCGAACACCTCTTCCACGGTATCCACGGTGCTGATCAGGCCGGGCATGGCCGGATGGGCGAAGCCGCTCGAAACCACATGCTCCAACAAGCCGCTCAGCGGTTTCCAGAAACCGTCGATGTTGAGGGCGACAATGGGCTTGGTGTGAAGCTGAAGCTGCTTCCAGGTGGCGATTTCCAGTGTCTCGTCAAGGGTGCCCAAGCCGCCGGGCAAAACCACAAAGCCGTCCGACAGCTCGTACATCCTGGCTTTTCGCTGGTGCATGGTCTCAACCACGACCAGTTCGGTAACGCCGGGATCGCCCACTTCCAGCGACATCAGGAATTCCGGAATGACGCCCACGACCTCACCGCCGTTTTGCAAAACCGCGCTCGCCGCCAGCCCCATCAAACCGATGTTGCCGCCGCCGTAAATCATGCGAATGCCGCGTTCGGCCATCATTTCGCCCAGACGAACGGCGGCCTCGCGATAGCGGCCGTTTTCGCCTACCCGCGACCCGCTAAAAACGCAAAGTGATTTGATTTCACCGTTCAATTCTTCGTTACCGACCATAGCCGTGTTCGCATCCTGCACTTGGAATTCCCGTTTCGCGGCCCCTTATACCAAGCTCCGGGAGATGGCGTTCTCTTTTTTTTGGAGATGACAAAATGACACGGAAATTTACCAAGTTCATGATTTTCGCATTGCTTGCTACCGTTTTGACGGCTCCGGCGATGGCCGACGAGGCCGCCATTAAGTACCGCCAGGCCGTGATGAAGGCCCTTGGCGGCCATATGGGTTCGGTTGCCGCAATCGTTAAGGGGAACGTTGCCCATTCGGGGCATCTGGCCGATCACGGCAGCGCCATCGCCGGCATTGGAAAAATGACCGCCGATCTTTTCCCCAAGGGCTCCGACATGGGTAAAACCTCGGCCCTGCCCGCGATTTGGGAAAAACCCGGCGACTTCGCCAAAGCCGTCGCCGCATTTGAGACCGCTTCAGCCGATTTCGCCATGGCGGCAAAGGGGGGCGATATGGGCGCCGTTGGCGCGGCACTGGGTAAACTGGGCACCGCCTGCGGCGGCTGTCACAAGCCTTTCCGGATGAAGAAGTAATCATCGCGCCTTCCAAAATCGCCGTTTTCCTCGCGCTGGCAATCACGTTCGGCGCGGGCCCTGCGGTTGCGGACGACAACGCGCAAGCGCTCAAGCGCGGGAAATACGTATTCGATACCGCCGGCTGCGCCGCCTGCCACACGGACGAGCCCAACAAGGGCGCGCCCTTGGCAGGCGGCCGCAGGCTGAAAACCCCGTTCGGCGATTTCTACAGCCCCAACATCACACCCCACGTCGAAACGGGAATCGGCAAGTGGACGGATGAAGAGTTCATAAACGCACTGGACCGGGGGCTCGCCCCAGACGGAAGCCACTACTTCCCGGCATTTCCCTACCCGTCCTATACGGCCATGACCGAGCGCGACATGCGCGACCTCAGGGCCTACCTATTTTCGCTGCCTGCGGTCGAGCGCGCAAATACGCCCCATGATCTAACCCCGCCTTTCGGATGGCGGTTTCTGGTAACGTTTTGGAAGCTCCTGTTTTTCGACCCCGCCAGGACAGAGACCGGGAACCGCGGCGCATATCTGGCCACGGCGCTGGGCCATTGCGGCGAATGCCACACGCCGCGCAATCCCCTGGGAGCGGTAAACGGCGACATGGCTTTTGCCGGAACCCGCAACGGCCCGCAAGGCGGGGCCGTTCCCAATATCACACCCGACAAGAAAACCGGCATCGGCGAGTGGTCCGAAGATGATCTGGATACCTTTTTGACCATGGGAATGCTGCCCGACGGCGACTTCGTCGGCGGCGAAATGGCCGATGTCGTTTTTGGCGGCACGGCACGCCTGACGCCTGCCGACCGAAAAGCGCTGATCGAATTCCTGCGCACCCTGCCCGCGATTTCCAACGATGTTTCCGCCGAACCAACCGGATGAACACCAGAACGTTGCGCTGACTCCAACGCCGTATTACTGTTACGCAACGTTTTTGGTGCGTTTTGCACCTCTGTTCGGGAAAGTCTGAGGGGTCCGCGTGAATCGCCCGCTTGTCATTACCATCATCGGCGTCGTCATCGTACTGGTTGCTATCGGCGCGAATTTCCTGCTTTGGCAGCAGGAGATAAAGGAAGAGCCGCTTTCCGAGCAGTCCTCCGCGCCACAGGCCGCGGCACAGGCTGCCGCCAATGCGGCGGAAGAAGCGAGGCAAAAGGCCAGCAAAGCGGCTCAGATCGCGGAAAAGGCAAAGACGGAAGCGCGCCGGGCCGTGGCGCGGGCCACCGCGCCGGACGCCACGGCAGAGGTTAAGCAAGAGGCGGCCAAGGCCGAAGCCACTGCTACCGAAGCCGAGGAAACCGCACAAAAGGCGGCAACCGAATCCAAAGCGGCGGCAGCGGTCGCCGAGGCGGCAGCGCAGGCGGCGAAAATGGCTGAAGCACCGGCTGAGGCTCCCAAGCCACAGGCCGAACCCGCGCCTGCGGCGCCCACCACGCAAACCGCTGCCGCACCGAGCGCTAAACCCGCCGCCGAACCGGCTGCCGAACCGGCCCCCCAGCCTGCCGCCGAGCCCGCCGCTCCGGTGGCGCCGTCTTTCGACGTGGTCAGGATCAACCCGCAGGGCGACACGGTCATGGCCGGACGCAGCCAACCTGGCGCCAAAACAAAGATTCTCGACCGCGGAAAGGTCATCGGCGAGGTAACTGCCGACAAACGCGGCGAATGGGTGTTCGTTCCCGATCAACCGTTGCCGCCGGGCACCAGCGAGTTGACGTTGCAAACCGAACCCAAATCCGGGCAGGCCGTTGTTTCCCAAAAAACGGTCATGCTGGTGGTGCCGGAACCGGGTAAAGATATTGCTGGCCGACCGACCGAAAAGCCGACCCAGCCGCTGGCCATTTTGGTTCCGACCGAAAAGCCTGAAATGGTGGCCATTCCCGACAAGCCCGCGCCCAGCGTGGTTTTGCAAAAACCCAGCCCCGGCGAGGCAACCCTGCCCCTGACCGTGGATGCGGTGGACTACGACGATGAGGGACGCCTTAGCATCAGTGGCCATGCTCCCGAAATGGCCCTGATTCAGCTTTATCTGGACAATGGGTTCATCGGCCGCGCCACGGCGCAAGAAAACGGCGTGTGGAGCGTCACCCCGGATGTCCGTGTCAAACCGGGCATTTACACCTTGCGCGCCGATCACGTGGATTCGGCGGGCAAGGTCGTGGCCCGCGTATCCATACCGTTCGCCAGAGCAGAACCGGTTGCGCCGGGACCTGGGCGTTATGTCATCGTTCAGCCCGGCAACAGTCTGTGGCGTATTGCGCGGCGAACCTACGGATCGGGTTTCGGATATACGGTCATTTACGAGGCCAACGCCGATCAGATCGCAGACGCCGACCTGATCTTCCCGGGTCAAATATTCGCCCTGCCGAAATCAAACTAGATAGGCGGGCTCTGCCGTGTTGAAAACCGTTTTCGTACCTATCCACCGCGCCGGTTGGCCGTTCATCGCGGTCTTCGCGACGATTGCCGTTGGCCTGTCATTCCTGTGGCAGCCTCTGGGCTGGATCGGCGCGATCCTTACGGTCTGGTGTGCTTGCTTTTTTCGCGACCCGCCGCGCATAACGCCGTCGCGCGAAGGCTTAATCATCAGCCCGGCCGACGGCGTGGTTCAATTGATTGACCGCGCCGCGCCCCCGCCCGAACTGGACATGGGCGACGAACCACGCAACCGGGTTTGCGTTTTCATGAATGTCTTCAATGTTCACGTAAATCGCGTCCCCGTCGACGGAACCATCGCCGCCACCCACTACCGGCCCGGCAAATTCTTCAACGCTTCGCTGGACAAGGCGAGCGAATTTAACGAACGCCAAAGCCTGCGCCTGACCATGAGCGACGGGCGCGACATCGCCTTCGTGCAAATCGCCGGGCTGGTCGCGCGGCGTATTTGCTGCTTCGTCTCGGCGGACCAGCCGGTCAAGGCCGGAGAGCGCTTTGGTCTGATCCGGTTCGGCAGCCGCGTGGACGTTTATCTGCCGGACGGCGTTGAGCCCCTTGTCGCCCTGGGGCAACGCACCCTGGCCGCTGAAACCGTGATTGCCGACATGCAAAACGCGGAACCGGCGCGAACCGGTGAAATCCGTTAAGGTCACAAAAATGGCAAGAACACCGACCCACCGACGCCGACGCCTGAGGGCCATGCCCTTCAACCGGATGATCCCCAACATCCTGACCCTGCTTGCCTTGTGCGCCGGGCTTACGGCCATTCGTTACGGCCTCATTGGGCAATGGGAAAAGGCGCTTCTGGCGATCACGGCGGCGGCGATCCTGGACGGATTGGACGGTCGCATTGCCCGCATCCTGAAAGGGACAAGCAAGTTTGGCGCGGAACTTGATTCGCTGGCCGATTTTGTCAGCTTCGGGGTGGTGCCGCCCATGCTCCTATACCTTTGGACCCTGCAGGAAGCCGGGCGATTCGGATGGATTTTGGTGCTTTTGTATTCGGTCTGCATGGTTCTTCGCCTGGCCCGCTTCAACACCTTTCTGGAGGATGTGGAGCAGCCGGCCTGGACCGCCAATTTCTTTACCGGTGTCCCGGCCCCCATGGGCGCGGGACTCGTTTTGTTGCCCATGGCCCTTTGGCTGGTCACCGAGAGCGACCTGTTCAGAAGCCCGTACCTGGTTTCATTTGTCCTGATCGGTGTCGCCGCCCTGCTGGTCAGCCGAATCCCGACGTTCTCGTTCAAGAAGGTCAAAATCGCCCGCCGCTGGGTTTTGCCGACCATGTTGATCGTCGGCCTTTATGCCGCACTTCTGATCAATACGCCGTGGGCGACCGTAGCCGCCACCCTGCTGCTTTATCTTGCCAGCATTCCGTTTAGTATGCGCGCCTATCGCCGAATGCTGGAACGCGGCAGCGATGAAACCGAGACGGACGATATGGACGAGACAGAAGAACCCCTCGACCCAACGACTGCAGACGACTAAACGAACGCCGCCGTTGCATTATTAGCGGTTCTTGCAAATTCGCCATTCCGCCGAATTCGCCGCACCGGAAGTTCGCTGCATTATCTCGTTGAATACGTGGGTTTCGACAATTGTCACTTTGCCAAGTGCGCCATTGGCGACGGAGGTCAATCGCGTTGCAACGGTGGTCTTGTTGATCCGTCGGCCCTTCCCGACCTTGACGGGTTTTTTGAACATCTCCAGCATGATGGCGTCGCGAATTCGCGGCGACATGGCGCAAAAACGCCTGATGTCCGTATCCTTTGACACTTCAAAAACGAGGGTCATCGGAAATTGGACGCGCTTTCCTCCGGCGTTAAGGCCGGGCGCCAAAAAAGACGCCAGCCGGACATACGGATTGTCCGAACTCTTGCTGCCTGGCTTGTCCGCCGCCAACAGCGGTTGAGCCAAAAAAACGCCCAAAAGGAAACCGAGCACAATCCCGACGACCCTCATTTTCTCCCCCCCCCCGGAGATCTGAGATATTTCGCCAAACCCAGTGGCCCAGGCTCGGTCGGCGATACACCGTGAAAAAACTGTCCCACGAAAGGTAGGGTCGGCTCACCCAAAATCAAAGGATTATTAGGACCGTTTTTTTCCCTTCTTCCGGTATTGCAGACCAACAATGGCCGAGCATCCTTGTGCCAAAACCGACCCGAAAAAAATTGTTCGCTCAAATCCTTCGATGACATTAAAATAGGCAAAAAGATGGGCGAAAATATTGCGTAACCATCGGTTATCTTCTATTGGGACACTCTGCCCCATTACGAGCAAAGACGGGATCCATTCAAAGTGTCACGGAAGTCACAAGCGGAAAAACAGGCGACGATTTCGGTTATTCTGAAGTACGACCTTTTGCGCCACGTTAAACTTCGCGAAGACGTGGAAACACGGATGTCCGCCGCGCCCGTCGAAAAATCGGGTCGGACAACGAAGCAATCTCTTTGGGATATTCTGTTCACCCTTCTTGAGGATTATCTGACGGCGCGAACCACGGTGATTTCGGACCTGCACGTGGAAACAGGCCTTGCCAAACCGACCGTAACCAGACGCCTGCAGGAACTGGCGTCCATGGATGTCATTGCCATCCGAACGGACCCGAATGACCGCCGCTGCCGACTGGTTTCACTGACCGAGGCATACAAAGCGAAGGTCGATCAATTCGTCGACGAATGTTCCAACGAATTTCGCGATTTGATTAACATTCACGACAAGCGTGAACGCGACGTGGCTGAAAAGTCTCTGGCGGAAAGCGAAGAACGGTTCAGAGACCTTGTTGAAGGATCCGTTCAGGCAATTATCATCGCCCAAAATCGACGGTATATCTTTGCCAATCAATCGGCCGCCGACATAATGGGGTATTCCACGCCCGAGGGGGTGTTAAACCTTCCGGATTCATTTCAACTTGTTGCTCCGCGCGAGCGAGAGCGGATCGAGGGATATCGCGACGCCCGCCTTCGCGGGGAGGATGCTCCCTCCTTCTACGAATTTGAAGGTGTTCGAAGCGACGGTTCCTCCATTTGGCTGGAGAACCGGGTGAGGGTGGTGAACTGGAAAAACGAACCCGCGATCCAGTTTACGTTCGTCGATATTACGGCACGCAAGGAAGCCGAGGAGGCGCTACGACAACGCGAGGCCGACTACCGCCTATTGGTGGACAATCAAACCGATCTGGTGGTCAAGGTCGACCTTGAAGGCCGGTTCCTGTTTGTCAGCCCTTCCTACTGCCGAATGTTCGGCAAAACCGAGGACGAATTGCTTGGCAACGCGTTCATGCCCCTTGTTCATGAGGACGACCGCGAGGCCACGGCGGAAGCCATGAAGGAACTGTTCGCACCGCCACACACCGCCTACATTGAACAACGGGCGCAAACAAAGGACGGATGGCGCTGGCTGGCGTGGCTCGACACGGCCATCCTAGACGAGCATGGAGAGGTAACCGCGATCATCGGCCTGGGGCGCGACATTACCGAAAAACGAAATTCCTAAGCCGCTGCGGCTTCGGCCCGTTGTTCGCGCCTTTCGCGCCGCCGCACCTTCCAGTCATGCACATTGGCCCGGATCATCAGCGCACTGGGTGTGACGATCAACGTCAGGATCGAGGCAAAGCCCAAGCCAAATACGATGGCCGCGGAAAGCTGCGCCCACCACTGGCTGGAGGGCGCCCCTATGGTGACCTCGCGGGTGATGAAATCGATGTTCATCTTCAGCGTCATGGGCAGCAGGCCCAAAATCGTCGTTGCCGTCGTCAGCAGCACCGGCCGCAGGCGCTGCCCGCCGGTTCGCATGATCGCCTCCCACGGCGTATCCACCTCTTCGCGCAAGCGGTCGAAGGTGTCGATCAGAACGATGTTGTTGTTGACGACAATACCGGCCAGCGCGATGACCCCGACGCCGGTCATGATGATGCCGAAGGGTTGCCCGGTAATCATCAGCCCCATCAACACGCCGATGGTCGACATGATCACCGCCGACAGGATCAGGAACGACGAATACATACTGTTAAACTGGGTCACCAAAATGATGGCCATGATGGCGATGGCGATGGAGAAGGCCTTGGTCAGGAAGGCCTTTGACTTTTCCTGCTCCTCGTCCTCGCCCTTGTAGGTGATACTGATGGCCGGATCGATCCCGGCGTTCGCGACCCAGGCTTGAATTTCGGCCAGTTTCGCCGATGTATTCACGCCATCGACAACATCGGCCTTGACGCTCATTTCCCGCCAGCCGTCGATACGCTTGACCGTACCGACACTGGGTTCGGCCCGCCTTTGGACGAAATTGCTAATGGGAACCAAACCGTGCGCCGTGGCAATGCGAACATTGTCCAGTTGTTCCAGAGTCCGGTAGTCGCGCGGATACCGCGAGCGAATATCGATTTCGTCGTCCGAATCGTCCGGTCTGTATTCGCCCAGCTTGATACCCGTGGTGACCATTTGAAGGGCGTTGCCAACAAGATTGAGGTCGACATCGAACTTCGCGGCCTGCGCCCGGTTGACGCCGAACTCCCAATCAATACCCGGCAACGGGCGGCTGTCCTCGATATTGATCAACCCGTCAAACTGTTGAAGGCCCTTGAGAATCTGCTCCGCCGCAATGGGTAACTTGGCCGGATCACGCGCGGTCATTTGAATGTGGATCGGTTTGCCGACCGGCGGCCCTTCCTCCTGCTTGCGCCGATCAATGATGATCCCGGCCAGATCGCTGGTGCGTTCGCCAATATCATCGAGAATTTCGTCCGCCGAGCGGCGTAGGTCCCAATCAACAAATTCAAGGGAAATGGTGCCGATGATGTCCTCGGCCTCCTGCGAATTACCTTCCTTGCCGGTGCGCGCGTAAATCGTGTCAAACTCGCCGGTTGTCGGGATTCGGCTTTCCACTTCGCGAACCAAAGTGTCCATCTCGTAGACGGAAAGGTTTCCGCGGGCGCGAATTTGAAGCTTGGCGTTCTTGGGCTCGACCTCGGGGAAGAACTCAACCCCCTGACCGTAATGCCCATACAGGACCGGCATTCCAATCAACAAGACACAGGCAATCATCATCACCTTTGCCGGGTGGCGAAGGGCCACCTTCAGTATCTTCAGGTACCCCCCGGTTATGCCGCCCAGGCCCAACAGCGAGCTGATTTCGCTGCCCGCCGCCAATGCCTTCATGGTGTTCGCGTTGGCATCACCCGGTTTGCCGAAATAGCGCCCCATGGTGGGCACGAAAATCAGCGCCATTACCAAGGCTGCGCTTAACACGGCCAATACGGTAATCGGCAGGTATTTCATGAATTCGCCGACAACCCCGGTCCAGAAAAGCAGCGGGAAAAACGCCGCCAGGGTGGTCGCTGTTGACGCGGTAATTGGCCAGGCCATGCGCTTGGCGGCCAACAGGTAGGATGTTCGGCGGTCCACACCTTCCAGCATTTTGCGATCGGCGTATTCGGTCACCACGACCGACGCATCGACCAGCAAGCCGACGGAAAGGATCAGGCCGAACAGAACGACCATGTTAACGGTCAACCCAAACGCCCCGATCACCATGATTCCAGCCAGAAATGACCCCGGCACGGCGATGCCGACCAGTCCGGCCGAACGCACGCCCAACGCCGCGACCACCACGATCATGACCAGAATGACGGCAATAATGACGCTGTTTTGCAGATCGACCAGCATATCGCGGATATCGACGGACTGATCCTGAGCGAAAGACACTTCGACCGCGTTCCGCAGGGCCGCGGGCCAGGCCGTTTTCTCGGAAGCGACAACGGCGCGCACGGCTTCAATGGTTTCAATGATGTTCTCGCCGGTTCGTTTGGAAACCTCCAGCGTGATCGCCGGCTTGCCGTTGACCCGCGCAAACGAACTGGGATCCTTGAAGGTGCGGCGGATTTCGGCGATATCCACTAAACGCACAACCGCATCGCCGTCAACTTTAATTGGAACTTCAAAAACGTCGGATACCGTTTCAAAAAGACCGGGTACCTTGACCGAGAACCGGCCCTTGCCGGTATCCTGCGCGCCGGCTGCCACCAGAAGGTTGCTACGCTGCATGAAGACGATAGTTTCTCTGATAGTCAGGCCATAGCTTTCCATCTTCACCGGATCGATCAGGATTTCGACCAGTTCGTCGCGGTCCCCCACGATCTTGGCTTCCAGCACCGAATTAATGCCTTCGATGCTGTCCTGAAGGTCGCGCCCCAGACGCACCAGCGCGCGCTCCGGCACGTTACCCGAGAGGGTGACCAGGATAACAGGGAACAGGCTGAAATTGACCTCGTGAACGGTCGGCTCGTCGGAATCGTCCGGCAGTTCCGGCTTGGCCAGATCGACCTTTTCGCGAACGTCGTCAAGCGCAGTGTCGGCATCGAACCCGGCCTCGAATTCCAGCAATACGTTGGCGCCGCCTTCATAACCGGTGGAACGCATTTCCTTCACGCCCTCGATGGCGCGAAGCTCTTTCTCCATGGGGCGGATCAGCAGGCGTTCCGAATCCTCGGGAGAAATTCCCTCGTGCGGGATCGTCACGTAGATGATCGGGATGTTGATGTCCGGCGCGGATTCCTTGGGGATGTTGATATATGCAACCGTACCCGCGAACAGAATCACGAACAGCGTCAAAAAGACGACACGCGAACGATTGAATGCGAAGTCGATAATTCCAATCATGATGCGCCGCCATCAGCCTCTTGCACGGGAATCACGCGCTGGCCGACACGAACGAACTCCTGGCCGACGGTGATCAGGTTCAATTTTTCGGGAAGCCCGCGCAGCCATACGCCGTCGGGCGTATCGGCGATCAGTTCCGCCGGATAAAACTCGACCACGTTCTCATTTCCAACCGCCTTGACGCCGATGATGCCCTCGTCGGAAAGGGTCAGTACGGCCGGTGAAACACGGTGTGCAAACACGCGGCCCAACGGCAGGCGAAGTTCGGTGGTCAGTCCTTCGGCGATATCGCCGTTCGGGTTGTCAACCTCGACCTCGACGCGGAAAGTTCGGGTCGCTTCGGCGCCGACCTTGGAAACATAGCTCACGGTGCCCCCGACCTCCTCGCCGGTAACCAGGCGAACGACGCCAAGCGCACCCACCGCAACGGCGGAAACGTTTCTTTCGGCAACCGATCCGACCACCAGAATGGGATCAAGATCGACGATACGCGCGACCGTGCTGCCAACGTCCACGACATAGCCGATTTCGGCGGGCAGCCTATCCACCACGCCGGCAAACGGCGCCCGGATGGTGCAGCGCTGGATGTCCAGCTTGATGGCCGCAAGGGCCGCCTTGGCGGATTCCAGATCGGCCTTGTTCTGCGCCAGCGTAACGACCGAGCGGAACTGCTTTTTGGACAGTTTCTGCGCGGCTTCATAAGCAATCTTGCGCTGCTCGACCAATGCCTGGGCCTGGGCAAGGCGGGCCTTGCGGTCATCCATGGCGATGCGCACCAGCACGTCGCCGCGCTTGACCCAATCCCCCTTTTTGACGAGACGCGAGACGACCCGACCCTTGGTTTCGGTCATGACGTCAACGTTTCGCACGGCCTCGGTGCGGCCAAACAGGAAAATCTCGTTCTCCCGTTCCTGGGCGACCATGGCGCGCACGCGCACCTTGGGCAGAACCTCGTCGGCGGCAGCGGTCGCGACAATGGGGTCAACGCCTTCGGTCACGCTGGTCTGGCCGATCTGCCCAGACATGATCCAGCCGACGACCGAAATGGCGACCAGGACGGCAAATAGATATGAACGTTTCATTGCGCTGCTCCCACGCTTTGCTCACGGGTCGGCGCAGCGTCGGCGTCGGCCGTATCCGCCAGAACGTGGCGGTTATTTTCCATGAATTCGACGATGGCCCTGTAAATGGACAGGCCGAAGTCGTGAACGAATAACTGGCCGGGGGCCAGCCCGTCCAAATCCGCGCAGCACATCCCTTCGACGGTAGCGCGGTATTGCCCAAGGTAGTCCTCGAAAATCTCGTCGGCCCGCCCGGTTTCAAGAAAATGGGCGAAAAACATCATAAACAGATACTCCGAGCGAATTCTGTCTTCGCTGGGGTTCTTGCCGAGCGTTTTGCGAAACGCGGCCAATCCCGCGTCGGTAATGCGGTAGATTTTCTTGCCGGGGCGTTTTTCCTGCGCCATTTCGGTGCACGTCACCTGTCCGGCTTCCGCCAGAGCTGTCAATGCCGGATAAATCGAGCCATACCCCGCCCGATAAAAATGGGCCAGCGGTCCTTCTTCAAGCTGCTTTTTTATCTCGTAACCGCTCGCGTCACCCTGGGTAAGGACGCCCAGACAAAGGGTTTTCGCATCCATGCCGCCAACCTTCCGCCCTGAAAAACAGAGCCGCTTTATATATATCGATCCGATATATTTCAATATGGAATATATAGGTTCGGAATATATCAATTTGCAATATGCCGAAGCGATATTAATTCGCGATTTTTCCGTATATCGCGGATCGCCCAAATCGTTTGTGAAGCAGTTCACATTTGATGGTAGGAATCATGGGAGAGGTGAATTAAGAGTCGAGAATTCTCGACACGAATTAGCTTTCACGGCCAAACTTATTGTTGGGATCGCTAATTAGCGCGGACCGAAGCCCTTATGCATGGCAACGAAGGTCGCTAACGACACGCAAAGTGCTAAAACCAAAATAACTGCACAATCATAGAATTTTTGATTGGGAATCTCTCTGTCCCTTGGAGGCTTAAGAAAATAGATCAAACCATACCCGGCGACCGTAAATGCCGCCACCGCACCAGTGTGCCAAATACCATCATCTAAATCGCGATAGAGGAAAGCCACGAGTGAAGGCATCAAGATAAATAATGGCGTAAATATGCTCTGCTTTCCAGCGGTACCTCCGGTTCTATAGACAAGCAACGCCAAGCATAGAGAATCCGCATACCCCATTAAAAAGGCGAAAAAAACTTGCTTTTCTTCTGTTATTCTTTCGATTCCAAATACATCCATAGAGAGGAAAACTGAAATAAAAAATATTACACCAGTAACGGAAAATGCTAATATCGCCCATCTGTCAGGTATTTCTTGAACACTAACCAGCCAAACGGCATACCCGATCGCCGCTATACCAACTCCGAATAGTTGCGCAAGTATTACCGACTGCCACCAAGGATCCCACGTCATACCTTCCCCAATTTTTCCTCGTTATAGTTTTTCAAGAAAGCCCTGAGCGAAGATGCTCGTCGGGTTGTTTCTATAGTGCCGACTGCAGAAATAGGCCGCCGCCAAGCAATTGTCGTTGCACTTCCTCAAATTGTCTTCGATCGCGTTTTCCAGTTTTTCGAAGTATCGTTTATCCAATTCGAACACGGTTGTTCCCAACCCGTCAAGCAACACCGAGCATTGCATAATCGCGCCGTCACTGTCGATTGTGAGGTGGTGTTTCCCCGCGTCACACTTCCAAATTCCGGCTTCCCCGCGAACATGTCTTTTCATTGCATGATAGTACTCGTTGGGTTCAGTCGTAACAATTCCGTCCGCTTTCCTTTGCAGGATGGTGTTCGCCGCGTCATCAACCATCTTTACATCTTCCGGATCAGAAGAGAAAAAGACGTCGGTCTCCTCTTTCCAACCGGTGGGTTTTATCGGGGGGCGAAAGGCCAGGCGAATTGAAATGATAATATTATGCCGATCGGCAAAATCCATCACCGGCGTCAATTGGTCCAAGTTTCCCTTTGTGAGCACAAGATTTGTCTTAATTCCGTACCTGTGCCGTTCCCGCCCCCTGAAGAGCGTTTCGAAAACCTCTTCGCGGTGGTAGAGGTCTTTCTTGCTGGCATCAAACCTCGCGACACTGTCAAGGGAAACATCGATTAACCCTATGCCGGCTTGGCCGAGATTTTCGACATAGGTTTCATCCTTTAATAAAAATGCATTGGTTGGGAGTTGGGTAAATATTTGTTTCGATTTACTCGCGTATTCAATAACTTTCAACAATTCTCGTTTGCGAAGAGTGGGTTCTCCTCCAAAAAAAGAAATCCATCTTGTCCCCATACTCGCAAGTTTATCGACTGTATATTTCAGTTCTGACAAATCCATCTCCTTTTTTGGAGTAGATAGTCCCATCTCCTTAAGTTTGTCTTCCGTAACATAGCAATATGAGCAGGTGAGATTGCATTTCCTCGTCAAGAGGATGTAGGCCCAAACAGGAAAAGGGCGACCTGACAGCAAGGACTGCAAATATTCAAGATTGTGAATGGCGTTGCGGTGATGGTGCGGGCCGAAAAACCGGTGAAGGAGCTTCATTGGGTTGGCCCTCAATTCCCGAAGTTTGAATGCAGTCACGCGATTCCCCCCTAGGTTCGGTCGATTGCTCAACAAATTAAACATCGGCTAATCGGTTCCCGAAATCGGTCGCGATGATAGCCCACGCGCCCTTTTCAGACAAAGAATAAATTAATCTCAGGCACCTTGCCAGTTATCCGTAACAACACAACTATTATGTTAGAAACATGCCTTCTGGCAGTCAATATTCCGGTTCAATTCGGCGATCAGATTGAAAAACGAAATACACAGCGCCCAATTCAATAATTTGGTGTGAGCGGGTTCGGAATCTCGGGAGAAGTGGCTATTCAGTCGCTGGCCTCGACAATGAGTTCAAGCTGCTCGGGATCCAGCAGCGTGACCGAGCCGCGCTTAAGGCGGAGCAACCCCTCGTCTTCCCAGGCCCGCAATTGCTTGTTCACGGCTTCGCGCGAGGTGCCCATCATGGCGCCCAGAACGCGCTGCGAGAGGGTGAGCGAAATGCGCACACCGCCGTCTTCCTCAATACCATGATCATTGGCCAGATCCAGCAGGCGTTTCGCCAGCCGCGTGCGCAAATCCAGAAAGCTGAAATCCTCCAACTGTTCGCTGGTTCGCCGCAACCGGTGGCACATGACCATCAACAACTTGATGCAAAGTTCGGGATTGCGCTCCAGGAAGGGCAGGAAATCGCGGCGCTCCAGAACCATCAGTTCGGTGTTTTCCATGGCCACGGCGTTGGCCGTGCGTTCGCCGCCGTCAATCAGGGCGATCTCGCCGAACACCTCACGCGGACCGATAACGTTCAGCACCACCTCGCGCCCTTCGGACGAATACGAACTGATGCGCACCCGGCCCGAAATGACGGCCATCATGCCGCTGGCCGGATCGCCCTTCATGAAGACCGGCTCTTTGGCCGCGAAGCGCCGCGTCATGGCGAATTTCTCCAGCCGCGCAAGATCCTCTTCCGGTAAATGCTTGAGAAGAAAATGTTCTGCAAGAATGTTTGGTATCTGGCTCCCCACGATCCCCTGAGAAAAACTGATACCACATGGCGCCCCCCCGCCCAAGCATGCGTATTTGGTGACAGTATACTAAATTATTATAAATAATTTAGTATACTGTCACCAAATACGGCTGATTGTGCGCTTGCATCATTGGCGCGAAATCAGCATGATGCGGGGGGAACACGTCAATACATTCGGGGAACCATTCTCGACCGCCGCCTAGCCGTTGGCTTGTGCGCGGAGAGAGTGGTTTTTTTGGTTAGCACAAAACGAAAAGGAAAGATCGATGGACGTTCGCCAGGGCATTCACAGCGACCATGCCAAGACTTTAACCACCGAGGGAATTCGTAAAGAGTTCCTGATTGATGACATTTTCGTTCCCGGCAAAATCACCATGACCTACAGCCACATCGACCGCATCGTGGTCGGCGGGGCTTGCCCGGGAACGTCCGATATCGCGCTTGAAGCCAGCACGGCTTTCGGGGTCGATTTTTTCCTGCAACGCCGCGAGCTTGGTACCATCAACATCGGCGGCCCCGGCGTTGTCACCATCGACGGCGAGGCGTTCGAGCTTGCCGCCGAGGATGGCCTTTACGTGCCCATGGGCACCAAGGAAATCCTGTTCCGCAGCAATGACGAAGCCAACCCGGCCAAGTTCTATTACACCAGCGCACCGGCCCACACGGCGTACAAGGCGGTCAAGATCAATATCGCCGACGCCGAGTCCGAAGCCCTGGGCGATCCCAAGACCGCCAACGTGCGCACAATTTACAAGTATCTGCACCCGGCGGTGCTGCAAAGCTGCCAGCTGTGCATGGGCCTGACCAAGCTGAACGAAGGCAGCATGTGGAACACCATGCCGTGCCACACCCACGAGCGGCGCATGGAAGTCTATTTATACTTCCGCCTGCCCGAGGACGGCGTCGTCTTCCATATGATGGGCGAACCTGCCGAAACCCGCCACGTTGTCATGCGCAACGAACAGGCGGTCATCAGCCCCAGCTGGTCGATCCATTCGGGCGTCGGCTCCACCAACTACAACTTCATCTGGGCCATGTGCGGCGAAAACCAGGTCTTCGGCGACATGGACTTCATACCCATGACGGAACTGAAATAGCCACCGAGGCATACCTATCGCGCGAAGGGGGAGCGGGCGTATAGCCCCTCCCCCTTTTCTTTTGGCCGGTCTTGAGATAGAGCTGCCCTGATGACTACGAAGCCAGACCCCCAATCCGCACTTTCGGCCAACATGCGCGGTATTTTGTGGATGGCGCTGACGGCTTTTCTGCTGACCGTCACGGCGGCGCTGATGAAGGGTGCCGGACAGGCGTTGCCGCTTGCCGAAATCGTCTGCATCCGCATGACCATTGGTGCGCTATCGGCGCTGCCGTGGATGTTGCGGGGCGGTCTGGCGGGGCTGGGCACACATCGGCTGGGTGGGCATTTCGTGCGCGCCGTGCTGGGGATCTCGGCTTTCACCCTTTACACCTACGCAATCACCAACATGCTGCTGGCCAACGCCATGGCGCTGGCCTTCACCACGCCGTTATGGATGATTATCGTTTCGCGCATCGTACGCGGCGAAAATGCGGGCTGGCCGCGCGCCATTGCCACCATCGTCGGCTTCGCCGGCGTTCTTGTCATCGCCCGGCCGGATGTGGAAATCAGCCTTCCGGCGCTGGCCGCGCTGACCAGCGCCTTTTTGCTGTCGCTGGCCATGCTTCACGTCAAGCACCTGTCCAGCACCGAATCGCCCGAAAAACTGGCCTTCTACGTTCAACTGTTCGGCGCCGTTTTCACCGCGCCTGTCATGCTGATGGATTGGCAAACGCCGACCGGCAGTGACTGGACGATCCTGCTGGCCGCCGGAGTAATCGGTACGTTCGGTCTTTTTGGTCAGGCCAAGGCCTACAGCACAGGAAATCCCACCGCCGTCGCGCCGGTGGATTTCACGCGCCTGCCCATCGCGGTACTGCTGGGCGTCCTCTTCTTTGGCGAACTGCCCGATGCCGTTGCATTTGGCGGAATGGCCATCGTTATCGGCGCGCTGTTATTCATTTCACGCCGGGCGTAGAACCTACTTCTTTCCGCCGCCGCCCTTTGCCTGGATCTTGGCCCACTTATCGCGCAAGGCGACCGTGCGGTTAAAGACAAGTTTTTCGGGCGTGGAATCCGGGTCCACACAGAAATAGCCCTGCCGCTCGAACTGAACCGCCTTGCCTGCCTTCGCCTCCGCCAGCGCCGGTTCCAGCAGGCAACCTTCCAAAACGCTGAGCGATTCCGCATCGACGTCGTCCAGGAAATTGCCGTCGGCGCCGGGGTCGGCGCGCGAGAACAGATGATCGTAAAGGCGCACTTCGGCGGGCACGGCATGGGCCGCCGACACCCAGTGCAGCGTCCCCTTGACCTTGCGCCCGTCGGGCGAATTGCCGCCGCGGGTTTCGGGGTCGTAGGTGCAGCGCAGTTCAACCACCTCGCCCGCGTCGTTTTTGATGACGTCCGTGCAGGTGACGAAATAGGCGTAACGCAAGCGCACCTCACGGCCCGGCGCCAGCCGGAAGAACTTGCGCGGCGCGTCTTCCATGAAGTCGCTGCGTTCGATGTAAATTTCGCGGCCGAACGACACCTTACGCTTTCCGGCGGCCGCATCCTCGGGGTTGTTCACCGCGTCCAGTTCTTCGCTCTGGCCCTCGGGATAGTTCTCGATAACCACCTTCAGGGGATCGAGAACGGCCATGCGGCGCAAGGCCTTTTTGTTAAGGTATTCACGCGCGCAGTGGTCCAGCAGCGCCACCTCGATGACGTTATTGCTTTTGGTCACGCCGACACGCTTGGCGAAATCGCGCAAAGCAGCGGCGGGCAGACCCCGGCGGCGCATGCCTGAAATGGTCGGCATGCGCGGGTCATCCCATCCGCGCACATGGCCTTCTTCAACCAGTTGGCGCAGATAGCGTTTGGAAACAATGGTGTGCGACACGTTGAGGCGCGAAAATTCGTACTGGCGGGGGCGCGACGGCGCGTCGATGTTATCAAGATACCAATCATAAAGCGGCCGATGGTCTTCAAATTCCAGGGTGCAGATGGAATGGGTAATGTGCTCGATGGCGTCCGACTGGCCGTGGGTGAAATCATAGGTCGGATAGATGCACCACGCATCGCCCGTGCGCGGGTGGCTTTCGTGGACGATGCGGTACATGACCGGATCGCGCAAATTCATGTTGCCCGACGCCATGTCGATCTTGGCGCGCAACACCCGTGCGCCGTCCTCGAACTCACCGGCGCGCATACGCTGGAACAGATTGAGGTTCTCCTCGATGGAGCGATCACGGTACGGGCTGTTCTTTCCGGGTTCGGTCAGGGTGCCGCGGTGGGCGCGGATTTCGTCGGCCGACAAATCGTCCACATAGGCCTTGCCTGCCTTAACCAGTTGCACGGCCCATGCATAAAGCTGGTCGAAGTAGTCCGAGGCGAAAAACAGATTGTCGCCCCAATCGAAACCGAGCCAGCGCACGTCCTTCTGGATGCTGTCGACGTATTCCTGCTCTTCCTTGGCCGGGTTGGTGTCGTCGAAACGCAAATGGCAGCGCCCGCCGAATTCCTGGGCGATGGAGAAGTTCAGGCAAATGGACTTGGCGTGGCCGATATGCAGATAGCCGTTGGGCTCGGGCGGAAACCGCGTCACCACACCGTCATGCTTGCCCGCATCCAGATCGGCGCGGATGATTTCGCGGATGAAATCGCGGGTATCTTCACTGTTCTTGGTGTCGGCTTCGCTCATCACGCTTGCGCTCCGGTTCACGCTTCAATAAGGATATTTCGAGAGTTTCAAATTCGGTGCCCCTGTCTGCAAGAAAACGCGGCCATCGTCAAGCCAACCGTAGGAATAATCGGGAATTTACGATGCCAGATAAACCGGCCAAGCGCGATCCAAACGGCCTGAAATCCGTACACAAGACGGTCGCGGTGCTGGACTGCTTCTCCAGGAATGAGCGCTCGCTAAGCGTTGCCGACGTGGCCGAAAAAACCGGGCTGCCAAAAACCACCGCACATCGGATTTTGGCAACCCTTCGCGAGATCGGCTTCGTTGAACAGGAACGTGAACGCGAACAATACCGGCTGGGCATCCGCCTGTTCGAACTGGGTAGCGTCGTTTTGGACAGCATGGACCTGCCCCGCGAAGCGGCACCCTTCGTCGAACGTCTGATCGCGCTATCGGGCGAAGGAAGTCATCTGTGCGTGTTCGATGGCGCGCATGTCGTTACCGTCGATCACCGCGAACCCGACGGCGGAACCGGCCACCGGATCACCACCATTCTGGCCGCCCCCGCCTATTGCACCGGCGTCGGCAAGGCGGCGCTGGCGTTTCAATCCGAAGAAACCATCTCGCGGATTATTCAGGCCGGATTGCAACGCTATACCCGCACGACCATCACCGAGCCCGATGAGTTGCGCTCCGAACTGGCCGAAATCCGCGAACAGGGTTACGCCGTCGACAATTGCGAACACGAGGTGGGGCTGAGGTGCGTCGCCGCGCCCATCCGCAACGCGGCGGGCGATGTCTTCGCCGCCATCAGCGTCTCGGGGCCACAGGTTCGCATCACCGATGATCGGGTTCCGGCATTGGCCGAACTGGTGATGGATATCGCCGAGCGGATCAGCCGGCGGTTGGGATACGCCGGGCCTTCACACGCACTTCGTTCGAAAGTTGACGAAGAGCCGGACTCCGAGTAGTCTCCGAGATAAATTGGAATTGAATTCCACATTCCGGAATGGGAGAAAAGCCGTGACATCCAAGCTCTGGGGCATCGTTCCCCCCATGACCACACCTTTTGACGCCAATGGCGATATCGACCTTCGGGCCGTGAAGCCCCAGGTGGACTGGTGCGTGGACCAGGGTGCGCACGGGCTGGCCGTGGGCGGCAGCACCGGCGAAGGCCACACGCTGGACGTCGAGGAATTCCGCGACCTGATCGAAGCGGCCGTCGAAGCATCTGCCGGGCGCGTTCCCATCATCGCCGGGATCATCGTGGACAGCACGCGCGACGCCATCCGCCGCGGCCTGGCCATTCGCGATCTGGACGTCGCCGCGTTGCAGGTCACACCGGTCCATTACCTGTTCCGCCCCACCGATGAAGCCATGCAGGAACACTTCCGCGTCATGGGCGAGGAAACCGGCCAGCCGATCCTTATCTACAACGTCATTCCGTGGTCGTACCTGTCGCCGGAACTGTTGTGCAAAATCATGCGCGAAGTGCCGCACGTGATCGGTGTCAAGCAAAGCGCCGGTGACTTGAAAATGCTGGCCGACCTGATGCTGATGGCACGGCCCGAGGATCGCATTTTCAGCGCCGTCGACGCCCTTTTGTATCCGTCCTACGCGCTGGGGGCGTGCGGTTCCATTGCGGCGACGCTATCGGCCATTCCGGGCCCGTGCGTTGAACAGTGGGACGCGGTTCAAGCGGGCGATCACGCCCGCGCCCTGGCCCTGCACGAGAAAATCCTGCCCATGTGGAACGCCATCGTCGCCGACAACCTGCCCGCCTGCACCAAGTACGCCCAATCCATTCAGGGCTGCCCGGCACTTTATCCGCGCGCGCCCATGCCGCAGGCCAGCGACGAGCAAAAAACGGCGATCCGCATAGCCCTGACGGACCTGGGGATCGCTATTTCCTAGTCCGCGGCTCCTAATCCGCGAACGGCGACAATCCGAGGCGTGTCAGCGTCTCGGACGCCGGGCGCCCTTCTTCCGTCCAGCCGCGCGCCGCATAATAGTCGCTCAGCATGGGAGCCAGCGGCGGCACGTCCAGGTCAAAATCAGCGCCGACTTTACGCAGCGTGCGCATACGCGGCGGCAGGGTGTCGTCCTTGCGGCCGATGCCGAAGCGGTTGTTGATCATACGCTTCAGGTTGAAGCCGCGCTCGCCGATTTCATTGAAATCCTGCACCGTGATGTCGCGCCCGGTAATCATGGTGTACCACTCGGCCATGCGCGAGTACGTCGTGGCGTCGGCGATGGCGGTGAACTTGCAGATCACCAGACTGTCCAGAACGTTCATCAGGTTCTGCACCATGGCCGTCACTTCGCCCTTGCCTTCGCGCTGGTACTTGGGATGGGATTCGGTCAGCCCCATTTCGGGTATCGTACCGCCATCCTCGTAGACGTTCATGAAGCCCGCCAGATGGCAAGCGCCGCGATTGCTGGTGGCGTAGGCCAAAGCCTGTCCCCAGCTGTAACGCGGATCGTGCATGGGAAGCTCCAGTCCCTTGACCTCCACCGCGTACTCGGCGGCCATGCCACCAAATATTTCGGCGGCGCGGCGCGACCCGCCGGCGAGCGCGCAATCGAAATCGCTTTCCGGGCGCCCCAGGCGTTCAAGCAGGGCCAGCGCCGACGCCCCGTCTCCGAAGGTCAGTTCCAGCCCGTCCGTGTCCTCCAGCGTCACAACGCCCTTCTCGAAACATTCGAAGGCGAAGGCGATGACCATGCCGGCCGAAATGGTGTCGAGGCCCAACTGGTTGCAGCGTTCGTTCAGTTTGATAATGGCTTCGGGGTCGTCGATGTTGAGCAGGCTGCCGAAACTGGCCATGGTTTCGTATTCGGGGCCGGAAATTTCGCCCACGGTGGCGAACGGTCCGTCTTTCACTTCCATGGTGCGCGCGCACAGGATGGTGCAGCGTTTGCACCCGCTTCGCTTTAACTGATATTTGCGGATCATCGCCGTGCCGGTGATCTTTTTGGACAGCGGCGTGTTCTGCCCGGTGCGCCAGTTATCGATGGGCAAATCGCCGATCTCATCGCAAATAATTAACCCGCCGCCGGTGCCATAGGTGCGGAAGTTTTCCAGCGTTTCCTGAACCTCCGGGACGGTGGCCTTGATGGATGCCGCCAGTTCATCGGGCTTGGCCACGGGGGCCACGGCCTTGCCTTTGCCCGACACGACAACAGCTTTCAGCATCTTCGAGCCCATCACCGCGCCGACGCCACAGCGCCCGGCAAAGCGGGTGTGCCGCCCGTCATGGCCGATGGCCGCGAAGCCGACCATGCGCTCGCCGCCCGGTCCGATCACGCCGTTCACCACGTCCTTGCCGTAGGCCGCCTTGAGGTTCTCGTCGACCTCGTAGATCTCCTGACCCCAATAGGGCGCGCCGTCTTCCAGGCGAATTCCATCTTCTTCGATGACCAGAATGACCGGCGCCTCCGACGCCCCGGTAAAGACAATTCCGTCCAGCCCGCAGCCCTTGAGTTGACGCCCGAAGGCCCCGCCGCTGTTGGCCTCGCCATAGCCGCCCGACACCGGCGACAGGGTGACGACTTCGTAACGCCCGCCCGCCGGAATATTGGTGCCGGTAAACGGCCCGGTCATCATGATCAGGGGATTGTCGGGGCCCAGCGGATCGGTATCGCCGTCGGTCAGCCGCGCCAGAATGGCCGCGCCCAGACAGCTGCCGCCAATGAAATCACCCGCATCCGCCTCGCCTATGGGCCGAACCTCGATCTCGCCTTTGGTCAGATCAACCCAGGCCACGCGATCATGATATCCACCGAGCATCTTCTTCAACTCCCTGTAAAATCCCGTTTCGAGCCTGCGAAAGCCCGCTTGAAACAAACTACCACATTGAAAACAAACAAAAACACCCCCAAACGGCACGAAAATGCATGCATTTGCATGCAAATGTCGTCATTCAGCACCTTGGCAGCAGCTACCCTTTCCCAAAAATCTTCTCTATTTTCCTTTTTCAGCATCATAATTCCATCTTGAGATATGATACCGCAACCCCAAGATAGCTCCCCGATAAAGCCGATTTGGCCATGACGAAAACCGGGGACAAAAACCGGGGACGACAAAAACCGGGGACAGTATACCATTTCCTGTCACGGAAAATCGAGCAGCACGAAAAAAAGGAAACGCGAAAACGGTATACTGTCCCCGGTTTTCGAATTCCTTTGGCTGGCTTAGCGTACGCGGCCTCGGGTTAGGGAGGCGAAGATGCCCAGGATGCATAGGGTGGCGAAGATGGCGAAGGCGACTTTCATGCCTTGCATGAGGGCCGGGTAGTGTTCGGGCGCGATGCGCACCCGTCCCATGAAGACGGCGAAGATCAGGGTGGCGATGCCCATGCTGACCATCTGCCCCAACAGGCGCATGGTGCCCATTATGCCCGTCGCGATGCCGTAGAATCGCCGGTCAACGGAGCTCATGATGGCGTTGGTGTTGGGCGACGTGAACAGGCCCAGCCCGGTTCCGAAAACGGCCAGCACGACCATCAGGAAAGAGAGCGGCGTATCGCCGTTCAGGAAAATCAGGGCAATCAGGGCCGTGGTCGAGCAGGCCATGCCCAACGACGAGATAATGCGCGGCTCGATACGGTCCGACAGGCGCCCGGCCAGGGGTGAGACGATGGCCATCATCACCGGCTGGGCGACCAGCACCAGACCCGCCGCCTGGGGGCTCATGCCTTTTAGGTGTTGCAGATACAGGCTGAGCAGGAAGGCCACGGCGAAGGTGGCGCTGTAGTTGAGCATCGCCGCCAGACTGGACAGGGCGAAGACCCGGTTCTCGAAGAACAGGCTCATGCGCAGGACCGGGTTGTCGACGCGCATCTCCCACACCACGAAGGCCGCCATGCACACGATGCCGGGCACGATCAGCGCCAGGCTGAAGACACCCGGCAGCAGCGAAACACCCCACATGATGCAGATCAGCGCCAGGGCGTAGATAAGGGCGCCGGGCAAATCGAAGGCCTCACCCCGGGCCTCGGCCCAATCGCCCTTGAGGCGCGTGAAAGTAAGGCCCAGGCTAAGCAGGCACAGGGGCAGGATGAAGACAAAGATGCCGCGCCACGATAGATACTGGGTGAGGATGCCGCCCAAAAAAGGCCCCATGGACAGGCCCACGTAAACGGCTGCCACGTTGATGCCCAGCACCTTGCCCCGTTGTTCTTTGGGAAACACCGACATGAGAATGGCCGTGCCCGTGGCGAAGATCATGCCGCTGCCAAAACCCTGAAAGACGCGGAACGCAATCAGCATGGGGCCCGAGGTGGACAGGGCGATCAGCAGCGAGAACACGGTGAAGGTGATCATCCCCACCGTGAAAATGCGTTTGCGCCCATGAATGTCGGCCAGCCGCCCGGCGGGAACCAGGGCCACCGCCGCCGCCAGCAGATAGGCCGTGGCGACCCAGCTTAGCAGCACCGCATTCATGGGGAAGTCCCGCTCGATGGAAGGAAGCGCGATGTTGACGGACGCCCCCATGAACGGCGTCACGAAGGACGTCACCATGGCGATGGCCAAGGCCGATTTCCGTGTCTTGCCGTCTTCCATGGAGAAACCGCCGGTTGTTGTTATTGTTCGCCGCAATCCCGAGCCACGAGACCATAACACCCGCGCCCCCGGTTAAAAAGGCGACAACACGAATTGAGCCACACAACACGAACGCTATCGAATCGAACCGGGCAGGTCCTGGCTGGTCGGATCCAAGGATTTCCCACGCGATCTTGTCCCGGTGTTCAGGCAGCAGATGAAACGAATGCTGGCCGACGGGACCTATTTTGGAAGACCCCCGCCGCCAATCTCCATGCTGGCGGATTGAAGCTCCATCCGTCACCCTTTACAATGGGTTTCACCAATCCTTCATCAAATCCACCAGGAGCAAAAAATGGGATCACTTGTTGGGAAGCGGGCTTTCGTGACGGGGGCAGAACAAGGTATCGGCAAAGCCGTTGCCGAGGGTTTGCTGCATGCAGGTTGTGATGTCGCCATCCACTACTTCATGGGTGAAGAGGGACCGAAAGAGCTGGTCGCGCTGGCGGAAACGCTCGGGCGCAGGGCAAGCTATTTTCAGGCCGACCTGACAGATGAAAACGCAGTCGTCGAGGTGGTCAAACAGGCCAGTGACTTCCTGGGCAGCATGGATGTTCTGGTCAATAATGTCGGCGGGCTGGTCGAACGCCGGTGGCTGGAAAAGATGGACCTGACCCTTTGGCGGAAAGTCAACGACATCAACATGACCTCTATGATGTTGGTCACGCGCGAAGCTGTGCCGCATCTTGCCAAAGCTGGTGGCGCCTCCATCGTCAATCTGGCGTCGCTGGCGGGCCGGAAAGGCGGCCATCCGGGATCGCTGGCCTACTCGATCACCAAGGGTGCGGTTTTGACGTTTACGCGGGCGCTGTCCAACGAATTGGGCGACCAGGGTATTCGCGTCAATGCGGTGGCGCCGGGGCTAATTCTGGGGACCCGTTTCCACGACACGCACACGACGAAGGAATCCGCCGACGAGACGATTAAAGGAATTCCATTGGAACGCGCCGGAGATGTCTACGATGTCGCAAGGCCGATCGTCTTCCTGGCGTCCGAATACGACGGATTTATCACCGGCGAGACCATCGACATCAACGGCGGGGTGTACTGCGCCTAAATCTTGCCAAGAATATGATCGGCGGCCTTCTCCGCGATCATGAGGGTCGGGGCGGCCGTGTTGGAGCTGTTGACCCGTGGCATGACGGACGAGTCGCAGACACGCACGTTCTCCAGCCCGTGGACTTTGAGGTCCGTGCCGACCACGGCCATGTCGTCGACGCCCATTTTGCATGCGCCCACCGGGTGATAGTCCGTTTTGGCGAATTTGCAGGCGTAGGCGGCGATTTCGTCGTCGGTCTGGACGTCCGGGCCCGGCAGAAATTCGCCTTTTAGATAGGGCTCAAACGCCGATTGGCGCATGATTTCGCGCACCCAGCGAAACGCCTTGATGGAGATTTCCCGATCATACGCATCGCCCCAGTAGTTGGGGTCGATAAGCGGCGGCTGCGCGGGATCGGCGCTTTGCAATTTCACCGATCCCCGGCTGCGCGGACGCAGGAAGGCTGAATTGGATGTGACGCCGTTGCGGATTTTCTCAACACCCACTTCCAGGCCCGATCCGGGCAGGAAATGGAACTGGATATCGGGCGAGCGGGCGTCCGGATCGGCGTACCAGAAGCCGCCGCCGTCACACAGGTTGGACGCAATGGGCCCCGATCTGAACATCAGGTATTGCAGCCCGGCCCAGACTTGCATGGGCAACGATTTGTAAACATCGAAACTGTAATCGCCCGAGCATTCGTTGATGGCGAATATGTCCATGTGATCATGGAAATTCCGGCCGACACCTTCCAGGCTGTGCACCGTGTCGATGCCCACTTCCTTCAACTCGGGCCCGCGCCCGACACCCGACAGCATCAACAGCTTTGGCGATCCGACCGCGCCCGCGGTAACGATAACTTCGCGCTCGCAAACGGCGCTTTGCAGAGCCGATGAGCCGCGTTCCACCCACTCGACACCAACGGCCCTTTTGCCTTCAAACAAAATGCGGGTGGCCATGGCGCGGGATTTGACGGTCAGGTTCTTGCGTCCGCGTGCCGGATACAGGTAGGCCGACGCGCCGCTTGAACGTTTACCGTCGCGGTTGGTCACCTGATAAACACCGATGCCTTCCTGCACCGCCCCGTTGAAATCGTGATTGTAGGGAATACCCGCCTGCTGGGCGGCACGCACGTAAACCAGGGTTAGAGGATGGGGGACCGGATCGGACACCTGAAACGGGCCGCCCTGGCCGTGGAATTCATCGACGAAACGCGGGTTGTCCTCCAGCTTTCGATAGTAGGGCAGGATGTCGGCAAACGCCCAGCCTTGGCAGCCGCATTCGTTGGCCCATTCATCGAAATCTGCAGGGTGCCCGCGGGTATAAACCTGGGCGTTGATGGACGTGCCGCCGCCCATAACCTTGCCCTGCGGGTACCAGACGCGCTTGCCGTCCAGCCCCTTTTGCGGAACCGTTTCATAGCCCCACGTGCCACGCGCGCCGGTCAGTTTGGCAAAACCGCCGGGCATCCTGAAATAGGGATGGCTGTCGGGATCGCCCGCTTCCAGCAGCAGAACTCGAGCGTCTGCGTCTTCGCTGAGACGATTGGCCAGACAACACCCGGCCGGTCCACCGCCTGCGATAATGTAATCGTACATGGAAGTTCCCTAGCTCGCTTTCAGTTCGCTTTCCCTTAAGTGTTCGCCGACCCGTAAAGCCTGCGCCGCCACCGTCAACGCCGGATTGACCGCCGCCGAAGATGGGAAGAACCCGGCATCGACCACATACAGGTTTTCGTGATCATAGGCCTTGCATAACGGATCCAGCGGCGCTTTCGCCGGATCGTCGCCGAAACGCACGGTGCCGCATTGATGCGACGGCGTTTCCTTGGAAAAGGTCTGGCTGACGACAATGGGAAATCCGGCCGCGCGCAAAAACTTCTTGGTGCGCGCCACAAGCCGCGCGTGCGCCGCCGTGTTGGTGCGCCGCCACGATAAGCAGATGCCGCCGTCGTCGCGAACGGTGACCCGGCTTTCGGGATCGGGCAAATCTTCGCTCATGGCGTACCAATCGACGCTGTGCCCGGCCAGCCATTGCCGGCCCCACCCAGGCATCCAGCCCAGCGCGCCGCGCAGCATGGGTTCCTTGATTTTGCCAAGCAGCTGAATGTTGCCCAGCGGGTAGCCATATGCCTCGCCATCGCCGAAATAAAAATCGTTGAGGCTGAGGCTTTTCTGGAACCGCGTCGTGAATTTGTGAAAAGGTTTCAGCGCCATGACCGCGCTGCAATTGTGGTTCATGTAGAACCGCCCGACCATGCCGGACGAATTGGCCAAGCCATCGGGGTTGGCGTCATTGGCCGAGCGCAGCAGCAAAACGGCGCTGTTGATGGCCCCCGCCGACAACACGAAAAGATCGGCCTCGATGCTTTCGCTGCGGCCATTCAACGTGACTTCGACGGCAACGATCCGCTTGCCCGTCTCGTCCGTGACCAGACGATTGACCATCGCGCCGGTACACAGCGTGACATTGCCTGCGGCCAAGGCAGGATCAAGCAGGCAAATCTCGGCGTCGCCCTTGCCGTCCACCTTGCAAGGGAAGCCGTCGCAGGTGTCGCACGCGATACATTTTCCGCCGTCGTGGTACTGAACCGATGTCGGCAGCGGGAACGGTTTCAGCCCCAATTCGCGCAAACGATCCGCCACGCCCGCAATTTCAGGGTCGTGCGGCACGGGCCCAAAGGGGTAACCGCCCGAACGCGGCGGCTCGGTCGGATCACGCCCGGCTTCGCCGTGCACGCCAAACAGCCGTTCAGCTTCGGTGTAATAAGGCTCCAGCGTATCGTAGCTGACCGGCCACGCGGGCGATGTGCCCCCTTCGTGTTCCAGTTCGCCGAAATCCTCGGCCCGGAACCGCAGCATGGTGGTGCCAAACACCTTGGTATTTCCGCCGACGTAGTAGAATTGTCCGGGCTGGAAGGGCTGGCCTTGCGCGTCGAACCAGTCTTCATCGGCCTTGTAACAGGCCTTGGCGTAGACCTCTTCGACGTCCCAGTTGCGATCCTCGCGAACTAGGCGTTCGCCGCGTTCCAGCACCAGGACGGACGCGCCGCTCGACGCCAGACAATGAGCAATCGCAGAGCCGCCAACGCCGGAACCAATGATCACGACGTCTACGCGGTCCGCCATCGCCCTAAATC
Source organism: Rhodospirillales bacterium (assembly GCA_016776725.1). Lineage (GTDB taxonomy): Bacteria > Pseudomonadota > Alphaproteobacteria > Rhodospirillales > Shumkoniaceae > JABGRG01. Next base: position 124,194 of record JADHSV010000001.1, read on the forward strand.
CGTTCTTCGGTCTCGGTATCGAAGAAGACCGCCTTGGACATGTTGACGGCAAATTTGGTCATTTCGCCCATGTGCACGTTGGCGCTGGAACGCATGCGCGAAACCACTTCAATACCGCCCAGCAACAACACGGCCAGCATGTCGGGGCCGGTCGGCTCGGTGACTTCGACCGAGCACTCCACTTCCTGGATGTCGCCGCCGCTGTCGCTGCTTTCGAGATCGGTAATGGCCTCGGGCCGCAACCCGAGAAGGACATCGGAACCGACATGTGCCGACAAGCCCTTGCCCGTACCATTCAGTTTCAGACGCAGGGTGCGCTCGTCAGCCGTCGCGATCTCAACACTCAGTCCGTCACCGTTTTTGGCGATTTTGGCCGGGATCAGGTTCATGGGCGGCGAACCCATGAAACCGGCGACGAACACATTGGCCGGACGATCATAAATTTCCTGGGGCGTGGCGAATTGCTGCAAGATACCGTCCTTCATCACCGCAATGCGGGTCGCCAGGGTCATGGCTTCGATCTGATCGTGGGTCACGTAAACGATGGTGGTGCCCAAGCGCCGGTGCAGCTTTTTGATCTCGGTGCGCATCTCGACGCGCAGCTTGGCGTCCAGATTGGACAGCGGCTCGTCGAACAAAAAGATTTTGGGATCACGCACCAGGGCGCGGCCCATGGCGACGCGCTGGCGCTGGCCGCCCGAAAGCTGGCCGGGCTTGCGTTTTAACAGCTCCTCAATCTGCAACAGCTTGGCGACGCTCATTACCGCCTTGTCGCGCTCGGCCTTGGGAATTTTTCGCATCTCCATGCCGAAGGCCATGTTCTTCTCGACCGTCATGTTGGGATAAAGCGCATAGGACTGGAACACCATGGCGATGTCGCGGTCTTTGGGATGAACGGCGTTGACGACCTTGCCGTCGATCAAGACCTCGCCATCGGTAATCGAGTCGAGCCCGGCGATCATGTTGAGCAGGGTCGATTTCCCGCAACCCGAGGGGCCCACGAGAACCAGGAATTCACCGTCTTGGGCGTCGATATCAATGCCCTTGAGGACTTCGACGTCGCCAAATCGCTTGATGACATTGTTAACTTGAAGGCTCGCCATCTTATCTTACCCCTTCACGGCGCCGGCCATCAGGCCGCGCACGAAATATCGTCCCGCCAGGACGTAAACCAACAGCGTCGGCAACGCCGCATAGATCGCCGTCGCCATATCGACGTTGTATTCCTTCACACTGGTCGAGGTGTTCACCACGTTGTTCAGCGCCACCGTCATGGGCGCTGCGTCACCGGACGCGAACGACGCGCCGAACAGGAAGTCGTTCCACACGTTGGTGAACTGCCAGATAACCGTGACAACGATGATGGGCAGCGAATTGGGCAGCAGGATGCGCCAGAAGACGCGGAAGAACCCGGCCCCGTCCAGCTTCGCCGCCTTGATCAACTCGTCCGGGAACGCCTGATAGTAGTTGCGGAAAAACAGCGTGGTGAAACACAGCCCATAAGTGACGTGGACCAATACCAGCCCCGGTGTCGTCTGCGCCAGTCCCAGCTTGCCCAAAATGGTCGCCATGGGAACCAGCACGATCTGGAACGGAATGAAGCAGCCGAACAGGATCAGGCCGAAGAAGATATCGGCGCCCTTGAACCGCCACTTGGTCAGAACGTAGCCGTTGACGGCCCCCATGAAGGTTGAAATCGCCACCGCCGGGATCGCCATCTTGAACGAATTGAAGAAGTACTTGTTAATGCCGGTGCATTCGACGCCGACACAGGCGTAGGACCAGGACTTCACCCAGGCATCGAAGGTCGGATCCAGGGGCGGCATCATCAGGTTGCCGCCGCGAATTTCGTCCAGCGATTTAAGCGAGGTGACGACCATCACGTAAAGCGGGGCCATATAGACAAACGCAAATACGATCAGCAACGTATAGAGGACGAAGCGCCAGAATTTCTGGGTACTTGAAAGCTGTCCGCCAACCTGAATGCTCATTGCCGGACCCCCTTCTGCGCCTTGAGTTCGGAATAGAGGTACGGAACCATGATCGCCGCCACCGTAATCAGCATCATCACCGCACTGGCCGAGCCGATGTCGATGTGGTTGCGGGTAAAGGTTTGGCTATACATGAAGGTGGCGGGAAGTGCTGTGGAATAACCGGGACCGCCGCCGGTCAGCGCGATCACCAGATCGTAGCTTTTAATCGCCAGATGTGACAGCACGACAAAGGATGAAAGAAATATGGGACGCATCAGCGGAAAGATCACTTTCCAGTAAATGATCGGCTGGCTGGCGCCGTCGATGGAAGCGGCCTTGATAATTTCGTCGTCAACCGCCCTGAGCCCGGCCAGGAACATGGCCATGACAAAGCCCGATGACTGCCACACACCGGCAATAACAACGGTGTAAATGGCCATGTCGGAATTGACGATCCAATCGAACTTGAAGCTGGCCCAGCCGAAATCGTGCATCAGCTTTTCAAGGCCAAGGCCGGGGTTAAGCATCCATTTCCACACCGTTCCCGTGACGATGAAAGATAGCGCCATGGGATAAAGGTAAATGGTGCGGATCACGCCTTCCTGGCGAATGCGCTGATCCAGCATGACCGCCAAAATCAGGCCGACGACTGTCGCGATCCCGATATACAGGATGCCGAAAATTGCGAGGTTTTCCAGCGCCTTTTCCCAAACCGGATTGGCCCACAGTTTCACATGAGGCGAAATGCCTTCCCATTTGGTCACCGGGAACATGCGCGATTTGGTGAACGACAGATAGGTCGTCCAGATAATAAATCCATAAACGAACACGCCGGTAATCGCCAACGTCGGTGACAGGACAATTTTAGGCAGATGGATTTGCAGCCAGCCTAATACGCCGCCTCGTGTCGCCGCCGGTCTGTCTATATGGCTACTCATGAAGCATTTTCCGAAAATCGGGAGACGGACCGCAGAAGCGCCCTGCGGCCCGTCTGACCCTAATTTATACTACTGAGCGAGGGCAACGCCTTCGGCCAGCTTCTTGACGGCTTCTTCAGCCGACATGTCGGAGCTGAAGTAGTTGGTCACGACGTCGTAGATGGCGCCCTTGACCGCTTCGGGAACGGCATGGCCATGCGCCATGGAGCCCATCATCTTGTCGGCCTTGGCGGCTTCGGCAAGCTGCTTGATGGCTTTTTGGCCACAGGCGTCGAAGTCCTTGCCGGACACGTCCATGCGCGCCGGGGCCGAACCCTTGACGATGTTAAACGCGGCCTGGAAGCCGGGTTCCATGATGGCGCTGGCCAGGGCCGCCTGATTGGCCTTGGCGTCGTCGCCAACCTTGAACATGGCGAACGCGTCGGAGTTAAACGTCACCGAACCCGCAGTTCCGGGGAAACGGAAGCACAGGAAGTCCTTGTTCGGGACCTTTTTGGCGGCGATGAATTCGCCCTTGGCCCAGTCGCCCATCATCTGCATGGCGGCTTCGCCATTGATGACCATGGCGGTGGCAAGGTTCCAGTCGCGGTTCGGATAGTTGGGATCGACGTAACCTTTAAGCTTACGCAGACGCTGGAAAACCTCGACCATGGTCTTGGATTTCAGAGCATCCTGATCCATTTCGACGAAAGCCTTTTTGTAGAAGTCGGTGCCGCCGGTCGAGTTAACGAGAGCGTCGACCACGGTCGCTTCCTGCCAAGCCTGTCCGCCCCACGCGATGGGGGTGATGCCGGCGGCTTTGATCTTGTCGGCTGCGGCGACGAATTCGTTCCAGTTGGTGGGAACGGCAATGCCCAGCTTGTCGAAGATCGCCTTGTTGGCCCATACCCAGTTAGTGGTATGAACGTTAACCGGTGCCGCAACCCATACGCCGTCCGGCTTCATGAAGCGTTTCAGGGCGTTCGGAACCACCTTGTCCCAGCCTTCCTTGGCGGCCAGATCGTTCAGGTTGGCGAGGAACCCGCCGTCGGCGAAGTCAAGAATGGCGAAGCCGAGCTGCTGCATGGTGGTCGGCGGGTTGCCGGCCGCAACGCGGGCCTTGACCACGGTGCGGGCCTGATCGCCGCCACCGCCGGCCACGGCGCCGTCCATCCATCCGATACCCTGCTTTTCGAGGTTCTTCTTGAGAACGTTAAGGGCCGCAGCTTCGCCACCCGAAGTCCACCAGTGGATAACCTCGACCTTACCGGCCGCGGATGCCGTTGACGTAGCCAGCATAAGGGCCGCCGCGCTAACCATCGCCAGAGTAGTTTTCCTGATCTCCATTTTATCGTGCCTCCTCTTGTGTTTTAGAAAAAGGGATCGAACCGCATTGTTGTTGAAATCCCAGCTTCACGGTTCAACCGGTCGTCTTCGTATGAGGTTTCTCGGTTTTTGCCTAAAACCTCCGTTCTTCAAACGCTCAGCCGCTTTCTATGTGCGGCCATAGTCGTCTTCGATGCGTTCGATATCGTTTTCGTCGAGAATCGCACCGCACTGAACCTCGATAAACACCATGCTTTGCTCGCCCACATTCTGAATGCGGTGCAAGGCTTCGACCGGGATGTACACCGCCTCGTTGGCGCCAAGGTCGAGCACCTCGTCGCCCACATGCACGCGCGCATGACCCTGCACCACGGTCCAATGTTCCGAACGATGCTGATGACGCTGTAGCGATAAAATGTTTCCGGGATCGACCGTGATGCGCTTGACCGCGTAGCCAACGCCCGCGTCGATGACGCGCCACGACCCCCAGGGCCGCGTATCCGACGCCCCCACTGAATAGCTGTTCGACGCGATGTTTTGCTCGCTCACTTCAGCCTTCCCTCGCGCACGGCTTCCTATAGATTAAACCAAAAGTTTTTATTAATTCAAGCATCGACTTCACCATAACCACGCCGCTCCCCGAACGCCGCCGGCGTCGCCGTGCTTCGCCTTGACGACCGGCGTTTCAATGCGATCGGAAAATGCGTACGTCCCAATCAGGCGGGGAACGTTGTCGTAAAGCCGCTCAACGTTCGATACGCCGCCGCCCAGAACGATCACGTCGGGATCGAGAATATTGACGACGGCAGCCAACGCGCGGGCTAACCGATCCTCGTAAATCCCAATGGCGCTAACCGCGTTCGCATCCTTTTCGGCAAGCAACGCGGAAATTTCCTTGGCCTTGATTTTGCGGCCCGAGAGATCGCGGTAGGTGCGCGCCAGGCCGCCGCCGGAAAGGTATTGTTCCAGGCAATCCTTTTGGCCGCAGAAACATGGACGCCCCTTGCGAACCGTTTTGTCAGCCCACGGAAGCGGCGAATGGCCCCATTCGCCCGCGATACCGTTGTTGCCCGTCAATACCGCGCCGTTGACGACCACACCGCCGCCGCAGCCGGTTCCCAGTGTCGCGCCGAACACCACGGCGGCCCCGGCGGCCGCGCCGTCGCGCGCTTCGGCGATGGTGAAGCAGTTGCCGTCGTTGGCGACGCGAACGGGCTGGCCCAGGACCTTCTCCAGGTCCTCTTGAAAGGCATGCCCCTGAATCCATGTGGCGTTGCTGTTTTTAACGGTTTGGGTTCTGGGATCAATGATGCCCGGCATATCGACGCCAACCGTCGGCTGGGCCGGGGCATCTTGCGCCAACTCCGCGATGAGATCGACGACGGCCCGGATGGTCCCGTCGTAGTCGCCGCGTGGCGTCTTGACCCGTGTGCGCCGCACTTCGCGCCCGCCGGGATCAAGCAGCGCACCGGCGCACTTGGTGCCGCCCAGATCCACGCCGATGCGATAGGGTTCCGCTGCCGGGTTCATGAGTTACCCCGGATCATCATGCCCCGTCGATGGGGCAGCATCAGGTTTGAAAACGGCAGGATCGCCGCCCCCATGGCGGCCGCCTCCGGCGAGCACGCTGAGCGCAAAATCGGCGGGAAATCAGGCAGATTGGCCCTGAATGGAAGCAGTTTCTTTTCCACCTCGACAATAAAATCGTCGATCAGCGGCAACGGCAAACGGCCGCCAATAAGGATGGCTTCGGGATTGACCACGCAGATGATGGTGATCAGGGTCATCAACAAGTGGGCCGCGCCATTGTCCATCCATTGGTTGATGGTTTGGCTGCCCTTTTTATGAAGCCCGTCAAGCTGCTCAAGGGAAGAGACATCAACGCCCTCTTCCTTCAGGCGGGAATACAGTACCGCCATGGAGACCTCGGCCTCGATGGTGTGGCTCTCAACCGGCCGCCCGGACCCGTTGGTCGCCGGAATAAAACCGATTTCGCCACCCAGCCCATGGGTGCCCGGAACGTAATCGCCGTTGACGACCAGACCGCCGCCAAGGCCAACGCCCATAAACAGGTAGAAGAAGTTCTTGTAGTCGATACCAAGCCCGTAATGGATCTCGCCATAGGCTGCGGCGGACGCATCGTTTTCCAGAAACACGGGCCTTCCCGTTATTTCCTGAAGGCGTTCGCGCGCCGGAATGTCGCGCCATGCGGCGTAGGACCGCGGCGTATATTCGGTGCGCAGGTAGCCAAGCTTGTAGGGCATGGCCAGGCCGACGCCGGCAAGATCGTCCGCGACCAGCCCCGCCTCATCAAGAAGCGAACCATAGGCCCGTTCAATTCGCCGGAAAACTTCGTCGGGAAGCAGGAAGTTTTCTTCCCAGTGCATGCGGCCACGGATGTTTCCCGCCAGATCGCTCAGCAATACCGTCAGATGATCGCGGTCGATATTGACGCCCACGGCGTAACCGCCATCGGGGTTAATCGACAGCTCAGCCGCCGGTTGCCCGCGCCCGCCACGACGGCGCCCGGATTCGATAATCATCCCGTCTTCAAGAAGTTCACGGCACAAATAGGCAATGGCTTGCGGCGTCAGGCCCATGATCTGCGCAAGCTCGGGCCGCGATACGGGGCCATGCACGCGCACCGCCTGCAGCGTAACCCGAACATTGTGGTTACGCGCGAATTTCAAATTGGTACCGGACAGCCCTCTATGTGGCATGTTTATCCCGCCCGAATCACTTCCCTGTATTAAATTAAATAAATTGTTTTTCTTAATTCGCGCAAGCTTTTTTTCTCCACAGGCATTTTCGGCCCACAAAAAAAGGGCGGCATTTCCATGCCGCCCCGAAAAAAATTGGGATTGAGTTGAAGCCTACGGACGTTCGATTTTCACGCGCTTTCCCGTTTGCGCCGCTTCGCGCACCGCCAGCGCCAGGGCCAGCGAATAAAAACCGTCTTCGCCCGAAGCCTGCGGCTTGCCCTTGCCGCGGATGGCGCCGGCAAAATACCGGACGCCGCGCGCGTACAGATTTTCGGGCTCAACCACGATTTCGGCCTCCCCCTTGGCGTTGCGCAGGATGACGGAACCGACAGCTTGCTGGGTCATGACATCCTTGGCGAAAAGCGAGCCTTGCGTTCCGTGAACTTCCAACCCGGTGCCGGCGAATTCGACGGTGAAACCTTCGTGCATCTGCACAATCAGCCCCGAATCGAAACTGACCACCGACATCACCCCGTCTTCGATCCCGCCCTCGCCCATGCCCGCGGTCTGGGTCATGGCGACAACCTCTCGGGGTTCCTCGCCGAACAGGTAGCGGATGGTGTCGGCATTATGAACGGTGATATCCAGAATGGCCCCGCCGCCCGCCTTTGCGTCCTTGGTACGCCAAGTCTGCAAAAAGCCCGGCAAAAACACCGCATGAAACACGCGCCCGGCGACGGGGGTGCCGATGCGCCCTTCGGCAATCGCCCGGCGCATGGCGCGGTGGGTGGCCGCATGGCGCAGGTGATGATTGATGCCCAGCACGACACCGGCCTTTTCGCACGCCGCGATCATGGCTCGCGCGTCATCCAAATTCATGGCCATGGGCTTTTCGCACAATACGTGCTTGCCCGCAGCCGCCGCCTGCAGGGTCAAAGGCGCGTGGGTCTCGTTGGTCGTACAGATATAAACGGCGTCGACCGCCTCATTGGCCAACAGGCTTTCCACCGAGCCTTCTACCCGTGGCCCCGGCCATTGTTTGGCCACCTGCTCCGCCCGCTCGCGATTGATATCGAAGACAGCGCTCACGTCGCTGCCGCTTTCGGCGCGAATGGCGTCAATCATCCACTGCTGCGCCACGGTTCCGGTCCCGATAAGGCCCCATCCAATGGTTTCGCCCGGCATAGTCGTCTCCCCTTGGGAAAGAGTTGTCCCTGCCGGACGATAAGCGGCGCGGGTGATTGCCGTCAACCGGCGTACAACACTCTTGAGTTTACCAATGCCTACGGTCACTATCGCGCACGACATTTTTCACGGGCGGGAGCCTGAAAACAGGGAGATGGTAATGAAAAAGATATTGTTTCCGATAATGGCGGCAGCCGCGTTAATGGCAGGGTCGGCCTGGGCTGGAACGCTTGACGACGTCAAAGCGCGCGGACAACTTAACTGCGGCGTCAGCGAGGGCGTTCCCGGTTTCTCCATTCCGGATTCGTCGGGCCGCTGGGTCGGGCTGGATGTGGACATGTGCCGTGCCCTTTCGTCCGCCATCTTCAACGACGACGACAAAATTAAATTCGTTTCGCTCAGTTCCAAACAGAAAATCCTCGCCGTAGTCACCGGTCAGGTCGACCTGACGTCTCGCACCACGACCTGGACCATGAAGCGCGACACCAAGGAAGGCGTGGATTTCACCGCCATCGTCTATTTCGACGGACAGGCCTTCATGGCGCGCAAGGAACTTGGTCTGAAATCGGCCACCGAACTGGACGGCGCCACCGTGTGCGTGACCTCGGGCACGACCACCGAACTTAATCTGGCCGACTTTGCCCGCGCCAACAGCATCAAATTCGAGCCCGTCGTGTTCGAGGGCAAAAAAGAAGCCGTCAATGCCTACAAGAGCGGCCGTTGCGACGCACTGACCACCGATTACAGCCAACTGGCCGCCTTCCGCACCACGTTCCCCAAACCGGACGATCATGAGATCCTTGGGGACGTCATCTCGAAAGAACCGCTGTCGCCGCTGGTCAAGCACGGCGACAACCAGTGGAAAGACCTGGTGACGTGGCTCCTGGTCGGCCTTATCTCGGCCGAGGAACTGGGCGTGACCAAGGCCAACGTCGACGACATGAAGGCCAATTCCAAGAACCCGACCATTCAGCGCATGCTGGGCGTTTCGGGCGATTACGGTTCCTACATCGGTCTCGAAAAAGACTGGCTCCACAAGGCCATCAAAGCGACCGGCAACTACGGCGAAATCTTCGATCGCAATCTGGGCTTGGGCAGCAAGCTGAAGATGCAGCGTGGCAAGAACGCCCTGTGGTCGCAGGGCGGCCTGCTTTACGTTCCGCCGCTGCGATAGGCGGGTTTTAGGGGCGGTCCCGATGGCCGCCCCGATCCTTTCTGATTCGGAAAAATCCGAAAATGACCGACCTTATCGCCCCGCCGCGAAGCAACCCGTTTGCCGCCGACAAGATCGTGTCAGCGGCGACGCAGTTTCTGGTCGTGGCGGCGGTCCTGACCGGCGGTTACATGCTGTTCGTGACCACGCAGGGGAATTTGGAAGCGCGCCATATCGAATCGGGTTTCACCTTTCTCGGCCATGAAGCCGGATTTCCCATCGGCGATTCCCTGATTTCTTTCGAACCGGCGGACAGCTACGGCCGCGCCTTCGTGGTCGGCGTCATCAATACCTTCTACGTTTCGGTCCTCAGCATCATATTCGCCACCGTCGTCGGCGTCGTCATGGGCGTCGCCCAGGTGTCGCGCAACTGGCTGATCGCCAAGCTGGCTGAGATTTACGTCGAAGTCATGCGCAACATCCCCTTGCTGCTGACGTTGCTGTTCGTCTACGGGGTGGTGCTGGCCGGATTGCCGTCGGTGCGCCGCAGCATCGAGCTGTTTGACGGCGGTTTTCTTAACCAACGGGGGCTCTATCTGCCCCGGCCACTGCCACTCGATGGATTCGGTTTCGTATTGGCCGCCACCGTGATCGCCCTGATCGGCGCAATCGCGTTGATCGTTTGGGCGCGGCGCTATCACGACCGCACAGGCGTCGCCGTTCCGTCCGCGCGCATCAGCTTTGGATTACTGTTTGGCCTGCCATTGCTGGCCTATTTCGTGGCCGGCGCGCCGCTGGATTGGGAACTGCCGGTCCTCAAGGGCTTCAATTACCGTGGCGGTCTGGTTTTCAGGCCCGAATTTGCGGCCCTTCTGCTGGGTCTGGTCGTCTATCGCGGCGCCTTTATCGCCGAGAACGTGCGCAGCGGCATCCAGGCGGTGGGTAAGGGCCAGCGCGAGGCCGCGGCGGCCGTCGGCCTGACGCCGGGCCGCACCATGCAGCTGGTGGTTCTGCCGCAGGCTCTGCGCACCATCATCCCGTCGACCACCAACGACTACGCCAGTCTGGTCAAGGACAGTTCGCTGGCCGTCGCCATCGGTTATCCCGACATGGTCTCGATCGGCGGCACCATGATCGGCCAGAACGGGCAGGCCATTGAAGTGATCGGCATGTGGATGGCCATTTATCTGGCGATCAATCTGGTGGTGTCGCTGCTGATGAACTGGGCCAACCTGAAAGCCCAGCTGGTGGAGCGCTAGATATGGCCGAAGTCTTCGTCGCAGCGCCCGATCTGCCGCCCCCGCCGTCCACCACGGGCGCAATTGGATGGCTGCGCGAGAACCTGTTCAAGGGCTGGTTCAATTCCACACTGACCCTGCTGGCCATGGCTTTTCTCGCCTATGCCGTGCCGCCGCTGGTCTCGTGGTTTCTGATCGACGCCACTTTCGTCGGTGACGCCGAGACCTGCCGCGCCGCGGGAGGTGCGTGCTGGTCGTTTATCGGCGCTGAATTCAAGCTGTTCATGGTCGGCACCTATCCGAACGACGCCACGTGGCGGGCGTTGTTGTCCGGCGCAATGCTGGTCACGCTTTTCGTGGTGACGGCCCGCCACATGCTGAGCCCGCTCGTCGCCGCGGCCCTGTGGCTGCTGCTGCCGATCCCGGTCTATTGGCTGTTGGGCGGCGGCTTGGGACTGGAGCCGGTCGAAGAATCCCGATGGGGCGGCCTGATGCTGACCCTGCTGCTGGCGGTCATCGGCGTCGTCGTCTCGGTGCCGCTGGGCGTGTTGCTGGCCCTGGGCCGCCGCTCGCGCTTCATCGCCATCAAGAGCTTGAGCATCGGCATCATCGAATTGGTGCGCGGCGTGCCCATGATCACCATTCTTTTCATGGCCACCATCATGTTGCCCTTCTTTTTGCCCGAAGGGGTCGAACTGGGAGTTCTGCACCGGGTGCAGATCGGCATCATTATTTTCTCGTCGGCCTATATGGCCGAGGTCGTTCGCGGCGGTTTGCAAGGCGTTGACAGAAGTCAGATTGAGGCCGCCGCCGCCCTTGGCCTGCGCGGCTGGCACACCACGGTCTTCATCGTTTTGCCGCAAGCCCTGCGCGACGTGCTGCCGCCGCTGATCGGGCGCTGCATTGCGCTGTTGAAGGATACCTCGCTGGTCATCATCGTCGGCCTTTTGGATTTTCTGGGCATCGCCAAGGCGGCGTCGCAGGATCCGGCATGGCTGGGCTTTGACGCCGAAGCGTTTGTCTTCTGCGCGGCGATCTATTGGGCCCTGTGTTTCAGCCTCAGCCGCTACGGCCGTTCATTGGAGCGCCGCGGCCACGGGGCGTTTAGGGATTAGCAAATGACAACAGAACAACACGACACCCCCCACGCCGCGCCCGGCGATGCGGTCATCAGCATGGAAGGCGTTCACAAGTGGTTCGGCGACTTTCATGTGCTGAAAAACATCGACCTTGAGGTCAAACAGGGCGAGCGCATCGTCATTTGCGGGCCGTCGGGTTCGGGCAAATCCACCCTGATCCGCTGCATCAACCGCCTTGAAGAGCATCAGCGCGGGCGCATCATCGTCAACGGCACCGAACTCACCAGCGATGTCAAAAATATCGAACGCACGCGGCGCGACGTGGGAATGGTGTTTCAGCACTTCAACCTGTTTCCCCACCTGACCATCCTGGAAAACCTGGCCCTGGCCCCGATCTGGGTGCGCAAGACGCCGCGCAAGGAGGCCGAAGCCCTGGCCATGCGTTATCTGGAGCGCGTCGACATCGCCGAGCAGGCCGGCAAATACCCCGGCCAGCTTTCCGGCGGCCAGCAGCAGCGCGTCGCCATCGCGCGCTCGTTGTGCATGAACCCCAGCGTCATGCTTTTTGATGAACCGACCTCGGCCCTGGATCCCGAAATGATAAAAGAGGTTCTCGACGTCATGGTGGAGCTGGCCGAGGAAGGCATGACCATGCTGTGCGTCACCCACGAAATGGGCTTCGCCAAGTCGGTGGCCAACCGCGTCATTTTCATGGATTTCGGCGAGATCGTCGAACAAAACGACCCCGACAACTTCTTCAACAACCCGAAGATGGACCGAACCCAGCTATTCCTGAGCCAGATATTGTCACATTGAGGCGGAACTCCCTCACCTCACGAAATCGGACGGAAACTTAGCGGCAGTCGCTTACCGATCCTTCCGCACAGATGCGGCCATCGGTCCACACGGCGTTGTCCAGTTTAGCCGCGATCAGGATTGCGCCGGTGACGTCGGCGCCGGTCAAATCCGCACCACTCAGATCCGCGTCCAGCAAATTGGCGCCGCGCAGGTTAGCGCCACGCAGGTTAGCGCCCTGCAGATTGACCCCGTGCAGATGCGTGCGTTCCATATTGGCGCCGCTAAGGTTGGCCCGGCGAAGATTGGCCAGTTGCAGGATCGAGCCTGACAGGTTGGCACGCTCCAGATTTGCGTCGTCCAGCCGCATATTGGGCATGGAGGCATCATGCATATCCAACCCCGGCGCTTGCAGGCCGATACGGACGGCCTGGGTGCACTGGGCCTCGGGCTCCAGCCGGCAAACCGTGTTGGAATCTTCCTTGATTTTGTCCGACCATGCCCACGCCGGCGAACCCGTTGCCATCACCAGTGCCATCACCATCGCCAGCGCCAACAGAACCAGAAGCGGCGAGACAACGTCTTTTGCGGCTGCGATTACCTTGGTTCCGGTTGTTTGGCGCATGTCGGAAGCTCCCCAGATGGTGCGGTTACGCTTAGACGTAATAAGCAGCCGCGCCCATTCAACGCATAATTTGGATTTACGGGAACACCGCCCACAAAAAAGGGCCCTTGTCCGGGCCCTTGTGTCGATGGCTGGGGCGCCTGGATTCGAACCAGGGATCACGGAATCAGAACCCGTTGCCTTACCGCTTGGCTACGCCCCATCTGGGAAGAGCGGCTTCTAGCACAGCTTCTTTCATTTGGGTAGGCATTTTCGCACCCTTCCGTCGGGCCTGTTAATTGGGGTATCAATGACCAAGGAATTCGGCTGATTTTTTTTGGAGTTGCGGCGGATATGCGGCAATCGACCCGCAGGGCAGGACGTGAACGGACCGGACGGCGCCAGGAACGCCATTCGGCGGCCCCCGTTTACGCCGCCGTTGATCTGGGCACCAACAACTGCCGCATGCTTGCAGCCCGCCCCGCCGGCAGCCAATTGCGGATCGTCGACTCGTTTTCACGCATCGTGCGCCTTGGCGAGGGCGCTTCCCTAAGCGGCGTCCTGGACGAAGCCGCCATCAAGAGAACCATTGGCGCGCTTAGAATTTGCGCCGGAAAAATCCACCGGCTTGGCGTAAAGCGGGTGCGCAACATCGCCACCCAGGCTTGCCGCGCCGCCACCAACGGCGCAAATTTCCTGGATCGGGTCAAGGCGGAAACCGGACTTGAGCTTGAAACCATTTCCGCCGACGAGGAAGCGCGCCTGACCGTGTCGGGATGTGTGCCGCTTTTTGACACCGAACGGCGTTTCGTGCTGATGTTCGATATTGGCGGCGGCAGTACCGAAGTGACCTGGATCGAACAACCGGGCGGGGACCGCCCGCGCATTTTGGGCACCCGGTCGATCGCCATCGGCGTCATGGCCATCGGCGTCATGGCCATCGCCGATCAATTCGGCACCGGTATCCTGCCGCCCGAAGCGGTCGCGGAAATTGGAAATAATGTCGACGCCAAACTGGCCGACCTGGACGGTACGCACGGAATTTCGGAGCACATCGCCGCCGGACAGGTCCAGTTGCTGGGAACGTCGGGAACCGTCACCACGCTGGTGCTGGGAACGTCGGGAACCGTCACCACGCTGGGCGGGATTCATCTGGGGCTGCGCCGTTACGACCGCTCCAAGGTGGACAGCATTGAAATTCCATTTTCGGCGATCAACGAAATAACCGAGCGACTCGGCAACCTGTCGGAAACCGAGCGGGCCAAAATTCCCTGTGTAGGGCCGCAGCGGGCCGATTTGATGATCGCCGGATGCACGCTGCTGCAAACCGTCTGCACCCGATGGAATGTCGGTCGCCTGACCGTGGCTGACCGGGGCATTCGCGAAGGATTGCTTTTTGAAATGATGGCGGCGGACGGATTGATGCCCAAAACCGAACAAATTCCCTCATTTGACCTGGGTACGATTTTACCATGACAACGAATAAAAAGGGCTCGCGTGGCGGAGACCGCACCCGCATGAGCGGGCGCAACCTCACAACCCGGGTCAAAACGGCCAAGGGCCGCAAGATATCATCCACCCGGTGGCTGCAACGCCAGCTTAATGACCCCTATGTCGCCGAAGCCAAGAAGCGCGGCTACCGCTCACGTGCCGCCTTCAAGCTCCTGGAACTGGACCAGAAATTTCATTTCCTGGGCTCTGGCATGCGTATCGTCGATTTGGGGGCCGCACCTGGCGGCTGGACCCAGGTGGCGATGGAACGGGTTGGCAATAAGGGCCGGGTGGTGGCGCTGGACATCAACGAGATGGAGCCGGTCACCGGAGCCGAGGTTTTTCAGTGCGATTTTCTGGACGATGCGGCCCCCGGGCTGATTACCGGCGCGCTCGGCGGTCCGGCCGATGTTGTTCTGTCCGATATGGCGGCGCCAATCACCGGGCATCCCAAAACCGACCACCTGCGCCTGATGGGCCTTTTGGAAGTGGCGCTTGATTTCGCTGCCACGGTGCTGGTTCCCGGCGGCACTTTCGTCGCCAAGGTCTTTCAGGGCGGCAGCGAGCGCGACCTGCTAAACATCATGAAACGCGACTTTGCAACGGTTCGCCACGCCAAGCCCGCGTCCTCGCGCAAGGAATCGTCGGAAACCTACGTCGTCGCCAAGGGGTTTCGAGGCGGTTCCAGCGAAGAGCCCATCAGCTAAAGAACAAAATGCCTGCTTAGCTGCGACGGCAATTCATGGACCGACAGGCCGGTCAAATCCTTGCCGATTTCCTGAACCACGCGCCCGCGCGCCGTTGGCGTCAGTTTGGCCCGCAGCGCGCCCAACGGTTCGGGCGGCGCAACCAGCACCAAACGGTCGAAATCGTTGCGGTGGGCGGCTTCGTTTAAAACCTTGGCCATACTGCCCGCGAAGCGGCGCTTTTCAAACTTGTGCCAGTCATTGCGCGGCGCATACCCATGGCCGATTCCGGGACCGGATTTGCTTCCCGGCCTGTCCGAAATGACCTCGCGGGTGGGGGGAATATCGGCCACAAAATCGTCGGCGGCAGCGCGTTTTAATCCCTTGCCCGGACCATCATTCGAGAAAATCCGCGCACGCGCACCGTCGGCGACAAGAATCCACATCTTTTGTGCTTTCACGTCGGCGCCTCCTGATTCCTTTTTGGAAAAGAAGCATTCCTGAAATTTGGGGTCAAACGCGCATAAAATCCACCCCAAATCGGTTCGATAACCGGTATTGCCTTGGCAACGGCTCGCGGTTCTGTATGATACCGCGCCAACTCGTTAACGGAGGTGGCATGGAAATCCGCGAAGCCCTTACATTTGATGACGTTCTCCTCGTGCCCGCAGCGTCGAGCGTATTGCCCGGCCAGACGGACACCGGCACGCGTCTGACCAAGACCATCGAACTGGGCATTCCGCTAATCTCCTCGGCAATGGATACGGTCACCGAAAGCCGCCTGGCCATCGCCATGGCCCAGGCCGGCGGCATGGGCGTGGTGCACAAGAACATGACGCCCGACGAGCAGGCCGCCGAAGTACGCAAGGTCAAGAAGTTCGAAAGCGGCATGGTCGTCAACCCGCTGACCATCGCACCGGATGCAATCCTCGCCGAGGCCAAGGAAATAATGGAAGAGAACCATTTTTCGGGCTTGCCGGTGGTCGCGTCGGGCGGGCGGCTGGTTGGCATTCTGACCAACCGCGATGTGCGCTTCGCCGATAATCCGAACCAGCATGTCAACGAGTTGATGACCGCGCACACGTCGGACCGCCCGCTGGTGACGGTGGCCGAGGGGGTCTCGCGCGACGAGGCCAAACGGCTTTTGCACAAGCACCGCATCGAAAAACTGCTGGTGGTGGACGGCGATTTCCGCTGTATCGGCCTGATAACGGTGAAGGACATCGAAAAGGCCCAGCAATTCCCCAACGCCTGCAAGGACGAACAGGGCCGTCTGCGTGTCGCCGCCGCCACCGGCGTGGGCGATGACGCGGTCCGGCGCACCGAGGCGTTAATGGAGGCCGGCGTCGACATGATCGTCGTCGATACGGCGCATGGGCATTCACAGGGCGTTCTTGACGCCGTGCGGCGCATCAAGGACGCCAGCAACTACACGCAGGTTATGGGCGGCAACGTAGCCACCGCCGAAGGCGCGCAGGCGCTGATCGACGCGGGCGCGGACGCCGTTAAAATCGGCATCGGGCCGGGCACCATCTGCACCACGCGCATTGTCGCCGGTGTGGGCGTGCCGCAACTGAGCGCCATTTTGGAGGCCTCCGAGGTATGCCGTAAACAAGACATCCCGCTGATCGCCGACGGCGGCATCAAGTATTCGGGTGACGTCGCCAAATCCATCGCCGCCGGGGCCGATTGCGTGATGATCGGTTCGCTGTTCGCCGGGACCGACGAAAGCCCCGGCGAGGTCTTCCTGTTCCAGGGCCGCTCCTACAAGTCCTACCGCGGCATGGGCTCATTGGGGGCCATGGCGCGCGGATCGGCGGACCGCTATTTCCAGCAGGAAGTGTCCGACACCATGAAAATGGTGCCCGAAGGCGTGGAAGGGCGCGTCCCTTACAAAGGTCCGGTCAACAACGTCATCCATCAACTGGTGGGCGGCCTGCGGTCGGCCATGGGCTACACGGGCAATCAAACCATCGACGACATGCGCGGCGGCTGTACGTTCCGCAGGGTTACGGTAGCGGGCATTTCCGAAAGCCACGTTCACGACGTAACCATCACCCGCGAACCGCCCAACTACCGCGTTCGCGATTAAACAAATATAGGGATAACGAATAATGACGCCGGGCGCGCGTATTCAGGCCGCGATCGAATTGATCGAGGCCATCGGCGGGACCGATGCGCCCGTCGACGGTATTGTCGAACGGTTCGTGCGCGCACGGCGCTATATGGGATCGAAAGACCGGCGTTCGGTTACCGGGCGGGTCTATGGGATTTTGCGCCGCTATGGCCGCCTGTCGTGGTGGCTGGCCGAATATGCTGTCACGTCGCGCGCATTGGTTCTGGCCGATCTGGCCCTTCATGCGGACGAACGCGAGGCTGAATTTGACGCGCTGTTTTCAGGGCTTGGCCACGCTCCGGAACCCTTGGACGAAGAAGAACAAGCACTCGCCGCGCGCCTTTCCGGTCAAACCCTTAATGACGCCGACATGCCCGACTGGGTTTCGCTTGAATATTCGGATTGGCTGGACGGCCCGTTGAAAGCCGCCTTCGGCGAGGCGCTGGTTGGCGAAATGACGGCGCTGAATTCACCCGCACCGCTGGATTTGCGCATCAATTCCGTGCGCGCCGACGTGAACATGGCGCGCAAGGTTTTGGCCGACGAGCAGATCAAAACCGAAAGAACGCCCTATTCGCCCCTCGCCATACGTGTTCTGGATCGCATCAACCTGCGCGGTTCGCGCGCCTTTCGCGAAGGCCTGATCGAGGTGCAGGACGAAGGCTCGCAGATCATATCGGCGCTGTGCGGGGCAAAACCGGGCATGACGGTGGTGGATTACTGTGCGGGCGCGGGCGGCAAGACCCTGGCGCTGGCCGCACAAATGGCCACCGATGGCGTTGACGTCGATACCCTTTGGGCCTGCGACACGCAGGAAAGATTCCTGGGCCGCCTGTCCAAGCGCACCGCGCGGGCCGGTGTGGAAGGCATCCAACAACACGTGCTGGCCGAAACGGATGATGCCTGGATCGCCGAAAACGAAGGCTTCGCCGATGTGGTGCTGGTCGATGCGCCGTGTTCGGGGATGGGTACCTGGCGGCGCAATCCCGGCGCCAAATGGTCGCTAACGGCGGAACGTCTGGATGAAAGCGTCGCCCGGCAATCCAAAGTCCTTGAAACCGCGGCGCGACTCACCCGACCGGGCGGACGAATGATCTATGCCACGTGCTCGCTGCTGCGCGAAGAAAACGAAGACCGCGTCGAAGCCTTTCTCGCCGCCCATCCGGACTTCGCGCCAATCCCGGTGTCCGACGTCTGGGCCGAAACCTTCGACATCCCCTGCCCGACCGACGCCCCGTACCTGCGGCTGTCTCCCGCCACCACCGGCACGGATGGCTTTTTCTGCGCGATCCTGACGCGATTGACCTAGGCGAACGGCCTTCGAGTTCTTATCTTCACGGTTATTGCATTTTTTTACGAATTGCCTGCGGAAAGGGAATTTTATGGCTGACCAACCTCATTTCACCTGGAACGAGCTTATGACCCGCGATGTCGAGGGCGCCAAAGCCTTCTATCGCGAACTTCTCGGCTGGACGCATTACGACAAGGATATGGGCGAAGACGACAACTACGCGGTCTTTCTATCGGGCGGCAAGGAAGTCGCGGGATTGTTCGACATCAACGACAAACAGTTCGAAGGCATCCCCAATCACTGGTTCGCCTATATCAAGGTGGACGACGTGGACGCATCGGTCGCCAAGGTCGAGGCGTCGGGCGGGAAAGTCCTGAGGCCGTGCTTCGACGTGCCCGAAGTCGGCCGCATCGCCATTATCGCCGACAGCACGGGCGCGGCGGTGGGCATCTATACGCCGGCTCCGCGCGAATAATCACTCCCCCGCCCGCCACGGCGGCACGGGCGAGAATTTTTCATCGAGAAAGTCGATAAAGGCCCGCACCTTCGAAGCCAGATGGCGGCGGTGCGGGAAAATGGCGTAGATCGGCAGCTTGTCATCGCATGTAAAATCGGTCAGCACCGGGGCCAGACGCCCTTCCTTGATCAATCTTCCGGCAACCAGTTCGGCCAGCCTGATCAGGCCGCCGCCGGCAACGGCCGTGCGAAATAACGTTTCGCCGTTATCAACGACGATCCGACCGCGCACGGTCACCGAATGGCCGTCATCGAACGGCCAGCGGTTCAAGTGCCGCTGCGCGTTCCACCACAGTATGCATTCGTGATCCAATAAATCATCCGGCGTTTCCGGCGCCCCGTACTTTTCCAGATAGCTCGGCGCGGCCACCACCATGCGGCGGTCGTCGGCGATGCGGTGAACGATCATGGACGAATCGGGAAGATCGCCATGCAGGACGCCGATATCGGCCCCGGCCTCGATCACGTCCATCTTGCCGTCGGATAATTCCAATTCGACGCGGATATCCGGATAACGCGCCGCAAACTCGGGCAGGATCGGCACCAACTGATAGTTTCCGAAGGCGACCATGGAAATGATCCGCAAGGTTCCGCGCGGCGCATTGCCCGTTCCCGAAACGGCGGCCTCGGCTTCTTCAATCTCGTGAATGACCGTGCGGCTGCGCTGGTAAAAAATCTCGCCTTCCGCCGTCAGGCGCAGCTGCCGTGTCGTACGGTTCAACAGGCGCACGCCCAGGCGTTCCTCCAGCCTTGTGATCAGCTTGCTGACGGCCGACGGCGTCAGGTTGGACATGCGCGCGGCCGCCGAAAATCCGCCTTCGTCAACGACGTTCACAAACACCGTCATTTCCCGTGAGCGTTCCACGTGCCCCTCACTTATGAATTCAATTCATAAATATTATGAACCTTTGATGCCTTATGTTTCAAGAGGATCGAGCGTACTTTCTTGTTCAACGAAAGCAACACCCCCACGGTTCAAACGAACCGGCACAGATATAAGGAACACGGTTATGAAGCATTCGGTTTTGACTCCCCGTCACGCACGAAGCGCGTATGAGCTGGATCGTTGCATGGCCGTGGCAAGGGACGCCCGCAGCGAAGGTCTGCGCCAGTTCGCACATGCCATTCGCCGGGCGATCTCTTCGTTCCTGTTGAATCCGGCGCACCTTGAAAACGGCCTGAAAGTGCCTCACACCGCCTGATTAAGTTTACGTCCAAGACGGAAAAACCGCCGCGGCCTCCCTGCCCAGGGACGCGGCGGTTTTTTTTGCGCCCTTTGCGCTGGCGCGCTCCGCGCCTATCGGCTATCAACGACGCAATCGTCATCTTTAGCCGGAAACCAACATGACCGAACGCGTTCTGATCGTCGATTTCGGCTCGCAGGTGACCCAGCTTATCGCGCGCCGCGTGCGTGAAAGCGGCGTCTATTGCGAGATCCATCCCTTCCAAAAGGTCGATGCCGCCTCGCTGGACGCCTACGGCCCTGCCGCCGTCATCCTGTCGGGCGGGCCTGCGTCATTGACCGAAGGCGACACGCCGCGCGCGCCCGATCATGTGTTTGAAATGGGCGTGCCGGTGCTGGGCATCTGTTATGGCCAGATGGCCATCGCCGAAGCGCTGGGCGGCAAGGTCGTCTCGTCTGAGCACAAGGAATTCGGCCGCGCCTTTGTCGATATCACCGACGATTGCGAACTGTTCCACGGCGTCTGGGACACCGGAACCCGCGAACAGGTATGGATGAGCCACGGCGACCGCATCGACGCGCCGCCGCCCGGCTTTCGCACCGTGGCCACATCGGAAGGCGCGCCGTTTGCCGCCATCGCCGATGACGAACGCCGGTATTACGGCCTGATGTTCCATCCCGAAGTCATGCACACGCCCCACGGCGCGCAGCTTCTAAAAAACTTCACGCACCGGGTCGCCGGGTGTTCGGGTGACTGGACCATGGCCGCGTTTCGCGACGCCGCCATTGCCAAAATCCGCGCCCAGGTGGGCAAGGGCCGGGTCATCTGCGGGCTTTCGGGCGGGGTGGATTCGTCTGTTGCAGCCGTCCTGCTGCACGAAGCCATCGGTGATCAACTGGTTTGCGTGTTCGTCGATAACGGCCTGTTGCGCCTGAACGAAGCGGACGAGGTGATCGAGCTTTTTCGCGGGGCCTACAACATCCCGCTTGTGGCGCGCGACGCGTCCGACGTGTTTCTTAAAAACCTGGCCGGTGTGTCCGACCCCGAAAAGAAGCGCAAGATCATCGGCGCAACCTTTATCGACGTGTTCGAGGAAGAAGCCGAAAAGGCGGGCGGCGCCGATTATCTGGCCCAGGGCACGCTCTATCCCGATGTCATCGAAAGCGTATCGTTCACCGGCGGGCCCAGTGTGACCATCAAGTCGCACCATAACGTGGGCGGCCTGCCCGAACGCATGAACATGGAACTGGTGGAACCGCTTCGCGAACTTTTCAAGGACGAGGTGCGGGTTCTGGGCCGCGAGCTGGGCCTGCCGCACAGCCTCATTGGCCGCCACCCCTTCCCCGGCCCCGGCCTGGGCGTGCGCATTCCGGGCGCGGTGTCGCGCGATCGGGCCGACATCCTGCGCCGCGCCGACGCCATCTATATCGAAGAAATCCGTAGCGCCGGTCTGTACGACGCCATCTGGCAGGCCTTCGCCGTGCTGCTGCCGGTGCAGACCGTGGGCGTCATGGGCGATGCGCGCACCTACGATTATGCCTGCGCCTTGCGCGCGGTCACGTCCACCGACGGCATGACTGCCGACTACTACCCCTTCGATCACGACTTCCTGGGCCGCACCGCCAACCGCATCATCAACGAGGTGCGCGGCATCAACCGCGTCGTCTACGACGTGACGTCCAAGCCGCCGGGAACCATTGAGTGGGAATAGCCCCCTGTCACCTAAGGATACTTACATGAACGAAAAAATCTGGCGCGTTTACCTGTCGGGTGAAATTCATACCGACTGGCGCGAACGCATCGCCCGCGGCGTCTCGGACGCCGGCCTTCCGGTGCGCCTTGATGCGCCCGTGTGCGTACACGAAGACAGCGACGATTGCGCCGCCGCCATTCTGGGGGCCGAGGACAAGAAGTTCTGGCACGATCACAAGGGCGCGCAGATGAACGCGATGCGCACCCGCACCCTGATTGGCGAGGCCGATATCGTGGTGGCGCGTTTTGGCGACAAATACCGCCAGTGGAACGCCGCCTTCGACGCCGGAACCGCCGCCGCCCTGGGCAAGGCCCTTATTACCCTGCACGATCCATCACTGACCCATGCCATGAAGGAAGTGGACGGGGCGGCCAACGCCGTTTGCGAAACGCCTGAACAGGTCGTGCAAACGCTGGCCTACGTCATTCGCGGCCAAATGCCTTCAGCCACCTGAGCGGCCTTCCCATACCCGAGCCGCGCTGCTAATTTTGTGAGAACAGAGTAACCCACAAAGGACTGCGAATTCATGACCGACTGCCCTTGCGGCTCAGGCCGATCTCTTGATGACTGTTGCGCGCCTTATCTTTCGGGCCTGCCCGCACCCACGGCCGAAGCGCAGATGCGCGCGCGCTTTACCGCCTATACCCAGGGCAACGTGGATTACTTGGGCAAAACGCTTGATGCCCCCGGGCGGGCTGAATTCGACGCCGAGGAAACGGCGCGCGACGCGGCGGCCGCCGACTGGCAGCGCCTGGAAATTCGCGGCACCGAAGGCGGCGGCGAAGGCGATGACACCGGTTCCGTGGAATTCGTCGCTCACTTCCGGCTTGAGGGAAAGGCGCGCATTCATCACGAGCGGGCGCTCTTCGTACGCGAGGACGGGCGATGGAAGTGCGCCGATGGTCAGGTGGACCCGAAAGAGCCGCCGCGAACGGTCGCCAAGGTCGGGCGCAACGAACCCTGCCCCTGCGGTTCGGGCAAGAAATACAAGAAATGCTGCGGGGCGGCGTGAAGTAGGCGAAAAAAAAAGACGCAACGACGCGTCTTCGCCAATAGCGAATATCTCGTAAAACGAAAACGCCGCCTCTGATCGAAATCGGAGGCGGCGTCTAACGTATTCTTAGTCGACGACCGACAGATTTTCGGCAGAAGCCTTGCCGTTCCGTCCGGGCTGAAGCTCATAAGAGACCTTCTGCCCTTCGTTCAGCGTGCTCAGGCCGGCGCGCTCAACAGCCGAAATGTGGACGAAGGCGTCGTTGCCGCCATCTTCCGGCTCGATGAATCCGAAACCCTTGGTGGGGTTAAACCATTTAACGGTACCAGTAGGCATAAATAATTCCTCTAACAGGCGTAACACCGCGCCCCGCACCATGCGGCAGCGCGCTTTCACAAACGTTCACACTGTTAGGGTATAACCAAGCTAATCGGAACACCGGTTATTTTAGGTAACACAAAACAAATGCGACACGCCCGTGATTATGTAAATAACATCGGCGAAATGTCAATGACCGGTTGAGGAATGCGGGAATAAACCCCCGCCCGGCAACCGGCGAGCAGCCAACCGGCAAGCCCGGAGGGGAGCGCAGCGCCCCGACTAGGGCCGTTGAGGCCCGCAGCCTAAGTGGCGCTTGAACGCAATTCACAAAGAAAGACCGGGTTAACTCAAGGTGTCCCCCGAACTCGTACAAGATTTCGAAGACATATGCGGGCGGGTTATACCAAGTTTCGGCGTCGCTCAGCCCGACCCCGTGCTCAAGACCGTTTTCACCGCATCTCGGAGAGCATCCGCGGAAAACGGTTTGAAAAGCGCCGCATCCGCGCCCAGTTCCTTGGCCATGGTAAGGCAGTCCCTGTTGCCTTGGCTTCCGCCGCCCGAAATGGCAATGATTTTCACCTCGGGAAAATTTCGACGAAATTCCATGATCGTCTCAATCCCCTCCTGCACGGGCATGAAGATGTCCGTGATCAGAACATCCACAGGGTCTCCACGGTGGATGGCGACTCCCTCCCGGCCGTTCGTCGCCGTAACCACGGAATATCCGAACGCCCGAAGGAACTCGCTATAAATTTCCCGAATCTCGGCTTCATCGTCGATGAGCATAATGGCTGTCATGCGGCTTTCTCCTCCATCAACCGATGTTCGTATCCGACATTCATCAGTTTGTCATCGACAATCAATATCGTGGGGTTACGGCGACATATATGGACGGCCCCTATCGTGCAAGGTTGATTTTGGGTGGGTGCGTTGATTGCGTGCAGTCATATGTCCGGCCTGTTTTGCGCGGTGCATTTAACCGCTGGCCCTGATGGTCACCGCGACCACAAATCCTATCAGTTTATCGGGCTCGCAAGCCCAAAGCCCCTTCGGTCTCCGTTCCGGCCCGGCGGGGGGCGGCCGCTCCTCGCCGGGCATCCCGAACTTACGTCGGGAACGCCTTAAGCTAACAGTTTTCTCAGAAACAAAGCCCCACGCAGGCTGCGCGTCTCAACGACGCTAGTCGTCGCGCTGCCGCGCTCCTCCGGGCTTGTTGTCGGGTATTGGGGTGTGGGGTGGCGTGTGTGTTGTTGATCCGCGTTCAATCGCCACGCAGGCTCCCTTTCGGGAAATTGTCGCAAGACTAAGGGTTTGTTTCCTATTTCACTTGACATTTTCCATATTTTATGACAGTGTCCCCTGTCATTTCCCTTGACAGCTTAGTCCGGCTTGGGGAAACCGGTCGGAATACGGCCATTATGCCGTTTGCCACGCCCCTGAAAACAAAGGAGAAAACTGCTAAATGACGAGGGATGACGAGGGATGACGAGGAATGACGACTGTGTTTTCGGGGAAATCGCGGTTTCGCGTTTGTTTTCAGAGGCGTAGCGGGGTTCGCGGGGGACGGAAAATCGTCATTTTGGGGTGCGGGTGAGTGGGTCGGCGGGTGTTTTCGGCTTCGGTTCGCGAGCGCGACTTCACCTTTTTTTTATTTTTCTGCGCTTTGGTGTAGGATGCCGCGAAGGGCCGGTTTTGGTGCGGCTTAGTGTGTTTTTGATTTTTCGCCATGTGTTTTTGAGTTTTCTAAAGGGAGAGACGATTTCATGATCGCAACCGGACCGCTGATGGCTGGGAAAAAGGGCCTGATCATGGGGGTGGCCAACAACCGCTCGATTGCCTGGGCGATTGCGCAGGCCGCCCATGCCCAAGGGGCCGAACTGGCTTTTACCTATCAGGGCGACTCGTTGCACAAACGGGTGATACCGCTGGCTGCTTCGGTGGGTTCCGATTTTGTCCTGCCCTGCGACGTAACCGACGCTGGCTCCATCGACGCGGTCTTTGACGAGATCCGGGCCCGGTGGGGAAGGCTGGATTTCCTGGTTCACGCCATCGCCTTTTCCGACAAGGAAGAACTGAAGGGCCGCTATATCGACACCACGCCCGAGAACTTCGCGGCGACCCTGAATATCTCGTGCTATTCGTTCACGGCCATTTGCAACCGCGCCGCCCCCCTGATGGTGGACGGCGGAAGCATGATCACGCTGTCCTACCTTGGGGCCGAAAAGATCATCCCGAATTACAACGTCATGGGCGTGGCCAAGGCGGCGTTGGAAGCCAGCGTGCGCTATCTGGCCGAGGATCTGGGCAAGGACGATATTCGCGTGAACGGCCTTTCGGCAGGCCCCATGAAGACCCTGGCGGCTTCGGGCATCGGCGATTTTCGCTATATCCTCAAATGGAACGAATTGAATTCGCCCTTGCGGCGCAACACGACGCTGGAGGACGTCGGCGGCGCCGGGCTTTACCTGCTGAGCGATCTGTCCAGCGGCGTCACCGGCGAAACTCATCATGTGGACAGCGGCTATAACATCGTCGGCATGAAAGCGGTCGACGCGCCGGACATTTCGGCGGTTTAGGCACGGGACTGGAATACACCATGCCCGGCAACAGCTTCGGCGAGATGTTTCGCGTAACGACCTTCGGCGAGAGCCACGGCCCGGCCATCGGCGGCGTGGTCGACGGCGTGCCGCCGGGCATCGCGATATGCGAGGCCGACATTCAGCACGATCTGGATCGCCGGCGCACGGGCCAGTCGCGCCATACCAGCCAGCGCCAGGAACCCGACCAAATTGAAATCCTGTCGGGCGTTTTTGAAGGGCGCACCACGGGCACGCCCATCGGGCTGCTCATACGCAATCAGGACGCGCGCTCCAAGGACTACTCCGACATCAAGGACAAGTTCCGCCCCGGTCACGCCGATTTCACGTATGCGAAAAAATACGGGCTGCGCGACTATCGCGGCGGCGGCCGGTCCAGCGCGCGCGAAACAGCGGTGCGGGTGGCCGCCGGAGCCATTGCACGCAAAGTGTTGGGCGACGATGTTCTGGTTCGCGGCGCACTGGTTCAGATCGGCCCCCACGGGATTGACCCGGAAAACTGGGATTGGAACGAGGTCGCGAAAAATCCCTTCTGGAGCCCCGACCCGGCCTGCGTGAAAAAGTGGGAAAGCTATCTGGACGGCGTTCGCAAACAGGGCTCCAGCACCGGCGCCATAATTGAGCTGACCGCGTCGGGCATTCCCGCCGGTCTGGGTGAGCCGGTGTTCGACCGTCTGGACGCCGATATCGCCAAGGCCATGATGTGCATTCCCGCCGTGAAGGGCGTGGAGATCGGCGCGGGATTCGCCGCGGCCATTCTGTCGGGCAGCGAAAACGCCGACGAGATCGCTATCGGCGAAGACGGCCAGCCGGTGTTTCTGTCCAACAATGCGGGCGGCACGCTGGGCGGTATCTCTTCGGGTCAGGACATCGTGGTTCGCTTCGCCGTCAAGCCCACCAGTTCGATTTTGACGCCGCGCCGCACGGTCACCACATCGGGCGAGGAAACCGAAATCATCACCAAGGGCCGCCACGACCCCTGCGTCGGCATTCGCGCCGTTCCGGTGGGCGAGGCCATGCTGGCCATGGTGCTGGCCGACCATCTGTTGCGCTTTCGCGGGCAGTGCGGAGCCTAGTCACTCTCGCTGAGGCGCGCCGCGATCAGGAATTCCTTGTTGCCCTCGGGGCCCTTGATGGGGCTTTCCGTCAGGCCCAGCACCTGCCACCCCGGCAGCGATGAAAGCCAGTCCGAAATCTTGGCGCAGACCTCGTCGTGCAGGGCCGCATCGCGCACCACGCCGCCCTTGCCGACCCGGCCCTTGCCCACCTCGAACTGCGGCTTGATGAGGGACACGAGGATTGCCCCCGGCGCGCACAGCGCCAGCGGCGCGGGCAGAACTATTTCCAGGCCGATAAAGCTGGCGTCACAAACCACCATGTGAACCGGGTCGGGAATCTGAGCCGGCGTCAAATGCCGGGCGTTGGTTTTTTCCAGCACAATGACGCGCTCGTCGCCGCGCAGTTTCCAGGCCAGCTGACCGCGCCCCACATCGACCGCATAAACCCGGCCCGCGCCGTGCGACAGCAGAACTTCCGTAAACCCGCCCGTCGACGCGCCCACGTCCAGGCATACCAGACCACGCGGATCAATGGCAAAATGGGTCAGCGCGTGATCCAGCTTCAACCCGCCGCGCGATACCCAGGGGTGATCCTGGCCCTTGATCTCGAGCGGCGCGTCTTGCGCTATCTGGTGGCCGGGCTTATCCAGCCTGCGGGTTTGCGAATAAACCAGCCCGGCCATCACCATCGCCTGGGCCCGCGCCCGGCTTTCGGCCAGGCCGCGTTCCACCAGAAGCTGATCGATGCGAATTTTGGCTGCCATGACCGACCCGCTAGACCTCGCCCGCCTTTTCCAGCAGCACCTGCAGCAGAACGTCGGCGCCGGCGCGGATGTCCTCGGGTGCGGTGTGTTCGGTTATGTTGTGGCTGACGCCGTGTTCGCTGGGAACGAAAATCATGGCCGTCGGACAGTTGGCGGCGAACATCTGGGCATCGTGCCCGGCCCCCGAATGCATGCGCCGAACCGAGTGGCCCGCCCCGCGCGCCGTCTTTTCCACCAGCGCCACCATACCGGGATCGAACTCCACCGGATCGAAGCGCGCATGGGGGTGAACGGCGATTTCGCAGCCCTCCTCCGCCGCCGCGCGCTCGGCGAATTCGATTAATTCCTCGGTGGCCCGTTTCAGGACTTTCACGTCGGTATTGCGAAAATCGATGGTCACCGTTGCTTCGCCGGCCACCACGTTGACCAGCCCCGGGTGCAGCCGCAGGAAGCCCGCGTTGGCCACCTGATTGCCCCCTTCCCGCTCGGCAATCTCGCGCGCCTGCACGGCAACCGAAGCTGCCACGTATCCGGCGTCATGGCGGTTTTGCATGGGCGTCGTTCCGGCGTGGTTGGACGTTCCCGTGATTTTGAATTCCGTCCAGTAAATCCCCTGAACCCCGGTCACCGCGCCGATGGTCTCGCCCGCTTTGTCCAGCACCGGCCCCTGCTCGACATGCAACTCGACATAACAATGGGCGCGGAAATCGCCTGCCCGCGCCTCGCCCACATAGCCGATGGCCGCCAGATCGTCGGCCACAATGGTGTCGTCGATGCCCGACACGGCCAACGCCTCGTCCAGATCGAGAACGCCCTGACTGACGGCGCTGCCCATCATGTCGGGGGCGAACCTGGCACCTTCCTCGTTGGTGAAAAAGGCCACGGCCAGCGGCCGCTGCGTTTTGATGCCCGCTTCGTTCAGAACGGCGACTGCCTCAAGCCCCGCCAGAACGCCCAGACATCCGTCATAGATGCCGCCGGTGGCCACGGTGTCGATGTGCGACCCGGCCACCACGGGCAGACCGTCCTCGGTCCCGGCGCGCACGCCCACCACGTTGCCGATGCGATCGATGCTGAGCGAAAGCCCCAATTCCTTCATCCAGCCGACCACCAGATCACGGCCGCGCCGGTCCTCGTCCGTCAGCGCCAGACGGCAAACCCCGCCGCCTTCAAGCGCCCCCACGCGCCCCAACTCCTCAAGACGGCCCAAAAGCCGGTCCAGATTAATGCGCAAATTCCGACGGTTGCCAACTCCAGTCATACAATCCCCAAGCCTTTTCCCGACACCGGGCCCGAAATGAGGCCCCAAACGCCGCCAACCCCCCGGTTAAAACAGATTAACCCCTTGAAACCAAACAAAAACACCCCCTAAACACACGAATATGTAAGCATATGTCATCAAATGTATGCATTTGCCCTCATTTCCCCCCGACTTCACCCCCAACTCCCAAGACATCAATTCTAATAATCGGAACACTATCCTATTTCACGCAAAAAGTCAACCCCTCTTTTTTCCGGAGCCCCCCAGATACGCAATGGAACACGTTTCTTTGCGCTCGCGGAACGCGACTGCGCCGCTTTCTCCACCATATTGAGGCCGGTGAACGAAGTGGTGTGCCTGGCTTCCGGGTTTCTGACCTCTGACCTCTGCCCCCCTTTCTGACTTCAGTCGCCATAAAATGTCTTTTGGGATATACTCGCAAGGGTTCCGGAAGGAACCCGGATCGGTACCGTCACGGGTACAGACGAGATAAGCCGGGGAGGAAACCATGTTTGCAAGGCTTTTCCAATTCACCATAGATCCCGCCCAATGGGACGCGGTCGAACAATTGGCCGAAGGCTCCAACGGGGCCATGCGCACGGCCACGGGATTCCAGTCCGCCACCTTCTATGGCGACCGCGAGAGCGGCGAATGCGGTTCCCTGAGCATCTGGGATACACGCGAAAACCTCGAAGCCTTCATCGCCGCATCAACACCCCGCATGCAGGAAGCCGCCGCCGGACTGCTCAAAGGACCACCCCATACCGCCATAGCGGAAGTCTACGAACCAAAATCATAGCGACCCGCCGCGCATAAACGCGCCAAAAAACAAACAACCCGCCCCAAGCCCCCGACGCCCGACAACAAGCCCGGAGGAGCGCGCAGCGCGACGACTATGCGACCAAGCGGGAGCGCAGGCTGCGTGCCGCTTGAACGCGATTTTCAAAGAGAGATGAAAAAGACCGGGCGCTGCCCGTACCCGCAAAGGGCCGAGGCCCTTTGAACCCTTTGGTTGAGTGATCCAAAGCACTGAAAACGATACACTGTCCCCGGATTTCGTCCTGTCCCCGGATTTCGTCCCCGGATTTCCCTATCACTGAAACTCTAATTTTCTTGGCCGCCGTTTTTCTTCGCTATCTCCTGCTGTTCGCTGGCAACATCTTCTCCATCGGTTTCTTCCTCACGAACGCCATAAGCATGTTTGCGCAGTTCAATTTCTTCCTCTGCTTGACGGCGCTCTAATTTTGCCTCGTTTTCACGCCCCGTTATATAATCGGCTGAATAATTCCGAACCTTTTCGTTCCCATCATTTAGCCAAGGCCTAATCTCTTCAATCTTTCGCTCGTAGGCCTCAGCAAAACCAAACTCCCCGGAAACCACCCCAGTAGTTCGCAGGACCATCGACACAGTGCCAAGGAGCTTATCTCCTTCCTGAAGCGCCGCAACGATGGCTTTGCAAATTCCATGCAGGAATGGTTGACCCTGATAATTCAGTAATACGGACAAGACAAATTCGATGTCTTTCCTTTTGCCGGTTTGCACAAGTTCAAGAAGTTTCGTTCCAAATGGCTCCGCAAAATCAGGAAAAATGATCTTGAGGAGATTTGCTCCGTGGAACCTAAATAATGCCCAGTTTCCCTCGAACCACGAACGAACCGTGTTAACGGCAATTTCCGGAAAATCAGCTAGAGTATCCTGGAGTTTGTAGAACTTGAACGGGATCGCGTCATAACGCCCTTCCGGTTTTATGTCCTCTTTATACCTGAGACGCTCCCCAAAAAATGTGATAATCCGCTCTGGATTATCCTTCGCCATAGGTGCTAGTAGTGCCTCCGCGTGATAATCAATATCGTCCACCACAAGCAGCCCGCCGAGAATTATTTCCCGACCATCTTCTCCCAAGCTGCTGAGGATGTCTTTGCGTTCACTTCTATACCAAATCTCGTTAACCCAGCTAGCGTCATTAATCTTTGTCAATGATTCCACAGCAGGCAAAAATAATTCTTGAATAAGGTCTTTACGGCCATCAGCATAATTGGAAGCCGCAACGCCAATAAGCAAAATGAGGATATCGCGATTAACGTCCTTTTGGGCCTTGCCCAGCAGAATTTGAAGAAGTTCCTCATCTATTTCGTCATTTGACATGAAGAGCTTGGCAATTGCTCCAAGCTGCTTATCCGCCTCAATCCACTCTATTAGCAGTACCCGCAAATCTGTTCTGCGGGGACCTATCCAGAGGCCTCTAAGCAAAGGAATCGTGAACAAATGTATTTCATCGAGATTGTCTGTCAAAAGGCCAAACGCTAGATCGGGAGACTTCTCAGCGAAATGCCGAAGGAATTCGAAAAAGTTCGGAAAAGTGGCTAAATCGTCCGATTCCGTTGTGGAAAAACTAAATATACGATCACGCCACTCAGCCCAATTCTCTACATTAATGCTATCTGCATACTCTTTGGATTTTGCTGACCGGTATTCTCGTATTTCCCCAAAATCGGGTTCCTTGGTCAGGGATGCTTCCCAATCTCCGAATACGCCATCAAACCCTATCAGGTCTTTGTAAATCGTGTATTCGTCGTTGTTCGCAAGAAGATCGCGAACATCAAGAGCAGCAGCTTTCAAATCGTTATTGGACGAACGACGAAATTGCCAAAAAGAGTCATGCTCTACTTTCTGAACAATTTGTAGGTTTTCCTCCGGAATAATTTTCTTGAAAAAGGCTAAAACCTCAAGTGCACCTTTATAAACCATATCCAGCACGTCATCGCCATATTCAACCTGGTGAGGCGTTGTCGTCGCAACTCGCATGGCATCTAAAACGGACATCTTTTCAGCCGTTGAAGTCGCCATGCCATATAGACCCACAAGCAGTTGCAAACTGCGTCGGCGGATGTCCTTGATTTCATCGGTGGCGGGAATGGAGCCAGTAGACCAAGTGAAACTCTTATAATCCGCCGTCGTGCTTGTCATGCTTGGTGACAACATTTGGATGCATATCTCAATTATTGCGGAGAAATTCTTTCGTTTCTCTGCCGCACCCAAAGCTTCCATACAATCAAGTATTTTCAGTTGAGGTCCTGGGCCAATTCCGGCTCGGTTTTCACCACTATAATAAATATCCAAGTTGTATTCAGAGAGGTGTTTCAGGCCCTGAATAGCCTGTGATCTAACTTCAGCATCTTCATTCACCGAGTGGCTCATGAAAATTCCGAGTATGTCTTCAAATCGATGATAACGAATGCGATCGAGCAACTCCAAAGCCCTGATAACCAAATGGCCCTTATTGTAATATTTGGTCAGGTCAACATCGGGCCAGTTGTGTTCATTGGGATGGGTTAACTCCAGCCTTCGTATGCGCTCTAGAAAACATTGAACTATTTCAACTGCAGTATTGGGTACGCGGAATGCAAAGATATCAAGCAGTTCAATTTGCTGTTTCAATAGATCAAATCGCGTCTCATTCTCCAGCATGGTTGCAATTTTTGCCGCCTCCTTATGGCAGGCCTTTTCCGCAATTTCTCCGCCTGTTCGGGCCAATTGCTTCAAAACCCTTGTTCTCAATGAGTTGTCCATGGCAACTAATCTTCCAACTCTTGCAAGAATTCATCCATCAGAGATTCTGCTGCCTGCTGACAAATATCTTTGTTCAACGGCAAATAATGATTCTCAGTAATTTGTATTAGGTCAGCGGCTTGAAGGCGTTGTGCGTTAATCTTAACGAGCTCCTCCCCATGCCCAAGTCCCGCAAGTTTTTCAAACACCTCAATCTTATTTGCTGGATCATACCACCGGGAGTAGCCAAGCAAGCGGCGTCTCACTTCTCGGTCATCTTCGTCAAGATTGTCCAGTTCATCGTCCAGAGGAAGCCTGTTCAACTGATATTGAGGTTCGACACCAATTTCCGATTTGGCAGCTTTAGCTAAGTATTCCCATGTAGCCTTCGAGAACGATTGGCCCTTAACTTGGGTGGGAAATAAATTTCCAAGGTTGCTCGCGGATAATTCTAGAAGTTGTTGAACGAGATGTTCAGGGGTCCACGTCTCAAGTTTGATATTTGGGTTCTGTTTTTCTAAGTCCAAAATGAACATGCCCGCCTCAGCGGGGAGGCCACCTTTTTGATTGTGTACGAATACCCATTTTTGCATTTTCTCGCCGAACCAAATGCGTGCTCCATTAAAATTGTCATTTATCTTGCCAACAAATTTCGACGCTTCATATTTTTCGGGCGCATAGGATTGAAAAACGGCTTTTTCCGAATTGCGGTATCCATCACATTTCATGTCTCCAACAATCGGTCCTTGTGGACGCCACGGAACAAAGTCGGCCCCCCACAACGTAATTGCAGCGCGGACAAAGAAGTCTTCAAATGCCTGCCCTTTTTTTTCGAGCAATGCGTTTTCGAGCATAAGGACAAATAAAACGTCGTCAGCTCCAGGCATTCAGACAATTGCCTCCAATTCTCGCCTCAACCATGCGCGGAAAAAAGACTAAACGTCTTGAAGTAATTAGGGAAGCGATTGACGCGAGGTGTTCGAAATTTTCGCTTGGGATTCCGGTGGCGGATTTCGCCGGATTTCCGCGATAGTGCACCAATTAGGGATCGAAGGGCCTTGCCCTTTTCGGGTGCGGCCAAAGTCCGGTCTTGTTCATCTGCTTATTAAAACCGCGTTCAAGCCCCACGCAGGCTGCGCGTCTCAACGACGCTAGTCGTCGCGCGGCCCGCGCTCCTCCGGGCTTGTTGTTGTGGGGCGGAGCGTGGGGTGATTTGTGTGTTTCGCGTTCAAGCGGCACGCAGCCTGCGCTCCCGCTTGGTCGCATAGTCGTCGCGCTGGCGCGCTCCTCCGGGCTTGTTGTCTGGCGGTCGGGCGTGGGGCTGCTTGGGTGTTGTGAAACGCGTTCAGGCGTCACGCAGGCTGGGCGTCGTGGGCGACGCTCCCGCTGCGCCACGCAGGCTGCGGCCTCACCCCCGCGCCGCCTCAACCCCATCCCGCATAAACTTAAAAGCATGCCCCGCCATGTCCTCGCTATCCGACCAGACCTCGCGCCAGATGGCGAGGCGGGCGGAGTGGGCGGGGTCTACGACGGCCGCCGAGAAGACTTCGAGGGCTATGGGACCGTCGTAGTTGATTTCGGCGAGGGCCTTGAATATGGCCGGGAAATCGATGGTGCCGGTTCCCAGGTAGCCGCGGAAATTTTCGGCCAGGTGGACGTATCCGAGGCGGTCTCCGCATTCCCTGAGGGCATTGGCCGGCGAGGCTTCCTCGATGTTCATGTGGAAGCTGTCCAGGTGGACGAACATGTTGTCGGAGCCGATTTCATCAATCATTTCCAGGGCCTGGCCGCCGGTGTTAATGAGGTTGCTCTCGTAGCGGTTCAGGGGTTCCAGGCACATGACGATGCCCATTTCGCGGGCTCGTTCCGCCACACGGCGCAAAACGTCG
This sequence comes from Rhodospirillales bacterium, assembly GCA_016776725.1. Taxonomy (GTDB): domain Bacteria; phylum Pseudomonadota; class Alphaproteobacteria; order Rhodospirillales; family Shumkoniaceae; genus JABGRG01. The sequence goes on from JADHSV010000001.1 coordinate 158,636, forward strand.
ACAGCGTTTTGGCGGCCCGCCGGGGTGCGCGCGGTATCGTGTTTTTTCAAGGATGAATGAAAGCCGCCGACAAGGCGGGTCGAGCCCATATCGCGGGCTTTGGCCAGGGCCTCATACATGAGGGCCTCGCCCTTGGCCACGATATCGGCGTCCTCGCTGGCGATGTCGGTGTCGGGCGTGTGAATGAACGATGTGGTGCAGAACATGCCGTTGGCTTCGAGAATTCTGGCGATGGCTTCGCCGTCCACCGTCTCGGGCGCGCGGACCGGCAATTCCAGGAAATCGTAGCCGATGGCGGCGGCTTTTTCCGCCGCCGGGCGGATTTCTTCGGGATCCCAACTACCTACCCATACCTGAAAATGCGTGCCCAGCGGGTTCATCAAGCTATTCCTTTGCGTTCATGTCGAATGAAAGAAGACAACTTACAATCTCAGGTTATTCCGGCGCAAGCTCGGGCAGGTATCCCTTGGCGACCAGATGGCGGAAACGGATGGCGTGGAAGACCGAGACGGTCATGAGGCCGACGGCCATGCCCATCCACACGCCGACGGCGCCAAGATCGGCCTTGAAACCCAGCAGGTAGCCCGCACTTAGTCCCAGCCCCCAAAACCCCACGGCGGCGTAGGTCAAGGGCAGCCGGGTATCGCTGAGGCCGCGCAGCACCCCGCTGCCGATGGTTTGCGCGCCGTCGCCGATCTGAAAAATCGCGGCCACAAGAATGAGCGAGACGGCCAGCGCCACCACCGAAGCATTGGCGGGATCGCCGGCATCCATGAAAATGGCGACCAGCATCTCGGGCCAGATCCACATGACAACACTGGCCACCGCCATAAAGGCGATGCCGATGGCCATGGCGGTCCAGCCCGCGCGGGCCACGCCAGCCAAATCGCGGCGGCCTGCAGCGTGACCGACCCGCACCGTTGCCGCCTGCGCGATGCCCAACGGCACCTTGAAGGTGGTGGTGGCGATCATCAGGGCGACCTGATGGGCGGCAAGCGGGTTGGCGCCGATCCATCCGATCATGATGACCGAGCCCAGAAACATGCTGAATTCCAGCGCCAGAATGCCGGAAATGGGCAGTCCGACCTTGAAGATCTGGCCAAATATGATCCAGTCGGGCCGCCAGAAGCGGGCCAAAATTTGATAACGGCTGAGCGGCCGCACCGCCAGCGAGATCCACAGCATGACGCCGAACATGAAGACATGCGCGATCAGACTGGCCAGCCCAGCCCCCGCGATTTCCATGCGCGGCAGGCCGAAAGCGCCGAAAATCAGCCCGTAGTCGAGCAACGCGTTCAGGGGGATGGCGGCCAATACGACCCACAATCCCAGCTTCGGCCGGTTGAGCACGGTGGAGAAATTACGCAATACGATGAAGCAAACCGCGCCCGGCAACGACCACGCCAGATAGTTCAGATACCTTTGCGCTTCGCTGGACGCCTGGGCGGGCTGATCGAGAAGAAGCAGCACGGGTTCAGCGCTCATCAGGGCAAAGCTCGCCGGTAGGCTCAGCAAGATCCCGACCCACAGCCCCTGGCGGATGACGCGGCGGACCTGACGCGGCTTTCGCGCCCCCATGGCTTGGGCTGCCAGCGGAGCGGTGGCCAGAACGACCCCCAGGATCAACAGCAGCATGCCGAAAAACACCGACGTTCCCAGCGCCGCCGCCGCCAACGAACCGGCGCCCAGGCGGCCGATGAAAATAACGTCGATAATGGCAATGCCCGTTTCACTGAGAAAGGCCATCACCAGCGGCCACGCCAGGGCCGATGTCGCCCGCCCCTCGGCCCACCACAACTCGGCATGGTTCGGCGAAGGCAGGCCCATCGCGATTTTGGAAAATAGACGTTTCATGGTGGCTGGGTTATACGGCCTATTGCCAATCACCGCACACAGGAAATAATGAATTGTTACGAAATCGGGTTGGCTTTTTGCGTTTGGGGAGAGAGTGAGATGAAAGCGGCTTATTTTGAAGGGCACGGCGGACCGGAAGTGATGAAATTCGGCGAGGTGCCGGACCCGGTCGCCGCACCGGACGAGGTGCTGGTCGACATTCACGCCGCCAGCGTAAACGGCGCGGACTGGAAGGTCCGCACGGGCCGCAACAGCCAAATCACGGATTTCCCATATGTGTTGGGACGGGACTTCTCCGGCATCGTCGGCGCGGTTGGTGGCGACGTCGATGATCTGAAGGTGGGCGATGCGGTGTTTGGGGTGTGCGACGTGGGGCAGGAAGGCGCCTATGCGGAAAAAATCGCTATTGCGGCGGCTATCGTGGCGAAGAAACCGGAAGGCATCACGCATGTCGACATGGCCTCGCTGGCCCTGATCGGGCTGACGGCGGTGATCTCGATTGAGGAAACTTTGGATCTGAAGTCGGGCGAGACAATCCTGATCCAGGGCGGCGCGGGCGGGGTGGCCGGTTTCGCCATCCAGCTTGCCAAACACATTGGCGCCCATGTCATCACGACGACGAGTGCGGCGAACCACGATTATGTGAAGGGTTTGGGCGCGGACCGGATCATCGACTACAACGCCGAGGATTTTACGAAAATCGTGTCGGATTGCGATTGCGTGTTCGAAACGGTCGGCGGTGACGTCGCCCAGCGATCATTCGCCGTGCTCAAACCGGGCGGACGGGCCGCGTTTATCGCGTCGGGGGCCAAGGCGCCCGAGGCGCCACGCAATGATCTGCATTCGCTGAGGCCGCGGGTGGGGCGTGACCGCCCTCATCTTGAACGCATTGTCGAACTTGTCGAAGCCGGCGTCGTTCGCGTGCCGGAAATTACGCTGTTTCCCCTGGCCGAAGCGCTCGAAGCCCACAGGGTGAGTGAAGCGCGGCACCTGCGCGGCAAATTGGTTTTCAAGGTGCGCTAACGAAAAAAGGGCCGGACGCGAACGCCCGGCCCCTTCTCGACTAACTAGCGATCAGGATTACATGTTGTCCTTGATCGAGGCCAACATGGCATTGAGCATGTCGGTGCCTTCCTGGCCGAGTTTTTCTTCGATCAGCTTGCGAACGGCAGGCTGGGAAGCAGCGGCGAATTTGGCAAGTTCGGCAGCGGAGACTGCGTTGACTTCCATCTTCTTGGCCAGACGCGGCAGGCCCTTGTCGGAAGCCTCGATGACGCGGGACATGGCGCGGCCGGCTTCGGTCGCAACGTCGGCAGCCCAGGTCACGAGAGCGCGATGTTCGGCGCTCAGGCCATCAAGGAATTCCTTGTTCATGAACCACACGTACGGGGTGATGACGTGGTTGGTCAGCGAAAGGTACTTCTGCACCTCGTCGAACTTGGCAAAGCCAATGATCGGAACGGGGTTCATCTGACCGTCGGCAACACCGGTCTGCAGCGCGGTGTACACTTCGGCCCACGGCAGCGGGGTCGGCGAACCGCCCAGCGACGAGATGATGGTTTCGTGGGTCGGCAGGGTCATGGTGCGGATA
>JADHSV010000019.1 GCA_016776725.1 Rhodospirillales bacterium
ACTGGAACGAGTTTGACTATAGCTGCGAGGTTTACGCCAAAACCGGCCGCATGATGCCCGAGGACGGGCTCGACCAAATTCGCCCCCATGACGCCATTTTTCTGGGCGCCGTGGGCTTTCCGGGCGTGGCCGACCATGTGTCGCTGTGGGGCCTTCTGATCCCCATTCGCCGCACCTTCCAGCAGTATGTGAACCTGCGCCCCGTGCGCCTGTTCGAAGGGGTTCCCTCGCCGCTGGCGGGCCGCGAACCGGGCGATATCGACTACTACGTGGTACGCGAAAACAACGAGGGCGAATATTCCAATTCGGGCGGGCGCATTTATGCCGACACCGAAGACGAAATCGTCATGCAGGAAACCGTATTCACGCGCCGCGGCGTTGATCGCATTTTGAAATACGCGTTCGAACTGGCCCAGACACGCGAGGCCAAGCACGTGACCAGCGCCACCAAGTCCAACGGCATTTCCATCACCATGCCCTATTGGGACGAGCGCTTCGAGGCCATGAAGGCGCAGTATCCGGGCACCAAGACCGATCAGTATCACATCGACATTCTGACCGCCCATTTCGTGCGCAATCCACACTGGTTCGACGTGGTGGTCGGCTCCAACCTGTTCGGCGACATTCTGTCCGATCTGGGCCCGGCAACCACCGGCACCATTGCCATTGCGCCGTCGGCCAATATCAATCCGGAACGCGACTATCCGTCCATGTTCGAGCCGGTGCATGGCTCGGCCCCGGACATCGCGGGGCAAGGCATCGCCAATCCCATCGGGCAGATCTGGTCGGGCGCCATGATGCTGGATCATTTCGGCCACGCCGACGCAGCCGCCGCCATCATCACGGCCATCGAGACGGTGCTGCGCGAACGCATCGCCATGACGCCGGATATGGGCGGCAAGGCAACCACCAGCGACCTGGGCAAGGCCATCGCTGAGGCGATATAGGGAACAAGGGCCATGAGCGAGACCGAGGTTTTTGAAGGCGGATGTCTTTGCGGCGAGGTTCGATACCGCATCACCGGGCCGGTCTCGCAGGCAGCCCACTGCCATTGCAACATGTGCCGGCGGGCAAGCGGCGCGCCGGTGGTCACGTGGGTTTCGGTCAAGATGGCGGATGTGTCGTGGTCAAAGGGTGCGCCCGCCGTGTATCCGTCGTCGGAGGGGTGCGAGCGGGCCTTTTGCGCCGAGTGCGGATCGCAACTGACCTTTCACACGGACCGCTATCCGGACGATATCGACATCACCGTCGGCTCGCTGGACCGGCCCGAGTTTTTCGAACCGGCGTCCCATGTCTGGACTTCCAGCGCGTTGCCGTGGATTTGCCTGGACGAGCACCTGCCCATGCACGAGGAGTCAACGCCGGGCTTCGAATAGAAAAACGCGGAGCCCCTCGGGACCCCGCGCTTTCGTTGGTATCGCAACGAGACTTAGCGTTTGAGCTGATCGACGTCGCGCACCGCGCCCCGGTCGGCGCTGGTCGTCAACGCCGCGTAGGCTTTCAGGGCGTTGGAGACGACGCGTTCGCGGTCGGGCTGCCAGGCATCGGCCCCCTTGGCTTCCATGGCCGCGCGCCGCTTGGCCAGTTCGTCGTCGCTGACGTCGATGCGGATGACCCGATTGGGGATATCGATCTCAATGGTATCGCCATCCTCAACCAGCCCGACATTGCCGCCTTGGGCGGCTTCCGGTGACAGGTGGCAGATGGAAAGGCCCGAGGTGGCGCCCGAGAACCGACCGTCGGTGACCAGCGCGCAGGCCTGCCCCAGCCCCATGGATTTCAGGTAGCTGGTGGGATAGAGCATTTCCTGCATGCCCGGTCCGCCCTTGGGTCCTTCGTAGCGGATCAGGACCGCGTCGCCTTCGACGACCTTGCCGCCCAGAATGCCGGCGATGGCCGCTTCCTGGCTTTCAAAAATGCGCGCCGGGCCCGAAAACTTGAGGATATGCGCCGGAACGCCCGCGGTTTTCACGATGGCGCCGTTTTCGGCGATGTTGCCGTAAAGAACCGCCAGCCCGCCATCTTTGGAATAGGCGTGCTCGATATCGCGGATGCAGCCGTCCTCGCGGCCTAAGTCAAGTTCCTTGTAGCGGGTAGACTGGCTGAACGCGTCGATGGAATAAACGCCCGCCGGACCGGCGCGGAAGAATTCGCCGACCTTTTTGTCATCGGTCCGTTTGATGTCCCATGCGTCCAGGGCGTCGCCCAGGGTCTCGGCATGGATCGTCGAGACGCTGCGATCAATCAGCCCCGCCCGGTCCAACTCGCCCAGAATGCCGATGATGCCGCCTGCCCGGTGCACGTCTTCCAGATGGTAGGTCGAGCTGGGCGACACCTTGCATAGATTGGGCGTTCCCCTCGACAGGCGGTCGATGTCCTTGAGCGTAAAGTCGATCTCGCCTTCCTGCGCAATGGCCAGAATGTGCAATACCGTGTTGGTCGAGCCGCCCATGGCGATATCCAGCGTCATGGCGTTGTTGAAGCTTCTGGCGTTGGCGATGTTGCGCGGCAGCACCGAGGCGTCGTCTTTCTCGTAATAACGCTTGGCCAGTTCAACCGCCAGATGACCGGCCTCCACAAACAGCTCGCGCCGGTCGGCATGGGTGGCGACCAGGCTGCCGTTGCCGGGCAACGCAAAGCCAAGGGCCTCGGCCAGACAGTTCATGGAGTTGGCCGTAAACATGCCCGAACACGATCCGCATGTGGGGCACGAACCCATTTCGTACGCCAGTGCTTTCTCGTCGGTGGAATTGGGATTGGCGCCCTCGATCATGGCATCAACCAGATCGATGGGCTTTTCCACGCCATCTTCGGTCACTTTGCCAGCTTCCATGGGGCCGCCCGAGACAAACACCGCCGGGATGTTCAGGCGCATGGCCGCCATCAGCATGCCGGGCGTGATCTTGTCGCAGTTGGAAATGCACACCAGCGCATCGGCGCAGTGGGCGTTGACCATGTATTCCACTGAATCGGCAATGATTTCACGGGACGGCAGGCTGTAAAGCATACCGCCGTGGCCCATGGCGATACCGTCATCCACCGCGATGGTGTTGAATTCCTTGGCAACGCCGCCGGCGCTCTCAATCTCGCGCGCCACAAGCTGCCCCAGGTCCTTCAGGTGAACGTGACCGGGCACAAACTGAGTGAACGAGTTGGCTACTGCAATGATCGGCTTGCCGAAATCATCATCCTTCATGCCGGTTGCGCGCCAGAGGCTGCGCGCGCCGGCCATGTTGCGGCCATGTGTGGTGGTTCTTGAGCGGTATTCAGGCATGTGTTTCCCTCACTGGCATAAAATTACGCGGCGGAGCATACTGCTGCGCGAACACAGATGCAATTGGAGGGATTCGCAAATAATGGGTGTTCTATCGGGTATCAAGGTGGTGGCTTTCACGCACTTTGCGGCGGGGCCGCTGGTGGCGCAATTTCTGGGCTCGCTGGGCGCCGACGTGATCAAGGTCGAAGCGCCGGGGCAGGACCTTAACCGCACCCTGGTGCGCGATATGGACAGCCCGTTTGGCGAAGCCAGCCCCTATTTCGCCACCCTCAACCGGAACCAGCGCGGCATCGTTCTCGACCTCAAGTCCGACGGCGGCCGCGACGTCGCCATGCGCCTGGTCAAACAGGCCGACGTTTTGGTCGAGAACTTCAAGCCCGGCGCATTGGAACGCCTGGGCTTCGGCTACCCCGAATTGCGTGAACTGAACCCAGGGCTCATCTACTGCTCGATTTCCGGATACGACCCGACCGGCCCGGCCAAAAACGAACGTGGCCAGGATATCCTGATACAAGCCCTGAGCGGCATGATCGCGCTTAACGGACGCGAAGGCGAGGCGCCCGTGCCCACCGGCACCTACGTGGCTGATGCCTACACGTCGCAAATGAACGTGATCGCCGTCCTGTGCGCACTGCGTCACCGCGATGCCACCGGCGAGGGACAATGGGTCCATGCCGACATGATGGCCTCAAGCCTGCACATGATGGCGCAGGAGGCGTCCTACATCATGAACGTCGGCTACCAGCCGCCGCGCAGTGCCGCAGGCGTTGCCCACACCGATCACAAGGCGCCTTACGGCGCCTACAGGGCCGCCGACGGGGAATTTGTGTTGAGTGTTACCGGGGCCGAGCAGGTGGGCGCACTGGCCGATTTATTGGGCATGCGCGGAGAGATTGAGGCGCACCTTGATGAGCGCGGCCTCAAGGTCCATCGTGACGAGGTCGCCGCAGCCCTCGCCAGGGCATTCGCCCCGTTGCCGGTATCCGAAGCACTGGAAATGGCGGCAACGGCGGGCGTTTGGGCAGCCCCCATCCGCTCACTTGCCGAAGCGCTGGAAGACCCGGTGGTGGCCGCCGGTGATCTCGTGCAGAAAGCGGACTCGGCCTATTGCGGCGCGCACAAATTCGTGCGCGAGCCCATCAACATGCACGCTTCGCCCATCGAAGCCACCCGCCCCGCTCCGGCCCACGGTGAGCACACTATCGAGGTGCTGCGCGAACTGGGGTTCGATGAAAACGAAATCGGCGCGCTCGTTGCCAAGCGCGCCGCATTCGGCATGCAATAACGTGACAGACTGCGTCAGGCGACAGGCTCGGCCTCCGCGGCCGCCGCTTGATCGGCGAGTTTGCTGAGTTCCTGATCGATGAAATAGAGGCCCTTCCCTTCCATCCCGATGACCTTGATCTTGTCGAGGACCGAGCGGAACAGGGCTTCTTCCTCGTGCTGCTCGGAAATGTACCACTGCAGGAAATTGAAGGTGGTCATGTCTTTTTCGTCAAAAGCCGCCTGAACCAGCGCGTTGATGCGCGAGGTAACATAGACTTCGTGCTCGAAAACCTGGTCGAACAAATCCTTGATGGATTCAAACTCAGAAGTAGGTTCGGCGATCGCGCCTAGTTTCGGCAGGCCGCCCGATTCGCTCACATACCCCCACAGCCGGGTCATATGGCTGCGTTCTTCTTCGGCGTGCCCGCTCAGGAATGCAGCGCCCCCCTCAAGCCCTTCCTGATCGCACCACGCACCCATTTGCAGGTAAAGATTAGACGAATAGAACTCAAGATTGATCTGCTCATTCAGCATCTCAACAATCGCCGCGCTCAGCATTGGTGTCCCCTCATTTTTTTCGAATTGGTCTGGAAACAAAGTTCGGCGGAACCTACCACGAAACAAGACGGAAAGTCATCCGCCACCACGGCCATGGCTGTCAGCGCCAAGATCAGGGTTGCCCGTCCAGAGTCCGGCGCACAGCCGAAGCGAGTTCAAGCTGGCTATATGGCTTGCTTAACAACTCGGCGGACAATTTGGAAAACAAGGCTAAGTCGCCCTTGACGGCCATTTCTCTCCTGGCCGTAAACCCGGTGGTCAACAGGATCTTGAGACCAGGGTGGCTTTTAGCCACGTTTTCGGCAAGATCATAGCCTTCCATACCGCCCGGCAACACAATGTCACTGAACAACAGATCGACTTGACGGCCCTCTTGAAGAACCTCCAATGCCTGCTTGCCGGTGGTTGCCGTAAGGGTCAGGTAACCCAAATTCTCCAGGAAGGAAACGGCCACTTCGCGCAGGTCCTCTTCGTCCTCAACAATCAGGATCGTCTCATCGCCCTGCGGGAGGTCATCATCCGCCGAGGATTTTGTCGCCTCTATCGCGTTCGATTTCCGGGTTGCCCTAGGCAGATACATTCGGACCGTTGTTCCGTTATCGGGCTCAGAATATATCTTAATGTGACCACTAGAACGCTGGATGAAACCATAAACCATACTTAGTCCCAACCCGGTTCCTTCGCCGTGTTTCTTGGTTGTGAAGAAAGGTTGGAAAACCTGATCCAACACCTCCGGCGTCATGCCAATTCCCGTATCACTGACCAACACCGTAACGAACTCACCCGCCCTGCTACCGGGATTTAGTCGGACATAGTGCTCATCCAATATCTTGTTGGTGGTCTCAATCACCAGGGATCCGCTATGGGGTATGGCGTCTCGAGCGTTAAGAGATAGATTAAGGAGCGTGTCCTCGAAATCCCTGGGGTCAATATTAACGGTCCAAAGGTCTTCGGCGAGTTGGGTTTCAACCGAGATCTTTGCCGTCAGGGATTTGGCGATAAGGTTTTCCATTCCGTTGATAGAATCATTCACATCCGTCAATTCTTGATTAGCGCCATCGGCCCGCGAAAAACTAAGTAGCTTTTTTGTGAGAGCGGCCCCGCGCTCGGTTCCCCTGAAGGCCGTTTCAACAAACTTCATCGCTTCCGGGTCTTCGGCCACATTGTGACGAAGGAGGTCCAGGTTGCCCATGATCACACCCAGCATATTGTTGAAATCATGGGCAATTCCGCCGGTTAACTGCCCAACGGCTTCCATTTTTTGAGCGCGGCGGAGGGAATTCTCAGATTGTCTTCGCTCTGTGATATCGCGGATGATGGCGGTGAAGTACTTTTGGCCACTTACCTGCCAATGCGACAATGAGAGTTCCACCGGCACGTCGCTTCCATCCTTGCGCCGCGCGGTAACTTCCGTCGCAACACCGCGCAACCGTAACTCCCCCTCCGCGCTGGCCCGCTGGTAGCCACTCGTGTGCCGGAAACGCAACGATTTTGGTATCAATCTGGTGACTGGATGACCGACAATCTCACGCTTTGTGAAGCCGAAAATTCGTTCCGCTGCTTTGTTCCAGTAGATAATTGCCCCTTTGTCGTCCGCCGAGATAATGGCATCGTTCGCGGTTTCTGCTGCCGCCCGGAACTGCTCCTCGCTTTCTTCCAACGAGATCTGAACGTGGCGACGACCCGTCTCGGAAACGCGCAGAGCTTCCGCGATCTGTTTATGTTGATACTTGAGAAGACGGTCGGCCCGGCGGATGACCAAAAACAAGACGCTGTAAAGCAGAGCAAAGGCAACGAGCAGACCAAAAACCAACCTCATCTGTGTCTGGTTAACCCGCGAGGTCAAGGGCGTCACATCGGAATAAACCTCAAAGACAGCCTCGACCGCTCCTCCGCCGGGCCGGATAGGGACATAAGTTTCGACCAGGTCGCGGTTAAAGACCTCGCCGGAAAAGGCGCTGAATTTCCCCTTGTGAACCAGTTCGCTGGAGGGCTTTCCTTCGCGCGCCGCCGCGAAGAATCCCAAGTTATTTCTTTTGATCTTTCCGATCTCGCCTTTCTCAGAGGAAAACACGGTGAGCCCCTTGAGATCGTAGATTTTCACTTTCAAGATCGGCAGGCCAAAGGTCATCGTCTCCAGGACTTTGCGAAGTTCCTCCGTTTCCGGTCTTGCCAGCAAGGCCGTTCCGTCGAGCCCCGAGACCGAGACAATGCGGGGCCCAAAAAGAGACCAAATCTCGTTGGCGAACACCCCCGCCAATGTAATGTTAGCGCCTTCCGCATCCTCAATGAGGTTGTCTGTCGACTCCTGCTGATACCAGTAACTCATAATAACCGCCGTCACCAACACGGTTGCCAGGCTGGTAATTGAGAAATAACGCAGGAGTTTGAACATTTGGCGAGCATACCTCGGATAATTCCACGTCGTAGCAATCCTATCGTCATTCCTCAACCGAGGAAACCGGCATTTCCCATGGCTTTCCGGGACAAAGGCCGAAGCGCCGCCGGGCTTGACGCTTCGCAGGCTGGGTTGCATTGTTGGACCCTCTTGGGGAATTCTGACGTTAGCAACCTGCCAAACGATAATCTAATTGTTTAATAAACATCGGTAATGCTTTGAAATGTATCTGCTAATTGATAACTACGATAGCTTCACCTACAACCTTTTGCATTACCTGGGGGAACTGGGGGCGGAGGTTGAGGTGCGACGCAATGATGCGATTACGCCCGCCGAGGCCGTGGGATTGAACCCGGATGGTATCGTCATTTCACCGGGGCCGTGTGATCCGGACCGGGCAGGTATCTGTCTGGATCTGATCGGCGAGGCCAAGGGCAAGGTTCCGATCATGGGGGTTTGCCTGGGCCATCAGTGCATCGGCCAGCATTTCGGCGGAACGGTGCTGCGCGCGCCGGTGCCCATGCACGGCAAACTGAGCCAGATCAACCATATGGGAAAAGGTATTTTCGAGGGTATCCCGTCCCCCTTCCCCGCCACCCGCTATCATTCGTTGATGGTCGGCCGCGACGATCTGCCCGATTGCCTGGACATCACCGCCGAGAGCGAGGACGGTGTCATTCAGGGGCTGGCCCACAAGACGCTGCCCATCTTCGGCGTTCAGTTCCACCCGGAAAGCATCGCGTCCGAGAACGGCCACAAAATTCTGGAGAATTTCCTCAACCTGTCGAAGGATTGGAAGGTTGCAGCATGAAAACACTGCTTGCCAAAGTCGCCGACGGGCTGCCGCTTGACGAAGCCGAGGCCGAACGCGCATTCGGCATCATCATGTCGGGCGACGCTACACCGTCGCAGATCGGCGCATTCCTGATGGCCTTGCGGGTGCGCGGCGAAACGGTCGAGGAAATTACCGGCGCGGTGCGAACCATGCGCGCCAAGGCCCTGATGATCGAGGCCCCCGCCGATGCCATGGATATCGTCGGCACCGGCGGTGACGCCAAGGGCACGTTCAATATTTCAACGGCCACGGCGTTTGTGGTCGCCGGAGCGGGCGTTCCGGTGGCCAAGCACGGCAACCGGGCGGTGTCGTCCAAAGCGGGCGCTGCGGATGTTTTGCTGGCCCTGGGTGTCAATCTGGACGCCGACATGGCCCTGGTTCAGCGATCCGTGTTCGAGGCCGGTATCTGCTTTCTTATGGCCCCGCGCCATCACAGCGCCATGCGCCATGTCATGGGCGCGCGCGGCGAGATGGGCGTGCGCACGATTTTTAACATTCTGGGGCCGCTATCCAACCCGGCCGGCGTCAAACGCCAGTTCACCGGCGCGTTCGACCGCAAATGGATCGAACCCATGACCCGCACGTTGGCTAATCTGGGCAGCGAGGCCGCCTGGGTCGTGCATGGGTCCGACGGACTGGACGAGCTGACCACCACCGGACCGACCTACGTGGCCGAACTCAAGAACGGCGAGATCAGAACCTTCGAGGTTTCACCCGCCGATGCGGGGCTGCAGATTGCCAAGCCATCCGATCTGAACGGCGGCGACGCGCAGGAAAATGCGGCCATGATGCACGGCGTTCTGGGCGGCGAAAGCGGCCCGCTGCGGGATGTGGTGGTCTTCAATGCCGCGGCGTCTCTCGTTGTCGCCGGAAAAGCATCCGATCTGCAGGAAGGTGCGGCATTGGCAAGCGAGTCTATTGATTCAGGCCGTGGTGCGGCGGCACTGGACAAACTGATCGCCATCACCAATGAGACGGGCGCATGAGCGACGTTCTTAAGCGCATCTGCGCCGACAAACGCGCCCACGTCGCCCGAATGAAGGCCGAGCGGCATATGGGGGCCATCGTTCAGGCAGCCAAGCAAGCCGTACCTGTGCGGCGTTTCGCCGACAAGCTGGCCGGATCGCTCGCCAACGGCGGCTATGGGCTGATCGCGGAAATCAAGAAGGCCTCGCCGTCCAAGGGGCTGATCCGTGAGGATTTCGATCCCGCCGCATTGGCCCGCGCTTACGAAGCAGGCGGGGCATCGTGTTTATCCGTTCTGACCGACACGCCATATTTTCAGGGCGCCGACGAATACCTAACTCAGGCCCGCAAGGCCTGCGGGTTGCCGGTGCTGCGCAAGGACTTCATGCTGGAACCCTATCAGGTGGTCGAGGCTCGGGCGCTGGGGGCGGACTGCATTTTGATCATCATGGCGGCTATTGGTGACGGTCAAGCAACTGAGTTGGCGGCGGCGGCGTCCGAATACGGGATGGACGCGCTGATTGAAGTTCACAATGAGGCCGAACTGGAGCGCGCGCTGGGCATCGACGGGCGGCTGCTGGGCGTCAACAATCGCAATCTGAAGACCCTGGATGTGGATCTGGCAACCACCGAGAAGTTGGCGGCACGGGTTCCGCAAGACCGTATCCTCGTTTGTGAAAGCGGGATTTCTGAGACCAAAGACCTGCAACGCATGGCAAAGGTCGGGGCCGGGTGCTTCCTGGTCGGTGAATCGCTGATGCGGCAAAACGATGTTGAAGCCGCCACCCGCGCGCTTCTGGGAGACGAGAATGGCTGAATTCACCCATTTCGACGGCGAGGGCAACGCCCGCATGGTCGATGTTTCGGCAAAAGCCACCACCGAACGCACGGCCAGCGCCAAGGGCTCGGTCCTTATGCAGGCCGAAACCATGCGCCTGATCACGCAAGGGGGCGTCAAGAAAGGCGACGTGCTTTCGGTTGCGCAACTGGCCGGCATCATGGGGGCCAAGCGAACCGCCGATTTGATCCCGCTGTGCCATCCGTTGCCGCTGGATGCAGTGAAACTGGAACTGATCTGCGATACCGACCGAAACGCCGTGGATATCACCGCCACCTGCCGCATGCAGGGGCGCACGGGGGTCGAAATGGAAGCCCTGACCGCCGTATCCGTCGCCGCGTTGACCGTCTATGACATGTGCAAGGCCGTGGATCGCGGCATGCGCATCGTAGATATCCGCGTTGTTCACAAAGCCGGAGGAAAATCCGGCGTTTTTGAGGCCAAATAGCAAATGATCTCCGTCGCCGAAGCCGTTGCCGCCGTTTCTTCCGGATTTACCCCCCTTTCCACCGAACGCATCAGCGTCGCCGACGCTCTTGGTCGCGTGCTGGCCGAGGACGTGCAAGCGCGTCTGGACAGCCCGTTTGCAGATGTGTCCGCCATGGACGGATACGCCGTGCGCTCCGCCGACGTGGCCGACGTGCCCGCGACACTGAACCGTATTGGTGAATCCGCCGCAGGTTGCGCTTTCGAAGGAACCGTCGGCCCTGGCCAATGCGCGCGTATCTTTACCGGCGCGCCTGTTCCCGCGGGGGCCGATGCCATCGTCATTCAGGAAGATACGACCGTGGAAGGCGACGCCGTCACCATGAATGAAGCCGCCCGGCCCGGCCGGTGGGTGCGGCCCAAGGGAATGGATTTCGCGCAAGGCGATGTTCTGCTTTCGGCCGGGACGGTCATGAGCGGACGCCATATCGGCCTGGCGGCGGCCATGAACGTGCCGTGGCTGACGGTGCGGCGCAAACCGCGCGTCGCTATTCTGGCCACCGGCGACGAACTGGTCATGCCGGGCGAAGCCGTGGGCGCCAGCCAGATCATCAGTTCGAACAGCCTGTCCATCGCGGCTTACGTGCGTGAACTGGGCGGCGATCCCATCAATTTGGGGATTGCACGGGATTCGGAAGATTCCCTGCGCCGCATGCTGGATGGGGCCAAGGGCTCGGACCTTCTGATCACCATCGGCGGGGCGTCAGTGGGCGATCATGATCTGGTGCGCCGGGTTCTCGACGGCGAAGGGTTCGATCTTAACTTCTTCCGCGTCGCCATGCGCCCGGGAAAACCGCTCATTTTCGGCCAACTGGGCCGCGTTCCGGTTCTGGGCCTGCCCGGCAATCCGGTTTCGGCGGGCGTCACGGCGGTGATGTTCCTGCGCCCGGCCATGAATATCATGCTTGGCGTCGCGCAAAGCGACGGGTCAGGCGAAACGGCGCTGCTGGGCTGCGATGTGCCCGCCAACGATCAGCGCCAGGATTATCTGCGCGCGGCTCTTTCCAACGATGACGCCGGCCGGCGCACGGCGACGCCGTTTGATGCCCAGGACAGCGCCATGATGGCCCGCTTCGCCGCCGCCGACTGTCTGGTCATCCGCCCGCCCCACGCGGCGGCGTCAAAAGCAGGTGATACGGTAGAGATCATTGTGCTTTAAGCCTTGACGCGCGCTCGGAACTAAACTAGAACATGTGTCGGCGTTTGCTTTTTGTTCCAAATCTTGTGCCAAGAACTTGGAACACGAACCACTTGGCGGGAGCCGAACCATGTTGACGAGGAAACAATACGAACTTTTGGTGTTTATTACCGACACCCTCAACACCAAGGGCGTGTCGCCGTCGTTTGAGGAAATGAAGGAAGCGCTGGGTTTGCGCTCCAAGTCGGGTATCCACCGCCTGATCACTGGGTTGGAGGAACGCGGCTTTATCCGCCACCTGCCCCACCGCGCCCGCGCCCTTGAAGTCCTCAGGCTGGCCGAGAACATGGCAGCGCAGGGTAAGACTTTGCCCGGCAAGGGTTTGCGCGACGCACAGTCCGAATTTTCGCCCAGCATCATCAAGGGCGATTTCAAGCGCCCGCCCGCCGCCGTAGCCCACCCCGCAGCCGAAGCGGTTGAGTTGCCGCTATACGGTCAAATCGCCGCCGGTTTGCCCATCGAGGCCGTTTCGGACAATACCAACACCGTTGACGTTCCCGCCTCGCTTTTGGGCAGCGGCGAACACTACGCGCTTTATGTCGACGGCGATTCCATGATCGACGCCGGAATTAACGACGGCGATACGGTCGTGTTGGAACGCTGCAACACGGCGGAAAACGGCACCATCGTCGTGGCCCTGGTGGAAGATACCGAGGTGACCCTGAAACGCCTGCGCAAGCGTGGCGATTCCATTGCCCTGGAGCCCGCCAACCAAAGCTATGAAACCCGCATATTCGGCCCCGATCAGGTGCAGGTGCAGGGCAAACTGGTGGGCTTGATCCGCAAGTATTAGGAACCGTTCTGCGGAGTCACTTGGACTTTGCTTTCGGACGTAATACCCATGGGCGGTGGCCGCGGCTGCCGCCCACGCTTTGTACGCGGAAAATTCCGTCGTCCAGCCACAGGGCGTGAGCGCCCTCTCGCCACAAATCGAAACGGTCGATCACCACCTTGGCCGACGGACAGTTTTTTCCGACCGGCACCGCACTTACGAGGGCGTCGGCGTTTCGGCAATCTTCGGCCAGCGCGCCTTCGCCACGCACCAGGGCAACGACCTTTCCTTTGGCCCGATAGATGCAGCCCAGGGAATCGCACGCCAGCCGCCCGCCCACGCTTTCCCCTTCGCGGGGCCACGATTTCGCGCCATTTGCCTGACCGGACCGGCGCAGCCAGATTTCACGGTCGAAACGGCCCTTGCGAAGGGTCGATACGGCCAATTTTCCATCGGCCATGCGCGCCGCCAGAAGTTCGCCGCGATCATCTATCAGAATGTCGGGGCTGTCGGGAAACCAAAGCGTCGCCAGACCCAGAGCGACGGGAGCCAGTCCGAAGTAGCGCCACGATTGGCGCCACAGAGCCAACCACAGGCCGCCCAGCGCAATGCTGACAATTCCCCATACCGGCATGGCGGGCAACAGGGTGACGGCCCCCGGCCAGGCCGCGATCGTCTCTGCAATGCCAATCACCGCACCGACCCCCCAGCCCATGGGAACAAGGGCCAGCCCTTCCAGACCCAGCGGCATCAGAACGAACGCGATTACCGCCCACGGCATGATCCAAAGGGCGGTCAACGGCACCGCACCCAAGTTCGCGGCCAGCCCGAACACGGCGAAACGGTTGAAGTGAAAGACCGCGAAAGGACCGGTTACACTGCCCGCGACCAGCGTGCTTAAGCCCACGCCGAGCAAATACAGCAGCAATCGGCGGTTCCATGTGTAGGCTTCGCCGCCCGATCCGCGGCCAATGTCGCGAAACCGTTCGAAAAATGCGATCAACCCGACAACGGCGGCGAACGACAGTTGAAAGCTGGCTCCCAAAAGGCTTTCCGGCTGCACCAGCAGAATAATCAATGCGGCCCAGGCCACCGTGCGGATGCTCAGGCCCCGGCGATCCAGCACCACCGCCAGCAACACCAGTCCAACCATCAGGAACGCCCGCTGGGTGGGAACCGTCGCGCCCGCGATCAGCGCATAGGCCAACGCCCCCATAATGCCCAGCACGGCGGCCGCCTTTTTGATGGGAAAACGTAAGGCGATGGCCGGAATCAGCGCCAGGCCGGCACGAATACCAACGAACAGAATGCCCGCCACAAGGCCGATATGAAGGCCCGAAATGGCCAGCAGGTGGGCCATTCCCGAATCACGCATGGCCGCCAGCACCGATTGGGGAATGGCCCCCCGTTCGCCGGTCATCAGCGCGCGAGCCAGCGCCCCGTTGGTTCCGCCCAGTCCGTTCATGACCCTTTCACCGATCGCCAAACGCGCATCGGCGAGAACCAAAAGAAACCCGGGCTTGCTCGAAGAGGCTCCGTTGTCCGCCATGATCGTAGGCGGGCCATAAGCAAAGCCGACCGCACCCAACCCCCGGAAAAACGACTGGCGCTGAAAATCGAAGGCTCCGGGCGCCACCGGCGGCGGCGGCGGCGAAAGACCTGCACGAACCCGCATGCGATCTCCCGGGCGCAATCGGGGTCCTTTGGCGCTCATGCGGATGCGTGCTTTTTTTGGTGTCCGTTCGGCGGCGATGCGGCTGATATGAAGTTCGTCCAGCAGGATGCGGCGGCCCTTGCCGTTGGGTTCGACGAAAATGACGCGCCCTTCGACGGTGGCCGAACCAATCCTCTTTTCCAGGATCGGAGCAGCCACCATGGCCGTGCGAAACTGGGCTACGCTAAACCCCAGAGCCACCGCGGCAAGCGCGATGAAGAACAGGCGCAGGCCGATGCGCCCGCGAAATACCACGCCGGGAATAATGATTCCCGCCAAAACCACCGCGCCCAACCAAATGGGCGGTTCGTCCGGAAGCGTGAAATAGGCGGCGATTCCAACACCCAGAAACACCGGCAGCCACAGCACCCAGCGCTCGCGTTCGGCGGCAAAATAGGTGCCGAATACCGATTGTCGGATGCTTGTGTCGTTCATTCCTTCAAAGCACCCCTTCAATGTGCTACATGTCCGCCGCCCTTTTAACCACAGTAGCAAATGAGATCATGACCGTCGTCACCAGATTCGCGCCCTCACCCACCGGCTTCCTTCATCTCGGCGGTGCGCACACCGCGCTGTTCAATTGGCTTTATGCCCGCCACCATGGCGGCAAATTCCTTTTGCGCGTCGAGGATACCGACCGCGCGCGCTCCACGGACGAGGCGGTGGACGCCATTCTGGACGGCCTGAAATGGTTGGGACTGGATTGGGACGGCGATGTCATCTCGCAGTTTTCCAGGGTTGAACGCCATGCCGAAGTAGCCGAGCAACTGGTCGCCGCAGGTGCGGCCTACCGCTGCTACTGCACGCCGGAAGAACTGGCGGAAATGCGCGAAAACGCCAAGGCCGAAGGCCGTCCCATGCGCTATGACGGCCGTTGGCGCGACCGTGATCCATCTGAAGCACCTGCCGGGGTCAGCCCCACCATTCGCCTGAAAGCGCCGCAGGAAGGCGAAACGGTCATAGCCGATCTTATCCAGGGCACGGTGCGCGTCGCCAACGACCAGATGGACGATATGGTGCTATTGCGTGGCGACGGCACGCCCACCTACATGCTGGCCGTGGTGGTCGATGACCACGATATGGATGTCACTCATGCCTTGCGCGGCGACGATCACCTGACCAACGCCTTCCGCCAAACCCAGATTTACAACGCGCTGGGGTGGGAACCGCCCATATTCGCCCACATGCCACTGATGCACGGGCCGGACGGCAAAAAGCTGTCCAAACGCCACGGCGCGGTGGCCGTGCACCTGTATCGCGACATGGGATTCCTGCCCGAAGCCATGCGCAATTATCTTCTGCGCCTGAGTTGGGGGCACGGCGACGACGAAATTATCAGCGACGCACAGGCCATCGAATGGTTCGACTTCGTTGACGTGGTCCGCTCGCCGGCCCGTTTTGATGTGGCGAAACTGAATAACCTTAACGGCCACTACATTCGTCAGGCGGACGATAAACGGCTTACCGATCTGATCATGCCGCAGATTGAGACGATTCTCGAGGGCGAGATCGCCAGCGAATCCGAAGCGCGAATTCTGGCCGGAATGCCCAATTTAAAGGAACGCGCGAAGACCATTATTGAACTGGCCGAGAGCGCGGTTTTCTACGCGCGCAGCCGCCCCATGCCCCTGACGCCAAAGGCGGAAAAAATTCTGGACGAGACAGCACGGCAAAATTTGGCTAAACTACGTAATGAATATGCTTCGCATTCGGAGTGGACGTCGGGGACGCTGGAGGAACTTGCCAGGAGCTTTGCGGAACGCGAGGAATTGAAACTAGGGAAGGTTGCGCAACCGATCAGGGCGGCGCTGACCGGCACAAATGTTTCACCTCCGATTTTTTCCGTAATGGAAGTGCTCGGACAGGAAGAAACCGTGGCACGATTGGACGATGTGTTGGGTCAAAATTGACCGTAACCCATTGAACCTCAGCCCCCAACCAACCAAATAATCAGCATATTCGGGTCGTTCGGCCCGCGGATATGTTTAGAAAATCAATTATATTGATAAGGGGGAAATTGTATGAGCGCCACCACCAGAACGCTAACCCTGACCGACAATGAAACAGGGAAAAGCATGGAACTTCCGGTCCTGAGCGGAACCATCGGGCCCGATGTGGTCGACGTCCGCAAGGTATACGGTGAACTCGGGTATTTCACCTATGATCCCGGTTATGGATCCACGGGCAGCTGCTCGTCCAAGATCACCTACATCGATGGCGAAGAGGGAATTCTTCAATACCGCGGCTATCCCATTCAACAGCTTGCAGAGAGCTCCAATTTCCTGGAGGTCGCCTACTTGATCCTGTGGGGCGAATTGCCAACCCAGGCGGAGTACGACAAGTTTCAGTATTCGATTTCGCACCACACCCTGCTGAACGAACAGATCATTACCTTCTTCAGGGGATTCAGGCGCGATTCGCACCCCATGGCCGTTATGTGCGGCGTCGTCGGGGCCCTGTCGGCCTTTTATCACGACCACCTGGACATGTCCGACCCTGAGGACCGGCGCATAGCCTCTTACCGGCTGATCTCCAAGATGCCGACCATCGCGGCTCATGCCTACAAGTATTCGCAGGGCCAGCCTTTCGTTTATCCAAAAAACGATTACGGCTACACCGAAAACCTTCTGCACATGACCTTCGCAACACCCTGCGAGGACTACAAGGTCACCAAGGTGCAGGCCAAAGCGCTGGATCGTCTGTTCTTGCTTCATGCCGATCATGAACAGAACGCGTCGACTTCGACGGTACGTCTGGCCGGTTCCAGCGGCGCCAATCCGTTTGCCTGCATTGCAGCGGGTATCGCTTCGCTTTGGGGTCCGGCGCATGGCGGCGCCAACGAAGCGGTTCTCACCATGTTGAACGAGATCGGAACCAAGGACCACATCCCCGAATACATCAAGAGAGCCAAGGACCATGACGACCCGTTCCGCCTGATGGGCTTCGGCCACCGGGTCTACAAGAACTACGATCCGAGAGCCAAGATCATCCAGGAATCCTGCTATGAGGTGCTGGACGAGTTGGGAATGCACGACGATCCGCTTCTGCAATTGGCTATGGAGTTGGAACGCATCGCGCTGGAGGACGATTACTTCATCAGCCACAAGCTTTATCCCAACGTCGATTTCTATTCGGGCATCATTTACCGGGCCATGGGCTTCCCGCCGTCGATGTTCACGGCACTGTTCGCCACTGCGCGCACGGTCGGCTGGATTGCCCAGTGGGGCGAGATGCTGACGGACCCGGAAGCCCGGATCGGTCGGCCGCGCCAGTTGTTTACGGGCGCAGCGGAACGCAACTACACGCCTATTGACAAACGCTGAGCAGTTATTCGATTGTTTTGCGACGCGGCGCGGGGATCAGTTCCCGCGCCGTATTGCATTCAACACCGCCTCGGCGGCGCGATGGCTGGGCGAGGAGCCGCCTGCACCAAGCCTTTGCAGGGCCGCAGCCGCGGCGGAAATTTGCGCCTTGGCCGCCTCGTCGTCGCCGAGAAGGGTTTCCACCGCCTCGGCGATGGTGTCGGCCCGGCAATCTTCCTGCAAAAGCTCGGGAACGGCTTCGCGATCCAGCACAATATTGATGAGATTGACGAAGCGCACCCGAATTAGCCTGCGCGCAATCCACGCCGTTATCAGGCTCGTTTTGTAAGCGATAACCGTCGGCAGCCCCGCCAAAGCCAATTCCAGCGACACCGTGCCCGAGGCCGCAATGGCGACATCGGCCGCCGCGAACGCATCGAACTTCGTAGCCTCCCCGGTAACCGTTTCCGCGGGAACCGGCCAATCCTGAATGGCGTGCGAGACCTCGCCTTCAACCGTTGGCGCGACCGGGACAACAACCCGAAGATCCGGTCTCGCCGCCGCCAGTTTGCGCAAAGCCTCGTCAAATATGGGAAGAAGGCGTGATGTTTCGCCATGACGGCTGCCGGGAAGCACGCAGACGAGCGGCGTATCCGGCGCGATGTTTCTTTGCCGGCGAAACGCATCGCCATCCCCATGGGCCGCACCCGATTCCACAACCGAATGCCCAACGAAACTGCACGACAGGCCTTCGCGCTCAAAATACGGCGGTTCGAACGGAAACAACGCCAGTAGATGATCGAGAAAATGCGCTATTTTCCGGGCTCGCCCCGGGCGCCAGGCCCATACGGTGGGGGCAACGTAGTGAATGAGAGGGAACCCCTGCCCGCGCAGCCGTTTGGCAAGACGAAAACTGAAATCCGGCGAGTCCACGGTTACCAGCGCGGATGGCTGAAGGCGGCGAACCGCCCTTTCCGTTTCCTTCAAACGCCTTATCAGTTGCGGCAGCCTGGGCAGCACTTCGGCCAGCCCCATCACCGACAACTCTTCCATGGGAAACAGGCTTTCCAACCCCTGCTCGGCCATTCGCGGGCCTCCCACGCCGGCAAAGCGTACCGCACCACCTGTTTGCTCGCTGAGCGATGCCATCATGCGCGCTGCCAGGGCATCACCCGAAGCTTCGCCCGCAACAAGAAAGATCAGAAGATCGGCATCCGGCTCTGTACGGGTCATTCTCGTTATTCCCCGTCTACATGAACGCCCATGACGAACAAGCCCCTGGCGTCGGCTTCGGCAACGACCTCTTTCATGCCGACGACAATAGCACCGCCCGATTCGACGGCTATTCCGCGCAAACCCGCCTCCTTGGCCCCGCGAACCGTTTCAACACCAATGGTCGGCAAATCGGCCCGGCGTTCCTGACCTGGTTTCGCGACCTTCACCAATACCCCAGACGACACCTCGGGGGGCGCATGCGCACACGCAGCCAACATAGCATCTGTTCCGGCGGACGATTCAAGTGCGACGACCACGCCGTCCCTGACGATGGTGGCTTGGCCGATGTCCCTGGCCCCCAAATCCAGAGCCGCCGATATTCCCGCCGAAATGTCTTTCATGGCCGCTTCATCGGGGTGAACTGATCCAAATACCCCGGAGGGAGCCAGAAGATCGGGCAATACGCGTTCCGGTCCAACGACCGAAAACCCCTCACCTTCAAGCGCGCCCACCAATGCCGTCAGAATTTTGTCATCCCCCCCACCCAGACCGCCGGTGCGGAGCAAAAAGCGCAGGGTCCAAAGATCGGGCCGCAGTTGGAACAGGGTTGGCCGACGAATGGTTCCGGCCATGATCAATTCTTCAACGCCCTCGCGGCGCAGGTGTTTGACAGCCGTTCCGGCAGCACCAATACGCAAACTGACATGGGGGATTTGTTGCCCGGCAATTGGGGCCGTAAGCCCCGGATCGCACTGGCCTTCCAACGCGACGACAAAGAACGGCCGCCCGGACTGTACGCAATGACTGACGATTAACCCCGGCAGGGCGCCTCCGCCAGCCAGCAAGCCAAGTTTACGCGCCATCATCCGCGCCGGGCTGACAGATGGCCCGCGACGAGTCGACCTGGATAAAGTTGGTGATTTCCATCACCGGTTCGTTGTCCTTGAACATCTCGGAAACCACATCCATCCTCTCGCCCAGGGTGCCTTCTTGCGCAAAGAGAAGCCGGTAGGCGCTTCTGAGATCATGAATCACCTCGCGCGAAAGCCCCCGCCGCCTGAGACCGATGAGATTCAGGCCCGAAAGGCGCGCCCGGTTTCCAACCACCGAACCGTAGGGGATAACATCGTTCTCGACACCCGACATTCCGCCGACCATGGAGTGTTTTCCGATACGCACGAACTGATGTACGGCGGAAAGACCGCCAAGAATGGCCCATTCGCCAACCTCGACATGACCGGCAAGAGTGGCATTGTTGGCCAAAATGGCATGATCCCCGACCTGGCAATCATGCGCGACGTGGGAACCCACCATAAAAAGACAGTTATCGCCAACCTTCGTCAGCATCCCGCCGCCCTCGGTCCCCGGGTTCATGGTTACGTTCTCGCGGATCACATTGCCGCGCCCGATTTCAAGCCGCGACGGCTCGCCCGCATATTTTAAATCCTGCGGAATGTGACCGATGGAGGCAAAGGGGAAAATCCGGGTCTCGGCACCGACATGCGTCCTTCCCTCGACCACCACGTGGGAAAACAGGGTGACGCCGTCATCAAGCACGACGTTCTCGCCAACACAGCAATATGGCCCGACGGAAACGTCTTTTCCCAGTTGGGCGCCTTCGGCGATAATCGCCGTGGGGTGTATCGCGCTCATTTAGCCATCCACAATCATGGCCGCGAATGTCGCCTCTGCGACAAGGGTGTCGTCAACCTTTACTTCGCCCTTGAATTTCCACACGTTTCGCCGGTTGCGTTGCTTGGTAATGTGGATATGCAGGGTATCGCCCGGCACGACCGGCTTACGAAAACGCGCGTTATCGACGGTCATGAAGTAAACCAGCTTTCCTTCGGATTCCGCGCCCAGCGTTTCAACCACCAGCACGGCCGCCGTTTGCGCCATGGCTTCGATCATCAGAACGCCCGGCATTACGGGGCGGCTCGGAAAATGTCCCGGAAAAAACGGCTCGTTCATGGTGACATTTTTTACGCCAACGGCGCCGACATCCGCAACGATCTCGACAACGCGGTCGATCATCAAAAACGGATACCTGTGCGGGATCATTTCCATGATCCGATTAATGTCCACGGAAATTCCTTCTGAAATCGTCGCCTCTGCACCCATTATTCAGTTCCCCGTCCCTTTTTCTTAGACAGTCCGGCCAATGTTGCAATTTGCCGCCAGTGTTCGCGGGCTGGCAATGCGGGCGAGCCCGCAACCGTCGCGCCGGGTTCAACATCGCGCATGACGCCGCTTTGCGCTGCAATCTTTGCTCCGGTCCCAATTTTCAGATGCCCCGTCAAACCGGCTTGCCCGCCCATCATGGCAAAATCCCCCACTTTCGTGCTGCCGGAAATTCCGACCTGGGAGACCACGATGCACCCGCGGCCCAATTCGACGTTGTGGGCGATCTGCACGAGATTGTCGATCTTGGTGCCGGCCCCAATGACTGTATCGGGCCCCGCCCCGCGGTCGATGGTCGTATTGGCGCCGATTTCGACGTCGTCACCAATGATAACACGGCCCAGCTGCGGCACCTTTTCGTGCCCCTGCGGCCCCAACGCAAACCCGAAGCCGTCCTGCCCCGCGCGAACGCCTGCGTGGATAATTACGCGCTTTCCCACCACGCTGTGGGTCAACGATGCGCAAGGCCCGATGACGCAATCGTCGCCAATCTCCACGCCGGTTCCGATCACGGCGTTCGCGCCAATACGGCAGCGCGCCCCAATGCTAACGCCGGCCCCGACAACGGCTCCCGGCTCAATAACACACCCGTCGCCCAGCTGCGCCGTCGGATCAACCACCGCGTGGGACGAAACATCACCGAGATTTTCAGCGTTTGGATAAAAGGCCTGAGCGACTTTTGCGTAGGCCCGGTAAGGGTCCTTCGACAGCAGCAACGCCATTCCCTTCGGCGCTTTTTCGGCCAAGCTGGGATGCACCAGACACACGCCCGCGCCACTTTGCGCAAACGCATCGACATAGCGTTTGTTGTCAAGAAAACTCACATCGGTTTTCGCTGCGGTTTCAAGCGCCGAAACGTCGGAGAATTTCATATCCGGATCGCCGTCCCCGCCGATTTCCGCACCCGAAATCTCGGCCAGTTGGGCAAGCGTGAAGGGACCGGAAACGGCAAAAAAACGTGAATCCGCCATTGTTTATTCTTTCGGCTCCGGAACCTTTACGGTCGTTACGGACTCGTTGAGAGCCGTAACAATAATATCGGTGATATCCATCTTTTTGGAAAAGAAGGCCACCGTGTCGGTTCGCAATATCATCGAAATTTTGTTTTGCGCGGCAAAGTTGGCGACCACCCCACCAACCGCCTTGTTCGCCTCCACCATAGCCTTCGAACGAACTTCGTTCATGCTTTGCTTGCGTTTCTGCACCTGGCGCTGGAAGTCGACGACGCGTTTTTCAAATTTGCGGCGTTCCTGCGCATAAGCTTCCGCCGAGACGATCGCGCGTTTGCGCGCCAGTTCCCGATCCGCCTTGCGAAGTTCGTCCTCTTCAGCCTGAATCAGGCCCTGTAACGACGACCGATACTCCTCAAGCTGCTTTCTGATATTTTTGAAAACAACCGCCTCGTTATTGATTTTCTGCAGATTGATGACCGCGATGCGAAGCGTCGATGCATCAGCCGTTTTCTCCTGAGAGAGAGCCGGAGCGCTGATAACAAAAACGGCCAACAGCGAAACCAACGCCAATCGCAAATACCTGGAAAATACCATTCGATTAGAACCTTGTTCCGAAATTGACCCGAATTGTCTCTTCACGGTCGAAATCTTCCTTCAACCACGGGAACCCTAAATCCAATCCGATGGGACCAAAATTGGACCGCCACGTGAAACCAACACCACTGGCTGCCCGAAGACTCCCCGTATCCTGGACCTCAGTACCGGTATCGCTGAGTTCCGTAAGCCCGCCGAAATCCGTGAACACCCGTCCGTTAACAGGGATTTCCTGGGGGAATCCCAATGGGAAACGCATTTGAACCTTCCCGGTGTAATAGAGCTCGCCACCCAGTGCGTCGTCGGTCGTGCTGTCACGCGGACCGACGCCGGCCGTCTCGAAGCCTCGCAAGGTATCACCACCGATAAAGAAGCGGTCGGACAAATCGACATCCTGCCCCAACCCGACGATTGAACCTGCGGTCCCGCTGACTTGCAGCACCCAATCTTTCTCGATCTCAAAGAATTTTGCCAATTGGAGCCGATTTCGGAAAAAAGCCTTTGACCCACCGAGTCCTGCAATATCGTTGGAAAACCCCGCATACCAACCTTCATTCGGGGAAAAGCGGTTGTCCCGCGTATCGTAGGTGATGAAGTGCCCGACCTGTGAAAGTGTCTCCTCGCCTTCCGCCGCCCTGATGAACCGAGAAGCCGAACTGTCCACGTCGGTTACTTCCGATACCTTGAACGTATACCGATACCCTTGTCGGATATCTTCGGTTAACGGGTAACTGGCGCGTAAGGCAAAGCCCTTCTCTTCGATATCATGAGACTGCGTGTCCTGCAGATCCTGATTGACGAGGAAGAGATCCACGCCCGCCGCAATCTCGCGCCCCATGAAATAGGGGTCGGTAAATGAAAAATCGAGTTCGCTGCCAGTGCCGGCCAGAGTGAAGCTCAACTTCGCATCATAGCCCTTACCCAGCAAATTGCGCTCGCGTATGGTGATATCGCCAAGCGGTCCCTGAGACGTGGAGAACCCTGCGCCGAAAGTAAGCGCACCGGTGGACTTTTCCTCGACCTCGACTTCGATCACCGTTTTATCGGGTGCGCTCCCGGGTACCCTGGCGACACGAACCTTGCCGAAAAATCCCAGGTTTTGAATGCGTTGGCGTGAACGCCCAAGCTTGGCGGCATTGAAGGCGTCGCCTTCGACGAGGCGGAACTCGCGCCGGATAACCTCATCAGTGGTCCGAACGTTACCACCGATATCGATGCGTTCAACGAAAACACGCGGCCCTTCATTGACTTCGAAGGTCACGTCAATTGTGTGATTTTCCTGGTCGCGGTTCAGCCGTGGGCGCACATCAACGAATGCATATCCGAGCGTGCCGACGGATTCAGAGATACCGTCAACGGTTTCATCGATTGCATCTACCTCATACCAGTCGTCCTGCGCGATCTCCATCCGCTCTTTAACCGCTTCAGGATCCAGATCACGAAGTTTGACGTCGACATCCACGACGCCGAATTTATATCGCGGCCCTTCATCAATGGTGAAGGTAATAAAGAAATCCGAGCGGTCCGGCGTCAATTCCGCCACCGCCGACATAACCCGGAAATCGGCATACCCTTCGTTCAGGTAAAAGCGGCGCAGAAGCTCCCGGTCCAGCGTCAAGCGGTCGGGATCGTATCGATCATCCGACGAGAACAATCGGTACCACCGCGTTTCCCGCGTGCGGATTTCATCCAGCAAATCGCCTTCGCTAAACTCGCGATTGCCGACAAATCGAATTTTGCGAATTTCCGTCAGCTCGCCTTCGCTTATCTCGAATACGAGATTCACGCGGTTCTGCTCAAGTTGAATGACTTTCGGTTCAACGGTCGCCGCGAAGCGCCCGCTTCGCCGGTACAGAGTAAGGATGCGCTTTACATCGGCCTGGACTTTAGAGCGCGTATAAATGATACGCGGCCGCAAAGTGACTTCCGCGCTCAGTTCCTCGTCTTTCAGGCGATCATTGCCCTCGAATGCGATCCGGTTGATTACCGGGTTTTCGGTCACGTATACGATCAACGTTTCACCACGGCGGCGGATGGAAACGTCGGCGAACAATCCGGTCGCAAATAGACTTTTCAAGGATCGATTGACGCGCAAGGGATCAAACGCATCGCCTTCGCGGATCAGAAGGTATGATCGAACCGTATCGGTTTCGATCCGCTGCCCCCCCTCGACGACGATTTCGCGAATCACGCCATTGGATTGCGCGTCCGCCTGCCCGGCCAAAATACTCGCCAAAAATACGCCGGCGACAAGCAGAAAAATAGAAACAAAGCGACCCAAGAGTTTACCCCCGGACTTATCGTTGTAGTCAGGTAACGAGCCCCTCCAGGAACTCCAGAACCTTGAAATGGTGCACCAAGTCGTTCCACGTGGCGAAAACCATAAGGAGCAATACCAAAATCAGGCCGAAACGGAAACCGTATTCTTGGATACGTTCGGTCAACGGTCGCCCTCGTATGGCTTCGGCAACGAAGAAGACAAGATGGCCTCCATCAAGCATCGGTATCGGAAAAAGGTTAATCAAACCCAAATTAATGGACAGCAAGGCCATGAAATTAATCAGGTTGACGAAGCCACCTTCCGCGACTTCCGCAGACATCTGGGCAATTCTCAGCGGTCCGCCGAGTTCTTCAGATGGACGAGAACCAACAATCATCTGCCCGAGATACTCCAGGATACGCCAACTCATGGAGATTGTTACCTCGACCGACTTCCAAACCGCATCGACCGGGCCGAAGCGAACATATTCCAACTTGGAGGAATCCGCGGAAACGCCAAGCAGGCCGATTTTGCTTTCGCTTCCATCAGGTCCGGTAACCGTTTTAACGTGGGGCGTTGCCGAAAGAACCTTTTCGGCGCCGTCTCGCGCAACGACGATCTCGATGGGAACGCCGGGGTTCCCCGACACGATACGCCTGAGATCGTCAAACGAAAGGACGGCTTCGCCGCCGGCGCGCAATATCTCGTCACCGGGCGTCAATCCCGCCTCTGCCGCCGCACTACCGGATTGCACCGTCGCCACAAACGGCAGCAGGCGTGGACTACCCGATATGCCAAAAATTCCGGCAAATAGAACGATAGCGAGCACGAAATTGGCGATCGGCCCTGCCGCGACTATGGCAATGCGCTGCAATAACCCCTTGTGGGCGAAGGAAACTTTCTTTTCCGCCTCGGTGAGCGCGCGCTCGTCGCCTTCGTCGTCTTCCATGCTGTCGGCTTCGCCAAACATCTTGACGTATCCGCCCAATGGGATTGCGCTGATTTTCCAGCGCGTTCCCGCGCCATCATTCCAGCCATAGATTTCCGGTCCAAAGCCGATGGAAAAGACTTCGACGCGCACGCCGGAACGACGGGCCACCCAGTAGTGCCCCATCTCGTGAACAAAAACGAGCACGGTCAGTACGAACACGAACGGGACAACATTGTCCCAAACGAAACCAATCAATTCCATAAACAGCCGCCAGTCCTTCAGATTATCAGCGCTTAGTGGCGATACGACACTTGCGAAATCAGCCCCTTGGCAATGTCGCGTGCCGTCGCATCGGCCGATTGAACGTCATCGAGCGTATCAAGCGGTCCGTTCGCGGCGCGGCCCAGGGTATCTTCGACGACCCGAGCGATATCGAGAAACCCGATCTCTTCGCCCAGGAAACTCTGCACCGCCTGTTCGTTCGCCGCATTTAGAATGGTGGTGGCGGATCCACCGGTTTGCAATGCCTCACGCGCCAAGCGCATGGCCGGGAAACGTTCCTGGTTGGGCTTCTCGAACGTCAACGTTCCGATGTCGGCCAACGAAAGGCGCGGCACGGGTGCGGTCATTCGCCGCGGCCATCCAAGTGTATAGGCGATGGGGATGCGCATATCGGGCGATCCCAATTGAGCCAGTACCGACCCGTCAACATACGCGACCATACTGTGCACGACCGATTGCGGGTGCACCAGAATTTCGATTTTGTCTTCGGTGACCGGGAACAGGTGATACGCCTCGATCAATTCCAGTCCCTTGTTCATCATGGTCGCAGAATCGACTGAAATCTTGGCCCCCATATCCCAGTTCGGATGGGCCACCGCCTGTTCGCGGGTCACGGCCTCCATATTGGCGGTTTCCATGCGCAGGAACGGACCGCCTGAAGCCGTCAGAATGATCTTGTCAATGCTGTCCGCCTGCGCGAAATCCAGAACCTGGAATATGGCGTTATGTTCGGAATCCACCGGCAAAAGAACGGCGCCGCTGCGCGCAATTTCCGCCATCATTACATCACCGGCGGAAACCAAACATTCCTTGTTGGCCAAGGCCACGACCGCGCCACGGCGAACAGCCTGCAGGGTGGGGCGCAACCCGGCAGCGCCTACAATGGACGACATGACCCAATCGGCTGGCCGATCGGCCGCCTCGACGATGGCTTGCGGCCCCGCCGCAACCTCGACGCCACTGCCCGAGAGTTCCTTTTTCAGGTCTGCGTAGCGCGCTTCATCGGCGACCACGGCAAGCTGCGGTTTTAGTTGCCGGGCCTGATCAGCAAGTAACTTGACGTTCGAATTTCCCGTCAGCGCCTCAACGCGGAACAGTTCCGGCTGCCGCCGAACCAAATCGACGGTGCTGCAACCGACCGAACCCGTCGAGCCGAGGATCGTGACGCGCCTTGGTTCTGTTGCCGAAGGGGCGTTATTCAAAGCCATGCCAATCCGTTTTTTCCGTTAATCAGAGAGACCAAAGCAACGACGGCAGCCACCGCAAGAAGGCCGTCCACCCTGTCCAGAAGTCCGCCATGCCCAGGCATGATCGCGCCGGAGTCTTTTACCCCAAAGTGGCGCTTGACCCAAGATTCGAATAGGTCTCCGCCTTGCGCGACCACCGCCAGAAATCCGCTATATACGGCCAATGGCCATAACGAAGACCGGCCAGCCCCGAAGGCGAATGCGGCACCTACGGCGCCCGCGCAGATTATACCGCCAATCAAGCCGGCCCAGGTTTTTTTTGGGCTTACGCGCGGCAACAATTTCGGGCCACCGATGGCGCGCCCAAACGCATAGGCTCCGGTATCCGTCGCCCAAACCACCGCAAACAGCCAAAAAATGGTGTCCCGTCCAGCTCCGTCACGCAGCCAGACCATCGACAGGGTCGGAATTCCGATATACACGACGCCCGCTGCAACCCATCGCGCACCACCATTCCGGCCACGAAGCATGGCTGCGCCGCCCGCCAATACAACGCCTGCACCAAGCAACGCGAAAGCGAGATCATATCGGCCAAATCCCGCAACCGCGATTGCGCCGATTAAACAGAGACCGGCCAGCGCCACTTCGGTGGAAATTGCCTTGCGTCCGCACAGGCGGCCCCATTCCCAGATAAGGACGGCGCAGGCGAGCGCAATTAATCCATCAAAAAACGGGGGGCCAAAATAGATCGCCGCCAAAGTAGGCGGCAACGCCACGACAGCCGAGATAATACGCGTCCAGATGGCGCCGTCCCCTTCCTCGATGTCGGCGTTAACCGCCTGTCATGCCGAAACGCCGTTCGCGCCCCTGAAATTCAACGACTGCCTGGTTAAACATCTCGCGTGAGAAGTCCGGCCAATGCGTATCAACGAAAACGAACTCGGTGTATGCGAGCTGCCATAAAAGGAAATTGCTGACCCGCTGTTCCCCGCTGGTCCGGATCAACAAGTCGGGATCCGGCAGATCGGCCATGAACAGGTGATCCGAAAAAACCGCCTCGTCGATGTCTTCGGGGTCCAGCGACCCTGCTTGCACGGCCTTGGCAATGCGCCGAGCAGCAGTCGCGATTTCCTGGCGGCCACCGTAATTGAGAGCAATGACCAGGGTCAGGCGGGTATTTTCCTTCGTTAGCTCCTCGGCTTCCTCGATCAGCGAAACAATGTCCGCCGCAAGAGCGGACCGTTCGCCGACAATGCGAAGACGCACCCCGTTCTTGTGGAGATTGCCAACCTCGTTGCGCAGATACAGGCGCAAAAGCCCCATCAGATCACGAATTTCACCCTGCGGGCGGTTCCAGTTCTCGGACGAAAAACCGAACAAGGTTAGAATTGAAACGCCGCAATCGGCCGCCGCCTCGACGATTTCACGCGCGGTCTCCACCCCCCGGCGATGACCAGCAGTACGCGGAAGACCACGCGCCTTCGCCCAACGCCCGTTGCCGTCCATTATGACGGCAACGTGCAGAGGTGGCGAAGCGCCGTCGGAAGTTAGCGGAACGACTTTCATTCAATCAAACCTGCATGATCTCGGATTCTTTGTTGGCCAGCGTCTCATCTATTTTCTTGATGTGCTCGTCGGTCATTTCCTGAATCCGAGAACCGTAATCCTTCTGTTCGTCCTGCGAAATATCGCCGTCTTTTTCGGCCTTTTTCAAATCGTCCAGGGCATGGCGGCGGACATTGCGCACGGCGACCCGTGATTCTTCAGCATATTTGCTGGCAACCTTGGTCAACTCCACACGCCGTTCTTCCGTCAGGGCCGGAATGGGAACACGCACGAGCTGGCCGTCGTTGGACGGATTAAGACCCAGCCCCGATTCCAAAATTCCCTTCTCGACCGATTTCACCAATCCCTTGTCCCAGACCTGGACGGTCAGCATCCGCGGTTCCGGAACGCTGACGGTTCCAACCTGGTTCAACGGCATTTTGCTGCCGTAGGCATCGACCATAACGGGCTCCAGCAGGCTTGCCGCCGCCCGGCCGGTTCGCAAACCGCCGAACTCTTTCACCAGGGAATCGATCGCGCCCTGCATTCGCCGCTCATAATCCCCTTTCATTGCTTGATACTTTCCGTCGACCACGTCCACCTCCCTCTAGCGGATAACCGTAAACACGCCGTCCCCCCGGACGACGCTCCCAAACGCTCCCGGATTGTGAAGCGAAAACACGAGAATTGGAACCTTGTTGTCCCGCGCGAGAACAATTGCTGCCGCGTCCATGACCTTAAGGTCATTCATCAGCACATCCCGATAGCTCAATTCGTCATATCGCTCGGCGTCCGTATCCATTTTCGGATCTGCGGAGTAGACGCCGTCAACCTGCGTCGCCTTCAGAATGGCGTCGCACCCCATTTCGACGGCGCGCAGCGCGGCCGCCGTATCGGTCGTGAAAAACGGGTTTCCGGTGCCGGAGGCGAAAATGACCACCCGGCCTTTTTCCATATGTCGGATGGCCCGGCGGCGGATATAGGATTCACAAACCGAAGCAATGGGGATGGCCGATTGAACCCGGGTTTCCACACCCTTCTTCTCAAGGGTGTTCTGGATGGCCAGCGCATTAATGACGGTGGCCAACATACCCATATAATCGGCGCTGGCACGATCCAGCCCGGCATCCTGCGCCATATTGCCACGGAAGATATTTCCGGCGCCGACAACCACCGACACCTGGACGCCCATTTCGGTTACCGCTTTGATCTCTTCGGTGATGCGATTAACGGTATCGAAGTCAAAACCAAATTCCCGATTGCCCATCAAACCTTCACCGGAGAGTTTTAGTAAAACACGCCGATATTTCGGTTTTGACGCCATGGGATCATCCGTCCGTTCAAATCAGATTACAAAAACAGCCGCAGTCGCGCCTGCGGCTTCATTCGATACTACACCATCCAACACCGGTCGGTCTTGAACAATTTGAGGGAATAACGGCCCTGCGTTGCTGTGCAGGGCCGTTATTCCAAGAAGGTCAACCGCCTGCGGTCGCAGCGACTTCAGCAGCGAAATCTTCTTCTTTTTTGGCCAGGCCTTCGCCCAGCGCGTAACGGACAAAACCACCGACCGTGGCCGCGCCGCCAGCTTCCTTGCCGGCAGCAGCAACGACATCACCGACGTTGCTTTCGGTATCCATAACGAACACCTGATCCACGAGGCAGGCTTCCTCGTAGAACTTACGCAGGCGGCCTTCGACCATCTTTTCAATGATGTTTTCGGGCTTGCCGCTGGCGCGGGCCTGATCGGAAAGAACGCTCTTTTCGCGTTCCAGCGCAGCCGGGTCCAGATCATCACGCGAAACCGACTGCGGGTTGGCGGCGGCAACGTGCATGGCGACGTGCTTGCCAACGGTCGCCAACTTGGCGGCGTCGGCTTCGGATTCCACGGCCACGAGAACCGCAATCTTGCCAAGGCCTTCGCCGGCCGCGTTGTGAATGTACGATCCGAGAACGCCGTTTTCGACCTTGAGCACCTGGGCGCGACGAAGCGACATGTTTTCGCCGATGGTCGCAATCATGTGGGTCAACTGTTCGGCAACGGTGCGGCCTTCGCCGCCCGGATACGCGGCGGCCTTGATGGTTTCCATGTCGCCACCGTTGGCCAGTGCGATATCGGCAACCGTTTTGACGTACTCCTGGAAGGTTTCGTTGCGCGCCACGAAGTCGGTCTCGGCGTTAACTTCGACGACCGCGCCGGCATTTCCATCAAGAGCCACGCCAACCAGGCCTTCCGAAGCAATACGCCCGGCTTTCTTGGCGGCAGCAGCCAAACCCTTTTTGCGCAGCCAGTCGACACCGGCCTGAACGTCACCGTCGGTTTCGCCCAGCGCTTTCTTGCAGTCCATCATGCCCGCGCCCGTAAGCTCGCGCAGTTCCTTCACCAATGCGGCGGTAATCTGTGCCATTGTTTTCCTCGTACAACTAAATCTTGCTTGTGTTTCGTGATTAGGCTTCGGCCTTGGGCTCTTCCGCTGCGGCTTCCTCGGCCTTGGGTTCTTCAGCCTTGGGTTCTTCAGCCTTGGGTTCTTCGGCCTTGGCTTCTTCAGCCTTGGGTTCTTCAGCCTTGGCTTCTTCAGCCTTGGGTTCTTCGGCAGGAGCTTCCTCAGCCTTGGCCTCCTCGGCCTTGGCTTCCTCGGCGGGCGTTTCCTTAGCCGGAACTTCCTCGGGCAGAACCTCGACCGGGACTTCCTCGCTCTCGCCAACGTCGCCGCCGGTTGCCGTCATTTCCTCGCGGATACCGGAAAGAACCGTGCCGGCAATCAGATCGCAATACATGCTGATGGCGCGAATGGCGTCGTCATTGCCCGGAATGGGGAATTGGATGCCGTCCGGATTGCTGTTGCTGTCCAAAACCGCCACGACCGGAATGCCCAGCTTGTTGGCTTCGGCGATGGCGATGGCTTCCTTGTTGGTATCGATAACGAACATAATGTCCGGCAGGCCGCCCATGTCCTTGATGCCGCCCAGCGCGCGGTCCAGCTTGTCGCGCAAGCGGGTGATGCGCAGCAGTTCTTTCTTGGTCAATCCCTGGGTTTCGCCTTCAAGCTGTTCTTCCAGCGTACGAAGTTGCTTGATGGAATTTGAAATGGTCCGCCAGTTGGTCATCATACCGCCGAGCCAACGGTGGTTGACGTAGTACTGACCGCATTTCTTGGCCGCTTCGGCGACCTTGCCGCTGGCCTGACGCTTGGTTCCGACGAACAGCACGCGGCCACCGGCCGACACCACTTCCTCGACCGCCTTCATGGCCTGATAGAGCATGGGAACGGTCTGCTGAAGGTCGATGATGTGAATTTTGCTGCGCACGCCAAAAAGATACGGCCCCATCTTGGGGTTCCAGCGGCGGGTGTTATGTCCGAAATGTACGCCTGCTTCCACGAGCTGACGCATAGTAAACGTGGGAAGTGCCATTACTCTGGTCCTTTTCCGGTTGGCCTCCACGGGCATGGTCCGAAACCATTTTCGGACACCGGAGCGACGAACCCGGCGAATTTGCGCCGGAGCCGCGAGCCCGTGTGCGGATTTACAAGGGCGCGTATTTAGCGCTCCCGCCCACGGAATGCAAGGGAATTCGGAGGGAGTCAAGCCCAGTCGGCAGGCTTGTGAATGCGGGTTCCTGGAATTTGATCAGGAAGCAAAGCGTTTCTGGGCGCACCGGGGCGAATTGTCCGAACAAAATTCGCATGTCGTTGGAGTTGCCGGGAAGTCCGGTGGTGTCCCGGAGTTATCAACCCGAGAACCTTTTCGGGGTGATGAATTCGGACCAACTGCATCGCTTCCGCCATATCGCTGTCGTTTGAAACGATCACCGCGCAATCGTAATTATCCAGCCAGGCATCATTAAGCAAGTGAACGGACAAATTAACATCCGACCCCTTTTCTTCAGTTTTGATTACCTCAGTGGTATTCGGAGGAGGATTGGCGTTCGCCATGCGCACTTTGTGCTGAAGAAAGTGCCCATAATGGACAGAAATTTCGGGGATGTAAGCTTCCAGCGCGCGAATATAGGCTTGTTGCCGTTGCGGGGCGGAAGGGTTGCCTGGGTTCGCTTTTACAAGCGCTGTGAAATAGTTAATGTTCACAATCTGGTTTTGCGGGCCCAATACATTGGTAAAAAGGGCCTTTAAATCCAGCCACTTGAACGAAGTTCCCTTCAGGCATCCATAGTACAGATTAAATCCGTCCACATAAACAGCCGTTCTCAAATGAAACCTCCCAGAAAAAGCAAAGGCCCCTTACGGGGCCTTGCGGTCTGCAGACGAGTCCGACAGACGGTGTTGCACAATATGTAGTCTAAATATTCAATTAGTCAACATAAAAGGGGATAAGTAGCTGTCCACGAGATCCTACCTCAGTATGGGGATTCACGCCATTTTCTTCTCCGAAATTACCGAGCGTATAAATCGGTACCAATTGTCTTCGCGAACGCACGTTCTTTATCGAAACTGTTCCGTGACGACAAAACGAAGCGAGATGCCATAAAAACTTGGCCGGAGTTCTCGCTTTCGACCATTTCGTCCGAAAAAACGACAGGAGAAAGGCTCCGGTCAAACTTTGCGATCTTCTCCCAAGGGGGCTCTTTTGGGTAGCAGTACATAACGATGTCGGATGCCAGCGGGAATACTACATAGGTGCCAGCCGAATGTAGTCCAACTTTCAACCACATCGCATTGTCGCCAGTTCGAAACGCCACCGGATTGTCCGATGAAATAAAGGGCGTTAGGGTTGCGTTGCGGCCGAACACCCATGTTGCGCTCTGAATTCGATCCGCGAGTCCTCGAACTGACTTATCGTCCCAAAGCAGGTCGGTATGGAGGAGGCGACTCTCTTCGGCAGAAACTGGCTTTTGAATTTCAGAATTTTCGGCGATAATTGTGAGAAATTCTCTGGTGTCGGCGGTACGCAGAAACTGCAAAGCTATATAAAGTGACACGAGCTTCCTGTTTATTTTCGGAATTTTCACTTTTTCTACCGGCTCCATCTGCCGAAGCCAGTCCAACCATTGCCCCGTGATGCGCGCTACTTCCCCTTCGAGGTGGGAGAATTGCTTTTCCATTGTGAGAGGGTCGTGGCCATTTTCAGCCAGTTCAGTCAGATGATAGAAGTGTTTTTCCGCAGCCACTTTTTTTGGCGAAGCGGAGAAAATCCGGTCTCGTTCTCGGTCCCATAGCCAAAGGCGACCCGATACGTCGGTGAATCTACGAAGGTAAAATTGAGGTACGTAGTGGTGTAATTTTGGCTCACCCATTCCTCAAGACCTGGAAATTTTGTGGCTGGAATTCTGTATTAAATCCACTGTTT
The DNA here is from genome assembly GCA_016776725.1 of Rhodospirillales bacterium. Classification (GTDB taxonomy): domain Bacteria; phylum Pseudomonadota; class Alphaproteobacteria; order Rhodospirillales; family Shumkoniaceae; genus JABGRG01. The sequence goes on from JADHSV010000019.1 coordinate 34,063, forward strand.
ACAAATTTTTACCGAGGAGTCCAGTCCCCTCTCATACTCTTCACGCAATCTGGGCCACCCCTCCTCGCTAAATGGCAAAATCAAATTTCCTCGGCGCTCAGGACGCTCGGGATTTGCTGGATGGACCAGATGATCGATGGTGAGACCGAATAGCCGCCCGGCAGGGCAATTTCGACCTGGCGTCCGTCATCTAGGCCGCAGATCAGGCTGATACGCCCCCTGCCCCGTCCTTCGCCGGCCAGCGTTTCTTTCAGGACGCTCAGGTGGCGCGCGTCGGCCAACCTGATTTTCAGGCCCGGACTGGCCCCGGCGGTGGCATCTGCGAGAGAAGCGACCGATTGCGCGGTGAAACGCACGCCTTCCCCGTCAAACTGGGCGGTCGCCTTGACAAGCACGGCGTTGCCCACCTCTAGAGTTCCCCCGGCGGACGATAGAACCTCGGAAAAGGCCGTCACCTCAAAGTCACCGGTTTCGTCCGAGCACGCGACGAAGGCGTAACGCGCGCCCCGCGCCGATGTTCGCTCGCGCTTGGCCATAACGATTCCGGCAAGCGACACGGGTCCGGAATGCCGCCCGGCCAACACGTCTGCGATGGATTTCACACCGATGCGTTTCAGGCTCTTTCCGTAGGCGCCAAGGGGATGCTCTGACAGGTAAATACCAACCGCCTCAAATTCATGGCGAAGGCGATCCGTTTTCGCCCAATCGGCCATGACGGGAAGGGTTTCAAGCGGCGCGGGCATGGCTGCTTCGCCGAACAGGCCGATCTGACTGCTGGCCTTCTCCGAGGCGACGGCGGCGGCGTGGCGCAACAGGGTTTCGATACCCTCGAACATCTGCCGACGGTTGGGGTTGAGGCTATCAAGAGCCCCGGCGCGAACCAGATTTTCAAATTGCCGCTTGTTGACGGCATGGGAATCCAAGCGGTTGGCAAGGTCGGTCAAATCCTTGAAGGCGCCGTTTTCCTTGCGCTCGCCGACCAGACCGGCCATGGCGCCGCTGCCCACGTTCTTGACGGCGGCCAGCGCATAACGAATTGCACCGTCCGTGCTTTCGCGGTCCCGTTCGACCGAGAATTCCACCAGCGAGGCGTTGACGTCAGGCGGCAGCAGCGCAATATCAAGACGGTCCAGTTCCTGCTTGTAAACCGCCATTTTGTCCGTGTTCTGCATATCCAGCGTCATGGACGCGGCAATGAACTCGACCGGGTGGTTGGCCTTCATGTAGGCCGTCTGGTAAGCGACCAGGGCATAGGCGGCGGCGTGGGATTTGTTGAAGCCGTACCCGGCGAATTTGGCGACCTGATCGAAAATATCGGAAGCCTTGCCCCTGGGGACCTTGCGTTCCACCGCTCCGGCCACAAAAATCTCGCGCTGTTTGTCCATCTCGGACTTGATCTTCTTGCCCATGGCCCGGCGCAAAAGATCGGCCCCGCCCAGGGTGAAGCCCGAAAGCTCCTGGGCGATCTGCATAACCTGTTCCTGATAGATCATGATCCCGAAGGTTTCCTTCAGGATGCTTTCCAGGGTCGGATACAGGTAGTCGGGCTCTTCTTCGCCGTGCTTGCGCCTGATATAGCTTGGGATGTTGTCCATCGGGCCCGGCCGATAGAGGGCCACGATAGCGATGATTTCCTCGAAGGTATCGGGTTTGAGCTTGCGCAAAACGTCGCGCATTCCCGCGCTTTCCAACTGGAACACGCCCGTGGTTTCGGCCCGCGCCAGCATCTCGAAGGTCGGTCCGTCATCAAAGGGAAGTTTGGACAGATTGATTTCTATGCCCCGGTCCGCCACCAGTTCGACCGCCTTGGACAGAACGGTCAGCGTTTTCAGGCCCAGGAAATCGAATTTTACCAGCCCCGCCGATTCCACCCACTTCATATTAAAGCCGGTGACCGGCATGTCGGAACGCGGATCGCGGTAAAGCGGTATCAGCTCTTCCAGCGGACGGTCGCCAATGACCACACCGGCGGCATGGGTGGACGCGTGACGGTAAAGCCCTTCAAGCCGCCGGGCGAAGTTGAACAGCCGCGCCACCGACTGGTCTTCCTCGATCATTTGCTTCAATTGCGGTTCGGCGGCCCGCGCCTGATCCAGCGTTGTCGGCTTGGCCGGATTGTTGGGCACCAGCTTGCAGATGCGGTCCACCTGCGGATAGGGCATCTGCAAGACGCGGCCCACATCGCGCAGCACCGCGCGGGCCTGCAATTTTCCAAAGGTGATGATCTGGGCCACCTTGTCGCGGCCGTATTTCTCCTGAACATGGCGGATGACCAGATCGCGCTTGTCCTGACAGAAATCGATGTCAAAGTCAGGCATGGACACGCGTTCGGGGTTAAGAAATCGCTCGAACAAAAGACCGAAGCGTATTGGATCTAAATCAGTAATGGTCAATGACCACGCCACCACTGAACCAGCCCCCGACCCACGCCCGGGCCCCACCGGAACCGAGTGGTCGTTAGCCCAGTGAATGAATTCCGCGACAATCAGAAAATAGCCGGGGAAGCCCATTTCAACGATGATGCCCATTTCCTCGTCGAGGCGGTCGAAATACTTCTTTTCGGTCTTGGCGCGCACCTCGTCGGTCATGTCGTCGGTCAGGACCTGGTTTTTCAGCCGGATTTCTAGGCCGCGCCGGGCCATGTCAAGCAGCTCGTCCGCTTCGTTACGCCCCTCGCCGCAGTCGTAGGGTGGCAAAATCGGATCGATCTTCTCGACCATGACGGCGCAGCGCCGGGCGATTACCAGGGTGTTGTCCACGGCCTCGGGCAAATCAGCGAACAGAGTTCGCATTTCCTCGGCGTTTTTGAAACCGTGCTCGCGGGTCAGGCGCCGACGGTCGTCCTCGGATACATACTTGCCCTCGGCGATGCAGATCAGTGCATCGTGGGCGTCGTACATGTCGGGTTCGGAAAAGAATGCCTCGTTGGTAGCAACCAGGGGCAAATCGTGGGCATAGGCCAGATCAACCAACGGCCCTTCGATTTCGGCCTCGATCGGCATGCCGTGGCGCATGACTTCCACATAGAGACGTTCGGGAAACGCTTCCTTGAGACGCAAAAGAACGGCCTCGGCGGCATCAAAGCGGCCTTCGCCCAAAAGCCGCCCCACCGGGCCGGACGGGCCGCCGGTAAGGGCGATCACCCCTTCGGAACAGCTTTGCAGCGCGTCAAGGGGTACATGGGGTTCGTCATCGTCCGCGGAGTCGAGAAAGGCGGTTTTGAGCAGCTTTAGCAGGTTCTTGTAGCCCGCCTCGTTCTGGGCCAGAAGGATAAGGCCATCGGACCCGACCGATGTCGGCGCCCTGAACTTATCGTCGCGTTCGCGTTCGCGCGCAATCGCCACCTGGCAACCCAGGATCGGCTGAATTCCGGCACCTGCGCAGGCTGACGAAAACTCCATGGCGCCGAACATGTTGTTGGTATCGGTCATCGCCACGGCGGGCATGCGCCTATCCGCTGCCAGCTTCACCAGATCGGGAACGCGAATGGCGCCTTCAAGCAACGAGTAGGCGGAGTGGACGCGCAGATGAACGAAATCGGCATGAGCCATGGGGTCAGCCTTCGATCAATTTACCGTTCTCAAGGCGGACGATGCGGTCCATACGGCCCGCAAGCTCGGTATTGTGAGTGGCGATCAGCAAAGCCAGCCCGGCCCCGCGCGCCAGGCGCAAAAGCACGGAGAACACATCCGCCGCCGTTTCCGGATCGAGGTTGCCGGTCGGTTCGTCAGCCAGCATCAGGCCCGGCGCATTGGCCAGCGCACGCGCAATGGCGACACGCTGCTGTTCACCGCCGGAAAGCTGGCCCGGACGATGGCTGGCGCGCTCGGTCAACCCCAGAACACCCAGCAGTTCCCCGGCGCGTGCGGCGGCTTCGTCTTTGGCAAGCCCCGCGATGATTTGCGGAACGACGATATTTTCCAGGGCCGAGAATTCCGGCAGCAGATGATGATACTGGTAAACAAAGCCGATGTTGTGACGGCGCAGCCGCGTGCGGGCATCGTCGTTCAGGTCGCTGCCGGTTTGTCCCGAAATGGTGATTTCGCCGGTATCGGGCGGTTCCAGCAGCCCCGCGATATGCAAGAGCGTCGATTTCCCGGCCCCCGACGGGCCGACCAGCGCGACCACCTCACCCGAGTTGATTTGCAGATCGACGCCCTTCAAGACTTCGAGAAAACCCCGTCCCTGCTCGAACTTGCGGGTGACGGCATCCAGCTTCAGCACAACGTTATTCTCATTCATAACGCAACGCCTCCGCCGGATCGATTTTGGAGGCCCGCCAGGATGGATACAGCGTAGCCAGGAAAGACAGCCCCAGCCCCATGCAAACCACGGTCACAACCTCATACGGATTGACCACGGCGGGAAGGCGCGACAGGAAATAGATGGTTTCGTCGAACAGTTCCGTTCCGGTCAGCGATTGAATGGCCTGACGGACGCTTTCGATGTTCTGGCAGAAAACCAGACCCAAGATGAAACCCGCCAGGGTTCCGATAACCCCGATACTGGCCCCGCTCAGGAAGAAAATGCGCATGACCATGCCGCCGGTGGCGCCCATGGTGCGCAAAATGGCGATGTCGCGCCCCTTGTCCTTAACCAGCATGATCATGCTTGAAATGATGTTGAAGGCGGCTACGACGATGATCAGGGTCAGGATCAGGAACATGACGTTGCGTTCCACCTGAATGGCGTTGAAAAAGCTGGAATTCACCTGCTGCCAGTCATGAACGCGCCCGGCCCTGCCGACGGCAGCGGAAATCTCGCGACCCACGGACTTGGCGTCGTCGGGGTCCTCGATAAATATTTCCAGATTGGTAACCTTGTCCTTCAACTTGAAATAAATTTGCGCGGCTTCCAGCGGCATGAAAATGAAACTGGAATCGTATTCGTACATGCCGATGTTGAACGTGGCCGCGACCTTGTATGCCCGCATACGCGGAACGGTGCCGAAGGCGGTAACGTTGCCCTTGGGCGAAATCAGCGAAACCTTATCGCCGATTTTAAGGCCTAAGAGAGAAGCCAGACGCGAACCGATCAAAACGGAATCCTTACCGTTGAAGTCGTCCAGCGACCCGGCCACGATGTTTTCGGCGATGATGGAGCGTTTTTTCAGATCCTCGGCGCGCATGCCGCGCACCACCGCGCCGCGCGCCACGCCACGCGCGGTCGCCATGATCTGGCCCTCGATCAGAGGAGAGACCAAGACAACGCCGGGAACCTTGCGGGCTTTCTCGGCCACGGCGTCGAAATCGGGCAACTGGTTGGCGTAGCCTGACACCATGAGATGGCCGTTAATGCCCAGAATCCGGCTCAGCAATTCCTGGCGGAAACCGTTCATCACCGACATGACGATGATCAGCGTCGCCACGCCAAGGGCGATGCCGGTCAACGAAAACCAGGCGATAACCGAGATAAACCCTTCGCGCCGCCGGGCCCGCAGGTAGCGCATGGCCATCATTCGTTCAAAGGCCGAAAACACGTGGCGTCCCCTCCCCCTTATTTCCGGTCAGCCCGCAAGCTGCGCGAAAGCTTCGTCGATACTAATTTCCTGACGCTCGCTGCTTTGGCGGTTTTTCAACTCGACCACACCCGATTTCAACCCGCGTGGGCCAATGATCAACTGCCACGGCAGGCCGATCAGGTCCATGTCGGCGAACTTGACGCCTGCGCGGCCCTCACGATCGTCGTAAAGAACCTCGACGCCGGCCTTGGTCAGACGCTTATACAGATCATCGCAGGCCGAGGTGCAGTCTTCGTCGTTGGCCTTGAGGTTGATCAGCCCAACCTTGAACGGAGCCACCGATTCCGGCCAGATAATTCCGTTTTCATCGTGCGAGGCTTCGATGATGCCCGCGACGAGACGGGACACGCCGATTCCGTAGGATCCGCACTCAAGTTCGGTACTTTCGCCATCGGGCCCATTGACCACGGCACCCATGGCAGCCGTGTATTTGGTGCCGAACGAGAAAATGTGACCGACCTCGATGCCGCGCTGCACCTTCAGCTTGTCGCCCAGGGATTTTTCGGTTTCCTCGTCGCGCTGTTCGTCGACGGCCGCGTAAAGCGAGGTGACGTGATCGACTGTGCGCTGCATGTCGTCTTCGTTGTCGTAATCCAGGTCCGCGCCACGCAAATCCATGTCGATGAAGTCGGCATGGCAGCCGATTTCGGATTCGCCCGTATCCGCCAAAATCAGGAATTCGTGGCTCAGGTTGCCGCCGATGGGCCCGGTATCGGCGCGCACCGGCACCGCCTTCAAACCGAGCCGCTCGAACGTACGCATGTAGCATACGAAGAAACGGTTGTAGGACCGCCTCGCGCCAGCGCTGTCCAGATCAAACGAATACGCGTCCTTCATCAAAAACTCGCGCCCGCGCATGACGCCGAAACGGGGCCGCACCTCGTCGCGGAACTTCCACTGAATGTGGTAGAGCAGCTTGGGCATGTCCTTGTAGCTTTTGATATTATCGCGCACGATCTGCGTGATCTGTTCCTCGTTGGTGGGGCCGAACAGCATGTCGCGGTCGTGGCGGTCACGGATTCGCAGCATCTCGGGGCCGTAGTCGTCGTAACGGCCGCTCTCGCGCCACAGATCGGCCGACTGGATGGTCGGCATCAGCATTTCCTGGCAACCGGCGCGGTCCTGCTCTTCGCGGACGACCTGTTCAATTTTTTTCAGGACCCGATAACCCAGCGGCAGCCAGGAATAGATCCCGGCGCTGGCCTGACGGATCATACCGGCACGCAACATCAAACGGTGCGAGACGATCTGCGCCTCGGTGGGATTTTCTTTTAAGGTCGGTATGAAATACTGCGACAGTCGCATCTGGCCCTTTTCCTTTCCGGGAATTCCTTGGATAGCGGCGGCACTTTAATCAATGGCGAGGGCCGACGCAATCAATCGAAATCCACATCCACGTCGGAAACGTCATCCATCAGATCGTCTGCGACCGCTGGAATGGTGTGACCCATGGCGACGCCTGTTACGGCGGCCGCGCCGTCGTTCGCGTCAAGCATTCTGTCCGAGGGCTTACGGCGAAAAATTTTCCGCCCCAGCCAAATGCTGGGAATCAACACCACGGCCGAGGCTATGAAAAAGGCCATATCGCTTGGTTCACCGTCGCTCATTCCCGCCGCAATACCCAGCGCCAGCACCCAAATAACCAGAAACGCAGCCACAAACAGAATGATCTTGATGATCCTCATGGTCGTCTCCCCTTCTTATGGATCAGCGATTCGTGCCCAACATTCGCCATCCACCGATACGCTCAAAGACACCCCAACATACAACACAGACCTGAATAAATGCATTTTCAATGCCGCCCTTCATAGTTGCCTCTTAACAAAGGGTTCGGGGTCCGCTACATTGGTCTGGTCATATTAATATGACAAATGGGTAGAAGTAATAGCAAAGGGTACCAGGACGTTTGGTTGGTTTCGCCTCAAGTTTCTGTTCGATAATGTGTACTTCGGTCGATCATGAAAACACGGGGCAACTTTTCGAAAGCGATTTTGGCTTGTGTACGGAAGCGCTGAATCCTTGAGTTTTGGCCATTGGCCGAATGCTTTTACCCGGAAGACTTGGAGAATAGGGAACGCGATTGTAACAAGGGTGGACATTCCCGAACGGGAACCCCACTATCATAGGTAATTACGAAAAGTATACGGCGCAAAAAGCTCGGCGACGGATGGTACTTTTGGCAACACAATGGAGAGGTGGGCCATGACGGCTAAAAAACGCATACCAAAGGGCACGCCCAATATGATCGACAAATACGTCGGATCGCGGGTTCGTGCCAGACGAGTCGGACTGCGATTAAGCCAGACCAACCTCGGTCAGGCGATCGGCGTCACTTTTCAGCAAATTCAGAAATATGAGAACGGTTCAAACCGGGTCGGCGCCAGCAATTTGTATAAGATTGCCAATGCCCTCGCCGTTGAAGTCTCGTTTTTCTTCACGGGGATACCCGACGACATTGCGAAGGCGGGCTTGATACCGCGCGGAAAGGCCATGGCAGAACCGCCGCCAGCCCAGTTCGATCATGATCCCATGAGTTCACGCGAATCCATCGAGCTCATGCACAACTACTTCCGGATTCCAGACCCGCTCGTCCGTAAACGGCTTTTCCAGTTCGTGAAGTCGCTGGCGGATTCCAGCAAAGCGGAATAGACGGCAATCCCACCGACGGGTTTCCCCGGGGTCCGCGCGACCCCGGGAATTTCCGCGCTTGATTTAACGAATTCCCGGCAGACAGCTTGGCCCGATGGGTTCGAAGCTTTTATAGGTGAGGATGAACTCCTGGTGGCCCATGGCCTCGGATTTCGTTTCCTCGCCCGCCGCCACGCGCAGGGTCAGGTCGTAAATCTCCTGGCCGACCTCATCGAGATCGCCCCGCCCTTCCAGCACCCGTCCCGCATCAACGTCCATGTCGTCGGTCATGCGCCGGTAGGTGTCCGGATTGGCGCATACCTTGATGAGCGGCGAAATAGCCGAGCCGACCACCGATCCACGCCCCGTGGCGAACAGGTTCACATGTGCGCCGCAGGCCATAAGTTCGACGATTTCGGCGTTGTCGCTGATATTGGGAAACCCGAAGCGCACTTCGCCGTCGGGCACCACGTCCAAAAGGTAAAGCCCGCCGCCCGGCGGTACGTCACCGGGTTTAATTAATCCGTCAATAATCGAGGCCCCGCTTTTCGCGTAGGCCCCCATGGATTTTTCTTCCAGCGTGGTCAGTCCGCCGTCGGCGTTGCCGGGCGCGAAACTGCCATGGCCCAACACCTGGTAATATTCCGCCGCCTTGGCGACCGAGGCGATGATTTCGCCCGCCAGTTCGGGCGTTGCCGCGCGGGCCGCCATATGGTGTTCGCAGCCGATCAGTTCGCCCGTTTCCTCAAAGATGCAGGCCATACCGGCTTTCAGGAACTTGTCGAAGGCCCGCCCGATGCCGGGGTTGGCCGTCAAGCCGCTGGTGCCGTCCGAACCGCCGCAAATGGTGCCGATCACCAACTCGTCGATACCCATATCGACGCGCGGCACACTGGCTATTTCCTGCAACGCGCTTTCGACCCAGGCGCGCCCCGCCGCGACGCTTTTCGCGGTACCGCCGGTTTCCTGAATTATGACTGTGTCCGATGGCCGGCCGGAAGCCTGCACATGTTCACGCAGGCCGTTGCGGTCAAAACCTTCGCAGCCAAGCGACACCATCAACGCGCCCCCCACGTTGGGGTGGGTGCAAATCTGACGCATCACCTTGTCGGCATATTCGTTGGGGAAGCAGCCTGGAAAACCGATCAGATGAACGCCCTGATCGCGATAGGGCTGGACGATTTCAGTCGCCACATGGCGCGCGCATTCAACCAGATGACCAACGACGATGATGTTGCGAATGCCCTTGCGGCCGTCTGCCCTGAGATATCCCTTGATATTCATTATTCTTCTCCGGGCACGAAACGCTGGCCCTCCGCGAACGTATAAGTGGGGATGTAATCGCTTTTCATGTTGTGCAGATGGACGTGCCCGCCGACCGCCACGGCCTGGGTTACGGACCCGATCTCGGCCCCCCATTTAACAATCTTGTCGCCCTCGGCCAACGCCGTTCGGGCCAGCTTGTGTCCCAGTTGCACATCACCCGGCAACGTTACCGATTTCCCGTCGATGCCAAGCTCGGTTCCCGCCGCCAGGTCCGTGCAAGCGACGCCCACGTTATCCTCGGCGTTCAGAAATAGTACGCGCCGATCAATGTTTCCGCCTGACGGATTCTTGTCGTCCATTAGCTCACCCTCAATTCGCTGCGATTATTCGAATGGGAGGCATAATCGGTGACGGCCCCGTACCTGTCAATTGCCACCCCACGCAAAAGCGTTCCTAGTTTTGAACCAAAAAAAAGGGCCGGAAAAATTCCGGCCCAAGTTTGTGTTGCCTATTGGCAACGTGCAGGGAGGTGAAGGAGAAGCCCAAATGAGGATGGGCCCGTCCTGATGAATTCGCGTCGCCGCATTTTCATCTAACCGGCCTCGGGGTGAGGCCAATGAATTTAGCAATTGAATTAAGTATTAAATATTTTGTATCACGTGGTCCTCAGCGCATCAAGCAAAAAATTTGGCGTGGTTTACATGCGCGGCCAATTGCGGCTAAGGAAGCCTATGTCCCCCGCCGAACCCCCCGCAGGAGCGCAAGACATCCACAGCCGTCGCCTTCGCGGTGTCTTATGGATGGTCATGTCGACGTTCATGTTCGCCTCCATGCATGCCGTGGTGCGGCATATCTCGTCGGAGGGCCTGCACCCCTTCGAGATTGCCTTCTTTCGCAATATCTTCGGCCTGATCGTGATTTTGCCGTGGTTCATCCGCCAGGGACTGGCGCCCCTGAGAACCAAGCGCTTCGGAACGCATCTGGCACGCGCATCGCTCAATTCGGTCGCCATGCTCGCCTTCTTCTGGGCGCTGACCATCGCGCCCTTGAGCGAAGTCACGGCCCTGACATTCGGCGCGCCAATTTTTGCCACCATTCTGGCGGCGGTATTTCTTCGCGAAGTGGTCGGTTTGCGGCGCTGGGTAGCCATTTTTATTGGTTTTGCCGGAACCATGGTCGTTCTTCGCCCCGGTTTCGAGGCCATCGGATTTGGTCAGGGGCTGACCATATTCGCCGCCATGACATGGGCGGTGGTGCTTTTGATCGTGAAATCCCTGGGCCGCACCGAGTCCGCCGTTACCATCACGGCCTACATGTCGATTTTGATTTCGCCCATTGCGCTGGTTCCGGCGTTATTTGTCTGGCAATGGCCAAGCGCGAACCTATGGATATGGCTGATCGCCACCGGCGTTCTCGGAAATCTGGGTCAGTTGTTGATGGTTCAGGCGCTAAAGGACGCGCCGACACACGTGGTCATGCCGCTGGACTTCCTCAAACTGATTTGGGTTTCCATCCTCGTCTACCTTGCGTTCAGCGAAATTCCCGACCTGTTTACCTGGATCGGCGGCGCGCTGATTTTCCTGGGTGCCGCCTATATCGCGATCAGCGAACGAAAGCGAACACATCCTAATTAACATTGGTTATTTGTATTTAAATTTTATTTTGCAAATTTTTGTGTTTTTTAATTGCGCATATCATTTTTTCGTGTATTATACGCCACGAAAAGAAACTGAGGCGTAATGACCATGACTGTACATAGCTGTATCTGCCGGCGCTAAACGCCGGACCTCGCCTCCTCCAAGACAATTTTAGTTTTTTTACGCCGCAACCGGCGAAAGCGGGCGCACGCCCAAATCATGCCCGCACGGGAAAAAAGGATTTGATCCATGGCTACCGCAAAGCAACCAATGACCACTGATACCCTGCAGGCTCTGACCGCCAATCGCCTGATTGATGGCCTGGTGGTCTATCTGACCGAGACCGGCGAATGGTCAACGCGTGTCGATGACGCCGCGCTGGTCCCCGCCGAAACCGGCGAGATCGTACTTGCGGCGACCGGAGAGCAGGCCGTTTCAACCAATCATGTGGTGGCCCCGTATCTGATCGACGTCGAGACAGGCGGCGGCGAGGTAAATCCGACCCGTTTTCGCGAGCGCATTCGCGCCTTCGGACCGACCGTCAACACGAGCGTCTAAACAGTAAATTCGGCCAGGAAGTTAGCAATGTACCAATACGACACATATGACAAGACGCTGGTGGATCAGCGGGCCCGGCAATATCGCGATCAGGCCGAGCGCCGGGTCGAAGGTGATTTGACCGAGGACGAATTCCGGCCCCTGCGCCTGATGAACGGCCTGTATCAGGAATTGCACTCGTACATGATGCGCATCAACATCCCGTACGGCACGCTTTCGTCGGCGCAGTTGCGCAAGCTGGCCCATGTGGCGCGGACATACGATCGCGGCTACGGCCATTTCACGACCCGCCAGAACATCCAGTTCAACTGGGTGACGCTGGAGCAGTCGCCCGATATCCTCGCTGAATTAGCGGGCGTTGAAATGCATGCCATCCAAAGCAGCGGCAACTGCATTCGCAACGTCACCGCGGACGCCTTCGCCGGTGCTGCCGCCGACGAGATTGAAGACTCGCGCATCTGGGCTGAAATCATCCGCCAATGGTCGACCCTGCACCCGGAATTCGCCTTCCTGCCGCGCAAGTTCAAAATCGCGGTCACCGGCAGCCCCAACGATCGCGCCGCCATCCGCGTGCACGATATCGGCGTTGCGCTGCACCTCAACGCCGAAGGGGAAACCGGATTCGAGGTGGTGGTCGGCGGCGGCCAGGGGCGCACCCCCATGATCGCCAAAACCATTCGCGAGTTCCTGCCCGCCCGCCATCTGCTGTCGTATCTGGAAGCAATCCTGCGGGTTTATAACCAGTTCGGCCGCCGCGACAACAAGTACAAGGCGCGCATCAAGATTCTGGTCCATGAGATCGGCGCGCAGCCGTTCGCCGAAGCGGTGGAAAAGGAGTGGGAACAGATCAAGGATTCCGCTCTTCTTCTGCCCGAGGACGAGGTGGCGCGGATCACGTCCTTTTTCGCCCCTCCTCAATTGGAGAAATTGGGTCCCACGGCCCCGGCGTTCGACGCAAAGCGGCTGACGGACCGGGCCTTCGCCGCCTGGGCCAAGGCCAACGTCGTTGCGCACAAGGCCCCCGGTTACGGCATCGTGACCATTTCGCTGAAGGCTCCCGAACGGGCGCCGGGCGACGCGACGCATACCCAGATGGATGCCATCGCCGATCTTGCCGATCATTTCAGCCAAGGCGAAATCCGCGTCACCCATGAACAGAATCTGGTGCTGCCGCACGTCAAGCTGACCCATCTTTTCGGGCTTTGGCAGGCGCTTGCCCATCACGAACTGGCGACGGCAAATGCCGGATTGGCGACGGATATCGTCTCGTGCCCCGGGCTCGATTTCTGCTCGCTGGCCAGTGCCCGCTCAATTCCGGTAGCGCAAAGGATCGGGCGGCAACTGAGCGACATCGAACGCCTGCACGATATCGGCGAGTTACGGATCAAGATTTCGGGCTGCGTCAACGCCTGCGGCCATCATCACGTCGGTCATATCGGAATCCTCGGTGTCGAAAAAAAGGGTGAGGAGTTCTACCAGATCACCCTCGGCGGCGACCCCGGAACCGATGCCGCCATCGGCAATATCATCGGCCCCGCTTTCGCCGGAGATCGGGTCGCCGGCGCGGTCGAAAACCTGATCGATACGTATCTTGCACAACGCAGCACGAACGCCGAGCGGTTCATCGACACCTACCGGCGCATCGGAGCCCAACCGTTTAAGGAGAACCTCTATGCCACTGCTTAGAAACGGCCACATCGCCCTTGACCAATGGGTTGCCGTCGGTGACGACGAGGCCCTTCCCGAAGATGCCCCCATCATCGTGTCGTTGGCACGTTGGCGGGCCGAACGAGGTAGTCTGGTTGACGAATATCGACAAATCGGCATCCGCCTGAAGGGCGGGGACAACGCCGAAGAAATCGCCAACGATCTTCCGTATTTCGACCTGGTGGCAATCGAGTTTGCCTCGATCGCAGACGGACGTGGGTATTCGACCGCACGCCTGTTGCGTGACCGCTATGGATATTCCGGCGAATTGCGTGCCGTGGGCCACATCATTCGCGATATCTTCCCCTTCCTGCACCGCTGCGGTTTCGATGCCGTCGAGGCGCGAAATGACAGGGACGCCAAGGCCTGGCGCGAAAGCGTCGGCGCAATTAACGTCGCCTACCAACCGGCAACCGACAACAGGCTGCCCACGACCGTTTTGCGCCACCTGCCCCTGGCGGCGGCGGCTGAATAACGGAAAACAGTCATGGATGTTGCCAGAGCTGCAACTGCTGATTTCCGGATTCCAAACGAATCAGCAGCCGAGAAAGCTGCGCGTTTAAATCAACGCTATGAGAGTCTTCGTGCCGAGGAACTTGTGGCGAAAATGATCGAAGAGGAACTTTCCGGGCAAATCGCCCTGCTCTCCTCGTTCGGAACCGGTTCAGCCGTCCTTTTGCATATGGTCGCGGGCGTGGATCGCACGGTTCCCGTGCTGTTTCTCGATACCGGCAAACACTTTGGCGAGACACGGCGCTATCGTGACCAGTTGGTCGACTTGCTGGGCTTGACCGACGTGCGGACCATTACGCCTGATCCGGCACTGATCGCCAAACACGATCCGCGCGGCGTGCTGTGGATGGAACAACCAGACCGGTGCTGCTTTTTTCGCAAGGCCGAGCCCCTCAAACGGGCTTTGGGCGATTTCGATGCGCACTTCACCGGACGGCGCCGCCAACAAAGCGGCATGCGCGCGGCTCTGCCGCGGGTCGAGGCCGACGAGGATCACATCAAAATCAATCCACTGGCGGGTTGGTCGTCGAAGGATGTGGTCGACTACTTCGCCGCCCACGAACTTCCCCGGCATCCGTTGGAGGAAGACGGGTTTCTATCCATCGGGTGCATGCCCTGCACCGATCGTGTGACGCCGGGCGAGAACGCCCGCGCAGGACGCTGGCGCAACAACGAAAAAACCGAATGCGGCGTTCACTTTTTGGGACAAACGTTCAAGGATTTCGGAGCAGACATATGAACCATCTCGACGCACTGGAAAGCGAAAGCATCTACATCCTGCGTGAGGCCTATCAAAGGTTTGAACGCTTGGGAATGCTGTGGTCGCTGGGCAAGGATTCCAACGTCATGATCTGGCTGGCGCGCAAGGCCTTTCTCGGGCGAGTGCCGTTTCCGGTCGCCCATCTCGATACGGGAAAGGAATTTCCTGAAACTTATGCCTTTCGCGAACGCTACACCAAGGAATGGGATCTCGACCTGATTGCCGACGATTGCCCGCCGATTGAAGAGGTTGATGCCCAATTGCCGCCGGATTCGCGGTTCGCGGCGCGTAAAAGCCTGGGCCTGAAGCAAGCGTTGGCGCGTTATAAATTCGATGCCCTGATCACCGGCATTCGCCGCGACGAACAGGCAACGCGCGCCAAAGAGAGGGTATTCAGCCCGCGCAACGAGGACGGCGGATGGGATTTTCGCGAACAGCCGCCCGAGTTTTGGGACCAGTACGTCACATTTTCGCAGCCCGGCACGCATTTCCGGGTTCACCCCCTGCTGCATTGGACCGAGGTGGATATCTGGCGCTACATCCAGCGCGAGGACATCCCGGTCGTACCGCTGTATTTTGCGAAAAACGGCAAGCGCTTTCGTTCGCTGGGCGAGGAAGGCATCACCCTGCCCATGGACAGCACCGCCACGACCATCGACGAGATCATCGACGAACTTGAATCCAGCCGTACGCCGGAGCGTTCCGGTCGCACCATGGACCACGAATCCGAAGAAGCTTTCGAGCGCCTTCGCGTCCACGGATACCTGTAAGGAAACAGTCCAATGACCAATACCGTACCCCGCGCGGCGGAAACTCCGCTGCCCGTTGTTTTCGTCGGCCATGTGGATCACGGCAAATCGACCCTGATCGGCCGCCTTCTTCACGACACCGACAGCCTGCCTGACGGCAAGTTCGAGGAATTGGAAGCCCAATCGGAACGCCGCGGCGGCGAATTCGAGTGGTCGTTCGTGCTGGATGCTCTTCAGATTGAACGCGACCAGGGCATCACCGTCGATACGACGCGGATTTGGTTTAAGACGGCCAAGCGCGATTACGTCATCATCGACGCCCCGGGCCATAAGGCATTTTTGAAGAACATGGTCACGGGCGCGGCCAGCGCCGACGCCGCCGTGTTGGTGATCGATGCCGCACTGGGCGTATCGGAACAGACACGCCGCCACGCTTATCTGCTTAGCCTCCTGGGGGTTTCGCAGGTGGTCGTCGCGGTCAACAAGATGGATCTGGTCGGCTACAGCGAAGAACGCTTCCAGGAGGTTTCAGCGGAAATCAGGGCTTACCTGCAAAGCATCGGCATCCAGGATCAGACCATTATCCCCATCTCGGCCCGCCACGGCGAAAACGTTGCGGGAAATGCGGGCGATGGCGGCAATACGGCCATGCCATGGTGGGTCGGAAAAAGCGTGGTCGCAACGCTGAACGATTTCAGCCATCGACCCGCCCCCGTCGATCAGCCTTTGCGGTTGCCCATCCAGGACATATATCACAGCGGTGGCAAGCGCATTCTTGTCGGCCGTATTGAAAGCGGTCGGCTAAAGATTGGCGACAGGCTGTTGTTCTCGCCCGGCACCCAAACCGCACGGGTGCGCAGTCTGGAATCCTGGAAAAGCGGCCCCCGCGTGGCCGCCGCTGCCGGTCAATCGGTGGCCTTCACCCTGGACGAGGATATCTTCGCCGAGCGCGGACACATCGTTTCCAGTCCGGGCTCGGCGCCAACCGAGGCGAACAGCCTAAAGGTGCGTGTGTTCTGGCTGGACGAAACACCGCTGGCCGTCGGCGACCGGCTAACCCTGAGGCTCGCCTCTTCGATCCATACGGTCACTGTCGGTACCATTGATCAGGTGATCGACGTTCATAGCCTGCAATCCTCGAAATCGGATTTTGTCGAATGCAATGGCGTTGCGGAGTTGGTGCTGCGCAGCCGCTCGAAAATCGCTTACGATTCGTATGGCGCCGTTCGCTCCACCGGGCGCGCCGTTCTCGAGCGCGACAATCGGTTGGTTGGCGGCTGCATTGTGCAGGAACGGGCCGAAGTCGCGGTACGCCATAACCTGACTTCGGTGGCGCAAACCGTGTCGGTGGATGAACGGGCGCTGGCCAACGGTCACCGCGGCGGCGTTTTATGGATGACCGGGTTGTCCGGATCGGGCAAGTCCACCGTCGCCATGGCGCTGCAACGACGCCTGTTCGAGCGGGGCCGGCAGGTCTATGTGCTGGACGGGGACAATGTCCGTCAGGGCCTTAACCGCGATCTCGGGTTCAGCCCCGATGCCCGGGCCGAAAATATCCGCCGCATCGCCGAGGTAGCGAAACTCTTCGCTGACGCGGGATTCGTCGTTATCACCGCCTTTATCTCGCCCTACCGCGAGGACAGAAACAGCGCACGCGCCATTATCGGTGAGGGTTTTCAGGAAATTTACGTCAAAGCCGATCTGGGAACCTGCGAACAGCGCGACCCCAAGGGCCTGTATAAACGCGCACGCGCCGGTGAAATTCCTGAGTTCACCGGTATTAGCGCCCCCTACGAGGAACCCTTGTCACCGGAGGCGGTCATCGACACCGCGAACAGGTCCGTTGACGGCGCCGTGGGTCTTTTGATCAACCACATTGATCGCGCCTTTGAGGCCAAGCGTGAAGGTGCGCTCGCTACTGCCGGGGCCGCCGGATAGGGCGGCCCCAGTCGGCAGATTATTGTCCCGAAATACGTTGACATGAACGGTTCCAACGCGATACTTTAGTTGTTGCTAATGTAGAAAAAGCTAAACAAGCTTTCGCGTGGAACCGTTCAAATGTCGTCTCGTCTATCCAGTCAAAAAGACGTTGGCTCGCTTTTGGCCAACTGGTTGGGGCTATTGGCCCTGTGGATCATCTTCGTCGGAACTTTCGACACCCAGGAGGTGATCGCGGGCGCCGTCGTCGCGGCTCTTGTCTCGTTCATGGCGACGGGTCCAAATCCGGCCCGCTGGCAGGTGGTTTTATCGCCGCGCCGCCTGTTCACCCTTCTTGCATATCTGGGCTATCTGGCCGTCGCGATTTTTCGCGCGAACCTGCAAATGGCGGCCATCGTCCTGAGCCCCGAACTGGCCATCCGCCCCGGCATTGTTCGCGTCAGGACGCGGCTGAAAAGCCCGCTGGGCCGTTTGGTTCTTGCCAACTCGATCACGCTGACCCCCGGCACGCTCAGCGTCGATGTGGAAGGCGACGAGTTCTTCATCCACTGGATCAACGTAGACAGCGAAGACGCCGACGACGCCACGCGGCGGATTGTTTCAGGATTCGAGCATTACCTGGAGATTATCTTTGGCTGAGATCATTCTCGTTACCGCACTCGGCTTGGCAGCCGTCGCCCTGATTATGGGGCTCTATCGCCTGCTGGCCGGCCCGTGCACGGTCACCCGCGCCATTGCGCTGGATTTGTTGACCCTTATCACCATTCCGTTGCTGGTCGGGGCCGCTGTCTGGGCCGGACGCGCCGTCTACGTCGACGTCGCCCTGGTTTACGGAATTCTCGCGTTCCTGGGCGTTCTGGCTTTGGCGCGCTATCTGGAAAAGGGGATATAGGATGACCGAAATGCTCCCCATCATCGGCGCGCTAGTCGTTTTGGTTGGCGCCGCTTTCATGGTTTTGGCGGCCATCGGCATCATTCGCA
The DNA here is from genome assembly GCA_016776725.1 of Rhodospirillales bacterium. GTDB lineage: Bacteria > Pseudomonadota > Alphaproteobacteria > Rhodospirillales > Shumkoniaceae > JABGRG01. Next base: position 52,321 of record JADHSV010000019.1, read on the forward strand.
TGCCCGACCCCTATAACCGAATTCAGGCCGGAACCAAGGCCAGCACGCTGGGCGTGGTTCTGGCGCTGATCGGACTGGGCATTTACGAGATCGACCTGTTGCCGAAACTGATCGTCATCGCGCTGTTCGTGCTGATCACCAACCCGCTGTCATCCCATGCCCTGGCCCGCGCGGCGCATGCCGCTGGCGTTCCCCTGGCCGACGAAACGGTACGTGACGAACTGGCCGCAGCCCGCGCGCCAAAGGTCATCGAAGAGGAAACCGCGTCATGATTTTCGTCGATGTCCTGGTTTGCGCGGCGATGATCGCCACGGCCATCGCGGCGGTTTTCCAGCGCAGCCTGATTTCCGCCGTCATCATGGTCGGCTTTATCAGCCTGATGGTGTCTTACCTGTTTGTGCGCATGGACGCACCCGATGTGGCCATGACCGAAGCGGCCATCGCCGCCGGGCTGACCACCGTCATTTTCCTGATCGCCATCCGGCGCACGGAAGATACGGAATCCGGGGACAAGGAATAATGAGACAGATCCTCACGCCAATCGTTCTGTTATTGCTGGGCGCAGTCCTGTGGCAGGCCGTTCCGTTCACCGCCCCCGCCGATATCAGTGAAATCGGCCGCCGTTTCGTGGAATTCGGCGTTGCCGACAACCGCGCCGCCAACATCGTCACCTCGGTGATCGTCAATTATCGCGGTTTGGATACGCTGGGCGAAGTTTCGGTCCTGTTTCTATCGGTAACCGGCGCGATCTTCGTGTTGCGCCGCCGCGAAGGTTTGATCCTGGCCACGCCCACGCCGTCCAGTGAACTGGTGGCGACCGGGGCCAGGCTTCTGTTCGGGCCGATCCTGCTGTTTGGCGCATATATCTTCGCCCACGGTCATCTGACGCCGGGGGGCGGCTTTCAGGGCGGGGCGATTGTTGCTTCGTCGGTGCTGCTGCTGCTTCTGGCGGATCGCGACCGGGCCATGGCGCACAACGCTTTGGGATGGATCGAATCCATGTCGGGCTTCCTTTACGTGGTGGTCGGCATGGTTGGCATTGCCATTGCGGGATCGTTCCTTTCCAACAAGGGAATACTTCCGCTGGGCCTGTGGAACGATCTGTTCTCGGCCGGGCTTATCCCGGTCATTTACGTCCTTGTCGGCCTGAAGGTGGGCTCGGAACTGGCCACCCTTATCGACGCCATGATGCATTCGGGCGAAAAAGAGGGAACGCAGGCATGATCGAACCCACGACCCTCTACACCCTTACCGGCGCTCTGCTGATCCTGATCGGTTTCGCCGCCATTATGCTGAAGCGCAACCTGATCAAGATGATGCTGGGTTTCGTCATGGTCGAGGCGGGCGTGCACCTGTTGATCATCTGTTTCGGATTTATCCCGGGCCGAACCGCCCCCATCATCAACACGCCGGACCTGTTGACAGACCCCGCGTTGATGAGCGCGGTTCCCCAGCAATTCGTTGATCCCGTGGTCCAGGCCATTGTGCTGACGGCCATTGTTATCGCGGTGGGCGTCACAGCGTTGATGCTTGCTTATGTCGTTCGTCTCTACGGCGTCCACAAAACTCTGGATGTCGGCCGTTACGTGAGCTTGAAATGGTAGATCCCGCCCTTCTTATCGCGCTGCCGCTTGGCGTCGCCTTTCTTCTGCCGCTTGCCCATCGGATCGATTTTTCCGTCGCGCGCATTCTGCATCTGGCGACGCTGGCCGTCTCCCTCGGTCTTGCGGCCTTCTGGCTGGGCGAACTGGGCCTGTTTTCGCAAAACGCCGTTGATATCGAAACCGGCGGCTGGGCGCCGCCGTGGGGCATTCTTCTGCGTCTGGGCGGGCCCGAGGCGGCGCTGATTGCGCTGGCCGACGCCGTGGCCATTGGCGCGGCCATTTACCTGGCGCCGCGAGACCGTGAAAACGGCGGCGTGCGCGGGCTGATGATCCAGTTGATGATCGTGTTGGGCGCCCATGGCCTGATCCTGACGCGCGACCTTTTCAACATGTTTGTGTTTCTTGAAATCACGTCCATCGGCACCTATGCCGTGGTTCTGTACGGCAAGGAAGGACCGGCCCTGGAAGCCGGGCTCAAGTATCTGCTGATCGGCGCCATTGCTTCGGTGTTCATTTTGCTGGCGACGGGCATCCTCTATCGGATGACCGGAACGCTCTATATCGACGACATGGCCGGACGCATCGGTGGTTTGTCCATGAGCGCGGTGTTCGCCGTTCAGATTTTGATGCTGGTCGGGTTCCTGGCCGAGTTGAAGTTGTTCCCGGTGAACGGACCGGCCATCGACCTTTACGAAGGGGCCGATCCGGGCGCCATGGCGTTGATCGTGGGCACCGCGCTGAACGCCATGTTCTTCGCCTTTACCAAGGTGTTCATGCTGTATCAGAGCGCCGAGCTGCACACCATGGTCATGGCGCTGGGCATGACCACCTACGTGGTGTCCAACCTGCTGGCCACACGGCAATCGAACGTGCGGCGCATTCTTGGTTATTCATCCTCGGCGCAGGTGGGGCTGCTGGTCTTCCTTTGGCCGCTGGTCGAAACCCACCCGGCCCTTTTCGCGGCGGTCGCGCTGTTGCTGCTGAACCACACCGTGGCCAAGGCCGGTTTGCTGTGGCTGGCGGGCGCGCACGGCGGCGAAAAGCTGGACGACTGGCGCGGCGCGTTCACCAACCGCCCGTTCCTGGGTATCGCCTTTATCGTGCTGGTTCTTTCGGTAGCCGGACTGCCGCCCTTCCCCGGTTTCTGGGGCAAGTGGAACGCGCTGTTGGTTCTGGCGCAAGATCCAGCGGTCTGCTGGTGGATTTTGCCACTTCTCATCGGCGCTTTCCTGGAGTGGGTCTACTATTTCGGCTGGGCCAAACGTTTGTTCATGGCCCGCGAGGACGAGACACGCTTCACGGGTGCAACCAGCGTTCCCATTGTCGCCGCCGCCGTGTCCGCCGTTTTTGGTCTTGGCCTTCTGTACAACACCTTTATCGCTCATGCGACTGATCTGGCGCCCGCAGCCGCCCTTCTGGTCGCCGGGGCCGTCCTTGTGATGATGCGCGGGCTGTCGTGGCGGATTAAGGGAATGATCTCCCTGATGGTCGTTGCCGCCGCAAGTGCCGCCCTTTTCTTTGTTCCCGCCCCCGATCATGCGCTGTCGGCCCTGTTCCTGGGACTGATCGTCACGGGTGCGATTATCATCGGGTTTGCAGCGCTCGCTTATAAAACCGGATCAGGAAATTACTGGGGAATATTCACCATCCTCACGGCGTCCCTGATCCTGCTGGTTCAGTCCGTCGGGACCGAGCGCGAACAATCTCTTCTGTTGTTCTTCCTGGCCTGGGAAGTGATGACGTGGACCAGCTGGTTGCTGATGGGCAATGGCCGAAAATCGGCGCAGGCGGGTTACGTCTATATGCTGTTCTCGGGCGCTGCCGGCATGATGATTTTGGCCGGCCTGATGGTGGCCGAGGGTGTTAACGCGGCCCCGTTGGCCAAGCTGGCCGCCCTTTCGGGCACGCCTGCGCTGGCCGCCTGGACGCTGATTGTCGGCG
>JADHSV010000020.1 GCA_016776725.1 Rhodospirillales bacterium
AATGCCAATAGAATGATGATACCGCCCAGCGCAATCAGGGCCGCGTCGCGAAACGCTTTTACCACCGCATTTCCAGCTTCCAGAATAATGATCGGGCCGCCGGTCGCATTGGGCGCAACCGCACGCACGGCGGTTACGAATCGCTTCAGGGCGTCGCGGTCGGTCAGGTCTTCACGCGGATAAATTTCCAGCCGCGCCCTTCCGTCCTGCGCAATCTCGCGAATTCGCAGCGCGGCGGGAAGCGAATCGAGATCAACTGGCCCCGCCTCCAACGACGCGCGCAATTGCGCCAGCCGCGCCGGCAACGACGCCACCAGACGTTCTTGCATTTCAAGGATCACGGCATCATCCGCCCGCGCCCCGCCCAACGCGTCAATGGCGGCCGCCAGCCTCTCCGCCGCACGCCCTGCACTTCCTTCCGCGCTCTTTTCGGCAAGCCGGTTCAGGCGGTCGAGGGACGCGATCAGGGCTTTCCGATTGTCGTCGGTTTTTGGAGCGGAAGCCCTGATTTCGCTAGCCAACCCCGGGGCAACAAACAGCGCCATGGTGCCAATGACATCAAGCTTCTCTTCTTGCTCGGATGGCACGTAGTCGGCCAGGGTTGCCGTTTCGTAAACCTCTTCTAAAACATTAACTTTTTCTGATAATTCTTTGGCGGACAAATGATTTTTTTCCAGAACCGTTACCGAGTAGGGGCCGGTATGCTGTCCTTCGATCAAATCGAAATAGGTGGCGACGGACTCGGTGTTGCGGTCCTTCAGGTTCAGGGGGTCAAAATCAAATCGGGCTTTCGGCAGCAGTAGCGCCGAGGCAACCCCAAGGGCCAAGGCCCCCCACAACACGGTCCGCGCGTTGCGCGTCACGGCGGCACTAAGCGAGAAACGAACTCGCCCAACCCGGGTCGCACCGCGACGCAACGGAGACAGGGAAATCAGGGCAGGCAGAACGGTAAGATTGGAGAAGAGCGCGATAAACATCCCTGCCCCGGCGATCAGTCCCAGTTCGGCCAGACCACGATAGGCGGTGGGCAAAAACGAGAAAAACCCGATGGAGGCAGCCACCGCGCACAGGGTCAGCGCACCGCCCACGCTGCGCGCCGCCTCGCCCAGGGCTTTTGCATTGTCGGCCCCGCGATCAATTGATTCCTTGTACCTAAGGCCGAAATGAATACCGAAATCCACGCTAAGGCCAATGAACAGCACCGCAAAAGCCACCGAAATCAGGTTAAGCTGCCCGACGGCGGCAACCGCAAAACCAGCCGTCCAGACCAGCCCCATGATCAGCGTAATCAGCGTCGCTGCCGCCAGCTTTACCGAGCGCAGCCCGAACAGCAAAAGACCGACCACCAGCACGAACGACAAAAAGGTCGCCAGCCCCATTCCCTGCTCAACGCTCTTCAATTCCTCCTGGGCCATGGCTGCCGATCCGGTAAGGCGAACCCGAATGCCGTTATCGGTGGTCAAGTGAAGATCACGGGCCAGGGCGCGCAACGCGTCGATGGCGTCTTCGGCAGGCTGCAACGACCCAAAATCCAAGGCCGGCTGAATAAGGATAAAGCGCCGGTACGGACCCTCGCTGTCCTCGGCCTCCATCATCAGTCGCTGCCACGACAAACGGTCAAACCGCCCCTCTTTCTGAGCCTCAAGGGACGCCGACATGGCGTTCAGCACACGGTCGATTTCAATGGGCGCTTCGCCGCCGTCGCCCTTCAGCAACTCGTCGATGGCCAGATCCAGCATTTCCAACAGCCCACGCAGGCTGGGATCACGCCACAACGCCCCCAAAAAGGGCTGGGCCTCGGCCAGACGGTCGCTCAACTCGTAAAGTTCATCGACGTCCAGATACAACAGCCCGTTTTTGCGGAAAAATGCATGGCCCGCCAGATCGTAGACATCGCCAAACTGCTTGGGCATGGCGCGCATGGCTTCGCCCAGCGCCATGGCCGCATCGTCGGCCACATCGGGCGTATGGCCGTCGATCACCACCAGAATGTTATCGGAAAACTGCGGAAACGCATCGCTGAGCGCGCGCGAATTCACGCGAAACGGCAAATCCGCCGCCAGCATGTCTTCGGTATCGGTATTGATCGATACATTCTCTACGACGAAATATCCGGCCCACACGGTCGCGCAAACGGCCAGAAGGGTTGCTGCCATGGCAAAGCGGCGCACGATATCGACCCATCCAACGACGACACGGCGGCCCAGTTCGGATATTGTTACGATCATACGGACGGCCCACCTCCCAACGAATGCTGCTTATACCAAGGTTCATTGGAGATATAGATGAAAAACGCGCCATGGGATCAACGAGCCGCCAGAATTCTGGTGCGTCCCCTGGTTCATACTTCGGTGACGCCCAATCAGGTCACCATCGTGACGCTCATTTTTGCGCTGGCCGGGGCCGGATTGCTGGCCACCGGCGACGCGCTGGCCGCCAACTGGGGCGTCGGGCTTTTCGTATTCGCGCGTTTTCTGGATCACCTCGACGGCGAACTGGCCCGCCAGTTGGGCAAAACGTCGAAGCTGGGGTATTATCTGGATTATATCTCCGGCGCGCTCAGTTACGGCGCGCTGTTTGCCTGCATCGGCATTGGCCTGCGCGATAGCGGGCTGGGGCCGTGGGCCTACGTTCTGGGGTTTGCGGGCATGGCGTCGGCCCTGATTTCCATGTTCCTGAACCTGGGGATCGACGCCGCGGACGAGGCCATCAAAGACGGCGACGCCGTGGGCTATCCAGGATACGCCGGGTTCGAGTTGGAAGACGGAATTTACCTGATTGCGCCCATCACATGGCTTGGTTTTTTGCTGCCGTTTTTCGTGGCCGCCGGGATCGGCGCGTCCGTCTACTGCATCTGGACGCTGACCCGGCTGTTACGAAGGCGTAACCCGAAACAACTTGCGCCGGAACCGAAGCACGAAGAGTAGCGCCGCCAGCGGCGTACAGACGGCAGCCGCCAGCAGCAGCCCTTCGGAATACCCCAGCCAGATAAAAAGCGGGATGGCCAGAATGGCGTCGTCTGGATCGAATCCAGCCAGGGTTCCAAGCTCGGCTGCCCGCCTGCCCTCAAGGTTTTCCATGCGAATGGTCGTCCACAAAATGACCGACACGGCGGCGCCCGCGAGGATGCCCATGGGAGCGGCCCAAACGCCATAACTGCTGTCACGCAGTCCGACGCCAAGACCCACGAGTATCAGAACATTGCACAGCGCATCGGCCCACAGATCCAGAATATGGCCGCCTCGCGACATCTTGCCGGTCATTCTGGCCAGTTCGCCGTCGGCGCGGTCCAGCAATACGGAAACGACGAAAACGCCCGCGCCGATATGTTCCCACGGCGTCGCGCCGATACCCAGCAAAACAGCCGCGCCCACACCAGTGATCAGGCGAACAAAGGTCAGCTGGTTGGGGGTAACCGCCGTGTTGGCGATGGGTCGCACGAACACCCGTATGCCGCGGTGAATCCATGTATTGTGGCTAATAGCGCCCTCCCATCGTATCGGCCTCCTACTCGCCGGACACACCCTCGGCCCGCCGCGGCGTTTCGCTGATTTCATCGCCATCGCCTTGATCCACCGCGGCAACCTGCATAATGATCCGTTCGCGGGCCCGCAAAAGATCGCTTGGAAAGTCGATCTCGATCCACGGGATATCCGAAATATCGGTCCATCCGAAGGTTCCGGCAGCTTCGTCCAGCAAGACGTCGCGCATGGCGACTTCGTAAGTGGCGTCGATTTCGCCAGCTTCGATGCGACGACCCGCCGCTGCGGCAACTTTCGCCGCGATTCCGCCCGACATCTTCATAAATCCCGGCCACTCGCCAACCGCGTCAAACTCGCCTTCAATCATTTTTCCAAATTCGACCACATGCCCCGCGCGCAAACAAAGGCGCACCGGGTCTTCGCCCAATTCAATGGCTTGATCAAACAGAAATGCGTTCGGTTCGGGCGCTTCAATCAGCCGCGCCATCAGCTGTGGCGGATACAAAACGTCGGCATCCATAAACACGATGTCCTCGCCCGAGGTCAAAAGCCCGCGCGCCGTCCAGAAAGACAAGATCGGGCCATCGTGAAAGTCCGCGTTAAACAACGTGCGCACAAAGTCACCCGCGTCGATGCGCTTTATTTCGGCCTCGATTTCCTCGTGGCGGTAGCCCAGCACCATGACCAGTTCTTCGACCCCGCAAGCCCGAAGAATATCCACATGGCGCTCAAGCAAGGTTTTGCCCTCGAATTCCAGCAAGGCTTTGGGCGGCTCGGTTTCACCCTCGCCGTACAACCGCTTGCCAATTCCCGCCGCCAACATCAAGGCTATCATCGTTTTTGTTGTCCTTCCGGGCGATCTTTCATCGCCGAACGTTCAGTGGCGGGTAAAATACGCGCCTGCGACCACTATTTCAAATACCCGTTGGTCCGATACCACTCAACGGCGTCGGCCAGGGCTTCATGGGCCGGTCGCCAACGATAGCCCAGATCGCGTTTCGCCTTGTCGTTGGCAAAGAACATATGCTTCCGAGACATGCGAATTCCATCCACCGTGGCGAACGGTTCCTTGCCGTCGGTCATTTGCGCCCAGGCCTGCGCCAGGTAGGCGATGGGCATGACCGCCCCATGGGGCAACTTAAACCTTGGCGGTGAAATTCCCGCGATTTTGGTGATCCCGGTCAGGATTTCGCGCAGGCTCAAATTTTCACCGCCCAGGATATACCTCTCGCCCACCTTGCCGTGCTCGAAGGCCAGCAAATGGCCTGCCGCCACGTCGTCCACGTGCACGACGTTCAGCCCCGTATCGACGAACGCCGGCATCTTTCCTGCCGCCGCCCTGACCACCATGCGTCCCGTGGGCGTGGGTTTGATGTCGCGTGGTCCAATGGGCGTTGATGGGTTGACGATCACCACGGGCGCGCTTCGCTGCGCGATCAGTTCATTGACGGCTTCTTCCGCGCGGAACTTGGATTGCTTGTAAAATCCGATCATGTCCTCGAAGCAAACGGGGGTGTCTTCATCCCCCGGAACGCCATCCGCACGAATGCCCAGCGTCGCCACGCTGCTGGTATAGACGATCCGCGATATGCCAGCGCTTAGGGCCGCTTCCATGATGTTGCGCACACCGCCCACGTTATCGTCGATCATTTTGGCGCCGTTGCGGGTCCACAGCCGGTAATCGGCAGCGACGTGGAACATTCCTTCGCACCCGTCGCAGGCAACGGCCAGGGTTGGTGGATCGCCCAAGTCGCCGATGGCCAATTCCACATCAAGGCCACTCAGATTTTGCCAGTTGCTATCGAGCCGGACCAATACGCGGACAACATGGCCCGCATGCAAAAGCCTGCGCACGACCGCCGACCCTACAAACCCGGTTCCGCCCGTTACGAGAATTTTCATTCAAATAAATTCCAACGTGGCCACCCGATATCACCCACCGGAAGCATAACCACTGCCCGTCAGGCCGCCAAATCCTTTCCCCCTTAACATCGTTTCGGATGTTTTTGGCGAATTCGCTTCAACTCACAAGGATTCGTCCTTATTTTCCATTCAGCATTGATAGCGCAATTTCGGTATTTGGAAAGGACCGGCGTGAGCGACCAATTGAACAGGAAATTCCAGGTGTTGCTTGCCCAGCCGCGCGGGTTTTGCGCCGGGGTGGAGCGCGCCATCGAAATTGTCGAGCGCGCCTTGAAAATGTACGGCCCGCCCGTTTATGTGCGCCACGAGATCGTACACAACAAGCATGTGGTCGCGTCTCTGCGCAACAAGGGCGCCGTCTTCGTCGAGGAACTGAGCGATATTCCCGACGGCGCGGTCACCATTTTCAGCGCCCACGGGGTATCCGACGCCGTCGCCATTGAAGCCGAACGCAGGGATTTGCCGGTGATCGACGCGACGTGTCCGCTGGTTTCCAGGGTTCATAAGGAAGGCCGAAACCACGCCGAACGGGGACGCGAGGTTATCCTTATCGGACACGAGGGGCACCCCGAGGTAGAGGGCACACAAGGACGAATTCCCGGCGGCGTATATTTAATTAGTTCTGCCAAGGATGTGTCGGAACTCGTCGTAAAAAACGGCGAGCAGCTTGCCTACGTCACGCAAACGACCCTTTCGGTGGATGAGACCCGCGATATTATAACGGCCCTAAAAGACCGGTTCCCGTCCATTTCAGGGCCCGACGTGAAGGATATTTGTTACGCCACCCAAAACCGGCAGACGGCGGTTCGCGAACTGGCGGATCGCGCCGATATCCTGCTGGTCGTGGGCGCGAAAAACAGTTCCAATTCCAATCGCCTTCGGGAAATCGGCGACGAGATTGGAATTCCCAGCTATCTTATTGACGACGCCGATGGACTTGATCCGTCGTGGCTGGACGGCGTTGACACCATCGGCATCACGGCGGGCGCGTCGGCGCCGGAAGAATTGGTGCTGGATCTGGTTTACCGGCTCGATGATTTCGGCAAAGTGTCGGTTGAAGAGATCGGCGGCATTCAGGAAAACCTGCACTTCAAGCTTCCACGCAGCCTTGAAGATGCGGAAAACCGGATGAATGCCGGGAAAGTATAGGAGGACCGACTACGTGCCCGTTCCGCTAATTCAGCAAATGCGCGTCGGCGCTTACGTTCTTCGCCAGAAAATGGCGGGCAACAAGCGCTATCCTCTGGTTCTGATGCTTGAGCCCTTGTTTCGCTGCAATCTGGCATGCGCGGGCTGCGGCAAAATTGATTATCCGCCGTTCATCCTGAACAAGCGCCTGAGCGTTCAGGAATGCCTGGACGCCGCCGAAGACTGTGGCGCGCCCATCGTTTCCATCCCCGGCGGCGAACCTCTGCTGCACAAAGAAATTGTCGAAATCGTCGAAGGTTTGGTGGCGCGCAAAATATTTGTCTATTTGTGCACCAATGCCCTTCTTCTGGAAAAGCGGCTCGATGATTTCAAGCCAAGCCCGTATCTGACGTTTTCCGTCCATCTGGACGGCGATAAGGAACATCATGATAGGGCGGTGTGTCAGGACGGCGTGTTCGACCGTGCGGTTTCGGCCATTCGCGCGGCGCGTGATCGCGGGTTCCGGGTCAACATCAACTGCACGTTATTTGATTATGCCGAGCCCGAGAACGTGGCCGATTTCCTGTCCTTCGTGTGCAACGATCTGGACGTGGAAGGGGTGACGGTAGCGCCCGGATACGCCTATGAACACGCCCCCATGCAGGAACACTTCATGACGCGGACCCGCACCAAGGAGTTCTTCCGCGCCCTGTTCCGCCTGGGTAAGGGACGCAAGTGGGACTTCAATCAATCGATCATGTATCTGGATTTTTTAGCCGGAAACCGCCAGTACAAGTGCACCCCCTGGGGCAACCCGACGCGCAACGTGTTCGGCTGGCAGCGCCCGTGTTATCTGCTGGGCGAAGGCCACGCGCCGACGTTCAAGGCCCTGATGGAAGAAACGGACTGGGACCATTACGGCACCGGCAACTACGACAAATGCGCCGATTGCATGGTGCATTGCGGATATGAGCCCACAGCCGTTATCGATACCCTGGCGCACCCGTTGCGCGCCCTGAAAGTGGCGATCAGCGGTGTCGAAACCGAAAAGCCCATGGCTCCGGAAATCCCGTTACAAGATACCCTGGCCACCGACGAACGTAGCGACGCGGCGTAAAACGGCCATCGCCCGCCCATTTTGGCCGGCCAGCCCGAATACTCCCGGAATATCCAAGGGGTTTGCGGCCAGCGCCGCCATTGCCGCAATCAGCCTTACCTTTCCGTTGCGCCCAATGATATTGGCCACCCATGCCGGTACGGCCACCTCGTATGTATCGGCGATCACCCGGATAACAACGAAAGGCAATCCGGCCTCGTGGGCGGCGACGGCAACGGCGTGGCTTTCCATGTCCACGGCGACCGCCCCGGTTTCGCGGCGCAAATCCGCCTTCATTTGCGGAGTAGCGACAAGCGTGGACGATCCAGCAATCGCACCACCCACAATGTCCAAATCCTGCAACAAGCGCTGACGCCACTCCTCATCCGCCGCCCAAACGGATGAGCCGGATATCACGCGGTCGGGAAGAACGAGATCGCCGCAGCGCAAATTGGGGTCGAGACCGCCCGCCAACCCGAAACTGACGAGGCCTTCGCAACCGTTCGCCGCCATGCCTCGCGCCAATTCCCCTGCCCGCGCGGAATCGGCACCCGAACAAGCAACGTCGAGTTTCGCGCCCATGAAGCAACGGGCTTCATTTGCAAGACCGGTAATGATCCCGAGTCTGGGCACCTACATTCCGTAAGGTGTGGTTTTGGTATTGGACTGGCTTAAGTTCCGGTACCGCGCGAGCGTCCACAACGGGAAATACGCGCTGTAGCCGTGGTAGCGCAGGTAAAACACACGCGGGAAACCGACGGCGTTGAAGTATTCTTCCTTCCACTTGCCGTTTTCGATGGGCGCTTTCAGCAAATAATCGATACCGCGCCGAACCGCGTCGCAATCCTTTTCGCCCGCAGCCATGAGCCCAAGAACCGCCCACGACGTTTGTGACGGCGTGCTGACCTTCACCTCGTCACGACGGTGCTGCCAATAGCTGGCGCAATCCTCGCCCCAGCCGCCGTCATCGCCCTGCCGGGCATTCAACCATTCAACCGCTTTTCGCACATATGGCGCGTCCATGTCTTCGCCGATACCGTTCAGGGCGCAAAGAACCGACCACGTCCCGTAAACATAGTTGTTTCCCCACCGTCCGAACCACGAGCCATCTTCTTCCTGTTCGCGTTCAAGGTATTCAAGCCCCCTCGCCACGACAGGATGGCTACGATCATACCCCAGTTGCGCGAGCATCCCGATGCACCGCGCGCTGACGTCCGCCGACGGCGGGTCCAGAAGCGCGCCGTGGTCGGCAAATGGAATATGTTGCAGGACGTAGTGGGTGTTGTCGGCATTAAACGCACCCCATCCGCCGTTTCGGCTTTGCATGCCGATGATCCATTCGGTGGCGCGTTCAATGGCGTTCGCGTAGCGTTTGGGATCGGCCCGGTGCAGCGCGATAACAACCACGGCCGTATCATCCACATCGGGGTAGTAGTCGTTGCGGTACTGGAAGGCCCAACCGCCGGGACGAAGCCCCGGTCGATCCTCGATATAGTCCCCGTCCACATCCAGAATTTGACGGTCGATCAACCATTGGGCGGCCTCGGCAACGGGCTGCACATTCAAATCGAGGCCAACTTCAAGCAAGGCATTCATCGCCAGGCCTGTATCCCAGACCGGCGACAGACAGGGTTGGCAATAGCCCCAGTCCCCATGCGTGACAATCAGGCCGTCAATCGCCTTGCGGGCGGTCACATAGTCCGGGTGATCTTTTCCGTAGCCAAGTGCATCGAAGGCCATCAAGGAATTGGCGATCGCCGGGAAAATGCCACCCAACCCGTCTTCGCCGTTTAGGCGCTTGGCGACAAACGCCATGGCCTTTCTGATCGCCATATTGGTCAGGAACTTCGGAACAAACGGATGAATCAAGCGCCCGATCCGGTCGCAAAACAGCATGAAGTCGCCCGCCCAATGATTGGTTGGGTTCACCAGATACTTTTTTTCTTCGTTCGGCGGCGTAAGGAACAGTTCTTCCACGCCGATGCCCTGAGGATTGCGCGCCTGCGGCTTCAGCGCCTCTATCACCATCAGAGGCACCATCACCGTGCGCGACCAGTATGAGACCTTGTCGATGTGGAAAACAAACCACTTGGGAAGAAGCAGCATTTCCAGCCACATGACGGGGGTGGCCCGCCACGGAACCTGCCCGAACAGAGCAAGTGAAAACCTGGTAAGCACGTTGGCCTTGGCCGCGCCGCCATTGGAAAGAATAGCTTCGCGCGCGCGGACCATATGCGGCGCATTCACATCATCGCCGATCATCTTAAGGGCGAAGTAGGCCTTAACCGAGGCGCTGATGTTGAAATCACCGTCAAAATACAGAGGCCAGCCGCCGTGGTCTTCCTGGATTTTGCGCAAATACCGGCCAAGCTTGACTTCCAACTCTTCGTCAATTTCGTCGAGATAGTGATTGAGCAGGATGTATTCGGCGGGAATCGTCGCGTCCGCTTCCAGTTCGAACGCCCAGTGGCCGTCCCCGGCCTGCCGTTGCAGGAGGGAATCGGTCATTTCGTCGATCATGGAATCGATGCGATCGCGCCCACGCCCGGCGATTTCCGTCACGGGAATACCCCCCGAATCCGGCCCGCGCGACGCGTTCGCCCGATTCTCGACGACGCGATTGCTTTCTAAATCCCGGTTCACATCAGCCTTCAACGTGGTTCATCGAAAGTCTTAGCGGTTCACGGTATTTCTGACAAGGAAATGACTGCATCCGCCGCCTTTTTTCCCGAAATTATTGCGCCTTCAATGGTCGCCGGAAAGCCGGTATCTGTCCAGTCTCCGGCAAGAAAAAGGTTTTTTCTGCCTGTTCGTGTCGTTGCCCGCCGGGCGATCTGTTCCGGCGTCTGGGCGAATGTAGCACGTTTTTCCTTAACGATCCTAAAAGGCGGAATCGGGTCGCGTTCCATCCCCAGCGGTCGCGCGATTTCGGCCCATATCGCCGTGCCGATTTCGTCTGCGGGCCGGTCGTTGAGGTGATCGGCGGCGCTGATGGTTACCGACGCCACATCTCGGCGCAGAAAGACCCACTGCGAGAGCGCACCCCCCACAAGGCCCAGCAACGCCGGCTCGTCAACCGATATTCCCACCCTGAAATGCGCGTTCAAAATGGCGCGGTGCTGGGTCGGAACATCAAGCCCCGGCACAAGCTCGGCGCACACCGGCGGCGGCACGGCAAGAACAACCCGGTCTTCCGGTCCGACGGCCACGGTTTCGTCGGCCAACACAACGGCGCTTACCCGATAATCGGAATAGGCCAGCTCGCGCACCCGGCATCCCAATCGCACCTCGGCATTCCGCCCGGCCAGAAATGCCAGGGCGGGATCGACGAAACTCTCACTTAGGCCCTCGCGCGCAATGCGCGGACGGTAGGCCTGTTCGCCACGCCCGAATGTTTCGCGCACGACCGGCCACAACAACGACGCCGAGGCCTCCTCCAGCGCCGTGTTCAGGACGGCCAGCGCGAACGGTTCCCAAAAACGCCGGTAAAGCGCGCCCTCCCCGCCAAGCACTTCGGCAACCGTTTGATCCGGGCCCGCCCACGCCAGACGGAAGCCCCGCAGGTAATCCGTGGCGCGGGTTCCGGGAACGCGTCGGTTCTTTTGCATCATCCACCAGGGAAAGCGGCCCCGGTTGGGCCGCAATGTCCACCTCGTGGCCGTGTCGAGATCGTAAAATGAAAATTCCGCCCGATCCGGCCCGGACAGGGTATGGGCCGCACCGATCACCGATAAATAATCGATGGCCGCCTTGTTGCCGCTTAGCAAAATGTGGTTTCCGTTGTCGATTCGGCATCCAAGGGTTTTGTCGAAGTATGACCGGCACCGACCACCGGCCACGTTGGCGGATTCCAGCAACGACACTTGCTTTCCGGCCCGCGCCAGATAAACGGCACACGCCAGACCCGCCACTCCGCCACCGATGACGATGGTTTTCGCGCTCAATTCAAAACACCCCGTGGCGCAAAACAATCCACAATTTGCGCGCCGAAGAAACGCGCACGGCTTCTTTTAGCATAGGGCCGTCCCATCCCCGATCCATCAGCGCCAAAAACACCCGCCGATAAACTTCCATCATGATGACGGCGGGACGAACCGCGCGACGGTCACATGCGCTCAACGCAACCTCGGCCCGGTCGTAGAATTCCTGGGTTCGCGCCGCCAACACGCCGCATACGGCGGGAAAGGCGCGGTGACCGAGAATTTCATCAATCCCCGCATCGGCGGGAATTTCGTGTTCGCGCAACAGCGACGCCGGGACGTACAAGCGGTCGCGCTGGGCGTCCTCGTGCACATCGCGCAGAATATTGGTCAGTTGCAAGGCCTGCCCCAACGCATTGGAAAGCGGATCGCCCACCGCAGGCGCCGCGCCGAACACAGCGCACGACAGCCGTCCGACGGCACAGGCAACACGGTCGCAATAGAGGGTCAGCGCCGCATCATCGGGGATGCGCACTTGGGGCTGCGCGTCCACCTCCATGCCATCGACAACCGCCACAAAATCCGATTTGCGGAGGCCGTAGCGCTCCACATGAGGTGTCAGGGCCTCGCCGATGGTCGATTGCGGCGCGCCTTCAAACACCCGGTCCAGCTCAAAACGCCATTGCGCCAATTGGTGATGTTTTTGCGCCGGCTCGCCGTCTTCGTCGGCGATATCGTCAACTTCCCGACAGAACGCGTATATGGCGAACATCGCCTGACGGCGTTGCGCGGACAACACGCACATTCCCGCCAGAAACGAGCTGCCCGATTTGCGGGCCATCGTTTCGACATAGACCTGCGCAGGCAGGTCAGATTTTTCCAGTGGCATGGTCGTCATGATCAATGAATATCAGATTGAACCCGGCCTTTCCATTCACCACCGCGTCCCGACCAGTAACGAAACGCCGAATCAATGGTGAACAGGGTGTAAAAGGCCGCGGCCAGCGGCAACGTAAGCCCCCACACTCGCCCGATTCCGTAAAGTTGAAGCGTAGGCCCGTAGGCCGCCGCCATCAGGCCCCATCCGACCGCGCCCGTGGATGCCAGCGTCCCATCGCCCACAACGATTCCGGCAACACAGGCAACAACGGGAACCAGATAAACAAACGCCATGCCCACAACCGCGCCCACAAGGAACACCGCCGAATTGTGCAACTGCTCAAAGGCCGTGCGGGCCACCATGTGGCGGATTTCGCCCAGATGATCGTAGGCGCGAAGACTGCGTGTGGCAGTAGACAAACCGAGCCAGATGGGCCCGTTGCGCTTGATTTTGGCGGCCAGCGCACAATCGTCGATCAATTGATCGCGAACGGCGAAAATACCGCCCGCCTGTTTCAGTGCCGTGCGGCGAACCAGCATGCATCCGCCGGCGGCGGCAGCCGTTTTTCGCGCGCCGTCATTGACCCACGGGAACGGAAACAGTTTTTGAAAGAAGAATACGAACGCGGGGATCAGCAGCCGCTCCCAAAACGACGCGCAACGAAGCGCCACCATCAGGGAGACAAGATCGGCGCCCGATTCGCATGCCTTGGCCACCAGACGGCCCACATTGGCCGGATCATGCTCAATATCGCCATCCGTCAACAAAAGAAAGTCGGCGTCTGGTGCAATTTCTTCCGCTTTTTCAATGCCTTGTGACACAGCCCATAACTTGCCGGTCCATCCCGCATCAAGGACCCGCCCTGCGATCACGTGAAAATTGGTGCGCCCGGCGGCGGCCAAATTCGCGGCGTCCGCCGTCCCGTCGTCGCTGTTGTCATCAACGACGACGACGTCCAGCGCGCCGGTGTAGTCCTGAGCGAACAGGGAGGAGACGGTTGCGCCGATGGTTTGCGCCTCGTTGCGGGCCGGAATGACGGCAACCACGTGTGGCGCATCCTGCCCTTCAAAGGAGGCCGCCGGAAGCCGTTGATCGGCCTGCCAGAACCGACCCCGAAACAAAAACAGCCAAAGCCAGGCAATGACCGAAAATCCGGCAATCCAGAAGAATATCGACACGCTTTTCCTCAGACCAACGCTTTGACGGCGCCCAGAGCGCAGCACCACAAATAGTCGGGTTTGCTCAATTGCACCCTGCCCGCCAACGGGTCCTCCCGGCGCAACCGCCCGACAAGACGATCGGCAATGGTAATGATCGCACCCGATTCCATGGCCAGCCGCCGCGAAATCAGACCCGACGGCAAGGCCCGCGCGCCTGCCAGCAGGTCAGCCGTCGCATCGAGAGACATATCCAGCACACGGCGCAAGGGTGGGCCGGTTTCGGTCCCGCCCAGATCCGCGACGCCCACGCCGTTTCGGGCCATCCAGTCCTGGGGCAGATAGACCCGATCAAGGGTCAGAAAATCGTCCTTACAGTCCTGCAAATGGTTGATCACCTGCAAGGCCATGCACAGCGCATCCGACGCCTCAAACCCCAGGCGCGAGCCGCCGTGCAGATCAAGCAGGAATCGCCCCACCGGAGCCGCCGACAGAATGCAATATCCCATCAGGTCGTCCCAGTCGTCGTAGCGAAGTTTGATGGCGTCCATTTTGAAGGCGGCCAGCAAATCGACGCAGTGCTGGGCGCTCACCCCGGTTTCGGCCAGGGAACGCCTCATCCGTGCGGCCACCGCCACCTCGGAACCATCCCGACCCAAAAGCGCGTTCTCAAACAAATCGAGGCGCGCGATTTTCTCGTCGGGCAATATGTCTGGATTATCGGCGATGTCGT
The DNA here is from genome assembly GCA_016776725.1 of Rhodospirillales bacterium. Classification (GTDB taxonomy): domain Bacteria; phylum Pseudomonadota; class Alphaproteobacteria; order Rhodospirillales; family Shumkoniaceae; genus JABGRG01. Next base: position 14,320 of record JADHSV010000020.1, read on the forward strand.
CGGCGGCGCGCGCGAAAGCGTAAAAAACCGCTATGTGGGGACGCAAAGCGACCGGGAGCAGCATTGAGCCAACCGGGAAATTCTCGTAAGCCGCATCCTTACCCGATGGCATTTCAACCGATTGTCTTGGGGAAGTGGCCATCAAAAAAAGCCGCTACGCCCCTTTCTTCAAATCAACGCGCAATTTGGACAGCAGCCCTTCGACGGTGCCGCCGTTTCGCCGAATGACGGAAGCAAATTCGGACCGCTGGGTTTGCCCCATGCTGACGCCCTCGACCACCACATCGACAATTTTAAACGTCTCATCGCGCGCGCGTACACGCCAGCTCACCTTTACGGGGTTTCCGCCGGAGGGGCGCGAAATGGTCGTTTTCACCAGAAAATCGCTTCCGCTTCCCGCTTCCGCCTTGCTAACGACGATTTGTTCGTCGGAATACGCCTCGAAACGGTCCACATAGGTGGTGACGATCAAGTCCTCGAATAGTTGCAGATATTCGGTTTGCTGTTCCTTGGAGGCCCGTTTCCAATATCGCCCAAGAACCCACCGGCCAATGGTTTTAACGGCGAAATTATCATTAAGCAGTTCACGAAAGCGTTCGACCCTGTCCTCGCGGGCAACGTTTTCCTCGGTCAATGCCGAGATCGCCCGTTCAGCCAGGGATTCGATAAAGGCACTAGCGCGCGCCTCTGCGTTGTCCGCCCGCGCAGACGGAACACCACAAACGCCGATTGCAACAACCAATGCTGCAAAGAAGCCTAGAACGCTGCGCCGATTGAACATTCTGCCTCCAACCAAATCATCCCCGCCAAAAACAACCGTACAGATGTTATCCATCTTGCGGAAATTTCAAGGCCGGATTGTGTCGGGTTTTGGACCCGGCTTCAATAATCATCTGCGGGCCGCGATCAAAAAGTCCGCCAGTTCGGCGAAACCCGCACCGTCTCCACGCTTTGTAACGTATGTGGGCTCAGCTTCGAGCGCCCCATCAAAGTTCCGCACATTTGCGTTACCGACCGAGTGGGGAAAGAAGCCAAACATGGGTACATCGTTTGGCGAATCGCCGATAAAGGCGAATCGCCCCTTCTCGGCATCGATGTCTATTCCGAAGCACTCGGCCATCATAATGCGGGTCATGGACAGTTTGTCGTAGTCGCCGAACCACCCGTTGACGTGGATGGAACTGACCTTCGCGGTAGCGCCCGCCGCCGTCATAATGGCTTCGATGCGCCCTACGGCATCGCTTGTGAGCGCCGGAACATCCTCGCAGAAATCGATGGCCAGATCCGCCTCGCGATAAAGCTGGTCCGAGGCGACGCCACAGCCGGGAACCTTTTTCAGAATCTCGTCGCGCAGGCGGTTCAGGCGCAATCTGTTTTCGGCGCGCAGGGCGTCCGACACCAAAAAACGCTTGGTCATTTTTTTCGCTGCCGCCTCGTAGCGAAAATAGAACGCGCCGTTTTCGCCGACAATTCCGTCGACCGGCCACATGCGGGCGAAATGATCGCACCACCCCGCTGGTCGCCCGGTAATGGGAACAACCAGGAAACCGGCATCATGAAGGCGTTCGCAGGCCGCGTAGGCGTGGGCGGTCAGTTTGCCGTCCGTGGTCATGGTGTCGTCGATATCGGTAAAGACGCCGCGAATGTTGCGCCGTGCGTCAGCGGAAAACTCGCTTAACGGTTTCATGCCTAAAACAACCCCTCGATACGCGCCTGTTTATCAACGAACATATGATTGGCCGCCGGAACCCTTGGCAGGCCCGGCATGGTCATGATTTCACCGCACAGCACGACCAGGAATTCGGCCCCGCCCGCCAGACGGATTTCACGAACGGGAACCACATGATTGCCGGGCGCACCCTTCAAATCGGGATCGGTGGAAAAACTGTACTGCGTTTTGGCGATACACACGGGGAAATGGCCGAATCCACCCGCCTCGAATTCCTTGAAGCGGTCGCGCAACTTCTTGTCGGCGATAATTCCGCGCGCACCGTAGATCATTTGCGCCACCGTACGCACCTTGTCCCACAGCGGCATGTTGTCCGGGTACAACGGACGGAATTCGGTGGGGTGGGTTTCGATGACGTTGACCACCTCGCGAGCCAGATCTTCCGCCCCTGCGCCGCCTTCGGCCCAATGATTGGCGACCGAGATACTGACGTCCAGTTCGGCGCATTGCTGGCGCACGAAATCGATTTCGGCATCGGTGTCGGAGGTAAAGCGGTTAATGACGACGACCTGCGGAACGCCGTAATTGCGCAAGTTTTCCACGTGCCGGGACAGGTTTTCAACGCCTTTCTCAAGGGCTTCGATATTTTCCTTTTCCAAGTCATCGCGGGCTACCCCGCCATGCATCTTCAAGGCGCGGATGGTCGCCACCAGAACGGCGGCGTCGGGTTTAAGGCCCGCCTTGCGGCACTTGATGTCAAAGAACTTCTCGGCCCCCAGGTCGGCGCCGAACCCGGCTTCCGTCACCACGTAATCGGCCAGGCGAAGGGCCGTGCGGGTGGCCACCACCGAGTTGCAGCCATGGGCGATGTTGGCGAACGGCCCGCCGTGCAGGATGGCCGGCGTGTTTTCCAGGGTTTGCACGAGATTGGGCATCAGGGCATCGCGCAATAGGACCGACATGGGGCCATCGGCCTTGATCTCGCGCGCCCGCACGGGCTGACGATCCCGCGAATGGCCAACGATGATGTTTCCCAGCCGTCGGTTCAAATCTTCCAGATCCTCGGCCAGACACAGAATGGCCATGACCTCGGACGCAGGCGTGATATCGAAACCGTCCTCGCGCGGGAAACCGTTGGGCACGCCGCCCAGGGAACAAACGATCTCGCGCAAGGCCCTGTCGTTCATGTCCATGACGCGCCGCCACGCCACCCGGCGCGGATCGATATTTAACTCGTTGGTCCAGTAAACGTGATTGTCAATCAAGGCGGCCAGAAGGTTATTGGCCGCGCTGATGGCGTGAAAGTCGCCGGTGAAGTGAAGGTTGATGTCCTCCATGGGGACCACCTGCGCATAGCCGCCGCCCGCCGCACCCCCCTTGACGCCAAAACACGGCCCCAGGCTGGGTTCGCGCAAACACACAACGGTTTTCTTGCCGATACGGTCCAGCGCGTCGGCCAGTCCCACCGATGTCGTGGTCTTTCCTTCGCCCGCCGGGGTCGGCGTCATGGCCGTCACCAGAATAAGCTTGCCCTCGGGCCTGCCTTTCAGGCCTTCGACGAACTCTGTCGACAGCTTGGCCTTGTGCGCACCGTACCGGTACAGGGATTTTGCCGGAACGCCTATTTTCTCGCCGATTTCGTCGATGGGCAGCATTTTTGCCGCACGGGCGATTTCGATGTCGGTGGCGGGTCGTTTGGTTTTTCCAGCCATGATCGTTCCTCCGTAATCGGGGCTTGCGTTCATCCCTATCCCATGGGCGCGCCAAGTCAAGAAAAAGGGTGCCGCAATCGGTATCCAATGATTTATACCAGAGGCCGGAACATGCAATTCAGGATTGGCTAATGGCCTCGGCGATCGAACGCGTTACCGGATTAAGCTGGAAAGACCAGGGGCTGGCCCTGCTGGTCAGCTTCGGCCACGCCGGGACACACTGGATCATCATGACGTTCTATTTGATCCTGCCGTTCGTGCGAAACGATCTGGGACTAACCTATACGGAAGCTGCATTTCTTGTATCGCTGGTGCATATCAGTTCGGCCGCGGCCAACTTCGGCAGCGGGCTGGTGGTGGACGTCACCGGGCGCAAGGTGATCTTTCTGGTCGTATCGCTGATCATCGGCGGAAGCGCCTTTTCCGTCTTTTCCATCGGGCCGGGGTATCCGGTAATGGTGCTGTTGGTCGTGCTGATCGGCGCGTCGTCCAACCTTTGGCACCCTGCCGCCATCGCCTTCATTTCTCACAGATACCCCGAACACAAGGGATACGCGCTCTCCCTGCACGTGACCGGGGCCAGCGTTGCCGATTCGCTGGCGCCGCTTTTGGCCGGATCGCTGGTTTCATGGGTTGCGTGGCAGGGAGCGGCACTTTTCGGCGCGCTTCCCGCGTTTATCGGTGCCGCATTGATCGCGCTCGTATTCCTGCGCAACGACACCAAGGGCGCTGGCGCCCGCCGGGCCATGGGATTTGGCGAGTATTTCAGGGGAATTCGCCAACTGGTGGGGAGCCGCGCCGTCATCGCGCTGTGCGTCATGTCGGGTTTTCGCAACATGACCATCAACGGCCTGTACGTGTTCCTGCCGCTGTATCTGGCCGACGTGCTGGAATTTTCGCCGCTGCTGATGGGCGGGACCATGACCGCCCTGCAACTGGGCGCGGTGATCGGAACGCCCATCGCGGGCGTGGCGTCGGACCGCATGAGCCGCCGCTCCATCATGTTGGCCGTGCTGACCGTTTCAACGGTGGCCCTGATCGCCATGATTTTCGTGGAAAGCAACGTGCTGTTCGTCACGGCAGTTTCCGCCGTCGGCTTCCTTCTGTTCAGCGTCCGCCCGGTTATTCAAAGCTGGATGATGGACTTAACGCCCCCCGGCGTCGGCGGCAGCGCCATGAGCCTTTTGTTCGGAACCCAGTCCGCCATGTCCGCCCTGGCCCCAGTCATCGGCGGCGTAATCGCCGACAAATGGGGCTTACACCCCGTCTTCTTCATGCTGGCCGGAACCATCCTGATCGCCAATTTGCTGGTGTTCGCATTGCCGAGGCGGGATGCGAGGCGCACCTAATTGATCGTCTGCATCCCCCCACCTTCGGGGAGTGGCGCGGGCATAGCGGGCATTGCGGGTGCGGCTGGCGCTTGCGGCATGGCTTCTACTGCCGGCTGGGCCGGGTTTGGGACCGGGATTGATTTGGGCGGGGTCAGGTTGACGATTTGGACGCGGCGGTTTTCGGCGGCGTTGGGGTTGGCTTCGTTTTTCAGCTTGTCCTCGCCGTATCCGGCAGAAACCAAAAGATCGGGTTTGATGCCGAACATTTCGGTCAGGTAGGTTTTGACCGACACGGCACGGCGTTCCGATAGCTTTTGGTTGTAGGACGCCCGGCCCGACGCATCCGTGTGGCCGTAGACGCCGATCTGCGCGCCAACAAGGCGCGGCGAAGTCAGTGCCTGACCGAGGGCGTCAAGCTGCGCGGTGGCAGAAGGCGAAAGTTTGGCCGAACCCCGCTCGAAATTGATTTGAAGGTCGATGGTTCGCCCTTCTTCCTCGCCGGTAATGGGCATGAGTTTTCCGAGAATGTAGCTGGAACTGACGGGTTCGCTGGCAAGTGCCGCCGCACCCATGAGACCAACGGCGGCCATGACCGCCAACGCTTTTGCAAATCCGGGAAATCTGATCATCACGAAAAACCTCTTGTCTGACACGCTCTATGTCTAGCATTCCGGCAGGCGAACGTCATTGCCGTTTATCGCCCGCCATTGCATAAGTCCGCACGTCGGGCAACGTGGCGACGATGCGCCGGGTGGCGTCGTCCACCAGAGACACGCCAACATCGTTATCCATCTTGAAGTTTCCCACCGTGGCCAGGTTGTAGATGGCCGAGAACGGTGAAAGCGGCAATCCGCCTTCCGTGCGGGTGGCCGTGTGCCTTGCCTTCCATACGACCGCACCATCGGCGATGCGGATCATGCTGACGTCCAGCCCGATGCGTTCCTGGGTCCAGAACACGGCAAACAGCGAATCACCCCCCCACGGACGGGTTTCCACCACAAACTCGCAGCGCGCCGAGCGCGCGAAGGTTTTCCGATCACCCGTGTTTGCGAGATCAACGGCCAGCCGCCGCGATAGGGATTGGCGCATACGCGGCCCGATCACCCGATCAAGGCGGGATGACAACTGGCGGGCCAGGGATTCTTCGATGACCATGGCGCGTCCGCCGATTTTTTCGGCCCCCTCGAAGGGCGCTACCACGGCGCAGCGCGGCGGGTTTTCGTAAAACGCACGGGTCACCTGAAAGCCCACTTTGCGATCAAGCAGGCCGGATTCGTCATCCTTTCCGTATTGCGCATGTTGGGTTTGCGCGCAGGCGCCTAGCACTCCAAGTGCCGCCACCATCAAAACGGTGCGCTTTATTCCCATGCCCTTTGCTCCTTTATATCCGGCAGCCGCTGCCGCGTTTCGGATTAAACGCGATGCGGCCGTCCACTTTCATTCCGTCGGCCTCAATCCCTTCGATGTACAAAGCGCCGCCCACCTGCCTGTATGTCGCGCGAATGACCTTGGTGCGGCTGTAGTTCTCGCCCAGAACCTGCTGCAGGCCGCCCAGAAGCACACTGTCCACTTGCCGGGGAAACACCCGAACCACGCTGCGATCCCAGCCAAAGCCGTGGTAGCGGCGGATGGCATCGGCGCTTGTTCTTTCCTGGGGTGCAATGAAGCCCGCGGGCTGGCGCACGAAACCGCTGTAGCGATCCAGGTTGATTTCCCACTTCTGGCCCTTTTGACCCTTTGCGGCAAAAAGATTCCCGGACCCATCCATGAGGATCGCCTGCATGCCAAAACATCCCGAAAGCGTCCGATATAGGTTGCGGCGGTTGGACGATCCCGTGGGCCAGGCGATTTCAATGGTCGGACCCGAGCCGTGTTCCAACAGGCGCAGCAAGGCACGGCCTTCCTTGGCTACCTGTCCGCCGCTGCGCACCGAAACATGAACGGTCTCGGACTGGACGGGTTCGGGCTTGGGTTCAGCTATCCGGGGTTTGGCCTTGATCGGCACCGGTTCCGATTTGCGGGGCTTGACCACGGGAGCCTTTTGGGCGGCCTTCACCGCTTTCATGGGTTTTCGCGGCTTCAACTCCTTTGGCTTTGGTGGAGCTTCCACCTTTTTTTCCAGCGGCTTGACAACCATGGGCTTGGTCTCGATGCGTTCAGGTTTGGCCGTCGGCTCCATGGGCTTGACCGTTTTCGGCGGTTCGACCACCGCTTCCTTCGTCTGAAGGGGCTTAAGCGTCGCCTCGGGTTGCGGTTTTGGCAGAACGGGTGGAGGCGGCAGCGAAATTGCGGCCAATACCGCCTCGGCGGCTGGTTCGGGCTGCGGCAATTCGTGGGGCGTTGGGGGCCGGACGGGTTTGGCGATCTTTCTCTCGTCCGGGCGGTCCTTGAGAAAGATGACAAGAACAAGGATCACGCCCGCCACGAGAGAGACCAGAACCGACAGTTTTCCAGATGCGCCGGACCCGAACATTTTCTACTTACTCAGCTTGTCTAAGAACATCATTTCCATGTCCTGAGCCAGCGCAAACAGCTCCTTGCGCCTCTCGCGCGGCGTCATCAGGGTTTCGCCCTCGGCGATGGTGATCTCGCCATCGTTCGAACCGGCGGCCTTGCTTTCAGGCATTTCGCTCTTTTCGGCTTTGGCATAATCCACCGTAGGACGGGCGCGCTCCGGAACCAGCTGCACCGGAAGATCCTGCGCGGCCAGGCGCGAACGCTTGGTCACAGGTTTGCCGGATTCCTCAACCTGGGGAACGGCGGGCGGACGCGGTGTTGCTTTTTTCTCGGCGACAACCGTTTGCTCAACCACCGGCGCGGGTTTCGCGACCGGCGGCGGAGGCGGCGCGGCAGCGTAGTCGGGTTCTTCGGTGATGAATTCGGGCTCGGGGTCGCGGTGCATGAAGCCGTCAACCTGCTCGACCGCGTTGGCAGCGACGTTTTCGGCGCTGGCCACCACGGCATGGGCCTGATCGGCTACCGATGCGATGTCCGAACGATCGGCGTTAAACAGGTAAAACAGCGCGCCGATGACGAGTGCGTTGAAGAGAAGGAATTTCATGATTAACCCCCATGTTTCTGGGTTGCGGTTCCGCGGCCCGCCGACTTGATGCGGGCGTTGGTGACCACAAGGACGGTGCGCAAGGCAGCCGAAAGCGGCAATCCGATAACGGTGGTCAGGAATGCCAGAGAGAAATTCTGGGTCAGTTCGCGAATGACGACCCGCACGGTTTCGGGCGTCAGTTCCTGCGCAGCCAGTCCACCCACGCCCAGACTGATACCCAACAGCGTGTAGGTCAGGGCCAGGGTGGTGATGCCGTTGGCGGCCTGCAGCCCGGCTTCCAGCCAAACATGTTCGCCACCGGTCTGGCGCAGCTTCACCCAGCAGAAGACGGCGGTAAACACCATCCCCGCCATGATCGCGATAAAGGTTGCGCCAAACACCTGATGAGCCCAGCCCGCGACATCACCCGCCGACCAAGATGTGGCCAGCGTGATCGCCGCAAGCCCGAGCACGACACCCCCAAGTGTTAGGGCGGCGGCCCGGGACCCGGTATCCAGTGCCAGCAGGACGGCGCGCATCTTAGCGCCTCCCCGCCCGGGCGTTCATCAGCGAGTCGGTGGAAATGCCGACCTGTTCCAGCCAGTGATCGAGAAGGACCAAATCCTTCTCAATGGCCGAATGGACCAGGAACGTCAGGTCGTAGTTCTCGAACGCCTTGCGAACCACCGGGCGGTTCTTGCCGACCAGCGACTGGTCACGAAGGACCATGCGTTCCAGATCAACCAGCCGGTGCTTCGATACGGCCACCTTGGCGGCGCGTTCTTCCGGCGTCATTGTCGGTGAAATCAGGGTTTCGAGCATAATGGCGCGCTCGCGTTCCAGATTTTCCAGGGTACCGGCCTGGGCCGCACCCGTGGCCATAACCCCGGCAATCGCCAGAGCGGCCAATAGCTTTTTCGTGTGGATAGTCATCGTTTTATCCTCTGTCTGAATGATCAGGGCACGAAGAAATCGACCGCGGCCGAGAGACTGACTTCACCGTCTTCGCCGGTGACGCCGCTGTCCTCGATATCTTCCGCAGCCACTTCCTCGGAAAGAGCCATGGCGTCGAGAGCGACGATCTTGGCCATGTATCCAAGGATGTTTTCTTCCTGCTCGACGATGGCCACGCGGGCCTGATTTTCGGCGATCAACTGTCGCAGATAATCCTGCTTGCTGACCGGCTGACCGTTGATTTCAGGTTCGGCCGTCATGGGGTGTTCCTTGATGGCCGCGACCAGGGCTTCGATGGCCGTCATGTTTTTCGCGTATTCGCGCGAATAACGGCTTTCGGAAACCGCCGCCGAACCAAAAATGGCCATATCGACACCGCTGGCCGTTCCTTCAAACCGCTCGCGAGCAGCCTTCTGGTTGTCCAGCAGCTTTGCCTTGGTCGGGGTCATTCCCGCGCCACGGCGTTCCAGTTTGGCCAACAGGCGCTCGTACAGCTTGATTTTGGTTTCAACCTGTTTGCGGCGCATGTCCTGCTGTTCGCCCATCAGTTTGATGAACTCCTGCTTTTCGGCCAGGAACTGGTGGCGAAGCTCGATCTTGACGTCGCCTTCGGCCTTGTCGATGGCGGCTTGCAGATCGCCAAGGGTTTGCCCCTTCAACTGAACCCGTGAATTGACATCGGTCAGAGCCGAGGCCAGATCGGATTCGGCAAAATCCCGGTCGATGGCTTTTTTCAGGTAGTTGCTAGGCAATTTGACCAGGCGTTCGCTGGCGCTTGGCTGCCACGAAGGCGTGGACGCCCACGACGACGTGGCGAAAAAGAACACCAGGAACAGACAGATTCCGAACGCTATCCCCGCCATGAGGCCGGAAGGGATGGTGCGATTGGAGGACGAAATGGGTTGCATGTTACGTCTCCTTGTTTCGCGGGCCTAATTGCGCTTCCAATAATTGACCCGGCGCATCTCGCCCTTCAGCGTGTCATTCACGTTGAGCATGGCGAAACGGCCGAAATCGCTGTCCTTCTTGTGGCCAAACAGGGCGGCCATGGTCTCGATGAAGGATGAGCCGTCGTGGAAGTAGAGATCCTGGCCGGGGAAAGCCTTTTGGAAGGCCTCGAAATTCTCTCCGGCCTTGGCCACGTCGCCGCCCTTCAGATAGTTCTGAACGCTGAGCGCATAGGCCCTCATGCGTTCGTCCTGGGCAACGCCGGCGGCTTCCGGTCCGACCTCGGCTTCACATTTTTCAAAAAGGCGGGCGCTGGCCAGATAACGACCGGCGTTTCCGGTGGCGCGGGCCTGTTCGTCCAACGCAATCGCGTCGTCCCGGCATTGCCGGTACTGGCGCATGGCCGAAACTTCCTGGAAACGAGCTTCGCGGAAGCCGATCCCTTCCATGGGATTGACCTGCGCGTTCATATTACAAGCGCCCAACGCCAGCAGAAGCGCCGCCATGGCGATTCCGCGCGAACCCAGGCGCGTCGAAGGTGTACGTGATAATGAAGTATGCATGACATACCCCCGTCAGTTGGTTTCAACAGGGGCTATGAAAGGTGCTGAGGTGTTTTCAGTGGGATTCTTGATTTTGACGCAATTTCGTCGTCGCTGATGTGTCCATCAGCTCGGGATTTGCTATTGATTAATTTCGTGAAAGGCGGAACGCAGGATCATTCCTTCGCTTTTGATGCGTTCGCGCAACTCGGCCCAGCGGGCAAAGTCGAACGCGGTTTCGATGCCGCGTAATCCCTGATCGATCCAGTCAAACTTTCCGGGTGTTTCGTCACCGGTGGCAATGACGATGATCCGGTGGCTAAGCGCCTGACTGACCCAGCGCGGCAAATTCAGCTGAACGGACGAACTATCGCCCGGTGCCAAAATCCTGCCAACAAATGCCGAGGATGTGGCGCCAAACCGTTTGCGGGTTCCCACCGGGGCTGCGAACACCCACACACGGACGGGTTTCTCGAACCCGTTGGAAACCTTGTAATCAATCGCACACAATCCCTTGGCGGCGCTGACTTGGAAACGGGAAGGTGCGGACAATCCGATGGTGTTCTCCACGAAACTGGCGTTTCCAAACCCGGTCACCGCACAGCTTTTCGACCCCGGCGCACGCCGTTCGACGCCAACCAATTCCAGGTTTTCAGCCTCCAGGGTCGGAACGGGTTCCGGTTCCGGTTCCGGTTCGGGCTCGGGCTCGGGCTCGGGTTCTGGTTCTGGTTCTGGTTCTGGTTTTGGTTCCGGCTTGGGTTCGGGCTTGGGTTCGGGCTGGGGTTCGGGCTGGGGTTCCGGCTTGGGTTCTGGTTCGGGCTCTGGTTCCGGTTTGGCAATGGGGGTATCGACGACCTGCGGTTCGGGATCGGCAACAGGGCTGTCGATCCAGACCGCAATGTTTTCCTGATTGTGATATGCGCCCAGGGCAACCGCCGCCAGCACGACGCCCCCCAAAACAAGCGGCCAGCGCTTTTTCGGGCGCGTGATCGTTTGGCTCGGGCCGGTCCACGGCAACGACAAACGGTTGCACAGCATTTCAGCGCTGTCCACCTCGACCACCTTGATCCCGTCCAGATCGGACGAGGTGGGAACTTGGGCCGCGTTGGCCTTGGGCACAAACACCGTGATGGGAATGCCCTCGGCGCTGAGGCGCGCAAACAGGCTTCTGGAACTTTTCAGTTTTTCCGGAATATGCCCGACGGCTCCGATTGCAAGATCGTTGTCAACGGTTCCGGTCAGCCAGATGGCGGCGTCGGGCGTTTCATCGCGCCCGGCAAGGCGTCCGGCAGCATCAAGGGCATGAGCGGCGAATACGGGCAATTGCCAGCTGCGGCCGTCCGACACGCGTTCGGCCACATCCAGACGGTAAACGGGATGACCGAAAAGGCGCTCGATAACGCCGGTGGGTTTGCGGGCGAATGCGTCGTAGGCGGCGCTGATGGGCAGGGCCTCGGATGTGCCGTTCAAGCACACGACGGAACGGACCTCGGGGTCTTCCTGCGCGATGCGCTGGATTTCCGATGGTCCCTGGGTCGTCGCGACGTAGACCCTTATTCCACTCACCGAATGAACACCTCCGTATGGACATCGCGTAAAGCTTTGACCAGATCGGAACTGGATTCAACAAGCAGTTGGATCACGCCGCCCTGGGCTTCGGGCAAAGGGTACTTTCCATAAAAGTGTTCGGAACCACGAACAAACAGCGTAGAAGGCTGCGACGTGTTGGTTTCATCCAGTTCGATCATCACGTAGGTCTGTGACGATTCGGCCCTGGATTGACGCAGCTTGATCTTGAACCCTTCACCGTCGCGTTCTTCCACCGCGCCGGAACTCGCGGCAGCCACCAACGGAAAATGGTACAGCGCCGTCTTTTCCAATATTTGGTCCATATCCCGGCGCAGGCGCTCGTTATCGTTCAACGCCCCTCGCAGCGCATCATCCATGACGCTCACCGGATCGGTCGCGAAAGAGTACAGATCGGAAAAGCCGACGCCCTTCGCGTCCGTGGCGGTTTCGTCCGTGGCGGTCAGCGCGTCCAGCGTCGACAAGGCATCAAAAACCTGCCCGGCGGCGTCTTTCTGTCCGCGATTAAGGGATTTCCAGTTAGCCATCACCGGGACCCTCCATAAAGCATTTCAAATTGCTGCGAAAAATCGGACTTGTCGGCAGCGAACTGCCCTTCCCAATCCGGATGGGGCAAACTGACCCTTCCTAAAAATTCGACGAACGCGGTAATTTGCGCGCCGATGTCGATCAGGGTGGCCGCACCGTCGGCAAAACCGTCCTGAATGTCGGCATTATCGGCCTCGGAGTCGCTGAATCCCTGCCGGGATATACCGCGAAATGCCTTGCGGGCATCGTTCATAAGCCCGGCGATTTCTGTGCCCACCTGATCGGCGTCCTCGACAACCTCGAGAAAACGCTCGGCCACGGAAGCCGCGCGCAGCATGACAACGTTGCCCTCGCCGCTCTCATCCACCGCCAGCACATCGCGAAGGCGCGTAAAATCCGCCTGCGGGCGCAGGGTCACAACCAGATTGACGGCCGCCGAATTGCGATTTCTGGCCAGGGCGTGAAGGCTGGCCAGCAACGCCTTGTCGATATGGGCGGCCACGCCCTCCAGTTCCCTGGCCTTGTCGGTGTAGGATTCGGGCGCGCAATCGGCGATCAGTTTTCCCAGTTCCGCCGCACCGGCCTTGCGCCGCAGGGCCTGGGTAATCTGCCCCTGCCCCTTGCCGAACACCTCGCAGCGCATCAACGACAGCGGCAGCGCGAACGCCGCGTCGCCGCACTCGAACAACAAATTGATGGCGCCCGTCTCGCGGCGGTTTAAAAACTTGATGGCGTCGGCGGGCGGCTCGTCCAGAGCAAGCAGCGGGTTTTGGTATTCATCGATGGTATCGATCATGCCGTATACGGCGTCGGGGTCGATCTCGCCGGCTTCGCGGTCCAGCCCAATGGCGTGGGGGTTGCTTAGGGCCTGATAATCGCCCGCCGCGTCCAGGGTCTGGCGGAACCGAACGAAGGTTTTGAACGCCGCCGGGAAGGTCTTGAAGTCGACCCCGTCTGCCGTTCCCATGGTGGATTCGTTGCGCCAGAATTCAAAAACGACGTCGTCGTCGATGGAGCCCGCGCCGAAATCCTCACCGACCTTTTGTTCCATGAACTCGATCAGGCGGCGAAATTTGCGCTGATTTTGCGCCGTCGGCAGATGATCCTTGAGGTAATCGTAAATCAGCCGCGACAGCCCGTTGGCTTGATCGGAAATGTCCTTCGCCGAAACGCCGGGACCCAGACAATCGCGCAAAACACCGTCAATTTCTCCGTACCCGACGCTGGACAGCAGAAATTCCATCAGCGCAGATAAAAACGGCATGCGTCCAAAAGTCACGTTGAAGGCGCCATCAGGATAAACGGCTTCAACGCCGCTTTCGGTCAGGTTCAGTCCGGCAATCCGCCCGCCCATCAAGCGAACGCCTTCAATGGCCTGGGCTCGAAAACCCGACGAGCGCGCCGCATCAAGGCCCCAGAAGAACATCTCGTACCCGGCCCCGCCGCCCAGCGCATCCGCGATACGCACCAGATGGCAAAGCTCCAGCACGGCCTTGGAATAGTTGCGGCACGCAATGGCCTTGGCGAGATCGCGACAAACCTGGGGCGAGAATTTCGGCTCGCCTTCGCTTCCGGCCTCTTCAACCATCCTGAAGGCGGCGACGAGTTCGGAACTCTTGCCGACTTCAATAATGATCTGTTCCGCCGAAACGCCTGACATTCTGAAAACCCTTCCCGACCCGGTCACCCCTCGCCCGCCATTGTAGAACGACATGGCTGGCTGTACAGGGGCGTATTTTACCGTAGCGATCGACATTTTCGATTAACCTCCGGTCCAGAAGCGGCGGACTCCGCGTTCGGCGCGACGTTCGGCCCGATGATTTTGGCGCCAGTTTAGCCGGTCACGGAACTGAAGGCGGCGCGCGGTGATGCGGCGTTTCAGCGAGTCGGACGGGCGGGCTTGAGGCGAAGCGACATAATCATTGGATACGGGCGGAGCCGTATAGTCGGCACTGGTTTCGGTCTGCGTCTCGACGGGCTGTTCGGCTTCGGCCTGCTTCTTACCCAGCCAATAATCGGCAACCTTCAGATAGTGGCGCCAGTCCTTGGTGGCGGTGGGGTCGTCGAACATCCAGTATTCGGGCGTGGCATCGGAAAAGCGCTGGGCGCTGGCCGAGCGGCGATCGGCAACGACCTTGTTGCGCTGGGCCGTGTCGGCCATGGCGATAACCGTCGCCTTGCGCTCGAACCGGCGCTGCCATGCCAGCACGGCGTCCACATATTTGCGGGTCGCCGGAATAACCTTGGAGTGTGGCGGTTTGCCAACTCTTGAGCCGCCGTTGTAATGAGACAGGGCAAAATCCCATCGCCCCTCATAACGCTTGATCAGGCTTTTCAGATAATCAATGCCCAAGCGGATATTGAGTTGCGCGTCCCAAAGATCATCGGCCTGCGCGTTGTAAAGATCCTTGCCTGTTTTCGGCATGATCTGCATAACGCCCCGCGCGCCCGCAGAACTGAGCGCCTTCGGGTTGAAGTTGCTTTCGACCTTGGCAACGGCCAGGGCAAGCGACGCGGGCAACCCTGCCCTTACCGCTTCATCAACCACCATTTGCTGCACGTCGGCCCGGGGATTGCCCCTGGCCGCATGGCCGAAGCTCATAAATCCCAATGTCATGGCGAGTACGACGGCGAAAAAGATTGCCAACATAACGGACCGGTCAATTGCATGTGTTTTAGTCATCGGACAATCCCTTCAACCTGTTCAGCCAACGTTCGTCCAGCACCGAGACGACGAGATTTTCGACGTTTATGCCGCCGCGTGCCGCAAGGGCTTCGCCCATGGGCAATGCCGGATCAAGCGCCAGAATGACGCGCGAATTCGTGTGCAGGGATGCGGGGTCGAGTGCAGCCAGATCCTTATCCATGTAGCGGCCCGCGAAATAGATGACGATCCGGTCGTCTTTTTCCTGCGAGACCTGCGCGGCCGGGGCCGTATCGGTCTGTGCCGGGGCCATAACGGCGCCGACAGCCGGATCGGTCTTTCCTTCGCCAACGCCCATGGAAATCATGGTCAGAACCATGATGCTGAAAAACGCCATGGCCAGTGCCAGGGCGATTTCGGTCATCGCGTTTCCGTAGCCGGTATCTTCCACTTCGACCATCCCATTTTCTGTTCAACAGGCTTATGGAAGGCACAAAGGTGAAAATCGAAACGCCCCGCCCGGAGGTTTCCGGACGGGGCGTCGATAACGGGTCTGGTTATGTTTGGTCTACTGGGTAACGGGAACCCACTGACCGGGCTGACCGGGAGCCGGCGCCGGAGCAATCGGCTGTGCGGGTTGGGCCGGAACTGCTGGATTGGCAACCGGATAACTGGGGTTGGCCACCGGATAGCTGGGGCTGGGTATCGGCGCGGTGGCGTTCAACCACCCGTCGAAGGTATGCCCGGCCAGGAACCATCCGCTTGTCGGTTTTTTGCAAACGGTGGCATTGCCGTAACGGACCTGTCCGTACGTATTGGACTGGCGAATTTGATAGACTTGGCAAAATGCGCCGTCGCCCCGGTCAAATTGATAGAAAGGCGACGTATTGACGTCGGTATCGGTCAACCCGCTGCCCAACACGGCCAGAATGGCCTGGGTCTGGTTGTTGTAGGTTGTTTGACAAGCCGCGAGAACCATTCCGGCCAATACGATAAAACCAAGTCGCGCAAACATAAGAAATCTCCTGTCCATATCAAATCAGTTGATGGGCTGCCAGCCTCCGCTCGGCGCAGCTTCGACGGGCGCGGGAGCTTGCGGAGCCGGCTGCCGAATAGTAGGTTTTGGAGCCGGTGCGCTTTCCTGTGGCGCCTGCCCCAGTTGCCTGAGAATTGGACTGTTTTTGATGATGGTCGTCATTCTCTTGGCAAAATTCACTTTTTTCTCAATTCCCGCGAAATGCAGGCCGACCAGGGACATGTCGTTGTCCGAGAATACCGGCGAGCCCGAACTTCCGCCCAGCGTGTCGCAGAAATGGCGAAGTTCCTCGGGCCGTTCGGTCTCGCTATCGGCCCGGCAGTTCCTGCGGGTTAAACGCTTGGCCTTGCCCGCTGGATGTTGAACGATGAAAAGCTCTTCTTCGGGGCTGGGGTCACGGACCTGCATGGGAATGATCCCGTATTTCATGCCCGGATTTCCGCGCACCCTGACGATGGAATAATCCAGCTCGCGGCTGGTTTCGATCGGTTTGGTTTCCACCTCGAAGCGCTTGGTGCCGCTGGTCTTGCCTTCTTCGATGTAATTCATCAACAGCGACGCCTTGAGCACCTGGCCCGACTTGCCGGGAATGCAATGGTGGTTGGTCATGATGTAATCGACCGAAATAATCCACCCAGTGCACAGCGAAACGCCCTGCTTGCCGTTGCGTTTGACGAGAATATCCAGCCGACCGATGGGTGAGGACTGAATCCGGTAACGATTTTTTTCGGAAAACTTGCTGATGGGTTCAAAATTATCGGTATCGCTGATTAGGCGCTTGAGGTGCCCGAACGCCTGCGGCAGGGGCAGATCGACCCTTCCGTAATAATCAGCCGGGTATTCGATTTCGCCCTCATGCAAAACCACAACGCCGTCAGCCGCCGCGAATGTTGTGGAGGCCGCAACGAAACCCGCCGCAATTATCCAAGGTGAAAAACGCATTTCATCCTCCAGCCCATACGAACGTAAATTGCTTAACGAAAGCCCCCCTCTCCTGAATATGGCGGAGAGGGGGATATCT
This sequence comes from Rhodospirillales bacterium, assembly GCA_016776725.1. Taxonomy (GTDB): domain Bacteria; phylum Pseudomonadota; class Alphaproteobacteria; order Rhodospirillales; family Shumkoniaceae; genus JABGRG01. The sequence continues at coordinate 31,335 of JADHSV010000020.1, forward strand.
TCGTGGGTTCTACTGGAAACGCGGGGTCCGGCCCGGCGTCTGCGGCGAGCTGCCGAAGATCTTGTCGAGCTGGATTTCGGTACCGAATACCGTAACCTTGACCTGGCTATCGGGATCGAGCCCCATATCGATCAGCAGAATGTTGATCCATTCCTCGATCTTGCTGGCCGATGCATTGGAAACGTAACCGTAAATCCGCTTGGAGGTGTCGCCCGAAGGATTGCGGGTGGTGATGAAGCACGGGAATTCGGTTTCCATCACGTTTTTGATTTCCAGATATTCGCGGGTCGTGAAGTTACGCAGGACGATGGCGAAGGTCGAGGCCAAGCCCGTATTCACGCTGGCCGGGCAGGCACCGCCCATGGGGGCAGCTGCCGTCGCCGGTGCCGCAGTTGACGCGGCCGGAGCGGCCTGGGCCACCGGGCGGCCTGCGCCACGGGTCAGGTATGCGAGCTTTTTACGCAGCACGTCACCAACCTGACCGGCAACGTCACGCGCGTGATCGCCGACGACTTCCTGAATGCACATGCCGGCGCAATTGGCGGGGGCCGGGAATTCCATACGCGGGGCTTCCCAACTGCCGATAAAGCGCCGGGCCTGATAATCGTAGATGTCGCCCGCGATGCGAACCATGGCTTTGGTCGCAAAGCCGACGTTCTGGGCCGCCGCGCGGATTTTAAAGACGACCATGGCGCGGGCTTGCAGGCGCGGGTCGCGGCTCTGGTTGGCCAACTGGACGACCTGGATCAGCTCGGTCTTGGGACGACGGGCACGCACCTGCCAACCCATTTCGACAGCCAGAATTTCTTCGTCGATGACGTAGAAATCATAACGGCTCATCTGTTCCTGGATCTGGGAAACGACCCGACGGAAGATGTCGCTTGTGCGCGCAACGCTCATGGGATCGGAGTCTTCGCCCATGACAATAACGGGAATGTCGGTTCCCTGCTGCGCCAGTGACGGCGTCGGGGCCGTAACGCACGAAACCAGCGCCAACGAACCTACAACACCAAAAATCGCTTTCTTGAGTGAAGACAACCTAACCATCGCACATTCTCCTGCCTCGTTAATAAAGCCGTTCATGCCTTCCTATGAAACCACTTGAGCCATAATTGTCGGCTTGGCCCCCTCGACTCCCATATAAAAGGCCCCTAAATGTTTTTTCGACCGTCACTGGACGGCCTGTTGCCCACGGCCCCCGCCAAAACAGTTGGGGGAATTTCCAAACATAAACACCTTGTGCTTCTTGTATATGATCGGATGAACCGAGGTATCCTGATATTCGCTTGTACTCCCCTGCACCGACCCAAGCATTCTCTCAAATTCCTTGGCCGGATCGATCATTTTGCCGCCAGGGAAACGGAACACGTAAAGCGGCACCTGATCGCTCTTGCCTCCGGACAGTGTACCGAACTGTTCCAGATATTTGGCAAGATTATTGAAATAATCGTACTTCAATTCCTTTTCGCAGAACGTGATTTCGTACTGCATCCCGGTCTGGATGTTGCGGTTCCAGGTTTTCAGGATATCGGGCGCACTGGCCTTCTGCTGGATCGCCTTGACCACGTTGCGAAGGGCGTCGTCCACGCTTTCGCGCGCTGATTGCCCGGTTCCTTCCACCGTGCGGCTGCTGGAAACCGGCTGGCCGCTGTTCAAATCCATCAACTTGATTTGAAGCTTGGCGTTGGCCCGCCAATAGGCCCCGCCGTCTCGCTCCTTGACGCTATCGCCCGGAATATCGAGCTGACCCAACAGATAAAAATCAATCGCCGTGGGCGGGTTGGCCGGATTGAACACCTTCTTTTCCAGGGATTTCAGACGCTTGGTCGAATACAATTCCTCCTCATCGAAATTGAGGAAATCGACCAGCGTGAACCCGGCCCGTCCGTAATATTCCTTCACCGTCTCGTTCAGGTCGTCGATATAGATTTCCCGGTCGTCGCCCGAGTTGAACTCCTTGGGCAAGCGCCGGATCACGATGGCCACCTGAATGCGCGGCGAACCCAGCACCGCGATATTTCCGGCGTCGGCCTGCTGGATAATTTCGTTGATGCGATCCATGCCTACGTTGAAATAAAATGCGGGCTGGTAACGGCCGCCGACGGCGTTTCCGTTGAGGACATGGCGCGTCTGAACGATGCCATCCACTTCTGACAGGATTTGTTGCACGTCGGCGTCGCGAATTTGCAGATTGCCGCGCATTCCGATGACGCGCTGCAACGCCTCGCGTTTCGCTGCGGCCTCGGCCTGGGCCACGCTTGCCGCCGGGGCGACCACAACGGAATTAACCCGGACGACCCCCGGATCATCAACGGCGGCAATAGCCGACTGGCCCACAAAAAGCGCCGTCAGCACGATCATTACTGTTCGGATCATCGGCGCATCACCTTATTGTTTCCTCATCCATTTTGTTAATTGCCTTGATTAACGTGTTGATATAATAAACGTTTGAAACTGATTCTCCTTGTACGGCCGGAACTTGATAGGCCATTTCGGCAAGGCGCGCCTCAAGGGGCTGGGGCTTTCCCGCCAATTCCGCTTCGATATCGACCACGGCCGCGAACCCAAGTTTGACCAGCGAGCCCGCACCCTTGCTCGGCTTGACCAGGGAACGAACGCCGATCCATATGGGATTCCGGGGCGGCAAGACTTTCACACAAATGCGGCTTTTTCCGGTCTCGTCATATTCGGGCAGACAGAATTCCGACCAGTCGCGTTTTATGTCGCCTTCCTTGGCCGTAGCCGCCGCATCGCCAGTGCGTTCCTCGACCGAACGTGACTGCTCGGGCTGGAACGCCACCTGCCGGTATTGCGCCAGACGCGCATTCAGGAAAAAGCGGGCGAAATCGCCCATGGTTGCCGTATCGGGCTTGGTCATTCCCGATTTATCGGAAACGGCGACGCATTCGTCGCACAGGGCCATGACGCCGAAGGTGTCGGCAAAGTACCCATCAATGGCGTGAATGGGGTTCTGTGTGCGCCGGATCGCCTCAAGTGAAACACCCGGCGGGCCGAAATACGCCTGCAGGCCCTGGGTGATTTTCTGCGTATAGGGATTGGCAGGATTTTTTAACTGCAGCGCGAACTTGCCCAGCGTCACGCGAAGCACGTCGGCAACATTTGGCGGTTGCTGGAACGCATCTGTCAGGAACAAGGGGTGCGAGAAAATCAGGTTTCGGGTGTCGGCGGCAAAAACGTTCAGGGTCACGAAAATGTAGGTGTAGTACTTCTTTACCGCCTTCCCCCCGATATCAACAATGCTGGGGCTGAACCGCATGACCCGGTCGATGGAAAGAAACACGCCATAGACATCACGCATGTTCTCCTTGACGTAGCCGGTCTCGGACGCCGTCTCGAAATAACCAAACTCGTCCCACTTCAAAGCCCCCAGAAGGGGAGCAATCGCCCCCTTGTTGCGGCTTCGAAACGCAAGATCGGCATCCTTATAGAGAACAGCCTCGACGTCGCTTTTGTTCACCGCCGGATCCGATATGTTGAACCCGGCCCAGAAGAACTCGGCCACGGCGGCGTTGGCGCTGATGGGCGAAGCGAGCCAGATTAACGCGGCGAGTCCGACAATGGACAGCGTATTCCAGATTTTCGTTTTGTCTCGCCGCATCAAGAGGCTCCTAATCGAACGAAATCAGCCTTCGCTGGTCGAACATGGCTTCGATTTCCTGGATGTTCTGGACATCGACCATGATGTCGGTTGCCACGGTCCCCATCATGAGGCTTTCATCGGCGGCCGTCCTCGACGCCGCCGCTGCCGCGCCGGATGTCAGGTGCAAATCGCCACGCGCGTCCTTGGCCGATTGCGGCGTACAGGCCGCCAGGCCCATGAAAATCGTTCCGAGAACCACAAATTTTAGCGTTTTCATCTTTTTTTCCCTCCGCGTCGCGGATCAGCGCGCCGCTGTTATTTCAAGTATCGCCGCTTACCCTAGCTCTTCTTGGACGACTTCAACCGCCGCGGCTTTACCAGAAGCTCATCGAATTCGGACATGTCGGCTTTCCCGACCGCAGGGGCCTTTTGCCGTCCGCGTTCACGCACCGCCTCCAGTTCGATTTCAAAGGCTGCGGCTTCCTGTCGCTGACTGGCGGCAGCGGTGGCCACCGCACTGCATTGACGCTGCCAGGACGCCACCAGCACCGGGCGGATTTCCTGCATGGTTTCGAGCGACTGGGCCAGCTCAACCCGCGCGCCACGGCTGGCCGCCAGAATTTCCTGAGAGTTGGCGTCAAACCAGTCCTTGGTTTTGTTGAAACTGCCAAGGGTCTCCTGCATGGCGTTGAGGTCCTGGATAATGCCGATGCCCTGCGCGAGAACCAGGATCATGCCGAAGGGGTTGTCCTTGGCTTGATTGACGGACTGCGTCAGGTTGGCGACTTCCAGCGCCAGAATGGCAATGTGTTTGGTCACCTCGGCGGCGACCAGACTGCTTTGTTCGTTAAAAAGCGCAATAGCCCTATCCATCTCGAACACCGCGTCTTCATAGGACTTGGACATGTCGCCAAAGGTCAGCGCAGCACCCTCCATGGTCGCCGTAATATCTTCGACATGGGTCAGGTAGGCGTTCATCATTTCGTTTAGCGGAATATTCTGGTTGGCGACCAATCCTTCAAAACTGCCCCGCCCGGCAACGGCATTGGCGTAAGCAGCCACCGACTTGCGCAACACGGCAATTTTCTGATTGTTGCCCGAGATGGTGTGGTTTTGGCCGTTGATGTCTTCAACGGCGTTGACTTCCACGAATTTGAGGGCGTTTTGCCCGGCCACCCGCTTGGTCTTGGTCGCGGCAATGAATTGGCGCACCCAGCCGGCCTCGGCCTGGTCATTCAGCTTATAGATATCGTTGAGTTGGAGCCCCAGCTTGTACCAGATGCCGCCGTTCAGGGCCTGATACAGCTTCACTGTATAAATGACCCGGCGCACGCTTTCCTCAAGCTTGAGCGCCTTTTCCTGAATGCCCTTGCCGACATCAATCTGGCGAAGGGCATTGGCGATGGGGTCGCCGCCGACACGCACATTACTGCCGCTGCCGCTGCTTCCGCCGCCGCCACTTTTTTTGCCAGAATCGCCCTGGAGCATGCGGCCAAAAATTCCGTCGCTGTCGAACAATTGGCTTTTCGCCAGTTGAACGCCCTGCGGCTGCGCCTTGACGCTGCCGTCGTTCACATTTCCGGCCATTGACGGGTTTGGAAATGCCGATACTCCGGCGAGCGTCAAAACCGCCGCCATACCTGCGGCCGTTACCGATTTCATCATGTCAACCAACCTGCTTTCCCCCAAGGATATCCTGGCGGTCGTCGAAGCGAAAAAAACGCCCGCTCGACTGACCGACGTTTCCATTTGTGCGAGCTGCGAATCAGCCCACCTGTTGACATTAGCGTGCCTCCTCCACCGCCCACGAGTCAACGACCTAGTTGACCAAAAAGCCCGTTTCGGTACAAAAAACTAGCCGAAAAATTATAACGACAATCATTCCCGTTTATGAAAGAGCCGGAGCGGATTTTTTTCGTTATTTTTCGCCTTTGCGGCGATGGCTTGCAATAAACAATGGCGTACGGGATACAGGGGTCTTGCGCATGAAATTATAGCGCGCAATATGATAGCTGGGATCGAATCCGAAAAAATTCAGGCGCATGTGTTCCAGCTCAGCCTTTCGGTATTCGGCCAGCGGTTTTTGCGCTTCGTCTTTGCTTCGTGAATTTCGTTTCGCGGCCAGTAGGTCGGTAATATTTTTTCCGGTCGCCAGCGTTTGCGCGTATTGGCTGATTTTGCCGGCCTCAAGGCATTCGTCGATCAGGCCCATTCGAGCGGCCTCGCACGCGCCAATGGGCAACCGGCGGCCCATGATGCGCGCAACCCCCGATTCGCCGACCCGTTTGGGCAACAGATACGTCCAGTATTCCGAACCATAGAGATTGCCCATGTTTTTGTAGTGCGGGTTCAGGACGACATGGGGCGCGGCAACAATCCGGTCCGCCGCCAATGCCAGAAATACACCTCCCGCGCCCGCGTTTCCGCGCAGGGCGGAAATGGTCAGATGGCTCTCGGTCGTCAGGATCGCGTGACATAGATCGTCAATGGCATTGATGTTTTTCCACGATTCCTCGGCCGGGCTTTCGGCTGCCTCGATGGCGCCCAGATGCATTCCGTTGGACCAGAAATCGCCACCTCCCATCAAGACAACCACCCGCGTATCTTTCGTGCAGGATTCAAGGTAGGCGGTTTGCAGTCGCTTGCACTGATCCGTGCTCATGGCCCCGTTGTAGAAAGGAAAATGCAAATAGCCGACACCACCCTCTTCCGCGTAGCGAATTTCCCGCCATGTCTCGCCACCTATTCCTTCGGGAATTTCCGGCACGCCATCCAAATCCAGAGCCATCGACGCCGGGCGCTTGAATGAACGTTCTTCCGGCGTCGCCGCCGGTTTCAGGTGTGTAACCCATACCGCGCCGTCCGTCGTCGCCCGGCAAAACGCGTGATGACGCCGCCCGATGATTTCGCCGGGCGCGCCTTTCAGGCCGGTTTCGGGATGAGCGTCGAAAAGCGCATACCTTTTCCCGCCGATCATATCATCGACACCGGGAAAGCCGTCCGCCGCGCAAATTCTGCGCAAAACGGTCCGGGTGTCGTCGGCAGCCCAGTCGATGGCGCGTTTTTCCTGCTTTAGCAAAGGTCGAAACGCGACGCTCAAATCCTGCGCCTCCGGCACAAAGCCGCCCGCCTCGATCCTCCCGATGGCCTCAAGAACGGCCTTGATCGCCGCACCCGTCACCTCGCGCCGATACAGGCTGCTTTTGCTCGCCGTACGCATGGCGAAGGTGTCGCCGGCCCAGATGTCGCCGGCGTCCATTTCGGCGTTCGCCTGAAGAACGGTTACGCCCCAGTCCGTCTCGTCTTCCATGATTGCCCAATCCAGGGCCGAAGGTCCGCGATCGCCCTTGATGCCGGGATGAACAATCAGGCAGGCATGGTTTTGCCAGATATCCTCGGGAATGGCGCGGCGCAGATAGGGCGCGACAATCACCTCGGGGCGAAACAAAGTGACGGCTTCGCGGGTTATGGTGTCGTTGATATCAAACTCGATGGAAACGTCGTGGCCACGGGTGGTCAGTTCCACGAAGAGCCTTTGTGTCAGGCTGTTGAACGCGTGGGTAAGAAATAAAATCCGCATCAGCAGATGCGCGGCAACTGTTCACCGGCAAGCCAGTCGACGATGCGCATTCCCCCGAACGTCGTCTCCATCTGCACGAAATTGCGCGAATCCTCGATCACTTCGCCGATGATGGCCGCATCCTTACCAAGCGGATCGGCCTGCATGGCCGCGAGAAGGTTGTCAGCGTCTTCCGCGGTGCAAAAGGCGACCAGCTTGCCTTCGTTGGCCACATACATGGGATCGAGACCCAACAGCTCGCACGCGCCGTGGACTTCCGGGCGAATGGGAACGTCCGCCTCGCGCACCTTGATGCCGACACCGGATTGCAGCGCGATCTCGTTGAGCACGGCGGCCAGTCCTCCGCGCGTGGGATCGCGCAGCACATGAACGTCCGGCGCAGCTTCAATGATTTTTTCGACCATGCCGTTCAGGGATGCGCAATCGGACTGGATTTCCGTCTCGAACGTCAGGTTCTCGCGCTTGGACATGATGGCCACGCCGTGATCGCCCATGGAGCCGCTGACCAGGATTTTGTCGCCCGGTCGCCCCCGATCCGCCGAAACCTCGACACCTTCAGGAACGACCCCGACCCCCGTGGTGGTAATGAAAATGCCGTCGCCGCTTCCTTTCTCAACCACCTTGGTGTCACCGGTTACGATCATAACGCCCGCCTCGCGCGCCGTGGCCGCCATAGACTGAACAATCTTTTTCAGATCGGCCAGGGGATACCCTTCTTCCAGGATCATCCCCACCGCAAGATAAAGCGGTTTGGCCCCGGCCATGGCCACGTCGTTGACGGTCCCGTGCACGGCCAGCGAACCGATATTTCCGCCCGGAAAAAAATGCGGTGAAATGACGAACCCGTCAGTGGTCATGGCCATGCGGCCTCCCGGAACCTCAAATACGGCCTGATCGTTGCGCTGCGACAGCAGGCTGTTGTCGAACTCCTTCTCGAACAGTTCCTCGATCAACTGGGCCATGGCGCGTCCGCCGCTGCCGTGGGTCAGGTCAACCCGCCTGCTTTTAAAATCTATGGGACGGACATAAGGTTTGCGGGCTTGCGTCATTGGATTGGTGCTTTCATGGTTTGGTCAACGGCACCGAACATAACGGCGATCACAAAAATTGGCGATCACAAAAATATATGAACGAATTCAGCATAATGGGTCGAATTTTCTGAAATTTACCTATAATAGTGGAGGCCCTAACGGATATTCAAATTATGAAATTCGTTCCTTTAAGAGTGACCGCGCTATATGCGCTTTTTGCCGTATTGTGGATTACCGTCTCGGATCAGGCGGTCGATTTTCTGTTTCCAGACCATGTCACCCTTATTCAAACCTTCAAGGGCTGGCTATTCGTCCTTATTACGACCCTGCTTCTATACGTTGTTCTGCGCGCCGAATTCACGCACCGCTACGCCATCGAAGCGGAGCTGAAGAAAAGCGAAGAACGCTTTCGCATTATCGCGGACACCTCACCGGTCGCCATCCTCATCATTCGCCGCAGGGACGGCAAAATACGTTTCTGCAATGAGGCCGCCGGTGAATTGCTGGACGAAACGCCGTCAAACATCGTCGAGCGGCTCATCGAGGAATTCAAAGTTGAGGCCAGGGACGGTGGTCCCCTTCCGATGTTCGCCGAAGACATCGGGCGAATTCAGGATCTTGAAGGAATAATCCGGCGACCCAATGGCGCTCCCCGTTCGATCCTGGCGTCGTTTCACCCCATGGAACTTGAAGGCGAGCGCGTGTTATTGACGGCCGTCGTAGATATTACGGAACGAAACGCCGCCGACGAGTCACTTCACGATCTTCAAACCCAACTGGCTCATGTGTCGAGACTAAGCGCTATGGGCGAATTGGCCGCCGAGCTTGCCCACGAACTCAACCAGCCGCTGACGGCCATCACCAATTACGCCAGCGGTTCTATGCGTCTGATCGAAAACAAACGGATGGAACCTGAGGAAATCGGCAAAGCGTTTCAGTTTATTTTTGATCAGACGCAACGCGCTGGCGAGATCATCCGGCGCGTTCGCCAGTTCGCGCGCAACGAATCCCCGGAAAGAAAACCGATCGAAATCAATCAGGCCATTCGCGAGGCCATGGACCTGCTGCGATCCAACGCCATCGGCAACGCGGTGAGCGTTGAGCTGGATCTGGCCGAATCGGCACCTTCGGTTCCGGCAGACGCCATTCAAATACAGCAGGTCATCCATAATCTGGCTCGCAATGCAATCGAAGCCATGGGCGAGGTTCCCGGCGATCGGGTGTTGACCATCAAGACACGAATTGATGTGGAGAATGGTTTCGAGGTGGCTGTCAGCGATACCGGACCGGGCATGAGCGCCGATGTGCGGGATAACCTGTTCACCCCGTTTTTCTCGACGAAACCTGACGGCTTGGGGATGGGGCTGACCATTTGCCGCACAATCGTCAAAAGCCACGGTGCAGAGCTTGACCTGTCTTCGGAAGAAGGAGCCGGAACGACCTTCCGCTTCACGCTTCCTTTTGAAGACGCCGCATCGCAGACGACCCCTTAAAATCGCTCAGATTTGTTCGTCCTGACGGAACCGACCGAACGTGTAATAGGCCGCACACGCGCCCTCGGATGACACCATGCACGATCCCATGGGGGATTCCGGCGTACAAACGGTTCCGAAAATCTTGCAATCCGTCGGTTTTTTGACGCCGCGAAGAATGGCCCCGCATTCGCAGGCCTTGTTTTCCTTGCCCACGCTGCTTGAGACCGTAAAGCGCTTCTCGGCGTCGAAATCGGCGTATTCTTCCTTGATGCGCAGCGCGCTGTAGGGAACCAGACCCAGCCCACGCCATTCAAATGCGGCGCGCAGTTCGAACACCTCGGCGAAAAGGGCCTGGGCCTTCACGTTGCCTTCGCGCGAAACGACACGGGTGTATTCGTTTTCCACCTCGGCGCGGCCCTCGTTCATTTGTTTAACAAGCATGAGAACCGCCTGCATGACGTCCAGCGGTTCAAACCCCGCAATAGCCACGGGCCGCTGGTATTCCTCGGCAAAAAACTCGAACGGCTGGCTGCCGATAACGGCGCTCACATGCGCCGGACCGATAAACCCGTCCAGCGCCACGGTTCCCAAATTTCTAACCTCGGGGCTTTCCAGAATATTGGTGATGGCCGCCGGGGTCAGAACGTGATTGCAAAAAACGCTGAAATTTTTCAGTCCCTGCGCCTTGGCCTGCTGCAAGGCCACCGCCGTGGGCGGCGTCGTTGTCTCGAAACCGATGGCAAAAAAAACCACCTCGCGATCCGGGTTGTCGGCGGCGATTTTCAGGGCATCCAGACACGAATACACCATGCGCACGTCCGCCCCTTCGGCCTTGGCGCGCAACAGGCTCATGCTGTTTGACCCCGGAACCCGCAACAGGTCGCCATAGGTGCAAAGAATAACGTCGTTGTCGCAGGCCAGTTCGACGGCGTTGTCTATGCGGCCGACGGGAAGGACGCAAACCGGGCAGCCGGGGCCGTGAACCAGATGGACGTTGGCGGGCAGAAAGTCCTGAACGCCGTAGCGAAAGATTGCGTGCGTGTGACCACCGCAAAATTCCATGATGTAGTAGTCGCGATCATCCTGCGCGGCAGCCCCAATGCTGGCCGCCAGATTTCGCGCCAGACCGCCGTCGCGAAATTCGTCTACGAACTTCACCGGTTGTCCGCCTCCTCGACGAGGCTGGCCATTTCGGCGAACAGATCAAGGGTGATCTTGGCTTCCTCGGGGTCCAGCTTCGAGAGCGCAAACCCTGTATGAACGATCACATAGTCGCCGACCTCGACACCTTCCAGCAGCGCAACGGATACTTCCTTGCGAACGCCGCCCATATCAACGGTGGCCAGTTCCTGATCGTCAATGGCAATCACTTCGGCGGGAATAGCCAGACACATATTTTTAGTCTCCGTTCAACAAAAGTCCGGTGGCCCAGGCTTGACCTAAACTTATAGCCCCGTCGCCGGGAGTAATAGCGCTTGCCACGCGCGGCGTCAGGCCTTTTCTTTCCAGCGCGTCGGCCAATCCTTCGCGCACCACGGCGTTTAGGAAGCAACCGCCGCAAAATGCGATATCCGTGATACCGCTCGTCTCCGCCGCGCGTTCAGCCCAATCGGTCAACGCCGCGATAAGAGTGCCGTGAAACAAATCGGCGCCCGCCTCGGGCTGCATGTGGGTCAAACTTTCCATCAGCGGCAGAAGGTCGAGAACCCCGTTTTCAATGCGCCATCCATCGGGTTGAATTTGGGGATGACGGACCATGCTTTCCAACATCATCGGCGCCTGGCCTTCAAATTCCGCTACCAGCTGGACACCCAACAGCCCGCACGCGGCATCAAACAGACGCCCGGCGCTGGATGTCACGGGGCAGTTCACGCCACGCTCCATCATGGCCGCGATCACGCCTGAGCCTTCAATTCCGGCATATGTTCTTGAAATCTCGTCGTTGCGGCCCAGGGCATGCAGGACGGCGGCTCCCATTCGCCACGGCTGACGGGCCGCCGCGTCGCCACCGGGCTGCATCAGCAAAGCCAGATGACCGATACGTTCATAACCACGGGCATCGACGCGAAGCAACTCGCCACCCCACGATTGGTTTTCCGGTCCCAGTCCGAAGCCATCCAGTGACAACCCCAGCACCGGCCCCTCAAGCCCGTGTTCGGCCATGATCGCGGCCACATGGGCGTGGTGATGCTGAACCGCGACGGTTTTCAACCCCATCTCGTGGGCATACCGGCTGCTGTGAAAATCCGGGTGCAGATCGTGAGCGACAGCACTCGGTTCAATGCCCGTCCGGGCTCCGATTTGCGTAACCAGTTCCTCGAACCGATAAACGGCCTCAACCGTATCGAGATTGCCAACGTCCGGCGAAACAAACGCCTTTTTTCCCGATGCAAAGCACACGGTATTTTTCAGGAACGCGCCAACCCCGAGAACGGGCGGTACGTCCCTTGGCAAATCGAACTCCAGGGCTATCACGTCTTGGGACATGGAAATCTCGGTTAGTTCGCCCGGTTTTTGGCGGCGATGGTCGCGTCGCGCCGGGCGCTCAGCCAGTCGTACCATTCATCCAGGCCATCACCCGCCGTCGCCGACACCTGCAAAATGCGGATATCGGGATTGACCTGTTTGGCGAACGCAATGCAGCGGTCCACGTCGAAGGTCAGATACGGCAGCAGATCGACCTTGTTGAGGATCATCAGGTCGGCTTCATAAAACATGTCCGGGTACTTCAGCGGTTTATCCTCGCCCTCGGTCACCGAAAGAACGACGATCTTATGCGCCTCGCCCAGATCAAAAGCCGACGGGCAAATGAGGTTTCCAACGTTCTCGATGAACAGCACGCTCTCGGCGTCCGGGTTCAGGTGTCCCAGCGCATGACCCACCATATGGGCATCCAGATGGCAGCCCTTGCCGGTATTGACCTGGGTGGCGGCAGCGCCCGTGGCGCGGATGCGTTCGGCATCGTTTTCGGTTTGCTGATCCCCTTCCACCACCGAAAACGGGAACTTTTCCTTCATGTCCGTGATGGTGCGCGCCAACAGGGTGGTTTTGCCCGAGCCGGGGCTGGAAACGAAATTCACCGTGAATATCCCGCGCTCTTTCAAAAACTGCCGGTTGGCGTCCGCGTGGCGGTTGTTGACGCTAAGAATGTCCTGTTCAATCTGCACCACGCGCGCCGTGCTCAGGTCGGCGTCATGCGTGACACCCATTGAACTAGCGTGTTCGTGGGAGTGATCGTGCCCGTGGTCGTGATCGTGCGAATGCCCGTGATCGTGATCATGGTCATGGTCATGGTCATGGTCATGGTCGTGATCATGATCGTGGGAATGCCCATCATGGGAATGAACGTGGCCCGGCTGTCCGCAGCCGCATGTCAAACACATCAGTCGACCTCCAATTCCTGAATTCTAAGCGCATCGCCGGCCCGCAATTCAACGTCGGTGCCATCGCACCTGGGGCACGGGCCAAACCGTTCCTTGACCGGCACCACGTCTTCGCATTTGCGGCACCAGGCCTCGCCTCGTGTGCGAACGATGATCAGTTCCGCGCCGTCGGCCAGGGTTCCACGGGTAATGGCGTCGAAACACATTTCCATGGATTCCGGAACCGCCGTGGAAAGTTCACCGATCTCCAGGGTTACGCTGTTGACCCTGCTGTAGTTCTGAATATCGGCCTGCTCCTGCAGTATTTTCAAGACGCCTTGGCAAAGCGACATCTCGTGCATGACAGCTCTTTCAATAGACCGATCACGCGACCGGACAAGGAGACAAGGGCCGGGAAAAAAACGACTTAACGCCCCAAAAAGCAAGGAAAAACGTCACTTAGCCGCGTTTTCGATTTCATCCACGATTGCCTGGGTGACCGTCTCCAGCGCGCCTTCAACTTCGGCAGACAACTCCTGGCCGTATGAAAAGTCTTTTCCCTCAATTCCGTAGACGCCCATCTTCGGCGGCAGGCGTCCCAAAACTCGCGCCATTTCGATGGCTTCGGCGACCGAGAACTGGTGAGAGGAATAATGGAACAGCCCGCTGGGAACTTCGGTGGAAATGGCATCGAAATGGTGAATGCTTCCGGCGGTCGCGCCTGACCGGGCGGCATCGACCAGAATAACATGCTCGCCGCCCGCCCATGCGTCCATCAGTTCCACGCCGTCGCCGCCAAGCTCAACGGTTTCCACGCCGCGTTCGCGCAGGCGATCAGCTACCACCGGCCCGACGGCGTCGTCGCGCCGAAAGCGATTGCCGATGCAAATTACAAGAACGCGAATGGCCGTCGCCTCACTCCCGGTCGATGGAGAAGTCAAGGAAGTGCGTCGCACACGAGATGCAGGGATCGTAGTTTCGGATCGTCTGCTCGCAGCGCCATTTCAAATCTTCGTCGGAAAGATGAAGATTGCCCTGAACAACCCCGCGCAAATCACGCTCGATCTGCGGCTGGTTCTGCGACGTGGGGGCCTGAATGCGCGCACTGACGATACGGCCTTCCTTGTCCAACTCGTAGCGGTGCAGACAAATGCCGCGCGGCGCTTCCGTGCAACCCGCGCCAATGCCCGGCCCCGGCTTGATGGTGACGCACGAAGCATCCGGTTCCTCGTAGGCTTCGACGATGCGCAGGGCTTCCTCGCAGGCGAAGACGGTTTCGACCATACGAACGAGGATGCTCTGATAAAGGTTGTTGCACTTCTTACCGAGGCCGCAGTCCTTTGCCACGCTCTTGGCCAGCTTGGATAATTGCGCATAGTTGTTGTTATAGCGCGCGTTCGGGCCGGTGTAGTAGATGCTGCCATCCATCATCATGCCGTGCAGAGCGTTGGAGTGCGCGATATGGGTTTCCTTGAAATGCTCGGGATATTCGGCAACCGCGATATCAAGCCCGCGGTTGGATATAATGCGCCCCTCGTGGATCGCGTATTCGTCGGGATGACGCAACGAAACACACTGGTAGTCGTCTTCATAGTCGGGGAATTCAAAGGTGCCGAAAACCTTGGCCAACCCGATGGCGGCGCCGATGCCCCATTTCAGGGGTTCGATAAGAGTTCGTACGCTTTCCTTACGCGGCGCCTTGTAGAACCCGCCCACCTTCATGTTGATGGGATGGGCCGCACGGCCGCCAATCACTTCCAAAATCTCGTTGCCGAGTTTTTTCAGGCGAAGTGCCGTTTTGACAATTTCGGGGTCGTCCTTGGCCAGTTGAAGCGAATCCTGAAGGCCCAGAAAGTCCGGCGCGTGCAACATGGCCGCGTGCAGAACGTGGCTTTCAATCCATTCGCCGCAATAGATCAGGCGGCGAAGATCGCGCAGGGTTCCGGTAACCTGAACGCCCAGCGCCTGTTCCATGGCCTGACTGGAACCCATCTGATAGGCGAGCGGGCAAATGCCGCAAATTCGGGCGGTGATATCGGGGGCCTCGCTGTAGATGCGCCCCTGTAAAAAGGCCTCGAAAAAGCGCGGCGGCTCGAAGATGCGAAACCGAATATCCTCGATCACGTCGTCCTTCACGCGAACATACAGCGCGCCTTCGCCTTCAACGCGGGCAAGGGCGTCCACCTTGATGTTCCGTGTGGAGGACACCACTTTTTTACCCGCCTTTGACTTGGCGTTTCCCTTTTTTTTCGCAGCAACCATCGACTTGCCCTTACTCATGAGCCTCGCTCTCCTTGCGGAAAGCGCTCGCATTGGCGTTAAACGACCGGAAGAAGTGCTTGATGGATCTTTCGTCCATATCCATGTCGGCGAACTGCTTCCCAAGCGCCGCTGTATTCGGGGTATCATTGGGGCCGAAGCAGCCGTAGCACCCGCGCGTGAATGACGGACACAGGTTTCCGCATCCAGCCTGGGTTACCGGGCCGAGGCACGGCGTTCCATTGGCCACCATGACGCACACCGAGCCCGCGCGCTTGCATTCGATACACTGGGAATGCAGCGGAATGTTGGGCTTGCGCCCGTTCAGCAGCGCGTTGATGGCCTCGAGCAACTGATACTTGTTGATGGGGCAGCCGCGCAGCTCGAAATCCACATCCACATGGTCGCGAATGGCGGTCGAGGTGGTCAGCGTCTCGATATATTCCGGGTTCGTGTAAACGGCGTCGATGAACCCGTCCACATCCTTGTAGTTTTTCAGCGCCTGAATGCCGCCCGCCGTGGCGCAAGCACCGATGCTGATCAGGAACTTGCTTTGCTTGCGCACCTTGCGGATACGTTCGGCCTCTTCCGGCGTCGTTACCGAGCCTTCAACCAGCGAGACGTCATACGGCCCCGGAAGTTCGGCCCGCGTCGCTTCGAGGAAATACGCGATATCGACCGCGCCCGCCACCTGAAGAAGTTCGTCTTCACAGCTGAGAAGCTGCAACTGGCACCCGTCGCACGACGAGAACTTCCAAACCGCGAGTTTCGGCTTTTTCTGCACCGCCATTGTCAGAGCTCCTGGATCGCGAAACGATCTGCGACCGCATCGAACGGAAACACCGGGCCGTCCTTACAGACGAAATCCCCACCCAATTGGCAATGGCCGCAAAAACCGATGCCGCACTTCATGTTGCGTTCCAACGATACGTGAATGTTTTGTTCGCTGACACCGCGTTCAACCAGCGTATCAACGGCATAGCGCATCATCACCTCGGGGCCGCACACCAGGGCAACGGTGTGGTGGGGATCAAACCCGCCACGACCGATCAGCTTGGTCACGACGCCCACCTTCCCGCCCCAGCGACCGGTAGCGTGATCGACAGTCACATCGACCTGCATGTCGAACTGTCCGCGCCACTTTTCCAGTTCCTTGCGAAACAGGATGTCTTCCGGTGTGCGCGCACCGTACAGGATGCACACATTGCCGTAAGCCTGCCGATTGGCAAGGATCTGGTAAATGGCGGGACGCAACGGCGCCAGACCGATGCCGCCGGTAACGATGACGATATCGCTGCCCTCGGCTGCCTCGACCGGCCATGCCGTGCCGAAGGGGCCGCGCACACCGATGGTCTGCCCGACGCCCAGCTTCCACATGGCGTTGGTGACGTTGCCGACGGCCCGGGTGGTGTGGACGATTTTGTCGTTCACACCCGGATCGCCACTGATGCTAATGGGAATCTCACCCACCCCGAACACGTAGAGCATGTTGAACTGGCCGGGCAGGAAGCTGAAGCCGCGTTTCCTCTCGGCCGGAACAAGGTCAAGGGTAAACGTATCGCTTAGCTCTTTTCTGACCCGCTCGATCCTGAAAGGAGCCGGGACCATCGGGTCAACGAGGGCGGACATTTCGTTCATCTATTCTTTACCGATACCATAGAGATCCAGCATTTGCAGGCGCGCATGGGACAAACGTTCGGCAATCACCCTTACGAACCTCTTGTACACCGCGTAGCCGAGTGCGGGGTCGGCGTCGAGTTTGCCGCGCAGGCAAATGGCGTCGAAGCTGACCAGACGGCTAAGGCGTGTCGCGCGGGCATCCCATTTCCAGCGGAAAGGCGGAACAATCCACGACCAGCCCATCACGTCCCCGTCGTCGCAGCTTTGCAGGACGATGGAATCGCGGCCCGGCGCCCGGACTTCAAGCGCCACGGCGCCATGACGCACCATGTAAAACTTGTCCGCCGGCTGTCCTTCGCGAAAGACATACTGGCCCGCGTCAAAGCGCTCATTGGCGGCACAGCCCGCAATCAACTCCATCGCTTCGTCGTCCATCCCTTCAAAAAAAGGATGATCCTTAATCAGTTTATCGAGACCAACATCCTGCACCATATTAAGCTCTCCCTTCGCTGTCCCGGATTGCCCGGGCCTCTTGCGTGATATCGATCCCGACCGGGCACCAAGTAATGCACCGCCCGCATCCAACACAGCCGGACGTCTCAAACTGATCGAACCACGACGACAGTTTATGTGTCATCCACTGACGGTAGCGTGACGCGCCTTCGCGGCGAATACTGCCCCCGTGGATGTAACTGAAATCCATTGTAAAGCACGAATCCCACCGGCGATTGCGCACGGCGCTGGAACCGGTCAAGTCGGTCACGTCCTCAACTGTGTTACAGAAGCAGGTCGGACAAACCATCGTGCAGTTGGCGCAACTGAGACACCGCTTGGCGACTTCGTCCCAGCGATTGTGCTGGAGGTTACGCTTCAACAGCGGGCCCACGTCCTCGACCATTTCGCGGCCCATTTTGGCGGCCGCCTTTTTGGTCAGGGTTTCGGCCTTGGAAACGTCGCCGTCGGTGGCGGCAGCGCCCTTTAGTTTGGCCACGATCTCTTGTCCGCGCGACGAGCCCACCTCGACAACAAACACATGGCGGGATTTTTCCGAAATTTCGGTCAATGCCAGATCAAACCCGCCCGACGCCTTCGGCCCCGTGTTCATGGACGCGCAGAAACAAGTTCCGCCGGGCCTGGTGCAATTGACCGCAACAACGAACGCCGCAGCACGGCGCGCCAGATAACCCGGATCGGCAAATTCGCCATTGTCGAACACGCGGTCATGGATTTGCATCGCTTGAAGTTCGCACGGGCGTGCCCCGATGAAAGCGTAGGCTGGCGCCTTCGACTTTTCCTCGACAACCCGGAATGCCTTCCCCTGCCGCCTGAATTCGCAGATTTTCTGTTCCGGCGGATACAAGTAACGCTTCCACGAATGGGGGCCGACCACATAGTCGAAATAGACCCCTTCGCGGCCCTTGACGATCCTGTAGGTGCCGCCGTCCTGCGTGTCCTTCAAGCCGACCGGAATATCCGCCGCTGAGGCAAGCTCGGCATAAACGATTGCGCCATCCTCAAGCTTGGGTCCGACAACCTGATATCCCTCGGCCGCCAGCACCGCGATGAGTTTCTGGAGCCCCTTACCGGCGTCGATAACCAACGCCTGATTGGTCGATTTGTTGGCCGTCATTTTACCTTGGTATTCCCTTGGTGAGTCCGACTGGGTGCCATAATCGTCGATATGTTCCGTGCGAAGATCATACACCCTGAATTACCCTTCTGCATTAATATAGATGCGGTAAACAGTAAACTTTTTTTTGTTGATCATGCAAACAATTCTCAATACCCAAAAGAAATTAACCATAAATACAATATAGTATAAACAAGCAGCACCACTCCCCCTTTGGAAACGCTTAAGTAATATCAATAATTACCCCATATCTTCTTTGCACCAGCCCAAATTCGGACATTTCTCAAACTTGCCAGTGCATACCCCATTAGAATTGGCTAATATTTCTTTTAAGCCTTCGCCTTTGTTAGCATTTGGAGGGTTGCGCCTGCCGCCAGTTCTTTTCTTTCGTTCGCTGTGCGCACGGGCTTGGCTTTTTCACGATGCGGAAGCATTATCGCGAACGACTGATTCCAGTGGCGCTGACAGCCCCGCAATAAACAGGTGGAAGAACAGAATGCCCGACATCGCTTTGCCGACCATGCGCGCAATCGAGATATCGGAACCGGGGGGGCCGGAGGTGTTAAAACCCACCTTGCGCGAACGCCCGAATCCGGGTCCGGGCGAGGTGTTGATACGTGTCGCAGCAGCGGGCATCAACAGCCCCGACCTGAAACAGTGCGCAGGCGCGTATCCCGCGCCCAAGGGTGCCTCCGACCTGCCCGGACTGGAGGTTTCCGGAACCATTGAAGCGATAGGTGCCGACGTCACCGAATGGGCGTCGGGCGACGCGGTATGCGCCCTGGTCAATGGCGGCGGATATGCCGAGTATTGCGCTGTTCCGGCGGCTCAGTGCCTGCCCGTTCCGACGCCCCTGAATATGGTCGAGGCAGCAGCCCTTCCGGAGACCTTTTTTACGGTCTGGAACAACGTGTTTATGCGAGCCGGATTAACGCGGGGCGAATCGTTCCTGATTCACGGCGGGTCCGGCGGCGTTGGAACGGCCGCCATTCAGATCGCCAAGGCGCTGGGGGCACATGTATTCGCCACCGCCTCCACCGATGAGAAATGCGCGGTGTGCAAAAACCTGGGCGCGCATCGCGCCATCAACTACCGCGCCGAGGACTTCGTTGAAATCGTCAAGGAAGAGACCCCAAATCGCGGCGTCGATGTCATTCTGGACATGATCGGCGGCGAATATGTTCAGCGCAACATCAAGGCTCTGGCCGTGGAGGGGCGTCTGGTTCAGATCGCCTTCGACACGGGGCCAAAGGTCGAACTCAACCTGATGCCGATCCTGCTGAAACGCCTTACGTTGACGGGGTCGACCCTGCGCCCGCGCACACCCGAATTCAAGGCCGAGATCGCCCGTCAGCTTCGCCGGCGCGTATGGCCCGAAATCGAGGCCGGAAACATCAAGCCGGTTATCCACGCGACGTTCCCTCTGGATGATGCCGCCGACGCGCATCGTATGATGGAAGAAGGCGGTCATATCGGAAATATCGTTCTGGAAATCTGAAATTGGGTGTGAGAGACTTTTTTTTGGCGTAAAAATGCGCCACTGAAATAATGCGTCATGAGTTTAAAAAAGGGGGAGAATATCCAATGGAAAAGCCGGTCTATTACGCACCAACCGATTATGGCGATTACGCGTTTTCAGTGGCGGCGGCGGCAGTTAAGTTCGGCGCGGGCGTTCTTGTCGAGCTGGGCGGCGACGCTAAATCACTGGGGCTCAAGCGGGTCGCCCTTTTTATGGACCCCAAGGTGCGTAATACGAAACCGGCGATGGTGGCCGAAAAATCCCTGAAAGAGGCCGGGGTCGACTACGAAATTTACGATGAAATCAAGATCGAACCGACCGACGGCTCGTTCATGGCCGCGGCCAAATTCGCCGCCGAGGGCAATTTCGACGGGTTTATCTCGCTGGGCGGCGGATCGACCATGGATACGGCCAAGGCGGCCAACCTGTATTCCACCCATCCGGCCGATTTCCTGGCCTACGTCAATCTGCCATATGGTGAATTCCGCCCCGCGCCGGGGCCGCTGAAACCCCATATCGCGTGCCCCACGACATCGGGAACAGGCAGCGAGACCACCAGCACGGCGGTCATGGATATCGTCGAGTTGAAGGTCAAAACGGCCATCTCGCAAAAACTCATGAAACCGACCCTGGCGCTGGTCGATCCGACAACAGCCGAAACCATGCCCGCAGGCGTGGTGGCCGCCACCGGTTTCGACGTGCTGACCCACGCCATCGAAAGCTACACCGCGCGCCCCTACACCACGCGGGCCCGCCCCGCGACACCCGACCAACGACCGGTCTTCCAGGGCGCCAACCCGTACAGCGACACCAGCAGCCTTCACGCCATCAGCCTGGGCGGCAAGTATCTGGTTCGCGCCGTCAAGGACCCGGATGATGTGGAGGCGCGCCATATGCTGATGCTGGCGGCGACCACCGCCGGATTGTCGTTCGGCAATGCGGGCGTTCATCTGCCCCACGCCATGTCCTATGGTGTGGCCGGTTTGTGCCACACCCTGGTCGCCGACGGGTATGAGGACGACAACCCCATGGTTCCGCACGGCATCGCCTGCATTCTCAATGCGCCCGCCGCCTTCCGCTTTTGCGCACCCGCCTGCCCCGAGCGCCATTTGGAAGCTGCATCGGCACTGGGCGCGGACACACGCAATGCCGATCCCGAACACGGCGGCAAGCTGCTGACCGACAAGCTGATTGAAATGATGCGCGAAACCGGCCTGCCCAACGGCACCGGTGCGCTTGGGTTCACCGAGGCCGACATTCCGGAACTGACCAAACGCGGCTTTAATCAGCCGCGTCTTCTGATCCTCGCCCCGCGCGAGGTCACTGAACAGGATGTCGCCGACATGTACCGCGACGGCTTGAAATACTGGTAAGGAACAAAAAATGAGCGCGCCATTTCTGGTTGGCATATCCGGCGCGACCGGTGCGATTTATGGCATTGAAGTGCTTCGTGCGCTCAAGGCCATGGGTCAACCGGCGCATCTGATTTTAAGCGAGTGGGGGGCGCAGACGATTGCGCTGGAGACGGACTTCACACTGGATGAAGTCCGTTCCCTGGCCGACGAGGTCTATGGCAACAAGGATTTGGCCGCCGCCGTTTCCAGCGGATCGTTCGTGACGAGCGGCATGGTTATCGCGCCGTGTTCTGTCAAAACCCTATCGGGCATCGCCAATTCGTTTACCTACAATTTGTTGATTCGCGCCGCCGACGTTACCCTGAAGGAACGCCGCCCGCTGGTGCTGGTGTTTCGCGAAGCCCCCCTTCACAAGGGCCATCTGGACCTGCTGAGCCGCGCCGTCGATATGGGCGCTATTCTGCTTCCGCCCATGCCTGCGTTCTACAACAAGCCCGCCTCCATCGACGACATGGTGCGCCACACCGTTGGTAAAATCCTTGATCAATTCGGTCTTGAGCACGACCTAATGAAGCGTTGGACCGGCCCCTGATGCTTCAAGGAAACTCGATGCAAGCCCCTCGCCCGTTCCAGGTGATGACCAAGCCGAACGGTCCCAGATGCAATCTGGACTGCACCTACTGCTATTACCTGGAAAAAGACCGCCTTTATCCGGACACCAAGAAATTCCGCATGAAGGACGAGGTTCTTGAGGTTTTCGTGCGCGACTATATCGTCTCGCAGCAACGCGCGGGCGCGCCGGAAATCTGGTTCTCCTGGCAGGGCGGCGAGCCGACCATGCTGGGCGTCGGGTTCTTCGAGACGGTTGTTGAACTCCAGAAAAAATATTGCCCGGAAGGCGGGGTAATTCGCAACGCCTTGCAAACCAACGGCACCCTGATCGATGACGACTGGGCGGCATTCTTCAAGAAAAACGAATTTTTGATCGGGCTGAGCATCGACGGGCCCAAAGACCTGCACGATCATTACCGGGTTGATCGGCGCGAACGGCCCACCTTCGACAACGTTATGATCGGGCTGGAAACGTTAAAGCGCCATGAGGTCGAATTCAACGCGCTGGTCGTCGTCAACCGCCAGAATTCACGCCGTCCGCGCGACGTCTATCGATTCTTGAAGGATAACGGCGTCGAGTTCATGCAGTTCATTCCCCTGGTGGAGCGCTCGGCCGACGGCGAAACCCTGACCGGCGCGCCCCAACAGGACGACGAAGGCATCAAGGCAAAGGTCACGCCGTGGAGTGTCCTGCCCAAAGCCTACGGCGATTTTCTCGTCAGCATCTTCGACGAGTGGATCAAGGCCGATGTGGGCAAGGTGTTCGTTCAGTTTTTCGATGTGCAACTGGGCCTGTGGATGGGGGGTCCGGCAGGGCTGTGCTGGTTCGCCGAAACCTGTGGCCAGGGTCTGGCCATGGAACACAACGGCGATCTCTACGCCTGCGATCATTACGTCTATCCCGAATATCTTTTGGGCAACATCACCGAGACCCCCATGGACGAGTTGGTGACCTCGCCCGAGCAAACGCAGTTCGGCCTCGACAAGCGCGACAGCCTGCCCAAAAAGTGCCGCGAGTGCCGCTTCAAGTTCGCCTGCAACGGTGGCTGCCCCAAGCACCGGTTCTTGCAAACACCCGATAATGAACCCGG
>JADHSV010000048.1 GCA_016776725.1 Rhodospirillales bacterium
TGTGATGTCTCAGGAGGTTGTTCATTCGATCCCGACTTGAGAAGCTGATGTTTGGAAAGACAGAAGCCAACCAAGGGGGACCGAATGAACGTCCATAAGAATGCCCGTTTGACGCCGTGTGGTCGAGGAATTTTGATATCCCGCCTGGAACGCGGCGAGCATCCTGAGGACGTAGCCACGGCCATGGGGATAAGCGCCAGCACCGTTTACAAGTGGCGGCGGCGGTATCGGGCGGAAGGCGACGACGGCTTGCGGGACCGCTCGTCGAGGCCGCGCCACAGCCCCAAGCGCACCCCTGCGGACTTGGAGGCGAAGGTGGTCGCCCTGCGCAAACAGCGGCGCATCTATCATCTGATCGCGACCGAAGTCGGTGTTGCCCGGGCCACCGTTGGACGTATTCTGACCCGCCACGGGCTCAACCGCTGGCGCGATCTGGAACCGGCCCGTCCCGAGAACCGCTATGAGTACGACAAACCCGGCGGCATGATCCACATCGATATCAAGAAGCTGGGGCGCTTCTATCGAACGGGCCATCGGTTCACCGCAGTGCGCGGCGGCGCCGGGAGCCGTGGCGTCGGCTGGGAGTTCGTCCACGTCTGCATCGACGATCATTCCCGCCTGGGTATTGCCGACGTCTTCCCCAACGAAAGAGGAGAAAGCGCCGTCGCCTTCCTGGAGGCCGCCGTCGCCTGGTACGCCCGAATGGGCATTACCGTCGAGCGCGTCATGACCGACAACGGCGGGTGCTACATCTCCCTCGCCTTCAAAGACGCCTGTAAGCGCCTCGGCCTCAAACACATCCGCACCAAACCCTACACGCCAAGAACAAACGGCAAGGCCGAACGCTTCATCCAGTCATGTTTACGCGAATGGGCCTACGCCAAAGCCTACCAATCCTCAGACCAAAGAGCCCGCGAGCTGCCCCGCTGGCTCCACCATTACAATTGGCACAGACCCCACGCCGGGATAAAAGGAAAACAACCCATCAGCCGTTCAGGCATTGATGTGAACAACCTTATGAGACTCCACAGCTAGTCGAGGCGCTGTGCGCCCCTCCGGGCTTGTTGTCGGGGGTGGGAGTGTGGGGATGGGAGTGTGCTGTAAATCGCGTTCAGGCGCCACGCAGGCTGGGGGGCTCCGAAAAAAAAGAAAGAGGGTTGACTTTTTGCGTGTTTTAGGTTTTTATGCCGCTGTTGCTCTTTGACATGGTGAAGAACAGGCGGGAAGTGATGACGTTTGCCTACATTTGATGACAAATGCTGACATTTTCCTCCCCGGCGGGGTGGTTTTTGGTTGTTTTCAACGGGTTAATCCGTTTGAACATGGCTTTTGGGGGCTTCCGGCGGCCCTGAATGGTCCCCGAATGCGCTTTTGGGGCTCTACTCGATCAGGATGACCCTGAAATCGTTGACGTTCGTTAACGTCGGGCCGGTGGTGACGAGGTCGTCGATGCCCTGGAAGTAGGTGTAGGCGTCGTTGTTGTCCAGGTAATCCAGCGGCTTCATGCCATTCGCGCGGGCGCGCTCAATGGTGTCGGGCGTGATGAGCGCGCCGGCGTTGTCTTCCATGCCGTCGATGCCGTCGGTATCGCATGACAGGGCGTAGACACCCTCCAACCCGTCTAAATCGACGGCGAGGGACAGCAGGAATTCAGCGTTGCGCCCGCCCCGGCCATTGCCCTTGACCGTCACCGTGGTTTCGCCGCCGGACAGGATGGCGACGGGTGTGGGCCACGGGTTGCCGTTGGCTTTCACGTGGCGGACGATGCCGCCGAACACCTTGGCCGCTTCGCTGGCTTCGCCGGTGATGCTGTCGCCCAGCACGGCGGCGCCAATGCCCTGGGCCTTCAAATAAGTCTCGGCGGAGCGCAGGCTATCGAGGCTGGTGGAGATGACGTTGTTATCGACGCGGGCGAAGATTGGGTCGCCGGGCTTGGGGGTTTCGCCGATGTCACCTGCGAGGCCGCTTTCCAGGTGCCGGCGCGGGGCGTCGGGCAGGTCCACTTCGTAGCGCGCACAGATGGCCAGCGCGTCGGCGTACGTGCTGGGATCGGGGGCGCAGGGGCCCGACCCGATATGGGTGGGATCGTCGCCGGTGACGTCCGAAATAATGAGCGCCACGATGCGCGCCTTGCAGGCCGCCGCCAGGTGTCCGCCCTGGCTGGCCGACAGGTGCTTTCGCACCACGTTCATTTCCTGGATGTTGGCGCCGCACTTCAAAAGCGACTTGTTGACCGCCTGCAGATCATCCGGCGTCAGGCCGGGCGCAGGCAGGGTCATCAGGGCCGAGCCGCCGCCGCTCATCAGGCACAAAAGCAAATCGTCGGGGCCAAGTTCGCCAGCCTCGGCCAGAATGCGCCGGGCCGAGGCCTCGCCCGCTTCGTCGGGAACCGGGTGGCCGGCTTCAACCACGTCGATGCGCCCTGTTTCAACGCTGTGCTGGTAACGGGTAATGACGATACCGGACAGCGGCGCATCTGCGGGCCAGGCGTCCTCGACCGCGCGGGCCATGGCGCCGCCCGCTTTACCGGCCCCGACAACCAGCGTGCGCCCCTTGGGCGGCGCGGGCAAATGGGCCGGAACGATGGTTGCCGGATCGGCCGCCGTCAGGGCGGCTTGGAACGAAGCGAGAAGAAGGTCTTTGGGATTCATGAAAAAAAGGCCCCCCGAAGGACGTGCGCCAGGAATTAAGAGTTGGAGCGGGTGAGGGGAATCGAACCCCCGTATGCAGCTTGGGAAGCTGCTGTTCTACCATTGAACTACACCCGCACGCGCAGCAAATGCGTGCCAATTGTATAGGGGATCGGCCAAGGGCGCGCAACCCTTGGCCAACCCCAGGGGCAACCACACGAAAATTTCATTTGCGCGGGCCGGGCAACGGGCTAAATAGTTAGCAAGGGGCAAAATACAAAGAGGGATTGTGTAACCACCATGGCGAACGGAAGCGTGGCGCGGCAGCCGATTATTGATCCACGGAAATTCCGGGATCCCGACGTTACCGCCAACGGCGAGGAACGCGCCGTGGTGGCGCTGACGCGCCTGCGCACGCTTTGGTTCAACACCGGCAGCCTGTGCAATATCACGTGCCGCAACTGCTACATGGACTCCAGCCCCAAAAACGATTCCCTGGCCTATATCACCGAAGACGATGTGCGGCCCTATCTTGACGAAATCGCCCGCACCGACGCCCTGGTCGAGGAAATCGCCTTTACCGGCGGCGAGCCCTTCATGAATACCCGCCTGCCGCAGATACTGGGCGAATGCATGGAACGCGGCTTTCGCACGCTGGTTCTGACCAACGCCATGAAACCCATGTTTCACAAGCGCGCCCGGCTGGCCGATTTGCGCAGGCGTTTCGGCGACGCCTTGTCGATCCGCGTGTCCATGGATCATTTCGTTCCCGCCAAGCATGAAGCCGTGCGCGGCCCGCAAACCTGGGCGCCCATGCTGAACGGCCTGAAATGGCTGGCCGCCAACGCCTTCAACATCGCACTCGCCGGTCGCACCTGCTGGGACGAAAGCGAGGAAGAGGCGCGGCGCGGCTACGCCCGCGTATTTGCCCAACACGCCATACCGGTTGATGCGCACGATCCCACGGCCCTGGTATTGTTCCCGGAAATGGACGCCTCGGTCGACGTTCCCGAAATCACCGTCAAGTGCTGGGATATTCTGGGGGTCGCACCCGATACCATGATGTGCGCCACGTCGCGCATGGTCATCAAGCGCAAGGACGCGCAGCGGCCGGTCGTGGTGCCGTGCACGCTTCTTCCGTATGACCCGGGCTTCGAAATGGGCGAAAGTCTGGGCGATTCGGGCAAGGTGGTGAAACTGAACCATCCCCATTGCGCGCGCTTTTGCGTTCTGGGCGGAGCATCGTGCAGCCCTGAATGAGCCCTTCGGGTGCCCTCGAATTACCCACGAATTGCCTCATTTTCGCCGCATAGCGGCACACGCCCGCCATAGTCGCCCGTTAGGTTTCCCGTCAACATTGATGAAACGGGAAACCCCGCCATGCGTATTTTGATCCTCGGAAAATCTCTTCTGGCCGGAACTGCCGCGGCCGTTTTCCTGGCCGGTTGCGGCGCGACGTTCGACTATGACACCCTGCGCGCCACGCAAACCGACGGCGGTAACTTCACCTCCGCCCTGGCGCGCGAATACAAGACCTTCGCCCTTTTCGAGCGCGACGAAATGCGCGACTGGCCCGACGCCGCCCACTTCGGCGAAAAGGCCCTGGCCGCCGCCGGCGGCGCCGCCGTATCGCCCGAAAGCCTCAAACAATGGTCCCTGCCTACCAAGCACATGGGGGAATTGACGGCCGCCCGGGCGCGCCTGACCGAGGCGCTGAAAAACGGCGCCGACCGCCAATGGCCGGAAGCGGCTGCCATGGCGCAGGTTCAGTTTGACTGCTGGGTCGAACAACAGGAAGAAAACTGGCAGACCAAACACATTGCCCAATGCCGCAACGGCTATTTCACCGCCATTGATCAGATCGACCGGGCCTTCGCACTTTCACGCGCCCAGTCCAACAGCGCGGCAACCCCCGCCGTGGCCGATGGCACAATGAAGGGCGACGAAGCGAAATCCTTCATCATCCTGTTCGACTTTGACAGCGCGAGCCTAAACACCGACGCAACCGAAGCCCTGGGCGCAATCGCCAAAACCGCCGAACGTGGCAAAGACGTTCGTGTGTTCGTCAGCGGCCACACCGATCTGGCCGGTCCCCTGCCCTTCAACGACGGGCTTTCCCAGCGCCGCGCCGAAGCGGTCAGCGGCGCGCTGATCAAACGAGGCATCTCATCGACCCGCATTTCGGTGACGGCGCACGGCGAACGCCGCCCGCGCGTTGACACCCCCGACGGCGTGCGCGAACCGCGCAACCGCCGGGTCGAAATTACCGTCGGCCCCGCCGCCGAGCTTTAAGACGATCATTCTCCTCCCTGCGGAAGCCCCTCCGCACCTTGGGCGAGGACGGAAAAACCGGCCTCGCCCACTTTTTTTCGCCCAAACGAGTCCCACATATAGGGCGAATCGTCAGGAGTAACGGTCATGTACGAACAGACGACGCAGGGAATTTGCGTAAGTGTGCAGCCGTCGTTTTTGGAAACCCATTCGGCGCCCGACGACGGACGCTTCGTGTGGGCGTACAGTATTCGTATTGAAAACCAGGGTCGCCAATCCGTGCGCCTGATGACGCGCCATTGGCGGATTACCGATGCACGCGGAGAAATCCAGGAAGTGGACGGCGACGGCGTGGTCGGCGAACAACCCGTCATCGATCCGGGCGGCAGCTTCGAATACACATCGGGCGCGCCACTGGCGACGCCTTCGGGCTTCATGGTCGGGTCCTATTGCATGGAGACCGTCGCGGGCGAGTCCTTCGTCGTGGAGATCCCCGCCTTTTCGCTGGACAGCCCGTACCTGCAAACACCAATCCATTGATATCCTCGGCGGCGAAATTAAGTTATGCATGAACCCGGCGCTTCGGCGCGTCAAATTTTCGAAGTGGGAAAAACCGTGAACACACCGAAACCCTTGAGCTTGATTGCCGACGAAAACGGCCGGATTTCCGAAAAACCCAGCCGTGAAGAGGCTGAAAAGGCCGTGCGCACCCTCATTCGCTGGGCCGGCGACGACCCGGACCGCGAGGGGCTGCTGGACACGCCGTCGCGTGTCACCAAGGCCTATGAAGAATGGTTCGCCGGTTACGAAGCCGACCCCATTGAAATCCTGAAACGCACCTTCGAGGAGACCGACGGATACGACGACATGGTCCTGCTGAAGGACATTCGGTTCGAATCCCACTGCGAACACCACATGGCCGCGATCATCGGCAAGGCGCATGTCGCCTATCTGCCCGACCACCGGGTGGTCGGAATCAGCAAGCTGGCGCGGCTCATTGAAGTTTATGCCAAGCGTCTTCAGATCCAGGAGAAGATGACCGCTCAGATCGCCAACGCGATCGATGAAATCCTTCAGCCCAAAGGCGTCGCCGTGGTTATCGAGGCGGCGCACCAGTGCATGACGACGCGCGGCATCAAAAAATCGGGCGTAACCATGCTTACCAGCCGCATGTTGGGAGTTTTCCGCGACAACCCAACGACCCGGCGTGAATTTCTGGCTATGGTGGGCTCGCCTTCTGGAGGCGATGTTTCTTTTCTCTGAGGCTGCCCCCCCTTGACCGCGAGCAACCAACGAGCTTAAGTGTGCCGCGTTCTATTGTTCAAGGGAATCGGGAACCCCCGCCAGATGATCGATTTCCGGCCCGTACTGTTTATTGTCGGAATGTTGCTGTCCGTGCTGGCGCTCGCCATGTGCATTCCGGCGGTCGTCGACTTGTCGATGGGCAGCCCCGACTGGCAGGTGTTTGGGACATCGGCCGGGCTGACGCTGTTTGTCGGCATCGCCCTGGTGCTGACCAACCGGACATCGGATATCCGCATCTCGCCGCGTCAGGCTTTCGCCATGACGACCCTGAGCTGGATCGCGTTGACCCTTTTCGCGGCGTTACCGCTGAAGTTCTCGGAACTGAACCTTAGCTATACCGACGCCTTTTTCGAGGCCATGTCGGGAATAACCACAACGGGTTCGACCATAATCGTCGGTCTCGACCATGCGCCGCCGGGGCTATTGCTGTGGCGGGCCATGTTGCAGTGGCTGGGCGGCATCGGCATCGTCGTCATGGCGATTGTGGTTCTGCCGTGGTTGCGGGTTGGCGGAATGCAGCTGTTCCGCATGGAAGCCTCGTCGGATTCGGCGGAAAAGGCCATGCCGCGCGCGGGCCAGATTGCGGGCGCCACGGCCCTTATTTATCTTGGATTGTCCATCGCCTGGGCCATCATGTACTGGGCTGCCGGCATGAGCCCGTTCGAGGCCATCTCGCACACCATGACGACCATCGCGACCGGGGGATTTTCAACTTCGGACGGTTCCCTCGGACACTTCGACAGCGCCACCATCGACGCCATCGCGACGGTCGGAATGCTGGTCGGCGGACTGCCCTTCGTTCTTTATCTGCGCACCGTTCAAGGCCACCGGACGGCCTTGTTCATTGACACGCAGGTCAGAATTTTCATGGCATTAGTGGTCGTTCTTACCCTCATCGGCACTGGATTTCTGTGGCTGGAGAACGGCCTGGAGCCGCTGACGGCGCTTCGGTACGCTTCTTTCAATCTGGTTTCCATCGTTACCGGCACGGGTTACGCGACCGACGATTATTACCGCTGGGGGCCTTTCGCCGTGCCGCTGTTCTTCATGATCATGTTCATCGGCGGCTGCGCGGGATCGACCACCTGCGGCATCAAGATATTCCGTTTCCAGGTGTTGTATGCCTCGGCGCGAACGCAGATCCGGCGGCTTTTCCAGCCGCACGGCGTTTTCATCCCCTACTATAACCGCCGCCCCATTCCGGATGACGTCATCGATTCGGTGCTGAGCTTCTTTTATATCTTCATTCTCTGTTTCGGGTTGCTGGCCATCGGCCTTGGCATGCTGGGGCTGGACTTCGTGACGGCCGTTTCAGGCGCGGCAACAGCCATTTGCAACGTCGGCCCGGCCCTGGGCGACATCATTGGCCCCGCCGGCAATTTCTCCACCCTGCCCGACGCCGCCAAATGGATGTTGTCAGCCGGGATGCTTTTGGGGCGGCTTGAACTTTTTACCGTGATCGTCCTTTTCAGCCGTTATTTCTGGCGCGGCTAACGCCCAGCCGTTTTTCTCCTAAATACCCATGATCTCTTTGTTGAAATTCATCTCGATTTTGGTATTTTCCATGCAAAGGAAACGTACCGGGAAAAACCTGGGCCTCGGTGTTTTTCATGAACTCATTGGGATTGTCCGGTCATTGTGTCCGACCGGGGGATTGGCACGGCATTTGCGTCACCAGTGTGGCGACAACCGATTTTGACATACGCGGCATGGAGCGATTGATGTACCGATTTTTTCTTGGCTTGTTGATTTCCGCCATCGTGGCCTTTCCGGCTGCCGCCGATTATTCGGCTGGCGCCGCAGCCTACAACAATGGCGATTACCAAACGGCGCGCAACGCATACCTCACCAGCGCCGACGATGGAGACTCCCGCTCGCAATTCGGCCTTGCCGTGATGTACCACACGGGCAAGGGGGGCGAGAAAGACTATGCCAAGGCCAGGAATTGGTACACGAAGGCGGCCGAGCAGGGGAATGCGAAGGCGCAGAATAACCTTGGAATCATGTATCGCCGCGGCCATGGCGTCAAACGCGACGGGCGGGAAGCGTTTGCGTGGATCTGGATGGCGGCGATGCAAGGATATGCGCGCGCTGAAATGAACCTGGCTGAAATGTACATGCTGGGCGAAGGAGCCCGAAAAGACCTGCCCATGGCCTATGCCTGGCTGGAATCCGCAGTGTCGAATTTAACCGGGAAAAGCCGCGACAAGGCGGAAAACAGAAAAAATTTCATCCTCGCGGAGCTTTCAGATGGTGACATTGTGCGCGCCAAGCGCATGGCCAAAGGACTGCGGATTGCGCGTCGGTAACGCCAAAATCCATTCTCAAAACAAGCCTGAACTTTTTCGTTTTGCGATGCATAATGCGAATTATGCGGTCGTGCCCTCGTATCCATATGCATCAGAATTCTATTGAATGCGCATGCCGCAGATACCACCTGAACAAAACGCCAAATCAATAAGTTCAGAGGCATGCGGAACCAATAACATGACCCCCCTTATCTGGAATGTTCTGATTGTGTGGTGTCTTGGCGCTATCCTGGCAGTGGAATACAGCGCAATGCTGCTGGAACGTGAAGAGGCATCCGAACGGCGCGCGGATCATCCGCGGTCATACTGATCAGTCGGCAACACACTCGATATACCAGGCCAGATCTTTCTCGCTAATGGGAAACCCTCCTTTGGGGCCGGGCCGCATCTGCTTTGTCACCTGCACATGGGAAATGCGTTGTTGAACCATGAAGGCCGTGTGCATGCTCAATCCCGCCTTCCACACCAGCGCCGTCACCGCCTTGCCGCTTCCGGTATTGAGTAATCGTGTAACGGTATTGAACGCCAGCCCCGAAAGTTCGGCAAGGGCGTAGCGAACGAAGGCGTTATCGCCCTGCTCCATCGCCCGAACGACCGCGTCCTCCACCAGTTTTCCGTCTTCCTTCATTCTTTTTGCGCGGTCTTCGGCTGGCTCCCAGTCTGCTTCCTTTTCTGCAAAATCGCCCCGGTCGATGCGCTTGCGGACAGTTTGGCGCAATTCTTCAACAACGTCGGCCTGATCCTGGTGCTTTTCGATGAGGATATCCATTAGCGAGGCGCTGACAAACGACGCGATACGCCGAATGACGCGGGCGGGCATGTTATCGCGGTCAACCATGGGCGCATGCCACTCGACCGTTTCCTCGCCTTCGACGGCGATCATATCCATGGTTTTGTCGGATATATTGGCCGTTTTATTGCTAAGCATGGCGGCAACGGCCTGAACGTTGCGGCTGTTGAAGACGGCGCCCGAGATCCGTTCACTTAATCCCTTTCGCCGTGACAGGGCGACAAGGGCGCCGCCCGCGCACCCGCCGGCGATGATTTCAAGCAGGTCATCGTCTGAAAGCATCGGCGAATATTCCAGGATCGGCGCCGATACGATGTCTTCGACATCGCGCGCCATTTGGCGCACCAGTTTATTGGGGACATTGCCGGCCCGCTTTATTTCCTCCGCGATGGTCGCACGCACGCGGGGAAGGTCGTCCCTGGCCAGAATCTCAAGCACTTCCATGGCCATCTGGGTCAGCCGTTCGGTCTCGTCCTTGCTAAGGGTCGGAACAAGCCTGCCGATCTTCCGGGCCAATTCGACGCGGACATCTTCGTCAATATCGGTGGCCAGAATTTGGTCGGCCTGAAGCGGGGTTCCCTCGTTGGTGGCGACGGCCTTGCGGACTTCGGCAGCCTCGTCGGACGCAAAGTAGTACAGGATTTCAGGCTCAAGATCCTCGACCGAGGCTAATTCCGCACGTGCGGAAACGTCGCCGGAGGCCGCAATTCGCTTGGCCTCTTCATATGGCGGCTTCTTTTTGCCGCCCTTTTTTCCCTTTTTCTTGCGCTTTCCCACATTGCCGAGAACCCAATTCAGAACCATGCACTATTCTCCTGGCCGCCGTGGCGTCCGCATATGCGATTTCACGGGCAACGCAATATCACTG
The DNA here is from genome assembly GCA_016776725.1 of Rhodospirillales bacterium. Classification (GTDB taxonomy): domain Bacteria; phylum Pseudomonadota; class Alphaproteobacteria; order Rhodospirillales; family Shumkoniaceae; genus JABGRG01. The sequence goes on from JADHSV010000048.1 coordinate 10,174, forward strand.
ATACTATCACTGGCACTTCGGTCGAAGTTTCACAACGCCATGGCCGAAAACGTCGTCGCGGCCCGGGTTCCCCAAATCAAGAACACGCCCCGACAGCATCTCGCGCAGCGCTGTTGGCGAGGTAGGCGCGCCCGCTTCGATAGACATTGCCAGCAAGACCGTAATATAGGGCGTCGCAAAAGACGTTCCGCTCATCACGCGGCCGCCTCTTGGTACGGCCGCGTAAATCTTGACGCCGGGAGCGGCAAAATCGATATAGGCGCCGCTGTTGGCCTTTTTGTAGATTTTGCGTTTCTTGTCCAACGCCGTAACCGCAATCACGTCGCCGTAGGCGGCGGGATAGGCGGGGCGTTTGGCGCTGCCCCAGTTGCCGGCCGCAGCAACCAGCACAAGTCCCTTCTTTCGCGCCAACTTGAAAGCCTTGCGAACAACTTTGTTATCGCCGCCGGCAACACTCATGTTGACCACTTGAATTTTCTTTTGCGCCATCCAGTCGATGGCGCGCAGCAAACCCATGCCGCTGCCGATGACCTTTCCGGTCTCGTTGACTTCAAACATATTGGCCGCGAACAATTCGGCCCCCGGCAACAGGCCGCCCCAATTGGGCTTGCCGACCAGCATGGCCGCCACCGCCGTTCCATGGTCCGCAGGCCCGGGCTTGCGCGATTCCTTGTGGAAGGACTTGAACTCGACGCGCTGACCCTTCAGCGCCGGGTGCGAGGTATCGACCGGTGAATCGATCTGGCCAATTCGCATACCTGCGCCGCAGGTGGCGGTCGCCTGTGGCCAGCCCGCCATGGGCCGAGCCGTCTGTTTGCCGTACTCTTTCACGCCCTGGGTCTCGAAGGCGCGATGTGAATCGATGGCGATGCCGGGAAATCGCGCGGCCAGTTTTTTGCGCGCCTCGGACACTTCCATGCCGGGCGGGGTCGCCACCCGGTACACCGCCATCTCCAACTGGCGCAGCTCAACGACTTCAATGACCTCGAACCCCAATTGCCTGGCACCCCTTGCGAAACCCTCGGGCGGATCGGCAACCAGCAGTTCGCCCAGCACGACCAGCTCGTCGGGGAAAACCGGAGCGGGCCTGAGGGCGGGCTTGGGCGCCGGCCTGGGTTCCGGCTTGGCGCTTTGTGTGGCAAGGGAACTGGCGGCGCCGCGATCAGCCAGTTCGGCCCCCGCACTGACAATGTCCGCGCTCCTATCGGTTGGCCGGTAGGTTTGCCAAAGGACGACGCTGAGCCACGTCCCCACAGCGATCGCCAACACGGCCGCCAAGCTGACAACTAGCTTTTTCATTTTCCTACCTACCCCAATCCGAGCCTTCGCACGAAAACAGCCCGCACCGCGAACCCCTGCTTCGAATTTAGCACGGGCTGCACGCCGGGCAAAATCGCCTCCATGCGAAATAATGAAAAAAATGCGTCTCGGTCGCTCATAACCCCGATTGAAGATCAAGTCCTGTAGGAGTCAGACCAATGAAACGAATTTCTTTTGCAGCAGCCCTGGCGGCTTTGACGATGGTGATCGGCACAAACGCATTTGCCAACGCGTGTGAAAACCACACCTCCCATCAAGAGCGCCTGAACGCCATCCCCGCGCATCTGCTTACAGCCGTCGCACGCGCCGAATCGGGAAAATACGACGAAGCGACCGGCAAGGTTAGCGCCTGGCCGTGGACCGTGACGTCGCCCGAAGGCGACGTTAAATATGCATCCAAGTTCGAAGCCATTTCGGCCGTTCGCGACTTGCAGCGCAAAGGCGTGCACAACATTGATGTGGGATGCATGCAGATCAACCTGCATCACCACCCGAACGCGTTTCGCAATCTGAACGTTGCCTTCGATCCGGCCCAAAACGTCGCCTACGCGGCGCGTTTATTGCGCGGCCACTACCGGCAGACCGGCGACTGGAAAATGGCGGTGGCACATTATCATTCCACCACCCCCGAACACTATGAGCCCTATCTGGCAAAGGTTGAGGATTTGCTACAGCAGGCGCAGGCAGACGCCGCCTACGTGTCCTGGGTCGATGACACCGACGGCCTTGATGCCGATCGCACCACCTGGGATATCGCCCAAACCTGGCCGGACGCGCCGACCACCCCCAATCGCTGGACCGGTAATTTCAATCACAATCATCTGACATGGCAGACGTGGCGAGACTGGCGCAATTGGCGGGTTTGGCGGTCGCGGACCGATACCCCTGACCGCCCGTGGCACCGCCGCTGGTTCGCCCGGTACGGCACGCCCGTTGACAGCGACGATCCCGACTACCGGATCCTTCCCATTGACATGGGCAATCCCTGGGTTCCCGTTGGAACAAACCGTTTCAACTAAGTCGTGAACACGTAAATACGGGGCGGGCGCGAGGCTTAGGACTTGACCTCGGGACCGCCCCGAATGCTATGTAAGCGGAAACGCAACTGTCTTATGTCCGTAAGGGAAGGGGTTCGCATCGTGCCCGGATTTGTATCGACAATCGTCAAGTTGGCCCTGGTCTGCTTGTTCGTCGGCTTTTTGCTGGCCTTTTTCGACATCGACCCGGTCGCGTTGATGCACAACTTCCCCGACGCCATCCAATCCGTATTCGAGGTGGTCGCCGACCTGATTCGCTGGGCGGTTCCCTACGTCCTGCTGGGCGCGGTGGTGGTCGTGCCGATCTGGCTGGTATTCTTCCTGCTGCGCGTCGCCCGCGGGCGGAAGAGCGGTTCCTAATACGCTTCGACAACGTCCTCGACGATATCCAGCCCGATCCCCGCGTGTTCGAACATATCCCGCGTTTCCTGCGCCGCGTGATAGCGGCGTAGGGCGACAACGCGCTTGATCCCGACGCTGATGATCATCATCGCGCAGACCCGGCACGGCTCCATCTTGCAATAAAGCGTCGCATCCGCCAGCGAGATGCCATGGCGGGCGGCCTGACAAATGGCGTTCTGCTCGGCGTGGATGGTTCGCATGCAGTGGTCGCGGGTTTGGCCGTCGTCGTCGATCACCTTTTTCATCAGGTGACCGACCTCGTCGCAATGATCCAGACCCGGCGGCGAGCCCACGTAGCCGCTGGTGAGGATGCGGTTATCCCTGACGATCACGCAGCCGCTGCGGC
>JADHSV010000021.1 GCA_016776725.1 Rhodospirillales bacterium
ATATCAAAATTCCTCGACCACACGGCGTCAAACGGGCATTCTTATGGACGTTCATTCGGTCCCCCTTGGTTGGCTTCTGTCTTTCCAAACATCAGCTTCTCAAGTCGGGATCGAATGAACAACCTCCTGAGACATCACAACTAGCGTCGTTGAGACGCGCAGCCTGCGTGGGGCCTGAACGCGATTCACAAGGAAAGACCGGGCTCCGCACGGAGCCGTGAAGGGGCGCGGCCACTTATTACCCGGATCAATTTTCTCTGACCCCTTTGATCTCGGGAGCTTGGGTGTTTTTTGTTCGGGGTCTGGGGCTTTTTGTCTAATTGCGTTCAGGCGCCACTAGGGCTGCACTCCCGCTTGGTCGTTAGTCTCTTCGCTGCGCTTCGTTCCGGGAGCCTAGGTGGTTTTTTTCGGGGTCTGGGGCTGTTTATTGAATTTCAAAAACCGGGAAAAACCGGGGACAGTATACTATTTTCTTGAAAAAAACGGTATACTGTCCCCGGTTTTTGATTCTCCCCCGCCGGAGTCGCCCTGGCCGCCCGGCCATGGTATCATTTTGGACTGTGAAGAAGAAACTTGGCGACGCGCATTTCCAGTTTCACGGCTATTGAAAAGGGGAAGCCAAGATGGGGATTTTCATTACGCAGGGCAACTATACCGAAAAAGCGGTAAAGGGAATGATCGACAAACCGGATGACCGGGCGAGAGCGGTTTCCGGGCTCATGGAATCGGTCGGAGCGAAACTCCTTCACTACTATGTGACGACCGGCGAGTACGATTTCATGGTTATCTCGGAAGGCGACAGTTTAAAGAACATGGTGGCCGCGTTGATGATCGCCGGATCGACCGGCGGTGTCACCAACCTGAAAACCATTCAGGCGCTGTCGTCCCTGGACGCCAAAGCGGCGATGGAAAAGGCCAAAACCGCTCGCACCGGGTTCCGGCCGGCGGGGGCCGGCGACTGAGGTTCCGCATCGCGCCGGCGGTTAACTGATCCAACCATCGCCTCGCTTGGTGCCGGTTTTTGTTTAATTTCGTTCAAGCGCCACTAAGGCTGCGCTCCCGCTTGGTCGCATAGTCGTCGCGCTGGTGCGCTCCTCCGAGCTTGTTGTCGGGGGTCTCGCCCGCGTCGCGCCTGAACGCCAAAAATGCCAAAAAATCCCGCTCACCCCCTTCCTGCGGCTGTTGTTTTCCGTCGCAATCGGGTATTCCGCCTGTGTGGCGGTCGGGTTGTATCGCCGAACGGCGGAGCAAGGCGGGCAATGAGCGAAACCAATACCCGGATCGTTACCATTAAAATGCGCGACGAGGACAACGTGGCCATTATCGCCAATGCGGGGGGCCTGCCCGAGGGCACACGGCTGGATGACGGCACGGTGCTGGGCGAGGATGTCCCCCAGGGGCACAAGGTGGCGCTCGGCGACATCGCCATGGGCGAGGCAATCCTTCGCTACGGCGCGGCTATCGGCCACGCGGTTCAGGATATTCCACGCGGTAACTGGGTGGCCGAATCCCTTGTCGCCATGCCCCCGCCGCCCGATCTGGACGACCTGCCAGCCCCCAACGGCGCGGCCCCCAACGGCGAGCCCCTTGAAGGACATACCTTCGAGGGCTACCGCAATGCCGACGGTACCGTAGGCACACGCAATATCCTGGGCATCACCACTTCCGTGCAATGCGTCGCCGGCGTCATCGACCATGTGGTGAAACGCATCAGGGACGAATTGCTGCCACTCTATCCCAACGTTGACGATGTGGTGGCGCTGACCCACACCTACGGCTGCGGCGTGGCCATCAACGCGCCGGCCGCCATCGTTCCCATCCGCACCCTGCAGAACCTGGTTCACAATCCCAACTTCGGCGGCGAGGTCATGGTCATTGGCCTGGGGTGCGAGAAATTGCGCCCGGAAATGCTCATGCCCAAGGGCGCCGAATGCGGCACCATGCTGTCGTTGCAGGACAAGGCTTTTACCGGATTTGGCGGCATGGTCGCCGGAATTCTGGAAACCGCCGAGGGCCATTTGCAAAGGCTCAATGAACGAACCCGCGAAACGTGCCCGGCTTCCGATCTGGTGGTCGGCATGCAATGCGGCGGCAGCGACGCCTTTTCCGGCATTACGGCCAATCCGGCGGTCGGGTTCGCCACGGATTTGATTGTCCGGGCCGGTGGCAGCGTGATGTTTTCCGAAGTCACCGAAGTGCGCGACGCCATTCACCTGTTAACCCCGCGTGCCGCCGACCAGACCGTGGCCAGGGCGTTGATGCGCGAAATGGCGTGGTACGACGATTACCTCGAATCAGGCGGCGCCGATCGCAGTTCCAACACCACGCCCGGCAACAAAAAGGGCGGGCTGTCCAACATCGTTGAAAAGGCATTGGGGTCCATCGCCAAATCGGGTACCAGTTCCATCGTTGATGTGCTGTCCCCCGGTGAGCGTGTTCGCCGCAAGGGCCTGACGTTTGCCGCCACACCGGCCAGTGATTTCGTTTGCGGAACCCTGCAACTGGCGTCTGGCATTAATTTGCAGGTTTTCACCACCGGGCGCGGCACGCCTTATGGTCTGGCCGTGGCCCCGGTCATCAAGGTGGCCACCAATTCGGTGCTGGCCAAGCGCTGGTATGACCTGATGGATGTGGACGCCGGAACCATCGCCGTGGGCGAGGCCACCATCGAAGACGTGGGCTGGGAGCTGTTCCACCTGATCCTGGACGTGGCCAGCGGCAAAAGACAGGTCGCCGCCGACCGCCTGGGCCTGCACAATGCGCTGACACTTTTTAATCCGGCCCCGGTGACGTAGCCAAACCAATGGATGCCAAACAAACAGGTCCGATATGATCAAACACTGCGTATTTCTATCCCTTGCCGATCCCGATGATGCCGGCGTGCTCGACGAACCCATGCGCCTGCTCGAAGGGTTGGCCGCAAGCCTTCCCGGAATGCTCGACTTCAGTCACGGCCCGAACCGGGACTTCGAGGCCAAGACCCCGGACCATCAGTATGGTTTCGTGGCGACCTTTTCGGACCGCGCCGCCCACCTCGCCTACGAACAACACCCCGACCACCAGCAAGCCGGCGCCCTGCTCATCGCCGCCTGCAAGAACGGCTACGAAGGTATCCTGGTGGCTGATCTGGAAACCGGCGGGGAGTAGCCGGGGGCGCGGTTCCACCCTCGACAACAATCCCGGGGCCAGCAAGAAAACCGGGGACAGTATACAATTTTTGCGCCCTCTTCTTTCTACGACTTGTCCCGTTTTCTATGTCGATAAATGGTATACTGTCCCCGGTTTCTGTCCCCGGTTTTCACGCGAAACTTGGCCTCAATACACCGTTTTTCTCAAGCGCAACGTGGGTCGCGTGGCCTTCCGGGCTTATTGTCGGGTCTGGGGCCTGCGCCTAGAGCATGTCGCCCCTATTCGGATTCACTGAGATCGGTTTTCCAGTCCTCCCGTTAGGAGAGGGCGAGCAGGCGATGTGGATCATCGGCAAGCGCCCTCGACGCGGCGGGAGGGCTGGAAAACCGACCGCAGGCGCCGCTTCCGGCCCGCCGGTCGGCGTCAGGCTCCGCTTGCGATGCGACGGCATCGCGGCGCGAACCCTTCCTTGCCGGCAACCCGGAGGCGGCGTCTCAGTGGGTCCGAATAGGGGCGACATGCTCTAGATGTAGAATGCCTTCAACGGCGGAAAGCCGTTGAAGCCGACCGACGCGTACGTCGTGGTGTAGGCTCCGGCTTTGAGGAGCAGGACTTTGTCGCCCACTTTCAGGCCCAACGGCAGTTTGTAGCCGGCGTCTTCGTAGAGGATGTCGGCGCCGTCGCAAGTGGGGCCGGCGATGGCGACGGGGCCTTCGGCCTTGCCGTCGTGCGGAGTGGCGATGGGGTACTGGATGGCTTCATCCATGGTTTCGGCGAGGCCGCCGAACTTGCCCACGTCAAGGTACACCCAGCGTATGCCGTTGGCGTAATCCTTGCTGGAAATGAGCACCACTTCGGTCTGGATGACGCCCGCTTCCGCCGTGATGGAGCGACCCGGTTCGATGATCAATTCGGGCGTTTCGTCGCCGAAATGGCGTTTTATGGCGTCGGCGATGGTTTGGGCCACGGTTTCAAGATCGGGCACGTCCTTGCGGTAACGCACGGGGAAGCCGCCACCCATATTGATCATGCGCAGGTTCAGGCCTCGCTCGGCGACCGTTTTGAAGACTTCCGCCACGCGCCCGATGGCCACGTCCCACTGGCCCGCGTCGGTTTGTTGCGAACCCACATGGAAGGAAATCCCCACCGCATCCAGGCCCAAATCGCGGGCGCGGAGCATAAGGTTGGCGGCCATGTCCAGCTCGCAGCCGAATTTGCGCGACAGCGGCCAGTCGGCCCCGTCGCCCGACGTAAGGATGCGGCAATAGACCCCGGCGCCCGGCGCCGCGACGGCCAGCTTTTCCAGCTCGGCCTCGGAATCGAACGCAAACAGCCGGATGCCACGGGCGTAGGCGGCCTCGATGTCGCCCTGTTTCTTGATGGTGTTGCCGTAGATGATGCGATCGGGCGACGCGCCCAAAGACAGGCACGTCTCGATCTCGAACATGGAAGCGGCATCGAACCCCGAACCGAGCGCGATGAGCAATTCGAGCACTTCGCGCGCCGGGTTGGCCTTGACGGCATAGGAGACGGCGGCGTCGGGCACGGTTTCGCGGACCCGCGCGTAGCTTTCGGCCACCACGTCGAGATCGACCACCAGACACGGCGTGTCGGCCCGGCGTTCGGCCAGAAACCGTTCGATCTTCGGGGTCATACGTCCCTCCCCCCCCTTGCGGGTCGCCTAGATCAATCCGGCCAGCGGCGAGGACGGATCGGCGTACATCTTACGCGGCATGCGGCCCGCAAGATAGGCCAGGCGACCGGCTTCAACGGCGGCCTTCATGGCGCGCGCCATTAAAATCGGGTCTTTCGCTTCGGCGATGGCGGTGTTCATAAGCACACCATCGCAGCCCAGTTCCATGGCGACGGCGGCATCGGACGCCGTGCCGACACCCGCATCGACCAGCACCGGCACGCTCGATTGTTCTTTGATCAAGCGGATGTTAACCGGGCTTTGCACGCCCAGGCCCGATCCAATGGGCGCGGCCAGCGGCATGATGGCCGAGCAGCCCAGGTCTTCCAGCCGCTTGGCCATGATGGGATCGTCGCTGCAATAGACCATCACCTTGAAGCCCTCGGCGATGAGCGTTTCCGCCGCGGACAGGGTTTCCACCATGTTGGGATAGAGGGTCTTTTGGTCGCCCAGCACTTCCAGCTTGACCAGATCCCAGCCGCCCGCCTCGCGCGCCAGACGCAGCGTGCGCAGGGCATCCTCGCCGGTGAAGCAGCCCGCCGTGTTGGGCAGATAGGTGTACTTTTTGGGGTCCACATAATCCATCAGCATGGGCTGGCCGGGGTCGGAAATGTTGACCCGGCGCACCGCCACGGTGACGATTTCAGCGCCCGAGGCTTCAATGGCGCGGGCCGTTTCCTCCAGATCCTTGTACTTGCCGGTGCCCACCAGCAGGCGCGACTTGAAGGTGCGCCCGGCGACCTCGAAGGGATCGTCGTCATCGCCTTCGGGCGCGCCGCCGCCGATGAAATGGACGATCTCGAACTTGTCGCCGTCCTCTACCGCCGTGTCGCCGTAGGATGATTTCGAAACCAGTTCCAGGTTACGCTCGACGGCGACTTTCTTGGCCTCGAGGCCGATCTCACCCAACATGGCCTCGACGGTAATGGGGGCGTCGAAAGTACGTTCTTCGCCGTTAATGGTCACGCGCATGGGACGTTCATCCAATCTATTTCGGTTGCAGCCAGTATAACCTGTTTCGCGGCCTTTGTTTTTCGCGTGCCGGGAAACAGGGTATATGCGCCTTTGCGGCGCGCGTGTTATAAGTCGTGAGACATTTGTGATCAATGCGTTGATTAAATAAATGAGCCCAAACGTGACGCTCTGTTGAATTGACGAACCCACACTTTCGCGAGGAAAAATGCCGACGGACGGAAACAAACCCACCATCGACGCCGCGTTGGTTAAAAAGCTGGCCCGGCTTCTTGACCAGACCGGCCTGACCGAAATTGAATATGGCGAACAGGAATGGCATCTGCGGGTGTCCAAGAATGTGGCCGCCCCGGCGGCGGCGAGCGTTTCGGTCGCACCGCCAGCGGCTGCGGCTGCCCAAGCCGCGCCGGAACCGGCGGCGGACGACGACGACATTTCGAAGCATCCCGGTTTGGTGAGCTCGCCCATGGTTGGCGTCGGCTATACCCAGTCCGACCCCGATACCCCGCCTTTCGTGCAAATCGGCGGACAGGTCAACGAGGGTGACACCATTTTGCTGATCGAAGCCATGAAAGTTTTCAATCCGATCAAGGCGCCCCGCTCGGGCAAGGTGACGCGGATCATGCTTAGCAACGGCGCACCGGTGGAGTTTGGCGAACCCCTGATGATCATTGAGTAGGCGCGCATGTTCGAAAAAATTCTTATCGCCAACCGTGGCGAGATTGCGCTTCGCATTCAGCGCGCGTGCCGCGAAATGGGCATCAAGACGGTGGCCGTTCATTCCACCGCGGACGCCGACGCCATGCATGTACGGCTGGCCGACGAGTCCGTTTGCATCGGTCCACCCGCGCCCGCGCAAAGCTACTTGAACAAGCACGCGATTCTTTCGGCGGCGACCATCAGCAACGCCGAAGCCATCCACCCCGGATACGGCTTTTTGTCGGAAAACGCCGATTTCGCCCAAATGGTCGAGGAGCACGGCTTCGTTTTCATTGGCCCCTCGCCCGAGCACATCCGCCTTATGGGCGACAAAATCGCCGCGCGCAAAACCGCTATTGAAACGGGGATTCCGTGCGTTCCGGGGTCCGAGGGCGGGGTCGAGACGGCCGAGGAGGCCGCTGCGGTGGCCGAGGAAATCGGATATCCGGTGCTGATCAAGGCATCCGCCGGCGGCGGCGGCAAGGGAATGAAGATCGCCGAATCGGCCGACGAAATCGCCGACGCGTTCAACCTGGCGCGGCGCGAGGCGGAGGCCAATTTCGGCAATCCGGAAGTCTATATAGAGAAGTTCCTTCGCACGCCGAGGCATATTGAAGTTCAGTTGCTGGGCGACATGCATGGCAACGTGGTTCACCTGGGCGAGCGCGACTGCTCGGTCCAGCGCCGCCACCAGAAGGTCATCGAGGAAGCCCCCTCGCCCGCGCTGAACGAGGACGAACGCCTGCGCATCGGCGAAATCGCCGCTGAGGCGGCGCGCCGGATCGGCTATCGCAGCGCCGGAACGGTCGAGTTCATGTACGAGAACGGCGAGTTCTTCTTTATCGAGATGAACACGCGCCTGCAGGTGGAGCACCCGGTCACCGAAGCCATCTGCGGCCTTGATCTGGCCGCCGAGATGATCCGCGTGGCATCCGGCTCGCCCCTCGGCTACACCCAGGAAGACATCCGTTTTACCGGCCACGCCATCGAATGCCGCATCAACGCCGAAAATCCCGAAACCTTCATGCCGTGTCCGGGCACCATCGGCGATTATCACGTGCCGGGCGGTTGGGGCGTGCGGGTGGATTCAGCGCTGTATGCCGGCTACACGGTGCCGCCCTATTACGACAGCATGATCGCCAAATTGATCGTGCGCGGGGCGCACCGCAACGAATGCCTGATGCGCCTGCGCCGGGCCCTGGACGAGTTGGTTATCGACGGGCTGGAAACCACCATTCCGCTGCACCAGCGCATCATCCAGACTCCTGCGTTCATCGACGGCGAATACGACAACCGCTGGCTTGAACGCCTGCTGGACGGGGATGACTGACCACCGCCACGACGACGACTACGAACTGACGCCGGAGCTGCTGCTGCGCGCCTATTCGGTGGGCATCTTCCCCATGGCCGAAAGCCGCGACGACCCATCCGTTTTCTGGGTTGATCCGCGCACGCGAGGCGTACTGCCGCTGGACGGTCTGCACATTCCACGCAGCCTGCGCAAGGTGGTGCGGCAAAAACGGTTTGAAGTCAGCTGCGACACCGCCTTCTCGGAAGTCATCGCCGCCTGCGCCGAACCGCGCCCCGATCATCCCGACACCTGGATCAACGCGTCCATTGAGCGGGCTTATACCCAACTTCATGAAATGGGCTATGTGCATTCCGTGGAATGCCGACGCGAGGGTCAACTGGTGGGCGGCCTTTACGGCGTGTCCATCGGCGGTGCGTTTTTCGGCGAAAGCATGTTCTCAACCGTCACCGATGCCAGCAAGGTGGCGCTGGTTCACCTGGTGGCGCGGCTGCGCTTGGCGAAATTCAAGCTGTTGGACGTGCAGTTTGAAACCGAGCATTTGCTGCGCTTCGGCGTCACCGAAATCCCGGCGACGGACTATCACCGGCGGCTGGAAAAGGCGCTAAGGGTGAAGGCTCAGTTCCCGTCGGAACTTTCGGAAGAAGACGAGGATTCGGCGCTGGCGGAATTGTTGCGGCAATCCAAAACCCAGACGTCGTAGACCGGGTGTTCCATGGCTGAGAGCGCCGGGCTGGAGGCGAACATCCAGCCGCGAAAGACGCTGAGCGCGGCTTCGCCGGGGCGCACTTCCCAGATATCCAGAAACGACGCGCTTTCCGGTGTTTCCTCGGGCGGGCGCTTGTCGCAGGTGCGCGCGACGATTTCGATGGTGCCGAATTTCACCACCTCGCCGATGGGCGCATCCATGGTGGAGACCTGCGCCGTCACCTTGTCCAGCGCCTGCAGAACGGCGACGTCATAGGTATCGGCTTGCGCAACCGAGGTCGCGGCCAACATCGTCCCGACAATCGATAAAACAAGTCTGCGCATCCGCCCGTTTAAGTCTCCGTGACTACCTTTACCGTCCGTTTAGGGGCGGAATACGGCAAATCGATGGCGAACGGATGGTCAGTTCGCTTGCGAAGGCGAGGATTCGTCCGGCGACCAGGCTTCGTAATCACCGGTGGCAGGCCCGTGACGCCCTGATTTGAACTCGTGACCCTGCGGCCTGTAGGCTTCGTTGGTGCCGCTCAGGTTGGGTTCATGCCCCTTCTGCCACGGCTGCGCGGTCGCCGCTTCCTCGGTCAAGGGCTCTTCCACCGTGTGGTGCAGCCAGGCGTGCCATTCCGGCGGCACTTTCGTGGCTTCGTCCTTGCCCTTGTAGATCACCCAGCGCCGCTGGCGGCCATAGCGCCGGGCGCGCTTGGCACGATAATAATTGTTGCCGAACTCGTCGGTCCCGACCAATTCAGAGCGAAACAGGGTCGAGAAAAGGGTTCCGATGGTAATCACGCGCGTATCCCGTAAATTTTGAATGATCCTGAATATGGCATTTGCACCCGGCAACGTCCAGCCCGTCGGCAAAGCCTTGCGCTAAGACAATGGTGTTTCAAATCGGATCATCGACGCAACGAGTGGCAAAAACCGGGGACAGTATACCGTTTTTACGTCTCGGCCTTTTTGGGTCTGCCCGGCAGGCGGGCTTTCAGGCGTCGTCCGGTTTGCTCTTCCAGTTCGCCGATCCAGTCCTCCGCGCCCAAGGGACGCCCGGTGCCGCTGTGTTGATGCAGGCGATTTCGCTCAGCCTCTTCCACGCCGCTCTCAAGAAAACCTGCCCAGTCCGGCATGCGCGACAGCAAAGGCTCGACCCGAACCAGCATGTCATCCGCGCCCGCCACATGCGCCTTGGCGCTGGACCACGTGTAGTCTTCGGGCTTTTCCACTATGTTTGCGGCCACCGGATTAAGCTCGACGTAGCGCGCGCAGGCCAAGGCGTGGCCTTCGTCCATAACGAAGGAATGAAACCGTTCCTGCCACAGGTGGCCCCGACAATTGTCGCGAAGATTGATCAGCCGCGTGTACTGCCGGTGCGCCTCGCCCAGGGCGGCGCGCAAGCCGTCTTCCGTCGATGGGACCAAAATCAGGTGGATGTGGTTGCTCATCAGACAATAGGCCCACACCTGTGTTCCGGCCTTGCCGCAGCTTTCCGTCAAAAGGTCGAGATAGGCGCGGTAATCATCCGGACACGCAAACACCTCCATCCCCCGCACGCCGCGCTGCGTCACGTGATGGGGATGCCCCGGAACCACCAATCTCGCCATTCTTGCCATGGCCGAACCCTAGCAAAACCGGGAGGACGGGTCAATAAATTGTATACTGTCCCCGGTTTTTGCCGCAAAAATTGCCGTGGCGCGTCCTCCCGCGATGTTCGAATCAAACTTCGCCTGCCACAGCAAATACACAATATCCAGTGCTTTTTCATCCAATTGGGCACGAAATGTAGTTGCGTCATAGGTAGGCATAAGCTAAATTTAGTGTCGTTTCGCGGTTGGGGGCACCCCATATAGTGTGTCTATAGGGGAGCAAGGAACCGGCGAAGCGTGCCTCGGTGAGGGGTATGGGGCTTAACGTAAACGAATATAAAGTCGGCTAACCGCGCAACGAAGGGGGAGTTTATGCGACTCACGCGCTTTTTCACTCGGGAAGAAAAATCACCGTACGAAACCATCGAATTTCGTACCGCGTCCAGCGAAATCCGCAACCCTGACGGATCGGTGGTGTTTCAGCTCGACGAAATGACGGTTCCGGCCGACTGGTCGCAGGTGGCCTGCGACGTTCTGGCGCAGAAGTATTTCCGCAAGGCGGGCATTCCGGCGAAGGTCAAATCGGTCGAGGAAAACACGGTCCCGTCGTGGCTGTGGCGCAAGGCTCCCGACGAAGCGGCCTTGGGCGCCCTTCCCATCGAAGAGCGCGACACGGGCGAGACCAGCGCCACCCAGGTTTTCGATAGGCTGGCCGGAACCTGGACCTACTGGGGCTGGAAAGGCGGCTATTTCGACCAGGAAGCCGACGCGCGGACCTATTTCGACGAAATGCGCTACATGCTGTGCGCCCAGATCGCCGCCCCCAATTCGCCGCAGTGGTTCAATACCGGCCTGCATTGGGCCTATGGCATCGACGGTCCGGCCCAGGGCCATCACTACGTCGATTTCCAAACCGGCAAACTGGTGGCTTCGCAATCGGCCTATGAACACCCGCAGCCCCACGCCTGCTTCATCCAGAGCATCAGCGACGACCTCGTCAACGAAGGCGGGATCATGGATTTGTGGGTGCGCGAGGCGCGCCTGTTCAAATACGGCTCCGGCACCGGCACCAATTTTTCGAATTTGCGCGGCGCGAATGAAGGCCTTTCGGGCGGCGGCAAATCTTCGGGCCTGATGAGCTTCCTGAAAATCGGCGACCGCGCGGCGGGCGCCATTAAGTCGGGCGGAACCACGCGGCGCGCCGCCAAGATGGTGGTCGTCGATATCGACCATCCCGACGTTGAAACCTTCATCAACTGGAAGGTTTACGAAGAACAGAAGGTTGCGGCTTTGGTCGCCGGATCGCGGCTGACCAACAAGCACCTGCGCGCGGTCATGGACGCGTGCCGCGAAGGAGAGGGCGAGGATCGCCTGGACCCCAGGAAGAACGAAGCGCTGAGAACCGCAATTATCGAAGCGCGCAGGGGAATGATCCCGGAAAACTATGTCCAGCGGATCATCCAGTTCGCCCGCCAGGGCTTTACCGAAATCGATTTCCCCGAGTTCTCGACCGACTGGGATTCCGACTCCTACCTGACCGTCTCGGGGCAGAATTCCAACAACACCGTGCGCATCACCAACGATTTCCTGGAAAAAGTTCTGGGCGACGGCGACTGGAACCTTATGCGCCGCACGGACGGCGGGATTGCAAAAACCGTAAAAGCCCGCGATTTGTGGGAAAAGATCGGTTACGCCGCCTGGGCCTGCGCGGACCCCGGAATGCAATTCGACACCACCATCAACGACTGGCACACGTGCCCTGAATCCGGCCGCATCAACGCCTCAAACCCGTGCTCGGAGTACATGTTCCTGGACGACACGGCATGCAATCTGGCATCCCTTAATCTGATGCCGTTCTCGCTTGAGGCAGGCGGTTTTGACGTTGAAGCCTTCGAGCATGCGGTCAGGTTCTGGACCATCACTCTGGAAATCTCCGTTCTGATGGCGCAGTTCCCGTCGGCCCGCATTGCCGAGCTATCCTATGAGTTCCGCACCCTGGGTCTGGGGTTCGCCAATATCGGCGGCTATCTGATGGCCGCGGGCATTCCTTACGATTCAGACGAGGCCCGCACCATTTGCGGCGCAATCTCGGCCCTTATGACCGGCACGGCCTACGCGACATCGGCCGAAATGGCCGAGGAACTGGGTGTTTTCCCGGGCCATGAGAAGAACCGCGAAGCCATGCTGCGGGTCATCGCCAACCATCGATTGGCGGCCCACGGCGCCGCCGACGGGTACAAGGGATTGTCTGTTCTTCCGGTCCCGCTTGGCCACGAGAACGCCCCCGACGCCACATTGAACGCCGCCGCCATTAAGGCCTGGGACAAGGCGCTGGAATTGGGCAAAGCCCACGGTTACCGTAATGCCCAGGTTTCCGTCCTGGCGCCCACCGGCACCATCGGGCTGGTCATGGACTGCGATACGACGGGGATCGAACCCGACTTCGCGTTGGTCAAGTTCAAGAAGCTGGCGGGTGGCGGCTACTTTAAAATCATCAACCGCGTGGTTCCCCAGGCGCTGGCTCACCTGGGCTACGCCGAAGATGAAGTGGAAGCGATCATCGGGTACGCCGTCGGCCATGCGACCCTGAAGGGCGCACCGGCCGTCAACCATGAAACACTGCGCGAAAAAGGCTTTACCGATACCGCTCTGAAAGCGTTGGAAAAGGCCGTGGCCGACGCCTTCGACATCAAGTTCGCCTTCAACCGGTGGGCTTTGGGCGAAGAATTCTGCACGGAAACCCTGGGTATTTCGACCGCCGAACTGGACGATATGTCGTTCGACATGCTGGCCAAGCTGGGTTTTTCCAAAAAGGATGTCGAAGCGGCCAACCTGTACGCCTGCGGCGCCATGACGCTGGAAGGGGCTCCGGGACTCAAGGACGAACATCTGCCGGTTTTCGACTGCGCCAATCCGTGCGGCCGGCTGGGCAAGCGGTTCTTGTCGGTGGAAAGCCACATTCGCATGATGGCGGCAAGCCAACCGTTCATTTCGGGCGCCATCTCCAAAACCATCAACATGCCCAACAACGCCATCATCGACGATTGCAAGGAAGCCTACCTGCTGTCGTGGAAGCTGGGGCTGAAAGCCAACGCGCTGTACCGTGACGGTTCCAAGCTGTCGCAGCCGTTGCAGGCTTCGTTGTTGGATGAAGACGAAGTCGATGACTTTGTTGAATTGCCGAAGACGGCGCAGGCCGAAATCATTGCCGAGCGTGTGGTCGAGCGCGTCATCGAACGCACGGTTCGCAATCGTCTTCCCGACCGGCGCAAGGGCTACACCCAGAAAGCCGTTGTCGGCGGACACAAGGTTTATCTGCGGACCGGCGAATACGAAAACGGCCGCATGGGTGAAATGTTCATCGACATGCACAAGGAGGGTGCGGCCTTCCGCAGCCTGATGAACAACTTCGCCATCGCCATCTCCATCGCCCTGCAATACGGGGTGCCGCTGGAAGAATTTGTCGAGGCCTTCACGTTCACGCGGTTCGAACCGTCGGGCATCGTCGAAGGAAACGAAACCATCAAGATGGCGACGTCGATCCTTGATTACATCTTCCGCGAATTGGCGGTCTCTTATCTGGGCCGAAACGATCTGGCTCATGTGGAGCCGCAGGATCTGGATCCGGACGCGGTGGGACGGGGCAACAGCGAAGGCGATCTTCCCGACGTTACCGAGGCCGAGGCCCTGGAAGTGGTTGGCCGGTTTGCCAGCCAGGGTTTTGTGAGGCGTAATCTGTTGGTGCTGCGGGGCAACGGCGGCGGCAGCGGCGGAAACGGCAACGGAAACGGCGGGTTGTCCGAATCCGTTGGCGAAAGCAGCGGGTTAAAGACGGTTTCGGTCAACGGCGAAGTGATTGAAGCCACGGATTCGCGCCTTGTGCAGGCACGGACCGCCAAGATGCAGGGCTACGAGGGCGATCCGTGCGAGGAGTGCGGGAATTTTACGCTGGTCCGTAATGGCACATGCATGAAGTGCATGACCTGCGGCGGCACGAGTGGGTGTTCGTAAAATGCGGTTTTCTCCACGATCCTCCCTGGAAACTTGGGGGCGTAACCCGAAGCCGGAATTCGGGAGCGCCCGCATTTTTTCGGATCGCCGCGCCGCAAGACAGGTAAAATGACCGCCGAATGGCGCAACGTCACTGAACGCTTCCACGGATTTATCGGAAGCCTGCAACCCTCGCCCCTTGAAAAGCAACGCGCAAAGTCGGCCGCATCGGATATTGCATCGGCCTTGCGCCTGCACTTTCGCTCAAATGAACGTTTGAAGCCGCCTCGAATTGCGGCTGATCAGACTTTCGCGCAAAAAAATGATTTTTCGTTGATCGGTGGGTACGCGAAGGGGACCGCCCTGCGCGATGCCCGGCTGATCGACATGATTTTCATCCTTCCGCGCGGATTGCGTCCGGCGGCGGACGATCGCCACAAATCCGAGCTGATTTTGGACGAGATGGCGGTGGCCCTTAGCCATAATTTCGCAGCCACGGGATCGCCGAGCGGAGAATGGCTGCTGGTGCGCTCGTTCGACGATATCGCCGTTCGCCTTGTTCCAGCATTCAGAACGGTTGGTGACAATTTGATCGTCGGTCTGGCGCAACGCGAGCAGATGTGGCTGGCCATGAACCCGGCGGCTGAAAAGACCCACCTGCGGGCCGCCGATCTGGCCAGCGGCGGCAAGGCGACTCATTTGATCATGATGCTGAAGGCGTGGAGTCGGCACCGCGATATACCCATCAGTCCGTTCGCGCTGGAACTGATGGTTTGCGAGTTTGTGCGGGCCTGGACGTACATGCGCCGCAGCCTGCTTTTTTACGATTGGATGATTCGCGATTTTTTCTTTTGGGCCACGCATCAGGTGGACCGCGAAATCCTTACTCCCGTCGCTCTGGAGTGCATTGCCCTCGGCGATTCCTGGCTGGAAGACGCCGTGCACGCTCACAATATCGCCCAACACGCCTGCAACATGGAGCGCGAAAACCGTGACGCCGATGCCATCGCCGGATGGAACAATGTATTCGGCCCGCTGTTCATGAACGCCCTACCGGTCCTGGGCCCGCCTACGCCGGCAGCGGAGATCGCGTCACACACTTCGGTCAATTTACCGTCGGGCCTCGCCCGGTAACATTGCATCCATACCCCCCTTTGGATTATTCTCGCGCTCACGGACGCGCACAGGCCCAGAGGCGCTCCATTTTTGTATGAAATGAAAAATAAAATGAGCGATAGGAAACTCCGTTTTATCGTGGTTGACGACGACCCTGACTTTGTCGGGTATGTCATCGCCCTTCTTGAAAGCAAAGGGCAGACGGTAAAAGGGATCGTCGGAAGCGATACCGCGCTAAAAGAAATCGTCGAAGCGGCGCCCGATTGCGTGCTTATCGACCTGATGATGCCGGGTACGGACGGGCTTGAATTGTGCAAGCAACTCAGCGCGCGCAAGGAACTTCACAACACGAAATTCATTATCGTTTCGGGCAAGCCCTACGAGGTTGACCGCGCGCGGTCATTTGAATTCGGCGCCCACGGCTACATCAACAAACCGCTGAATGCCGACACCTTCCTGGATTCGATTTTTCGCATTGTCGACGACAAGATGGAGCTGACCTTCTGGGGCGTTCGCGGCACGTTGCCCGTTCCCGGTGAAGGCTCGCTTAAATACGGCGGTAACACGTCCTGCGTATCGATCGAATTCGCCAAGGGGCAGCTGTTGATTTTCGACGCCGGAACCGGGATCAAGAGCCTCTCGAACCGTTATTCAAACGACCGCCGCAGACGCCTGGAAGCGAAAATTTTCATTTCGCACCCCCATTGGGACCATATCAACGCCCTGCCCTTTTTCGCGCCCCTTTACGTTCCCGGCAACGAGTTTGAAATCATGGGCGCGTCGCACGGCGACATCAGTATGCGGCAGATGATTTCGGCGCAGATGGACGGCACCTACTTCCCCATTCGCATCAAGCAGTTCGGTTCGCGTGTCTACTTCCGCGACCTGGAGGAAGAGGAATTCTCCATCGGAGACGGTATCACCATCAAAACAAAACTCTTAAACCATCCTGGTAAATGTTTGGGGTACCGGGTTGAATATAAAGGACGATCTGTTTGCTACGTCACGGATAACGAGCTTGATCTGGAAGACAGCGAATACTTCAATCCCTTCTACGTGAAGAACCTGATCAGCTTTGTTGAAGGAACTGACATTCTGATCGCCGACACCACCTATTCCGATGAAGAATACAAAACCAAGGTCGGGTGGGGGCATTCGTGCGTAGGCCGCGTTGTCGATCTGGCCCATGAAGCAGGTGTCAAGACCTTGCACCTGTT
This sequence comes from Rhodospirillales bacterium, assembly GCA_016776725.1. GTDB lineage: Bacteria > Pseudomonadota > Alphaproteobacteria > Rhodospirillales > Shumkoniaceae > JABGRG01. The sequence goes on from JADHSV010000021.1 coordinate 16,411, forward strand.
CCATCACGATCCGGACCAGACAGACGCCGATATCGACGGCAAGCTGGAACAGGCTCAAGCCCTTCTCAAGGAGAGGGAATCACAAACTCAGTGCCTCGCGCCGACGGAAGGCCAGGTCTTCAGGATTTAGCGTGCGCGCTTACCGAAATTTCAAAATGGGGAGAACATCATGCCGGGAACCGTTGAAGCCCGCCTAACCGAGCTTGGAATAGAATTGCCGCAGGGGCCCGCACCGGTCGCCAATTATGTGCCTTTCGCCGTTACGGGCAATCTCGTTTTCGTTTCGGGGCAGGTTCCGCTGATCGACGGACAGCCCCAGTACTTCGGCCATCTCGGCGACACCTATGGCGTGGACGAAGGATATCAGGCGGCCCGCTTTTGCGGCCTTAACGTGATCTCCCAGTTGCGCAATGCCTGCGGCGGCGATCTGGACCGAGTTGTGCGGGTCGTCAAACTGATTGGTTTTGTCTCCTCGACGCCCGACTTTAAGGACGCCCCGAAGGTGGTCAACGGCGCATCGGATTTGATGGTCGATGTCTTCGGTGAGGCGGGCCGCCATGCCCGTTCCGCGGTGGGCGTATCGAACCTGCCGCTCGGCGTTGCCGTCGAAGTGGAAGGCACTTTCGAAATCAAGTGATCGGGGACTTGCCGCGTGCGGGTTCCGCTCTCATGTATCGTTCATGCTCGACAACCGCGAAGCCATTTCCATCGGTGTGATCGAACGCCTGGCGGACGTTCCGGCCGGCGCCTGGGATGCCTGTGTGGGCACGAACAACCCGTTCGTGCGCCACGCGTTTCTGAAAACGTTTGAAGACAGCGGCACGGTTTGCCCCGATACGGGCTGGCTGGGCCAGCACATGATCATCGAGGACGGCATGGGCGGAATTCGCGCCTGCGCGCCGTTTTATCTGAAAAGCCATTCCTACGGCGAGTACGTGTTTGACTGGGCCTGGGCCGACGCCTGCGAGCGCGCCGGTGGGCGCTATTACCCGAAGCTGCAATCGGCCATACCGTTTACGCCGGTGACCGGCCCACGCCTCATGGTGCGCCCGGGCGAAACCGAGCCCCTGCGCGAAGCCCTGCTGGGCGGCATGGTGCAACTGGCCGAACGGCTCGAGGTTTCGTCCTTCCACATCACCTTTCCCACGCAAGACGAATGGAAACTGATGGGTGACGTGGGCCTGTTGCAGCGCATCGGCCAGCAGTACCACTGGAATAACGACGGCTACGCCACGTTTGATGATTTCCTTAGCGCACTTTCATCGCGCAAACGCAAGGCCATCCGCAAGGAGCGCCGCGCCGTCACCGACCACGGCATTCATTTCCGCCAACGGGTCGGGGCCGACATCACGGAAAGCCACTGGGACGCGTTCTATCATTTCTATCTGGATACGTCGGACCGCAAATGGGGTCCGACCTACCTGAACCGCGAGTTCTTTTCCCGCCTGCACGAAAACATGGGCGACAACGTCGTCCTTATTATGGCGGAGAACGAAGGCCAACCCGTGGGCGCCGCCCTCAATCTGATCGGTGGGGACACCCTGTATGGCCGTTACTGGGGATGCTCGGAACACTTCAAGTTCCTGCACTTCGAAACCTGCTACTACCAGGCCATCGACTTCGCCATCACCCATAAACTTGCCCGCGTCGAAGCCGGCGCCCAGGGCCCCCACAAAATCCAGCGCGGCTACCTGCCCACCCCCACCTACAGCGCCCACTGGATCGCCGACCCCGCCCTGCGAGGCGCCGTCGCCTATTTCCTGGACGATGAACGCCGCGAGATTGAATTGGATCGCCACGAACTGACGCAGTCGTCACCGTTTCGCAAGGACGCACAACGGGCGTGACGCCAAGCGCAATGCAATAATCAATGCCTGACCCCAACTTCATGTTTTAAACCAATATGTTGTGGTTCGGTGGACACCTTATTTAATTATGGGGAATTCCTCGGTTCGATGAGGTCGCGCGCGGGAATTATTCGGAGAGAGTGAATAACCGCACCTTACCCCTTCCACCACATATAGTTCACGATCGGCCTATCGGCTCCGTCCCCTCGCTCAAAATCGCCAGATAATCCTGATACGCATACAGCCGGTCGCGTTTGCGTCCGGTCATTTCTTGCAGGATGCCTAGTTTCTGCAAATGCTCCGCCGATTTTCGCACGGTCGGGGCGGAGAGGTTCAGGGCTTTCGCAGCGACGGGGACGGATAGCACTGCGTGTTTTTGCAGGTATTCGTGAATACGCAAGGCCGACGAGGCCGCGCGACCGAGGCCTCCTATTCGGTCTCGGTCTTTCTCAAAGAGTGCGAGTATTCGTGTCGCCGCTTCCGTCGCCTGGGTAGCCGTTTGCGCGACACCTTCCAGAAAGAACTCCAGCCATGTTTCCCATGCGCCCGCCTCGCGCACGCGCTGCAGGAAGTCGTAATAGGCGTTGCGGTGGGTTTTGAGGTAGAGGCTGAGATAAAGGATAGGTTCGGTCAACACCCCTTCGGCGCATAGAAGGAGGGTGACGAGAAGCCGCCCCAACCGACCGTTACCGTCAAGGAAGGGGTGGATGGTTTCGAACTGCACATGGGCCAACGCGGCCTTGACGAGAACGGGGAGTTTTACGCCGTCGTCGTACAAAAAGGTTTCGAGCGCGCCCATGCACTCCATAACCCTTTCCGGTGGCGGCGGAACGTATGCGGCGTTTCCAGGCCGGGTGCCGCCAATCCAGTTTTGCGAACGCCGGAATTCACCCGGTTCCTTGTTGGCACCACGTCCGTCCTGCAGAAGGATCGCATGTATTTCCCGCATCAGCCGAAGCGACATCGGAAAACCTTCGCGCATGCGTTCCAATCCATGGGTCATCGCGGCCACATAGTTGGAAACCTCGCACACGTCATCGAGCGGCACGCCGGGAACCTGTTCGCTCTCAAATAGAAGCAAATCGGAGAAGGATGATTGCGTTCCTTCAATTTGCGAGGAAAGCAACGCTTCCTTGCGCACATACAGGTATAGGAACAGGTCGGTATCGGGTAGCAGGCTCGTTATGCCGTCCAATCGGCCAAGCGCCTGGGTGGCCTGGTCGATGAGAGGGTACAAGTTATCGAGTTCAATTGGCGGCTTTGGCGGCAACGGCGGAGGGACGTAGGCACGAAAGGTCTCTCCCGCCGTCGCCCGCGTTTCGTAGGTACCAATACGGTCTTGCCTTGAAGCCACAACGCCGAACCTTTCTTAGTGAATTTCGTTAAGAAAGGATAATGCATTATCGTTTCTTAGTGAAGAACTTTAAGAAAGGTTCGTTACGCTTCGCAAAACAACCGCGACACACACCACCGATTCACCGGCCTTTAACCCTTCGCCGCTATTATGGAAACCATGAAAGGTTTCCTTATCATCGTCGCGGCGATTGCCGTCTTGCCGGGTGCGTTGTCGGCCACCGCTGCGCCGCTTCGCGAGATGCCGGACAATCCGTTGCTGGTTCGCGTCAAGGCGCAGTGTGTCCAGCCGCGAAAATCCTATAACCGCGATATTCTGGTGAATGCTTGCAAGCAGTGCCGGGCGGTGACGGTGTACCGGCAGAAGCGCGGCGGCGGGTTTCCCATCAAGCGCGAATTCAGGGTTCCGGCGCGCGGCAAAATTCAGCTTTCCTTTCGCGGGCCGGGCAAGGTACGAGTGATCGCCGATGCGCCTTGCGATGTGCCGGACGTGGTGGACCAATACGAAATCAAGGACTGCGCCAAAATCGCCAAACGCAAGGATGGTTCGCCCGTTCTGGTGAACGCCTGCCCGGTGTGCCGTGGGGTCGTTCTGGAAAAGGTTGCCGCCAACGGGCACAAGGAACGCGGCACGTACACCGTTGCCGCGCGCACGGCCCTGCCCATTCCGCTGCGCGGCGCCGCAAGGCTTCAGATCGTCACTGAAATTCCGTGTAAGCGATAACGTTACTCGACCGCCGCCGGTTCCTTTGGCTTGGATTTGCGCGGCGGTTCGGGAGCGAGGTACTCGAAGCTCGGTTTGCGGTCCTTGATGGTCACGCGCACCAAGCCGCCGCTTGCCAGCTTGCCGAACAGCAACTCGTCGGCCAGCGGTTTTTTGACGTGCTCCTGAATGATGCGGGCCAGCGGCCGGGCGCCGAAATTGCGGTCATACCCCTTTTTGGCCAGCCATTCGCGCGCTTCATCGGTCATTTCGATGGTCACATTGCGATCGGCAAGCTGAACTTCGAGCTGCATGATGAACTTGTCGACCACCAGACCGACCGTATCGGGCGACAACGCGGCAAACGGGACGATGGCGTCCAACCGGTTGCGGAATTCCGGCGTGAACATGCGCTCAATAGCTTCGGTGTCGTCGCCTTCGCGGTCCTCGCGCTCGAACCCGATGGCCGGTTTGGCCAGATCGGCGGCCCCCGCATTGGTCGTCATGATCAGAACCACGTTGCGGAAATCGACGGACTTGCCGTTGTGGTCCGTCAGTTTTCCGTGATCCATGATTTGCAGCAGGATGTTGAAAACGTCCGGGTGCGCTTTCTCGATTTCATCGAGCAGCAGAACCGCGTGCGGTTGCTGATCGATGGCGTCGGTCATCAACCCGCCCTGATCGAACCCCACGTAGCCCGGCGGCGCGCCGATCAGCCGCGAAACACTGTGCCGTTCCATGTATTCCGACATGTCGAAACGCACCAGTTCCACGCCCAGCGTCATGGACAGTTGCCGCGCAACTTCCGTCTTGCCGACGCCCGTCGGCCCCGAGAACAGATAGCAGCCGATGGGTTTTTCCGGTTCGCGCAGGCCGGCGCGCGACAGCTTGATGGCGCTGGCCAGGGAATCGATGGCCTTGTCCTGGCCGAACACCATGGTTTTGACATCGCGTTCCAGATTGGCCAGTGCCTTGCGATCGTCCGTGGATACGCTTTTGGGCGGAATGCGGGCGATCTTGGCCACTACTTCCTCGACATTGCGCACCGTCACGGTTTTGGGGCGTTTGTGCGCGGGCAACAGCATGCGCGAGGCGCCTACTTCGTCGATGACGTCGATGGCCTTGTCGGGCAGTTTTCGATCATTGATGTAGCGGGCCGCCAGTTCCACCGCGACGCGCAGCGAGTCTGCCGTATAACGAACCTTGTGGTGTTCCTCGAAATAGGGCTTGAGGCCGCGCAGGATCTTGACCGTATCCTCGACCGACGGCTCATACACATCGATCTTCTGGAAACGGCGCACAAGGGCGCGGTCTTTTTCGAAGTAGTTGCGGTATTCCTTGTAGGTGGTCGACCCCATGCAGCGCAAAAGCCCGCCCTGCAAGGACGGCTTGAGGATGTTTGAGGCATCCATGGAGCCGCCGCTGGTGGCGCCCGCGCCGATCACCGTATGAATTTCATCGATAAACAAAATCGCGCCGTCGGTGCTTTCCAATTCGGCCATGACGGCTTTCAGGCGTTCCTCGAAATCACCGCGATATCGCGTTCCCGCCAGAAGCGAGCCCATATCGAGGGCGAAAATGGTGGCGTCGCGCAGAACTTCCGGCACCTCGGAATGAACGATTTTGCGGGCCAGCCCTTCGGCAATGGCCGTTTTGCCAACGCCGGGGTCGCCGACGAACAGCGGATTGTTCTTGTTGCGGCGGCATAAAATCTGGATGGTTCGTTCGATTTCCGCATCGCGCCCGATCAACGGATCGATCCGCCCATCCAGCGCCTTCTGGTTCAAATTGACGCAGTAGCCGTCCAGCGCCTCGTTGGTCTTGCCGGTCACCTTTTCGCTTGCGGCTTCCTCGTCCGCGCCACGAACCGGTTGCGGCTGGGAAAGGCCCGGGGCCTTGGCGATACCGTGCGAGATGTAGTTGACGGCATCCAGCCGCGTCATCTCGTGGCCTTGCAGGAAATAGACGGCGTGGGACTCGCGTTCGGAAAACAGCGCCACCAGAACGTTGGCGCCGGTCACTTCTTCGCGGCCCGACGACTGCACATGAATGGCGGCGCGCTGTACGGCGCGTTGAAAACCGGCGGTGGGTTTGGGATCGGCCACCCGAGGCGTCACCAGGCCGGACAGTTCGTGTTCCAGAAATTCGTTCAGTTCGCCACCCAGGCGATCCATATCCACGCCACAGGCGCGCAACACCGCCACCGCGTCCTGATCCTCGGTCAAGGCGAGAAGAAGGTGTTCCAGCGTCGCGTATTCGTGCCTGCGTTCCGAGGCCAACGCCAGGGCCCGGTGCAAGGTCTGTTCAAGATTTCGCGATAGCATGCGCCGTTATTCCTTCTCGAGGGTGCATTGAAGAGGGTGTTGGTTTTCGCGGGCCAGGTCCATCACCTGCGCCACCTTGGTTTCCGCGATCTCGTAGGTATAAAGCCCACAAACGCCCACACCCTTTTGATGGACGTGAAGCATGATCTGGATGGCTTCGTCCGTGCCCTTGTTGAAGAAGCGCTGAAGCGCATCCACGACAAATTCCATAGGGGTGTAGTCGTCGTTCAGCATCAAAACCTTATAGAGCGAAGGCTTCTTGACCTTGACCCGTGTTTTCGTTGCCAAGCCGATATTCGGGTCGTCGTCGCGTGGATTTCCGTTGTCACCCATAATTCTCACAAAACCTTCTTGGCGCCGTGCATCGCGCTCGGCGCAAAACTTCACTCCGTATATATTAGATTTGCATGGGGGCAAAAAAAAGGCCTTGCCCGGAACCTTTCGAAAAATTGATGGAAAATGCTGCAATATCTAGGCCCAAAGCTCTCATTAACCCTTTATTGAGATGGCTTCGGTTACAAAATGTTTAAGAGGAATCGGTGTTTTGTCCGATTCTAAGGTAATGCGCCTTGAGCCGAAGGCATCGTTTCTGGTTTAATGTGCGCCACATGGAAAGATTTGACGAGGGAACTTTGCCGGACACGCGCAAAGAAATAATTCAGACCACACAGCCGCAACATTTGCGGCGATTGGCTCTGGGTATTGTGGCGCTGTTCGCCTTCCTCGTTCTTTCGGTTTCTCCCGGCCTAGCCAAATACGCATCTTTCGTCGTCGACGTCGAAAGCGGACGGGTATTGCATTCTGTCAATGCCGACACCCGCAATTATCCGGCGTCGCTGACCAAGATGATGACCCTTTATCTTGTTTTCGAGGCGCTGCACCAAAAAAAATGGTCACTGAACACGCGTTTGAAAGTTTCGGCGCGGGCGGCCCGGCAACCGGCATCCAAGCTGGCGTTACGACGCGGCACGACGATCCGCGTACGCGACGCCATTCTGGCGCTGGTCACGAAATCGGCCAACGACGTCGCTTCGGTCATTGCCGAAAACATGAGCAAGAGCGAGCGCAACTTCGCCCTTAAGATGACCGCCAAGGCGCGAAAACTGGGCATGCACCGGACCACTTTTCGCAACGCGTCCGGCCTTCCCAACCGGGCGCAACTGAGCACGGCGCGGGATATGGGAACGCTGGCGCGCGCGCTCATGCGTGATTATCCGCAGTATTACCACTATTTCTCGACCGAATCCTTCCGCTATGGCGGCCTCACCCACAAAAATCATAACAAGCTGCTTAAGTCCTATAGCGGCACCGATGGCATCAAGACGGGTTATATCCGCGCGTCGGGCTTCAATCTGGTGGCCTCGGTGGAACGCGGCGAACGCCGGTTGATCGGGGTCGTTTTCGGCGGCAAATCCTCGCGTTCGCGCAACAAGCATATGACAAGCCTGCTGGATAAGGGTTTTCAGGCCGTGTTGAAAGCGCCCGGCGCCCAGGTTGCCAAGGCCGCGCCGCCGAAAAAATCAGTCAAGGTCGCCACCAGAAAACCCGCTCCGACCAAAACGCCGGCCCGGAAAAAAACGTCGGCCCGCATCCCTGACGGGGATTACGCGGTTCAGGTTGGCGCCTATCGGTCCAAGACCCCGGCCATCGCGATTGCGCGCAAAGCCATTGCGCACGTACCGTCGTATCTGAGTGATGGAATTATCAAGATCGTTCCGCTGCGCAAGAAAAAGCGCCGCCCGCTTTATCGGGCGCGTATCGCCGGGCTTGAAAAAAAGACCGCCTACCGGGCCTGCTACGCTCTTGAAAAGAAGGGTATGGACTGTCTTGTCGTGATTATGAAGAACCTTCAGGTCGCGTCGTTGCCGTAAAATCGTGTGCACACGCACGTTGTAAAATCTGCTATAATGCCGGTGTTTCATACGTCGTTGTCCAAAGATGGAGGGCGTTATGAAGACCATTCTAATTCCACTGTTCGACGACGATTCGGGCGATGCCGACATCATGGCCAAGGCCGCGATGGCGACGGCCCTGCAAATCGCCGAAATCTTCAACAGCCATATCGAAGGTCTATTCGTTCGGGGCACGCCGATTACCGGCGCGGCGCCGGTCGAAATTTCGCCGCGGTATCTGGACGGCTACCGCGAATATTGGGACGATAGCTGCGCCAAGGCGCGAAATCGCTTCTCGTCGTTCATGGCCAGTCACGACGTTCCCGTCCATAAGATCGATGATGCGACCGACAGAACCACGGCAAGCTGGCATGAACTTGAAGGCAACCGCCCTCGCACTATCAGCGAATATGGCCGGCTGTTCGATTTGATCGTCATCCCGCGTATCCCGGAAAAATCCGATGACGAGTGGATGCCGGTCTGCGAGGCGGCGCTGTTCGAAAGCGGCCGACCGGTGGTCATCGCGCCCCCGGTGGCGGCCGAATCGTTCGGCAAAAATGTGGTTGTTGCGTGGAACGGCAGCACCGAGACGGCCGGCACCATCAGCATGGCCATGCCCATCCTGATGGCCGCCGAAAAGGTCAGCGTCCTGTCGGTCAAGGGGGCGACGGGCGGAATGGTTCCCGGCCCGTCGGGCGAAATGGTGGCGACCCACCTGATCCGCAACGGCATCCAAACCACGGAAAAGACCGTCATGGCCCGTGGTTTATCAGCCGGTGCGGCGGTGCTTGAAAATGCGACGGCGAGCGGCGCCGACTTGCTTGTTAAGGGTGCTTATACCCACAGCCGGTTGCGCCAGATCATTTTCGGCGGAACCACGCGCCATGTGATGAACGAAGCCCGGATACCGATCCTGATCGCCCATTAATCCGGCGCTCAGTCCATTTCCGGGACGTCGACGCCGCTGGCTTCAAGTTGCGCGGCGATGGTTGCTTTCAGGCGGTCCAAGCCGGCTGCGTTTGAGGATTCGCAACGGGCAACCAGCGAGCCTTGCGTGTTCGAGGCGCGCAGAAGCCACCATCCGTCCTCGGTCTGGACGCGTACGCCGTCGATGTTGGAAACCGAGATGCCGTTCATTTTCGACAGGCGCTCCCTGATTTCTTCAATCACCACGAATTTTCGCGATTCCGCGCACTCGAAACGCAATTCCGGCGTATTTATCATTTGCGGCAGGGCGTCGCGTAGGGCGCCGACGGTGCCGTCCGAGCGCCCGGCGATCGACAGGAAACGCAGGGCCGCGTAAATGGCATCGTCAAAGCCGAAGTAGCGGTGCGCAAAAAAGATATGGCCGCTCATTTCCCCGGCCAGCGGACTATTGGTTTCGACCATCTTGGCTTTGATAATCGAATGACCCGCCTTGCACATCAGGGGCTTGCCGCCCAGGCGCGTCACCTCGTCGAACAAAGTCTGGCTGGCCTTGACATCGGCAATGATGGTCGCGCCCGGGACGTCGGCCAGAACTTCGGCGGAATAAATGGCCAGAAGCTGATCGCCCCACAAGACCCTTCCGCGTTCGTCGATCACGCCGATGCGGTCGCCGTCGCCGTCGAATGCGATGCCCAGATCGCATTTTTCGGCGGCCACAACCTCTTTCAGCTGGACCAGGTTTTCCTCCACCGTGGGGTCCGGATGATGGGCCGGGAAGGTTCCGTCGATCTTCTCGTTAATTACAACATGCTTGCCGGGCAGCCGGTCGCATACGGCCCGCACCACCTCGCCCGACGATCCGTTCCCCGGGTCCCAGGCAACGCTGAGGGGCCTGCCGAGATCCATATCCTCAAACAAACGCTCAATGTAGGAAACGGTGACACTTGCTTCGGCAATATCGCCCCCACCCGAAACGAAATCGCCTGCGGCAGCGGTTTTTCCCAAGGTCTGGATATCTGCGCCGAAGAAGGATTTGCCCTTCAGCACCATCTTGATGCCGTTGTAATTGGCCGGATTGTGCGACCCGGTAATCATCGCGGCGGCGTCGGTCGCCAGCTTGTGCGACGCGAAATAAAGCATGGGCGTCGGGCAACATCCGATACAGCGAACGGAAAGCCCGCAGGCGACCAGACCTTCATTCAACGCCGCCACCAGTTTGGGTGAACTGGTCCGGCCGTCGCACCCGGTGACGATGGACTTTCCGCCCGCCCGCACCACTTCGCTGCCAAAGGCGCGGCCAATGACGCGCATGTCGGCAGTGCCAAGGGTTTCATCGACGATCCCGCGGATGTCGTATTCGCGCAGGATCGTGGGGTCAAGCGTGCGGGCTTCGGTCATGGGGTTAGCCGCCCGCCAGATCGGGACGCCCGATGCAATGGAACCGGAAGCCCGCGGCGGCCATTTCCTTCCGATTGTAGATATTGCGCAGATCGACCATCACCGCCTCGTTCAGCAATTCCTTGACCCGGCCAAGATCAAGCAGGCGGAATTCGTTCCATTCGGTGATGATGGCGACCACATCGGCCCCGGGCATGGTTGCGTAAGCGTCGTCGCACCATTCCACCCCGTCCAGCAGCTTCTTGGCCTCGTTCATGGCTTCGGGATCATAGGCGCGCACCGTGGCGCCGCCGGAGATAAGCGCCGGAATGATGTCCAGGCTGGGCGCGTCGCGCATGTCGTCGGTGTTCGGTTTGAAGGCAACGCCCAGCACGGCGACGGTCTTGCCGGAAACGCTGCCGCCGCAGGCGTCGATGATGCGCTGCGCCATGGCCTTTTTGCGCTTGTCGTTGATATCGACAACGGTCTCGACAATGCGCAGCGGGCAACCCGCATCCTGCGCCGTGCGAACCAGCGCCAAGGTATCCTTGGGGAAGCACGAACCGCCGTAACCGGGACCGGCGTGCAAGAATTTGCTGCCGATGCGTCCGTCCAGGCCTATGCCCTTGGAAACGTCCTGAACATCGGCGCCCAGCGTTTCACACAAATCCGCGATTTCGTTGATGAAGGTGATCTTGGTGGCGAGGAACGTGTTCGCCGCGTACTTGATCAATTCCGATGTATTGCGCGCAGTGAAAACGATGGGCGTCTCGATCAGGTGCAATGGCCTGTAAAGATGGCGCATGACCTCCTGGGCGCGCTCGGACTGGGTGCCGATAACGACCCTGTCGGGGCGCATGAAATCGTTGATGGCCGATCCTTCGCGCAGGAATTCCGGGTTCGACACCACGTCGAAATCGGCGTCGGGCCGGAGTTCGCGGATGATTCGCTCGACCTCGTCGCCGGTTCCTACGGGGACCGTCGATTTCGTCACCACGACCGTGTAGCCGTTCATGGCCGCGGCGATTTCACGCGCGGCGTCGTACACGTAGCTCAGATCGGCATGGCCGTCGCCACGGCGCGTCGGCGTGCCCACGGCGATAAACACCGCGTCCGCCCCATGAACCGCTTCTTTCAAATCAAGGGTAAAAGACAGCCGTCCGGCTTTCACGTTGCCCTCAACCAGACCTTCCAGACCCGGCTCGAATATGGGAATTTCGCCGCCGTTCAGGCGCTCTATCTTGTTGATTTCCTTATCGACGCAAACGACATCCACGCCGAATTCCGAAAAGCACGCGCCGGAAACAAGCCCGACATACCCCGTGCCAATCATTGCGATACGCATCAGGTAGTTCCTTTATTGGTTGTCATTCATAAATTTTTCGGGGCGTTCTTGAATATTTCTTGAGGACATCGCACACCTGATCCCGCAAACCGTCGATTTGCATGGCAAACGCGATGTTGGCCTCGATAAAGCCCCGGCGGCTCCCGCAATCAAACCGGTCGCCGCTGAAGCGGTAACCGTAGAACGGGATGTCGCCGATGGTCCTGGCGATGGCGTCGGTCAGTTGAATTTCGCCGCCCGCCCCTTTTTCGTGCCGCTCCAGATGTTCGAAAACCTCGGGCTGAAGGATATAGCGGCCGATAATCGAAAGCGTCGAAGGAGCCTCCGCCGGATCGGGTTTTTCAACAAGGCCCCGGGCGCGCGCCAGCCGACCGTCGTCCTCGACCACGTCAAGGATACCGTAACGATTGGTCATCTCGCGCGGCACGTCCTCCACCCCGACCACGTTGCCGCCGACCACGTTGTAGGCATCCACCATCTGCTTCAGGACGCCGGGCTTTCCCAATATTAGATCATCGGCAAGAAATACCGCGAATGGCTCTCCGGCCACGAAATTCCTGGCGCACCAAATGGCGTGGCCCAGACCGAGAGGTTTTTGCTGGCGGGTGAATGAAATCTGCCCCGGCTTCAAAGTGGCGCTCGCCACCTGCCGAAGCGCCCCGTCCTTGCCCCGTTCGCCCAACACTTGTTCCAACTCGAACGCGTGGTCGAAGTGGTCTTCCATGGTCGTTTTGCCACGCCCGGTCACGAAGACGAACTCTTCGATACCCGCTTCCAGCGCCTCTTCCACCGCATATTGGATCAGCGGCTTGTCGACGATGGTTAGCATTTCCTTCGGCAGGGCCTTGGTCGCAGGCAGGAAACGGGTGCCGAGACCGGCCACGGGGAACACAGCCTTACGAACGGGTCGAATCATAGGGGCTCCTTGGTTGATTTGGGCCTTTGTGCCACAAGGATCGGGATGGGGCAAGGCGAAGACGACCCTTTACCGCACTTCGGAATCCTGACAGTTTTTCGGGTAACGTTTAACGCTCATGAAGAGGAAATCCATATGCCTGCCGAAAGGGTCATTTCAGGGAAAACGCGGCTGTACGGCATCGTCGGCGATCCCGTCCTACAGGTCGCCGCCCCAGAGGCCTTCAACACCTGGTTCGCGGAAAATGACGTCGACGCCGTTATGTTGCCGGTTCATGTCCGCTCCGGCGACGTTCGCGCGGCCCTGGACGGCTTTGCGGCCATGGCCAATCTGGACGGCATGCTCATCACCATTCCCCACAAATTCGCCTTCGCCGAAATGATGGATGAAATTGGGCCCCACGGAAAAAGAGTCGGCGCGGTCAACGCCATTCGCCAAAAGCCGGATGGCGCATGGTTGGGTGATATGTTCGACGGGGTCGGTTTCGTCGAAGGTTTGCGCGCCCAGGGCATCGACCCGCATGGAAAATCCTATCTGATATACGGCGCGGGCGGCGCGGGAACGGCTATCGGCGGGGCGTTGCTGGACGATCAGCCCAGCCGCATCGCGTTCTTTGACCCCGCCCCCGGCAGGGCAGAAAATTTATGCACGACGTTGCTAACCGCCGCTCCGACGATTCCCATTGAGGCTGTCGGCGCCGAAACCGATCCCGGCGACTTTGACATCATTGTCAACTCGACGCCGCTCGGCATGAGGGAAAGTGACCCATTGCCCTTCGATCCAGACCGTTTGCGACCATCCAATATCGTCACCGAGGTCATTATGAAGCCACCGGTCACGCCTTTACTGATTGCCGCCAAAAAACGCGGCTGCCGCATTCAACCCGGCCGCCATATGCTGGAAGGGCAGTTTTTTCCGTTTCTTCGGTTTTTCGGGTTTTCGGTCTGACGACGCGGAACCTTCGCATTATCGCAGCAACACGTCCTTGGCCTGGTTGATCTTGGCCGCCAGATAGGTGGATCCGCCGTGATCGGGATGCAAATTGCCGATCAGCCGGTGATAGGCCGCCTTGATTTCCTCATCCGTGGCGCCGGATTCCAGCCCCAGCACCTGAAAGGCCTCGTCGCGGGTCATGGCGCCGGTGGCCGAACCCGGTGCGCCGCCGCCACCCTGGCCGCCCGCGTTTCCATTGGCGCCCGCCCCCGCCGCCTGGACACGCTCGCGCCAATCGGGGTGTACCCGGTCCATATAGGCTTCAAGCACCTGCGCCGACTGCGTGTCATGCAGGATACAGGTGTTCAGAAGGTCGACCAGCTCGGCAATCGCCAGTTCATCCAGATTGCGGCCCGCGTAGGCCCCTTCCACCACTTCGCCGCCGATGGCGCCGCTGTCGTGGTCCAGGCTCATTTTCAGGAAACGTGTTTCAACAGCCGACGTCTGGCCGGTTCTGCTGCCGCCGCCCGCCATTCCGGCCATGCGCGAGAAATTTTGCGCCGCGCGATGCACCGCGCGGGCCCGCATGATCCATGGCAGCAAGGCGGGCAAGCCCATGACCGCCCACGCCAGGCGGCCCGTTACCGCCAATGAAATGATGATCCCGATAATCGTCAGGATGGAAAGCCATTTCAGGGTTTTCAGCAGAACCTTGGGATCGGCGTTAACGAACCAGCGGCCGACCAGCAGCAGCCCGCCCAGAAGCGCAATCCCCAGTATGAAATACGGTAGCACGGTTCCTATCCGCCCTTCACTTGGTGCGCAATGCGAAGAGTTTCGCCGCCGCGCTTTTTCGCCAGATCATCGAGGGCCGCGCGGCCGCCCGCCGCGTACACCGCAACGGCGCTCAACAGCTCCTTCAACACATTTGCGCTGGAGGCATCGAACCGGCAGCAGGCCCCGTTGGTAAGGCGCGCGATCTCCTTGAAGGCAAATTCGGCGATGGGGTCGAAGCCCTCGTGAAACAGGAACGCGGGCACGCCCAACAGCCCCAGTTCTCCGGCCAAAGCACCCAAATGGTCAACGTCCTCTTCCACGCAATCGCCCACGAAAACCAGCGCGTTTACCCGTTTGTGCTTGGCTTCGTTGGTGGCGTGGCTCAGCACCTTGCGAATCTGCGTTTCGCCCGCCATGCAGTAAACCGACGTCATCAGGCGCAGCATGTCGGATGGTTCCGTCAGCCACGAACTGGCCCTGAATTCGCCGAACCCGCGGTAGAAAACAACCTGAATTTCCAACCCGCCCAGGTTGGCCGTCTCGGCGAACATCTCGGCCTGAATCTGCGCCGCCCGGTCCCACGTGGGTTGACGGCTGGCCGTGGCGTCCAGGGCAAAAATCAGCCGCCCGCGTTCACCCGCCGCCTTGTTTTTAGGCGCGGTCGCGACCTTTTGCAGAAAGGCGTTCACGTCATCCGCGCTCGCCTTCTTGGTTGGAAGATTATCTTTACCGCTCGCCATAGATTTCCCGTCAGCTGGTCTACCCTTTGAGATAGTTCACAAAACCCCATCTCGCCACCATTCAGCAAGTTTATAACAAACAACAGGGCCAAAGACCCATAGGGATTGGGGTTAAACTTGACGTTATTTGTGAATAACCCCATCGGGGTGGAACGCGTGGTAGACGAAGGCGAAGGTTACGTCGTAGGTGACGTCGTGGCCGGTGCTGACGCGTTTGACGATGACGTTGCCGACGTCGCGGCCTTCTGAAATGCGGCCGCTGTCCAGCGCCGAATTCTGGCCTTTGGTCCAGGTAAAGGCAAGATCGCCCTGGGTCAATTCTCCGGCCCCCGCCAAAAGCGGCAGGCTCCAGGCCTCGCCTTCCACCACAACAACGCGGACCATGGGCTCGATGCCCTTGGGCCACGGCCCCTTGAAAAAGCCATAGGGGACCTCGCGGGTGTCATAGTAGGCGTAAGGGTTTCGGCCGTAACCGCGGGCATCCATGACCTGTCCTTGCGGCGCGCGGGCCTTGAAGTTGGCGAAGGATTCCAGGCGCGACGGGATGGTTTTCAGTCTAACGCCGGTCATTTCCCCGACGATGCCCTCGCCCAGGAACTGTTGCCACCAGCTTTCGGTCTGGCGGTCGTACATGACCATGTCGGAATTGCGCAGGTTCCCCGAAACGCCGAATTCGAGAACGCGCCCGCTGACACGCCTGTCGAACACAACGGCTGAATTGCACAGCGGGCAATAGGTGACGGCCACCGGCACACCGCCGATCACGTCGTTGGCGATTTCGTGGCGGGTCAGAACGGCCAGAGGATAGGCCTTCGCCTCTCCATTGATAACGACGCCGATCACCGGATCGGTCGGCGTCAGGTTCGCCGCCTTGGAAACCGGGAAAAATTCGGGGTTTTCAATGGATCGAATGCCGTCCTTGGGCACCCCGCCCCACAGAATGGTCTCGTAGTCGACCGAGTGCTTCTCGAAATCGGTGTTGGGCCAGGTGCGTTGCCAAACGGACGGATCGGCAAAGGCGGAACCAGCAAATCCCACGGCGATAAAAACGATAAACGCGCGAACGAAAGAAATCATTGGCGAACCTCATGGAGCAATCGTACCCTATGTAAATCAATGCGATCCCCGGCGGCGGCAACACATTTCGTTTCACAACCGGGTGATGTCGTTTCGTCCAAGAAAAATGAACCGGAGGAACCTTCCCATGGCCGACGTTTCCCGCCCGCTGAGCATCATTCATCCACCGATCATCGAATGCGGCGCGGGTGTGGCTTCAAAAGTGGCCGAATGGGCGGCGTCGAAAGGTGCGGGCAAGGTATTGGTCGTTGCCGACGCCTTTAACGCGGACCGGGTTGGGTTATTGGGTTTTGGGCCTGAAACCAAGGTCGAAGTGTTTGGCGACGTGGTTCCCGAACCCGATATCGCCAATCTGGACGCCGTGTTGGCCGTGACTGCCGAATTGGCCCCCGATCTGGTGGTCGGTTTCGGCGGCGGCAGCGCCATGGACCTGGCCAAGCTGGCCGCCGTGCTGGGCGATGGCGGTCAAACTTTGGCCGACGTGGTCGGCGCGCATCTGGTCAAGGGGCGACGGCCCCTTCTGGCCCAGGTTCCCACGACGGCGGGAACGGGAAGCGAGGGCGGCACGCGCTCGTTGGTAACCGACACGCAAAACGCCCGCAAGATGGCGGTGGAAAGCCTTTACATGCTGGCCGACATGGTGGCGCTGGACCCGCAATTGACGGTCTCGCTGCCCCCTGCCCTGACGGCCGCCACCGGCGTTGATGCGCTGGCTCATTGCGTGGAATCCTATACCAACGTCAAGGCCCATCCGGCCATTGATGTGTACGCCACCGAAGGCATCCGCCTGATTGGCCGCTATTTGGGGCGCGCGGTTGAAAACGGCGAGGATTTGGAAGCCCGCACCGCCTTGGCGCTGGCCAGCCTGTACGGCGGCTTTTGCCTGGGGCCCGTCAACACAGCGGCCGGGCACGCGGTGGCCTATCCGCTGGGAACCCGCCATCACATCGCCCACGGCCACGCCAACGCCGTGATCTTCCCGCACGTGCTGGCCTTCAATGCATCGGTTGCCCCCGAGCGCACGGCCTTCGTATTGGATGCCCTGGGCGTCAGCGGCGACGTGTCCCAAGCGGCCCTTCAGTTTTGCGAAAACCTGGGCATCGAAATGCGCATGAGCCGCCTCGGCATCCCCGAGGCCGACCTCGAAGCCATGTCGGGCGAAGCCTTCGCCATCAAACGCCTGCTCGACAACAACCCGCGCGAGGTTTCCCGCGAGGACATCCTTGGTATCTACAAAGCGGCCTATTAAAGCGAGGTTGTGGGGTTGTAGGACAACCTGATTTTTGCTATTGTCCGCTTCGTGGATTTTTGGTTGCCACGAACGGGAGCCGCCAAGACAAAAAATACCGGCGGATGGTAGCGTTTCGATGACGGACTTAAATGGCAATACTGCCGCGCGTTTCGGCGCGGTGACACGTCGCAAGCATCTGCCCGAGGAAATCGCGCAGGTGATTGAGCGCGACATCGCCGACGGCACGCTGGCGCGCGGCCAGCGCCTGCCCACGGAAGCCGCCCTTTCCGAACAGTTTGGTGTCAGCCGCAACGTGCTGCGCGAGGCCATGGCGCGTCTGAAACGCGACGGCCTGATTGAAACCCGGCAAGGCTTGGGGGGCTTTGTTTGCGAAACTCCGCCCAGCCTGACGTGGCGCATCGGCACCGAAAACCTGTCCGATCAGGATGATCTTCGCTACATATTCGAGCTTCGGGCAGAGGTGGAAACGGGCGCTGCCGCCCTGGCCGCCGAGCGGCGCACAGAGGCGCAACTGGCCAGTATTCGCCACTCGCTGGTTCGCATGGGCAAGGCCGCGTCAAGCGGCGCCGACGGCGTTGACGCCGACGCTGCCTTTCATCGCTCCATCGCCGATGCGGCCAACAACCCCTACTACCGCGATTTCATGATTTTTCTGGCCGTGCGCGTGACCCAGTCCATCGCCGCGGCGCGGCAAAATTCGGCACTGGTCGAACAATGGACGCCCACCGCCCAGCGCGAACACGAAAGCATCTGCGAAGCCATTGCCGATCGGGACGCCGACGCGGCGCGCCGGAACGTGCGCTCGCATCTTCTAAGCGCCGCCAAGCGCCTTGGCCTGATCGACAAACAAAACTAACCCAGGAAACGTAAAAACCGAGAGAGCCCACATGAACGAAATTACCAGCCAACAGCTCCCCGAGGTCGACTTCGATAGCGTCAGGCGCATCGACGGCCTGAACGAAATCAGTGCCAACTACGCGCCCTATCTGGCCGACGAGTCAAAACTGCCGCATCAGGGCGCCGACTATCTGTTCTTCCCGACCAACGAGGCCGAACTTGCGGCCATCATGCGCGAGATGAACACGCGCGGCGCAAACGTCACCATTTCGGGCGCGCGCACCGGCCTTGTGGGCGGCTGCGTTCCGGCGGGTGGCGCCGTGGTTGCGCTGGACCGGTTCGACAAAACGGTGGATATCCGCTGGGACGACGGCACCAACGAATGGCGGGTGACGGCGGAAGCCGCCGTGACGCTGAAGGATTTGAACGACTGGGCCAATAAAAAGAATTTCCCCGGCCTGCAGGCGCGCGCCAATGACGAGACGCTGGCCCAGCTGGAGCAATTCAAGAACGATCCGCGCAGCTTCTTCTATCCGCCGGATCCCACGGAAATGAGCGCTTCGCTGGGTGGCACGGTGGCCACCAACGCGTCGGGCGCGGCCAGTTTTAAATACAAGGACACCCGCAACTGGATCCGCCGCCTGCATGTCATTCTGGCGTCTGGCGAAATGCTGGATATTCCGCGCGGCAAATACTTCGCCACCGACGGCCGCAAGTTCACGGTTATCGATTCTGGCGGAAACCCCACGATCCTGAACCTGCCCGGCTACGACATGCCGAAAACCAAGAATACGGCGGGATTCTTCGCCGCCCCCGGCATGGACATGATTGATTTGTTCATCGGGTCCGAAGGCTTGTTCGGCGTTGTCAGCCAGATCGAAGTGGCGCTGGACCAGATGCACGAAGGCATTTCGGTGGTGCAGTTCCTGCCCAGCGACACGGCGGCGCTGGACTTCGTCATCGCGCTTCGCGACGAGGCCGACTTCGCGCCTGAGTTTCTGGAGTTTTATGACGGCAACGCGCTGGCACTGCTTCGCGCCAAGCAGATCGACAATCCCAAATTCATCGACATGCCGACCATCCCCGAAGACGCAGGTGCCGCCATCTTTTACGACATTTCCTTTAACGCCGACGATCCCAACCCGGATTTTTCCAAGTTGAAGGAAGTGACGGCGCGGTGCGGATCATCGCTGGACAATTCGTGGGCCGGGTATGAGCGGCGCGATCTGGCGCGATTCCGCCATTTCCGCCATGCTCTTCCCGAAACCGTGAACGCGGTGATCGGCGAGCGCAAAAAGACCTATCCGGGCCTGCACAAGCTGGGAACCGACCTGGCCGTGCCGAACGATAGCTTGCGCGAAATCTGGGGCTTCTACCGCTCCAAGCTGGATACGGCGGGGCTGGAATGGGTCGCCTTCGGCCACATCGGCGACAACCACTTCCATGTGAACATTCTGCCCAAGGACATGGACGACCTTGCCAAGGGTCTGGCCATCTATCGCGATTTCGCTGAAAAAGCGGTGGCGCTCGGTGGAACCGTCTCGGCCGAACACGGCGTCGGCAAGATGAAAAAGAAATTCCTGTCGGTCATGTACACGCCCGAACAGATGAATGAAATGAAGGCCCTGAAACTGGCGCTCGATCCGAAGGCCATGTTCAATCCGGGCGATATTCTCGATTTTGAAGGAGCGGCCCGATGAAAATCCTGGTCTGCGCAAAACAAGTCCCCGAGGTCACCAACGTTCAGGTGGACCCCGAAACCGGCACGCTGAACCGCGACGGCGTAGCCTCCATCCTAAACCCCTTCTGCGAATACGCCATGGATCTGGCGCTGGAATTGAAGGAAGCCGAACCGGACGGCGAGGTTGAAATCGTTGTTCTGTCCATGGGGCCGCCGCAGGCGCGCGCCGCCCTGCTGCGCTGCCTGGAAATGGGCGGTGATAGCGCAATTCTGGTGACCGACCGCAAGTTCGCCGGAGCCGATACCTGGGCCACGGCGCTGACCATCTGCAAGATCATCGAAAAGCTGGACGGCGTCGATCTGATCCTGGTGGGCAAGCACGCCATTGACGGCGACACCGCCCAGACCGGCCCCATGCTGGCCGAACTTTTGAACATTCCGCAGATTACCTACGGCGTCGGCCTGGAGCTGGACGAAAGGAAGAAGCGCGTCCGCGTGCGCCGTGAAAACGAGGGCGGATTCGAGAGGGTACAGATGCGCATGCCGGGCTTGGTTTCGGTCAGCAAGGGGGCTGCGTCGCGCCGGGTATGCTCGTTCGAAAGCATTCTGGATGCGCGGGCCAAGGACATCTCGGTCATGACCGCCGACGATCTGGGGCTGGACGAGGCCGAGCTGGGCCTGCAGGGATCCTTAACGCAAGTGGTCAAGGTCTTCCCGCCCATAAGCAAGGAGGCGGGCCGGATCGTAAACGGCACCGACGCAATCGCCGCGGCCCATGAAGTCGTCGGCATCCTCAAAGAAAAGCATTTCGTATAAGGAGCGAGCCCCATGTTGCTTATTGACACAAACACCTGCAGCGGCTGCCGCCTATGCGAAAAGAACTGCCCCTTCGCCGCCATGTTGATCGTCGACGAGATTGCCGTCGTGCAGGACAACTGCACCCTTTGCGGCGCCTGCGCGAACGTCTGCGGCGAACACTCCATCACCATCGAACGGGCCGCAGCGACGCCCGAGGAACTGGCCAAGTTCAAGGGCATCTTCATCTGGGCCGAGTGTGGCGAAAGTGCGGATGGTGAAAGTCTGGTCCCGAAGAAGGTAACGCTCGAGTTGCTGGCAGAAGCGCGGCGTCTGGCCGAAAAAACAGGCGAGGAAATCCGCGTTCTGGTCCTTTCCGACGAACGGCCCGTGAATACCGACGATTTGTTCGCCCACGGCGCGGACGGCGTGATTCGCTTCGTCAACAAGCTGCTGTGGCCCTACTCGACCGATGCCTACACCACCGTTATTTCGGCCATGGTCGCGGCCAAAAAGCCGTCCATCTTCCTGCTGGGCGCGACGCCCGACGGGCGCGATTTGGGGCCGCGCGTGGCGGCAAGGCTGAAACTGGGCCTGACCGCCGATTGCACGCAGCTTGAAATCAACGACGAAGGACAGCTGATCCAGACCCGCCCGGCCTTCGGCGGCAATATCATGGCCTCCATCGTCACACCCTTCTCGCGCCCGCAGATGGCCACGGTGCGCCCCAACGTGTTCGCCGTGAGCGAAAACCCGGAAATCGACCGCAAGGGCGACATCGAGGACTTCGACGTGGCCCTGCAACGCGGTGTCGTGCGCACCAAGATCCTGGAAGTCGAAAAGGTGGGTGAAACCGGCGGCGGCATTGAAAACGCCGAAGTCATCGTCGCCGGAGGCCAGGGTCTGAATTCGCCCGATGATCTGGACATGCTGCGGGAACTGGCCGACGAGTTGGGCGGAACGCTGGCCGGATCGCGCCCGCTGGTGGAAGCCGGATGGATCCCCCACACCCTGCAGGTGGGCCAGTCGGGCATCACGGTATCACCCAAGCTGTATATCGCGGTCGGCATTTCCGGTGCGGTGCAGCACGTGGTCGGCATGAACGGATCGGGTTCCATCATCGCCATCAACAACGATCCCGAGGCCCCCATCTTCAAGGTGGCGGACGTGGGAATCGTGGGCGATGCGGCCGAAGTGATCCCGGCCCTGATCAAGGAAATCCGCGAGGCCAAAAAAGCGGCCTAAGCCTTTCATAGCAAAGGTTGTAATGCCTCCCTCCACTTAAAAGCGGGGCCTCGAAAAGAGGTCCCGCCTTTTTTTTCGCTGTCTTGCCGACCCACTTTTCAGGGACGCGCCATGCATGGCCGTTGTATTTTAATCTGACTTCCCAAAAAATGGTTTGTTCGGGGAGGCCCCCTTCCGGGCGATGAAAGAGGTGACGGAAAAATGGATAAAAACGAGTTGATGCGCCAGGCGATCAAACTCAGCGCCGCGTCGAATAGAGAAGACGGTGACGGTCCCTTCGGCGCCATTGTCGTGAAAGACGGAAAAGTCGTTGGCGAAGGGCGCAATTGTGTTGGCAGCACGTGTGACGCGACAGCCCATAGCGAAGTCGTGGCGATCCGGGATGCCGGATCCCGCCTGGGCACGGCCGATCTTTCCGGGTGCGAGATGTATACGTCATGCGAGCCCTGCGCCATGTGCTCAGCCGCCATATGGTGGGCGGGGATTGACCGGGTTTACTTTGCGGCCTCGTCCGCACAATCCGGCGATGCCGGATTCGGAACCGGAACCCTGATGCAGGAATTGACCCGCCCCATCGAAGAACGGGCCGTATCGGGCGAGAAACTGCTGGGAGACGAGGCCGTCGCCGTTTTAAAGAAGTGGATGGAAGGGACCTGAGCCCTCGCGTATCGGCGCCCGAACGCGGATCAAGCGGGTGTCTGGCGTCCCGCTGCCGTGTAGAAGGCGCACACGAGATTGGTTTCGTCGGCAATTCCACGCCCGGCAATGTTAAATGCGGTTCCGTGGTGGACCGTCAGGATGGGGATTGGCGCTCCGGCCAGCAAATTCACCAGTGTTCCGAATTCGGCCAGTTTGATGCAGGCGTTTCCGTGGTCGTGGAACATGGAAATGATAAGGTCGAATTCACCGGCCTTCATGTTCAGGAATATGGTATCGCCGGGATAGGGGCCCGAGGCCTCGATCCCTTCGCTGCGCGCGTCCTCAATGGCTGGACCAATGGCCTCGATTTCCTCGCGCCCCAACAGGCCGCCCTCGCCGCAATGGGGGTTCAGCGCGGATACGCCGATGCGGGGCTTCGCATATCCGATGGACTTCATGCCCGCGTCCGATTGCCTAATCACCCCAAGAACGTTTTCGCGCGAACACAGGCGCGGGACGTCGCTTAGCGGCACATGGGTAGTGACGCGGGCCAGATTGTAGGTGTCGCCCAAGGTGATCAGAACCGTATCATCCACGCCGGTGAAATGATTCGCCGTCTCGCGGAAACCCGCGAACTCGTAGCCGCCCTCGTTCTGCGCCTGCTTGCTGGCCGGCCCCATGATGACGGCATCGGATTTGGTGGCCATGCCGTCCTTTATCGCCGCACCGAAGCACCCGGCGCTGAAGGCCCCGGATGCCGCATTGCCCGCCCCGACGCTGAAGGCGGATAAATCAAGAGGTACGGGTTCGACAACATCAACGACCCCCGTCTCGCCCTTGGCGTCAGCGGGATCGTCGATGGCGCGGATATTCAGGTCCGCACCTGCCGGTTCGACGGAATTTTCGAGTGCGGCGACGTTTCCGTAAACGATGGGAACGCAAAACTCGAATATCTCAGGTCTGGCCAAGGCCTTAAGCGTGATTTCGGGCCCGATCCCGGCGGGATCACCCATTGTGACGGCCACCCGGGCGCGGTGCGAGATCATGGCATTACCAGCGGCTGACTGTGTACACCGGCGTCAGGTCATCCAGCATTTCCTTCGAGCGGTACGGATTGTAGATGCCGCAGGCACAGGGCTTGGCCAGTGCGACGCTGGCGTCCCAGGAAGTTGTGCGGCCCGTTTTGACCTTGCGGATGTGGTCGCGCACCAGATTAGGCGAAACCACGCCGTGCCCGCACATGGTGGTAAACTGGCGGATATCGGGCGGCGGCAGACGCGACACGTTGCCCTGAATGCCCAGCGAAAGATTGATGGTGTGCGGCGAAAGGCCTACCTCGGCCGCCAAATCGCGAACCCGGTCAACCAATCCGCTGACCATGATCGAGATGCCTTCGTCGGCTTCCTTAAAATCCTTCAAAAGCTGTTTGATGTTTTCACGGTTCTTGAAGCAGCTATAGACGCGCGTGCTTTCGTCACCATTGCTGATACTGTCCAGCACGTCTTCGTGCGGAACTTCGCTGTATAGGTTCTGGCGCAGCGACGTGGAAATCATGTTCACCGGTTCGTTCTGGTAAATAATCTCGACCAGATGCCGGACCTTGGGCTGGTTGCCCTTGTAGTTGAAACCGCGCGCCGGATAGATGAAGACGACGTAATCGCGTTCCAGCGAGTCGCGCGTACCTTCCCTGTGCAGACTGTGGGTCATGGTCTTGTCCTATTCCCAGGCCCGGCCCAGGCCCATGTTGATTTTGGCGTTGGGCCGCCAGTTGAAACCGGCGTCCGTGATCATTTCCAGAATGTCCGGCTGGATTTCCAGGTTCGGCCCCAGGGTCGAAAAGACGTCGAGCATAAAGACGCTATCGACCTCCTTGGCCACTTCCTTGATGGTCTGCAACACCACCGGAACCCGTTCCTTGGGTACGGAAATCTCGATAATGGCGCTCAACACCCGCTCGCCCAGCAACTCTTCCTTCAAGGTGCCGGTGGCTTCGTCGGCGATCATGGAATGGATCGGGTTGCATTCCTCGATCTCGTTAATCCCGGCCCGCGCCAGCGCCTGAGAAATTTTCTGAATGTCGTGCAATCCCATGCCCAGGGTTGGCCGCCCGACCTCGATGGCGATACCCGCCTCGTGCGGCTTGACCCGCCCGGTGACGTCGTTGGTTTTGGATTCTTCGGTGCCCCGGCCCTGAATGCCGGTCGCCTTGTGAGTCGCCGAGGGGTCGCTGAAGAACTTGCGCAGCGCGCGGGGATATTCGTACACCATGGGATGTTCGGCCAGCGCGTCGACCGGGCAAATGCCAACCCGTAAGCAGGTTCCGCATTCGTAGCAGACATCCTGATCGACCACGCTTTTCATTCCCTGGAAGCCGATAGCGGCGGTCGGGCAATAGGGCTGGCACTGCCCGCAACCAACGCAAAGCTCTTCCCTGATCAGCATCCGTCATTTCCTTTCGCAGGTATTATTGTCGCCCGGCGCGCCTGTCCCAGGCTGCTCCAGGCCGACGCGCCGAAGGCTCGGGTTCGCGGCACAAGAAGATCGTCCGCCACTTCCGACACGTCTTCGCCGCCCGCCATGGTGAAATGCAAGGGCCCCGCCCCGGCGATATCGCCCACCAGCGCACCGCCGACGATGCGCCCGTCATGCATGAAAAACTCGCGCCACACGCCGTCGCCCGGACCGGGCCGCGCCTCGACGCTGGACCCCACACCGGGTCCGCCCAAAATCATAATGGGAACGCCCGCAATATTTTGCGCATTGACCCGCGTGGTGCGTTTCAGCGGGACAGGGCTGGTTACAAAGGCGTTGGCCCCGGCCAGCTTTCCCTGATTGACGGCCTGCGGCCAGGTCCATGGATTGTGTTTGTCGCCCCCGGCCACGCGGATGTAGATGGCGTCGCCGACGCCGAATATTTCGGGATCGACGGTTTGCAGGGTTGGAGACACAATGAGTTCGCCGTCTTCAACAAGGCCCGCGCCTTGCAAAAAGCCGAGGTCCGGCGCCGAACCGATGCCCACCAGAAACGTCCCGCACGGCAGCCATTCGCCGGTGGCCAGACGCACCGACGTGACGGCGCCGTTTCCATCGGCCTTGAACTGGTCGATGGTGGTGCTGGTTTTGACCTGCACCCCCATATTCTCCAGATGGCGTTGCAGGGGCCGGGCGGTATCGGCACTTAGAACGGTCGGCAGAATGTGGGATTCTTTTTCGACCAGGGTCACGCCAAAACCCGCAAGACGCAGGAAAACAGATGTCTTGGAGCCCACCAGACCGCCGCCCAGCACGACGATGTCGCGGTGGTCGGGCAGCCAATCCTTGATTTCGCGGGCCACCGAAAGCCCGCGCACGGGAAAGACGCCCTCGGGTGTGACGGCGCGCTCGAACACCGGCGGCACGACGGGATGCCCGCCGCAGGCCAGAATCAGACGCGCGTACCCAATGGTTTCGCCGCTATCCAGGGTCAGGGACTTGGCTGTACGATCCAGTGTGCGCACCTGAACGCCAAGGCGGGTGTCCAGATTTTCGTCATCGCCGGGTTTCCAGAAGAACAGCTTGTCTTCGGTCAGGTTGCCCGCCATGAACATGGGCAGAAGGGTGCGGTAGTAGCCGATTTCGGATTCGCGATCGACCAGCAACACCCGCTTTTCAGGGAACCGCTCCCGGCACGAAAAGGCCGCGTTAAGCCCCGCGGCGCCGCCGCCCACAACAACCAGATCGTAGTTGGCCGTACCCATTATCCAAACCAGGCCAGAATTTCATCGGCACTTGCCGGATGATCGAAATGCGCAAACTCGCCGCCGGCCTCCCCGACGATCTCGGTCAGCGCGTCGCAAACGGCCTCGCTTCCCCAGACCGGCAGCGGGGTGGCGGCGCAAACCCGCGCGCCCGACGCAGCCGCGCCCAAGGCCGTGGCCAGATCGCGGCAACCGGACAGGCCGGTGAAACAAATCCCCTTGAGGTCGGGTCCGGCGGCCTCACAGGCATCCCACGGTCCACGAACGGGATCGAGCACCTGCACGCCCGCGGTTCCGGCTTTGGTAGCCCACAAGGCGGCGTCGCCCCAGGCAGCCACGTTTTGACCGGTCGCCGCAAGCGCGCCCGGCAATTCGCTCGCCAACCATCCCATGGACTGCTGTGGCATATCGGTCCCGCCGATTAGGCACAACGGGCCTTTCGCGATATCACCGGGCGCGCTCACAGCTCCCTCCCCAACTTGTCCGGGCTGCGGCACGAAATCGGTCGCTCCCGCTATCGTATCAATGGCCTCGACGCCGACAGGTACGCCTGCCTGTTCACAAACGGCTAAGATGGCGGGATCGGCGCCCGCTCCGCAAACCACTTGGCTAATGCACCCTGATGCGATGGCCAGTTCGGCTTCGCCTGAGGAACACGCGAACGGCAGAAGTTCGCCGCCAACCGATATCCAGTCTCCCAGGGAAACCACCCGGCCCGGCCCGTTGGCCGAAATCAGGGCCGCCACGAATTCCTCGTCCGCCCTGCCGCAAACGCCAATGACCGGACCGTCACCTGCGAGAACGCCGTATCCGACCTTAAACGCGCCGGAAACTCCGGTGGAGTCGCCGCTGGCTTTGAAGGCCGATACGCCGAGACCCACGGCGGCGCGAACCAATTCTTCGACCGAGCCCTGCGGGCGGCTCAGCATGTTTGCCGCCTGGGCGCATCCATCGCCCGATACGCCGGCCTCCAGCGCGCCGTTCAGGCTCAGGCGCAGAAGCGACGCCGCGACCATTTGATCCCGGTCGATCCCGCAGATGCCATTGGCGGCACCACGGCCGAACGGATCGATCCGGCACGGACCATGCAGGCACCCGAAGGCGCAGCTAAGGCCGCTACGCTGGAATCCGTCCTGCGGCTGCTGGGCTTCATAGCGTTCCCACGAAAGTTCCAGCCCCCGCCGGGCCGCGATACGCAAGAGATCCTGACTGGTTGGATCGACTGATTTTAAGTGAATGCTTTCCATATCTGACGCTTCCCCGGAGAGGTTTGTTTATTTCGCGAGATCGAGAAGAACGGCGCCGTCCGCCGCAATCCCGGATGCCGCCATGGCCGCGCTGCGCCGTTTTTCGGCCATTGCGTCGGCCAATTTATCGACGTTGACGATTTCCAAGGCGCTGGTCGGACAACTATCGACGCAGGCCGATGATTCCATGTGCATGCAGCGGTCGCATTTAAGCGCCAGCTTGCGTTCGGGCCATGGGAAAATGACGCCATAGGGGCAGAACATCACGCACGTCCAGCACCCGATGCAGCGATCATCATTGACCCGCACCAAACCGGTCGCGGCATCACGCGCCAAGGCTCCGGTCAGACAGGCGTCCAGACACGGCGCATCGGCGCAATGGCGGCACTGAATGGCGAACGAGACACCGCCGGCACCTTCCACACGCACCCTGGTTTGCGGTTGCGGGGCTTCGCGAACCGCGCTTAGAAGCGTTTTTCCTTCGCTTCCGCGCTCGACGGCGCAGGCCAGTTCACAGGTCTTGCAACCCACGCAGCGATCCACGTGAACCGCGATGACATCCATGCAGAATTCCTCCCACAGCGCGGGCGGATTAATTGGTGTTTCCGCCCGTTATCGTTATTTGAACGAGCCGTTACGGTAATGGAGGAAAAGGGAAGATTACAAGCAATAAATTGTCGGTTGTTGACAATTTATTGCTTGTTGAAAGGGGTTCTCAATTGGGCCGAAGGCGGGCGCCAGCGTGAGTTCGGTTTTCGATTAACTTCCGTTTTCCGTCGCCGGAAGGGCACCCAGGAGACGCAATTTGCCGGTGATGGCGTGTTGCCACATTATTTCCCCGGCGGCGTGTTCGTCGCGACTTTCCAAGGCGTCGATGATGACCCGATGCTCGGCCACCGAGCGATCAAGCCCCGGCCCCACGTCCATGCTCTTGCGTTTGAACAGGTAAAGTTCCTTATCGACCGAAGTGCACATCTCGATAAGCCGGTCGTTCCGGGTGAAGCCCAGCATGACGTTATGGAATTCGACGTTGATGGGATAATAGGTTGCGACATCACCCCGCGCGGCCAGATCCTCCAATCGCATGACCATGCCGCGCAACGTATCCAGTTGTTCATCGGTGATACTCAACGCCAGGGTCCGGCCGACCAGCGCCGACAACGCCGCCTTGATGTCGCAGATGTCCGCCGCATCACCCGCCTTAAGTTTGCGCACGAAGACGCCGCGATTGACGACGATTTCAACCAATCCCGCCTGTTCGAGGCGGCGGCAAGCCTCGCGGATCGGTCCACGGCTGACCGATTGCCGTTCGGCAAGGGCTTTCTCGTTGATACGTTCGCCCGGCTTTAGTTCGCCGGACAGGATCATGCGCTCAAGCTCTTCCAGCACGATCGTCGTCAGCGATTGGGTGCGCAGGATTTCCAGCGTTTGAGCGGCTTTGCTTCTGGGTGCGGTGTTTGCTTTATTCATGGCGCGACGGATGTAAGTTAATCCCCCTCCCCGTGTCAACTAAAGCATTTCTAAACAAGTACGTTGGCGCCTTCGCCGCCGTTCAAAACATCAACAAGCTGGCGGGCGACGACGATGGACGTATATTCCCGCGAATCGATGGTTCCCGCGGCAATGTGCGGCGTTCCAACGAACGACGGGATGCTGAACAACGGATGATCGGCGGCGGGCGGTTCTTGTTCGAAGACATCAAGCGCCGCGCCGAAAAGCGACCCATCGGAAAGCGCATCAAAAAGCGCGCCCTCGTCAACAATGCCGCCACGCGCGACGCTGACCAGCACCGCCGAGTTCTTCATCAGGGCAATTTCGCGGGCCCCGATCATCCCTTTCGTTTCCTTGGTCAACGGCGCATGGATCGACAAGAGATCGACCCGCGCCAGCAATTGTTCGAGATCGTCGATCCTTTCGCCTTCCAGATCGCTCCCCGCGGCCTCTGGAACGAATGGGTCGAACCACACCACGTTCATTCCGAATGCAGCCGACCACTTTGCGGCCACCCGCCGACCGATGGCACCCATGCCGATAATGCCGACCGTTTTCCCCCAAAATCCTTGCGCCCCGCCCGCGCGGCTGCCGTCGAAATCCTCGCGCGCGACGGGCTGCCCCGATCGCAGCAGGCGATCAATCATCGGCACCCTGCGGGCCGCGGCCAACGCCAGGGTCATGGTCATTTCGGCCACGGCCTCGGCATTAAGGCCGGGCGTATTCATTACCCGCACCCCGTTGCGCCGCGCGGCGTCCAGATCGATGCGGTCAACCCCGGTTCCGTGCTTGCTGACCGCTTTTAGCCGCACCGCAGACGCAAAATCATCGGCTCTCAACGGTGTGGTTCCGCGCACGATCACCCCGTCGGCCTCGTCATGCCATTGTCCGGCCGCCGAATCGTCCCACAACACGACATCGACCTCTTTACGCAAGAAATCGATGCCTTTGGCATTGATCGGATCCAGCACGAAAACCTTCATTGAATTTTCCGCCCCAAATGTTTTCTTTGGTTCGTTCCCCGTCCAACATAAGAATACACAAATTTGTCGAATGTCGACAAAATTATGTTGACACATTTCCGGCTGGCTTGCACCATCATTGTCGGGAGGTGAGCATCCGAAGGACGAACAACGTGCGCCGGGATGTGACAGGGAATTGCGTTCGCATGGAATTGCCGAAAACGGCTAAGGACATGCGGATGACCGGGGCAACGACAATTCAATCCAACGTAACCGAATGCCACCATACCAAGGTCGCTCGCGAGAAGCGCTATAATCGCCTTGCCGAAGCGCGAGCTTAACCGCGTTCAGAGGATATAGGGAGACATTCAGACATGACGGACAGCATTTTCACCCCGCGCCGTGCGTTCCTCGCGTGCGCAACGGCGACTCTCGCGCTTGGCCTGGCAGCCGGTGCGGCACAGGCGGCGGATAAATACCCGTCGAAAACAATCGAAGTCGTGACCCACGCCGGAGCCGGCGGCGGCACGGACGTCACCACCCGCATGATGATGATGCGGGCGCGGCGCGAACTGAAAACTGATATGACGGTGGTCAGCAAGCGTGGCGGCGGCGGCGCCGTGGCCATGAACTACATCAACGGCAAAAAGCGCGACGGCTACACGATCATGACCATCACGCCCAGCCATCTGTTCACCATCGCCATGGGCAAATCCGTGCTCAAGATCGACGATCTGGTGGGCATCGCGCGCGCCACCGACGATCCGCAGCTGCTGATGGCCAAGGCCGGCAAGTTCAAAGACGCCAAGGCCATGCTGGCCGAAGCCGCGAAGCGTAAACTGAAAGTTGCCGGAACCCATGTGGGCGGCATCGATCAGGTTACGGTCGCCACCTTCGCCAACAAGGCTGGTATCAAAATCAACTACATCCCGTACGAAGGCGGCGGACATATTGTCACCAACCTGATCGGCGGCGACGTGGATATCGGCGTTTTGAACCTTTCGGAAGCCGAAAGCCAGATCAAGGCCGGTGAAATCCAGCCGCTCGTGGTTCTCGCCAAGAAGCGCATGGGACCGTTGCCGAACGTACCGACCTCGGTCGAACTTGGCATCGATGCCACCTTCTCGACGGTTCGCGGTTTTGTGACCCTTAAGGGCACTCCGGCAGCCGAGTTGAAAACCCTGGAAACCAAGCTGGTTAAGGCCATGAACCACAGCTACTACCAGGGCTATCTGAACACCGTCGGCCTCGGCCCCGACAGCATCGTCGGCAGCGCCGATTGGTCGGCCCAGATCAAGCAGCTCTACGCCGACGGCGAAAAGAGCCTCAAGGAACTGGGTTTCATCAAGTAGGAAGAAGCGATTTTGCGTTAGATGACTGACTTACAAACCACGCAAAATGGTGACGGGAACAAGGCGCGGCCCGATCAGGGGCCGCGCCCCTTCTCCATTCACACCGATTTCCCCATGGGAATCGCCGTCCTTTTGTTCTGCGCCGTCGTTTTCTACTTGACGACTCTTTTCGACGAGGTGCCATCGGCAATGGCGCAGGGCGTTCCACCCGAACAGTTCCCGCGGCTTCTGCTTTTTCTGATTTCAGCCTTTGCCGTGATTATGATGTTTCAGGCGCGGGGCCATGATCCCAAGAAGCGCAAACCCATTCCGAAGGTCGTATATCTGTCGGCGGGACTGCTGGTCGTCTTCGTCGGCATCGTCGATTTTGTCGGGATCATTGCCGCGATGATGTTGTTCTGCGTCGCCCTGCCGATTCTATGGGGTGAGCGCAGGTTCAAAGTCATAGCGATCTTCGCCGCGATCTATCCGGTGCTCGTGTATTTCCTTTTCTCGCGGGTTATGGAAGTCAATTTCCCGCTGGGTTTCTTTACAGAATTTTTCCGCTGAGGCTTAGTTAATGGACGGATTTCTTCACGCCATTTCGATTATGACGGACCCGTATTTGCTGTTCGTCATCCTGTGCGGCACTGTCGGCGGCGTTCTGGTGGGCGCATTGCCGGGGCTGACATCGACCATGGCGACGGCATTGTTGCTGCCCTTCACCGTCATGATGCCACCGGTTCCGGCCATTGCCCTGCTATCTGCGCTCTACTGTGCGGGTACTTTCGGCGGGTCCATTACGGCAATCCTGATTAACGCGCCCGGCGCACCGCCGGCCGCCGCCACGGCTATTGACGGTTACCCCATGGCCCAGCGCGGCGAAGCGGGCCGAGCCCTGGGAATGGCCACCGTTAGCAGCACCATCGGCGGCATTTTCAGCGTTATCGTTCTGTTGGTCGCCGCCCCCATGCTGGCGCGCATGGCCTATAGCTTCGGGCCGCCCGAATATTTCGCGCTGGCCCTTTTCGGCCTTTCCATGCTGGCCTCCATCACCAAGGGCTCAGCGGTCAAGAACCTGATCGGCGGCGCCTTCGGCGTTCTGGTTGCCACCGTCGGCATTGATTTCACAACCGGGGTCGAACGCTTCACCTTCGGCTATCCTGAAATGACCGAGGGCATTCACTTTATCCCGGTAATGATCGGCATTTTCGGTGGCGCCGAGTTGCTGTCCCAGGCGGCCAGCCTGGACATGGTCTACAACCGGGTCGCCGCCATCGCCGTCAAATTGCCGTCCAAGGAAGATTTCAAGCTGGTTTGGAAGACCATCGTGCGCTCCTGCGGCATCGGCACTTTCATCGGTATCCTGCCTGCCGAAGGCGGCACCGTGGCGGCCATGATTGGGTACAACAAAGCCCGCCGCTGGTCCAAAAACAAAGACGAATTCGGCTCCGGCGCCATTGAAGGCATTGCCGGACCCGAAGCGGCCAACAACGCAGCCACCGGCGGAGCCATGGTTCCGACGCTGGCGCTGGGCATTCCCGGCAGCGGCACGACCGCCGTCATTCTCGGCGCGCTTTTGGTTCATGGCCTGCGCCCGGGACCGTATCTGTTCCAGGAACAGCCCGACCTGCTGTACGGTATTTTCGGCGCCATGCTGGTGGCCAACATCCTTTTCTTGGGCATCGGGCTGGTCGGCGCGAAACTGTTTGCCCGCATCACCCTGATCCCGCGCACCTTCCTGTGGCCCGCCGTGTTCGTGCTTGCCGTTGTCGGCGCCTATTCGCTGGAACAGGCCATGGTCGATGTCGGCATCATGCTGGTCTTTGGCCTGCTGGGCTTCGTGCTTCGCCGATACGGGTTTGCCCCGGCCCCCATCATCATGGGAATTATTCTGGGCGATCTGGTTGAAAACACGTTGAAGCAGTCGCTTCTGCTGTTTGAGCATGACTGGACCATGTTCTTCGGCCGCCCCATCGCGGTTTCTTTCTTTATCCTTACCTTCCTCGGATTGTTCGGCCCCTTCCTGTTTGGGCAGATCAGGAAGATGGTTCGCGGGAAATAGTCATATGAAACCTCGTATCGGTGTGCTTCTCGGCGACCCCAACGGCGTCGGGCCGGAAATGGCGGTCAAACTTCTGGCTGGCGAAGATGTGCGGGAACGCGCCGACATCCTTGTCATTGGTGATATGCGAATATTGCGCATGGCTGAAGAGGTCGCCGGAATGACCGTTCCCGCGGACGTCCCCATTCTCGACGTGCCTTCCATCACGGCTGAGGAAATCACGCCGGGTGAAGCCACGGCGGCGGGCGGGCGGTCCTGTCTGGACTCGTTGAGCGTGGCACTCGACATGGCGAAATCCGGAAAGATTGACGGATTTTGCTTCGCGCCGCTTAACAAATACGCTTTGAAGCTGGGCGGCTGTCCGGTTGCCGACGAGCATATTTTCTTTGCCCGCGAGCTGGATTTCGACGGCCCCTTCTGCGAGCACAACGTGCTGGACGATCTGTGGACCACCCGCACCACGTCGCATATTCCCCTGAGCGAGGTGGCCGCCCTGATCACGCCCGAACGCATCCTTCGCGCCATCCGTTTGGCCCACAATACCCTGGGCTCGGCCGGGTTCGATGCGCCGCGCATTGGGGTTGCCGCGTTGAACCCGCACGCCGGCGACGGCGGCATGTTCGGCCGCGAGGAAATCGACATCATCGCGCCGACCATCGAGACCGCCAAAGCCGAGGGAATCGACGCCAGCGGCCCCTTTGCCGCCGATACGATTTTTTTGAAAGCGAAGGACGGGCATTTCGATGCCGTCGTCACCATGTATCACGACCAGGGGCAGGTCGCCATGAAACTGATGGGGTTCAAGCGCGGTGTTACCGTAACCGGTGGCGTCCCGGTTCCCATCACGACACCGGCCAGCGGCACCGCCTTCGACATCGTCGGCCAAGGCATCGCCAACGCGGAAGGGTTGCGTCAGGCGTTCTTCCTGGTATGCAAGATGGCCGATATCCGCCGCGCGAAAAGTAGTTGAAACAACACACGAGGTATCCTGCGTGATCGAAACCACAATCCAAAAATTCACACCTGATATCGACCCCGAAAAGGGCCGCGGTCTCACCAACGAAGTCGCCCAATTTATCACCGGTACAGCCTGGAGCGACCTTTCCGACGAACTCATTGAACTGGGCAAGAAATCCATCCTTGATGGGTTGGGGCTTGCGTTGTCGGGATCAGTCGCCAAAAGCGGCGACATCGTGGGGGCCTATTTATCCTCCATGAACACGTCTGGCGCGGCCAGTGTGATCGGAACCGATCTGAAGGTTCCGGCGCGCTTCGCCGCTTTCGCCAACGGCGTCGCCATTCACGCGGATGATTTCGACGATACGCAACTGGCCGTGGGCAAGGACCGGGTCTATGGCCTGTTGACCCACCCGACCGCGCCCGTCCTGCCCGCCGCACTGGCGAACGCCGAGGTTGCCGGGCTTTCGGGCATCGATTTCATGCTCGCCTACCACATCGGCGTCGAGGTCGAATGCAAGGTTTCCGAGGCCATCTCGCCGCGCCATTACCAGCACGGTTTTCATTCCACCGCCACCTGCGGCCCTCTGGGCGCGGTTGCGGCCGCCGCCAAACTGGGCGGGTTCGATGCAGAGCAGACCGTTCGCGCCCTGGCGGTCGCCGCCAGCCAGTCGGCGGGCTTGCGCGAGAATTTCGGCTCCATGACCAAGCCGTTTCATGCGGGCCGGGCGGCGGAAAGCGGCATTGTCGCGGCTGATTTCGCGGCCCTT
This sequence comes from Rhodospirillales bacterium, assembly GCA_016776725.1. Taxonomy (GTDB): domain Bacteria; phylum Pseudomonadota; class Alphaproteobacteria; order Rhodospirillales; family Shumkoniaceae; genus JABGRG01. The sequence goes on from JADHSV010000021.1 coordinate 51,631, forward strand.
GGCTGGACCGCCGCCGAGCGCATCCTTGAAGCGCCACGCGGCTTCTTCCAGGCCCATGGCGGCGGCTATGATTTGGATGCCATTCAAGGGCGCCTGGGCGACCCGTGGACCTTCGTTTCGCCGGGCGTGTCTATCAAGCCGCACCCGTCGGGTTCGCTGACCCATCCGGGCATGACCGAAATGGCCCGCCTGATCCGCGAGCACGGCATTGCCGCCGATCAGGTGGAAAGCGTCGCCGTCGGCACCAACCACAACATGCCCAACGCGCTGATTCATCATAAGCCGACCAACGAGCTTCAGGCCAAATTCAGCATGGAGTTCTGCATGGCGGTTCTGCTGATCGAGGGCCGTGCGGGCCTGGCGGAATTCACCGACGATGTGGTCAACCGCGCCGACGTGCAGGAATTGATTTCGCGTATCGATTTCGGCGTGCACCCGGAGGCCGAGGCCGCGGGATACGACAAGATGACAACGATCATCCACATTAAACTGAACGATGGCCGCGAAATTTCGGGCCGCGCCGATTTCGGCAAGGGAAGCCCGGCCAATCCCATGACATATGACGAGGCGGCGGAAAAATTCCGCGGCTGCGCCGAGTTTGCCCGGTGGCCCAAGGCAAAAACCGACAAAATCATCGAAACCGTTCGCGCGTTGGAAATCTTACAGAACGTCCGCGAACTGACGGAGAGTTGTTTATGAAGATCGAAAAAATCACGGCGAGTATTCACCAGTTTCCGGTATTTCTTCCGATGATCGACAAGCCCATGGAGCAGCGCGTCCTGACCTTTTGCGAGGTCGAAACGGACGAGGGCCTGACCGGGCATGGCGTCACCGGAGCATTCCTGCCGTGGGCGCAGGTGGCCGCCATCGAGCACGATATCTTTCCCACCATCAAGGGCATGGACCCGCGCGACACCGAGGCCATTCACAAGGCCGTTTGGTGGAAGGTCAATCCGCGCGCCTATACGGGCGTTGTCTCCAATGCGCTGTCGGCCATCGACATCGCCTGCTGGGACATTCACGGCAAAGCCACAGGGCGCACGGTGGCCCAGCTTATGGGCGGCCATCGGGACTGGGCGTCGACCTACATCACCTTCGGCTACCCGTTCTTCGATATCGATCAGCTTTGCGAATACGCCAAAAAATTCGTCGCCGAGGGGAACACACGCCTGAAGATGGTGGTCGCCAATGACAAGGGCGGCTGGCGCGAGGATGCCCGGCGTATCCGCGCCGTGCGCGATGCCGTCGGTCCCGATGTCGACATCATGATCGACGCCAACTACCGGTTCACCCCCATCGACGCCAAGATGCTGTGCCGGGCGGTTGAGGATTGTGACCTGACATGGTTCGAAGAACCCCTGCACCAGAACGACGCGCGCGCCATGGCCGATCTGCGGCGTGGAACGAACATTCCCATCGCCGCCGGGCAGATGGAAGGGCATCGCTGGCGCATCCGCGAATTGGTCGAGAATCAGGCCGTCGACGTTTTACAGCCCAACTGCTGTTACAACGGCGGATTTACCGAATCCCTGAAAGCCGCCCATCTGGCCCAGACCTACAACCTGCCCATCGCCAACGGCGGCGGCTGGCCCATCTTCAACATGCACACCATGGCCGGCGTCATGAACGGCTGGCTGGTGGAATTTCACTGGGGCATGTGGCAGGCCGGGCAGAAGTTCTTTACAGGCGCGCCCGCCCCCGAAAATGATCGGGTAAAAATCCCCGACGCGCCGGGCCTCGGCTTCACACCAAATTACGATGCGCTCGCCGATTGCCGTGTCACGTCGCCAGAAAAACTGATGGCCGCGGGTATGCAAACCAACGAGGCGGGCGGAATTACCAAGGTTTAAATCACCAAGCCGTATCGATTGATTGGCCGCCAGCCTCAAATTGCTAAGTCGCTGGCGGCCCGTTTTTCGGCTTTGAGTTGGCCGGGAAGCCGGATTGGCGGAAAAACCCATGATTTAAATTAAATAATTATAATTGCCATCATTGAGAAATTTTCCGAACGAATATATGCTATTTGTCGGAATAATATTGCTGTGCACTCAATAAACCCGTCACTGCGGGAGTGGAGTTGTGGGCGAACGTCGCGAGGACGATAACACCGGAACAAATTACCCAGCCCCTTATGCGCGCCCCGACAACAATTTCAAAAACCGGAATGGTCTTGGCAAAAGTACCGACACCCAGGTTGGCGCGGTCGAAGAATCGTCGCTCCGTACGCTAAAAGTAATTTCGCTGCTTCACGATCTTCCCTCATCGGCCCTTCAAG